>NZ_JAODNK010000189.1 GCF_025465275.1 Nocardia sp. | reverse complement strand
GACGAGGCCATCGGGGAACTCCTTTACGAGTCCGAGTTTACGAAAAGCTGGGTGGACATGATTACTACTCGGACAAGATGATGCCAGAGCCGTGACCCACTCCCCCGCAGGGGCTGGCCGGGTGTTCAGATGGTGCTCGGACGAGGCTGCGAAGCGGGTCAGTTGCCGGTGACGATGACGATGATCCCGGGCGGGCTGTCCATGATTCCGGCGAAGCGCGGTTCGGCGGTGATGCCGAGCTGGTTCGCGATCGCCAGGGCGGCCGCCTTCTCCCCTGCCGAACTGCCGTAGTAGACGGTCGTTTTGGAGATGACGCCCGTGCCGTAATTGCCGGTCTCGGCAATGTTCCAGCCGTCAGCCGCGAGATCGTTCGCGGTTTTCGCGGCGAGGCCGGAGACCATACTGTTGTTCAAAACCCTTACGGGAATGGTCTTGTCGACCGCGCCCGCGGCGGGGGTGGTCGGCGGCGGCGGGGTCGTGGTGACCGGCGCGGTGGTGGTTGCCGAGGGCGCGGTGGTTGCCGGAGGCGCCGAAACCTGCTGCGCCACAGTGGTGGTGGCTGCGGCCGGCTGCGCTGCGGTCGTGGTGGATGCGCTCGACGCGGCCCCTGCGTCCGAGGAATCCGAACTCGACAGGGACATCGCCCCGAGCCCGGCGAACACGATGGCAAGCGCGATCAGCACCATGGCCAGGGCGCGCAGCGGCGGGCCACCGGACGGCGTATTCGGAGTGCTCACGTCGTGGAGCCTAATCTCTGATCGGTCTGGGGGCGGTTCACACCTGGAATCCCAGACGGCGTGCGGCCCTGGTCTTCTGACGGCTGGCCCGCAATCTGCGCAGTCGTTTCACCAGCATGGGGTCCGCCGCCAGCGCTTCGGGCTTGTCGACGACCGCGTTCAGCACCTGGTAGTAGCGGGTGGGCGAGAGGTCGAACAGTTCCCGGATGGCTTCTTCTTTCGCACCGGCGTACTTCCACCATTTGCGTTCGAAATCGAGGATGTCGATTTCCCGCCGTGAGAGGCCGTGCGCGCCATCCTCATCGGGTGTCGCGGCACCGGCGGCGATGTTCTCGCTCACGGAAGGATCGTCCCCGCTTGCGGAAAATCGTGCCGCTGCGCTGTCCATAGTGCTCCCTCGCCGAGTGGTCACCAGACGAATATGGTGCTTGTACGTCGCCGCTCATTCAACCACGCGACGCTGACTTCCCGGCGCGTACCGTTCGGCGTGTTTTAGTGATCTAAGCCCGGCGTGTCGCTCTGACAACAGGTCCCGGATCGACCTCCGGAACCACCCAGTAGGCTGCTCAGCATGGCTATTCTCCCGATCGTCATCGTCGGCGACCCGGTTCTGCACAACCCGACCGAGAAGGTCACGCAGACACCCGAGGAACTTGCCGAGCTGATCGCGGACATGTACGAAACCCTGGACGCCGCCCGCGGTGTGGGCCTGGCCGCCAATCAGGTCGGTGTGCCGCTTCGACTGTTCGTCTACGACTGCCCCGACGAAGGCCCGGACGGCAAGATGGTCCGCCGGCGCGGTGCGGTGATCAACCCGGTATTGGAAACCTCCGCGATTCCGGAGACGATGCCCGATCCCGAAGATGACGAAGAGGGCTGCCTCTCGGTTCCGGGCGAGCAGTGGCCCACCGGTCGCGCCGAATGGGCGAAGGTCACCGGTACCGATGAGCACGGCGATCCGATCGAACTGGAGGGCGAGGAGTTCTTCGCCCGCATGCTGCAGCACGAGGTGGGTCACCTCGACGGCTTCCTGTACGTGGATGTGCTCGTCGGGCGCAATGCGCGCGGCGCCAAGAAGGCCATCAAGCGGAACGGCTGGGGCACGCCGGGTTTGAGCTGGGTGCCGGGCACCGTGCCGGATCCGTTCGGGCATGACGACTGATTCCCCCGGATTCGGGGGCGGCGGCCTGCCGCCCCTCGGACGCCGCATGGTCGTGCGCTACCGCCTGCCCGAGGGTTATCCACAGCCGCTGACCGATGTGATCGGCGAACTCATCGCGACCGATCCCCTGACCGTGCGCACCGCCGACGGTCAGGTGGTTTCGATCGCCTGGGATCGGGTGGTCGTATGGAAAGAGCTGGGCGCCAGGCCTATTCGGACCAGTGAGATCCGCGCCCTGGAGGCGGCGGCGGCCGACGGCTGGCCCGGTGTGCAGCGCGCCTGGATCGACGGCTGGCTGTTGCGCGCCGGCGAGGGCTACACCGGGCGCGCGAATTCCGCTGTGCCGCTGGGCGGTTCGGACGGTCCAGCGCTGTTCGACGCGGAGACCATGCACCGTATCGGCGCGTGGTACACCGCACACGGGCTGCCGATGCAGCTGCTGCTGCCGGATCGGCTCACCGCGATTCCGCAGGGCTGGCGGACCTGGAACGAAACCATGGTGCTGGCAATCGATCTCGAGACCTTCGTGCTGCCGCCGGGCGTCCCCATGCTGCGCATCACCTCCGAGCCGGACGGTGCGTGGCTGTCCATGCACCGGCATCGCGGCGGTGATACCGAGATCGGCAGGGCGCCGGTGGTGGGGGTGCTGACCGCGGTGCGCGAGGGTGAATTGGGTTTCGCCACCGTGGGTCTGCCCGCGCCGCTGGCCATCGGCCGGGCCGCGGTCACCACCGCGCCGGACGGCCGCCGCTGGGTGGGGTTGACCTGTATCGCGGTGGCGGACGAGCATCGCAGGCACGGTCTGGGTTCACTGGTGTGCGCGGAATTGCTGCGCTGGGGTCACGCCCGCGGCGCGACGCATGCGTACGTCCAGGTGGAGGCCGGCAATGCCGGAGCGCTGGCGTTGTATCGGGAGCTGGGCTTCCTCGAGCACCACTGGTACCGCTACGTGGCGCCCTGACCGGAATATCTTTGCTGTAGTCGAAAACCTCTATCTCCGAAAGGCTTTGCCGTGCGGCTCGCAACCTGGAATGTGAATTCGATTCGCTCCCGGCAGGATCGGGTGCTGGCCTGGCTGGATCGCTCCGATATCGATGTGCTGGCCATGCAGGAAACCAAGTGCAAGGACGAGCAGTTCCCGTTCGAAGCCTTCGAGGCCGCCGGTTACGAGGTCGCGCACGTGGGCTACAACCAGTGGAACGGTGTGGCCATCGCCTCGCGCATCGGCCTGGAAAATGTGGAGATCGGCTTCCCGGAGCAGCCGGGCTTCGACAAGGACGCCGGTGAATCGCTGCTGAGCACTCCGGTGGTGGAGGCCCGCGCGATCGGCGCCACCTGCGGCGGCGTGCGGGTGTGGAGCCTGTACGTGCCCAACGGCCGGGCGCTGGACGATCCGCACTACGCCTACAAGCTGGAATGGCTTGCGGCACTGCGTACTGCGGGCACGCAGTGGCTGACGGAGGATCCGCACGCGCAGATCGCACTCGTCGGCGACTGGAATATCGCGCCGACCGACGCGGACGTCTGGTCACCGGAATTCTTCGAGGGCAAGACGCACACCTCGGAGAAAGAGCGCGCGGCCTTCGAGGCGATGACGGAGGCGGGCTTCACCGATGCCATGCGCCCGTTCCACCCCGGCCCCGGCGTCTACACCTATTGGGACTACACCCAGCTGCGCTTCCCTCGCAAGGAAGGCATGCGCATCGACTTCATCCTCAACTCACCGGATCTCGCGGCCCGTGTCACCGATACGAACGTGGACCGCGAGGAGCGAAAGGGCAAGGGCGCCAGCGATCATGCGCCCGTAGTCACCGAACTGGCGGACTAGGCGTCACTGAGATTGCATTGGCTTTCGCCGCTGGCCGAACGAAGAAGGCAGGCTGCCAGCAGGCCCGCAAGTGCGACACCCCCGGCGAGAATGTCCGTCACAGCGCTACCGGTGCCGAGACCGACGGACACGCTTTTCGGCTGGGGGGCTGCGGTGGGCGCATCGGCGAGGGCAGCGCCCGTGCCGACAGTGAGGGTGGTGGTCAATGCCATGCCGATGGTGAAGGCCCGGAGGGATTGCCTCATAGTGGCGGATCTCATTTCGTCTGAAGCGGTGCAACTCTCTGCTGGCGTCGACCATAGTGGATCGACGCCATTTCAGATTGGTGTTTCACCAGCTCACAGCGCCCCCTATTGCTGGGGCTTGTGAATCCCGTTACGCCGGGCGGGTTTTGATGGCGTCGCGGGAGATGAAGACGTCGTAGCTGCCGCCGGTGGCGATGACCGCATTGCCGTAGGCCGAGCGCACGAAGGGCTTCGTGTACCAGGACTGGTCCCGCATATCCGAGAAGAAGTCGCCGTCGCCGCCATTGAGGAAGATCTGGTTCTGCTTGGTGGCGACGCCGTCGAGGCGCTGGCCGAACAGGCGGGTCACCTTGTAACCGGAGTGGAAGCCGAGCGCGTTCACCCACGGTTCCAGTTCGACGATATCGGCCTGCAAGACCCACATATCGCCCTCGACTTGGTATTTCAGGTGCTGCTCGTCATGGTCCTTGTCCCCGTACAGGGTCAGGTCGACGTTCATCATGTGCTGCTGCCCGGCCACTGGCGAGGTCACTATGTGCGCCGCCTTCACTTCGCCCGTGAGCCCGAGGAAGGTTTGCAGCAGCGTGGTGACCCAAAGGATCACCACCGCAACGAAGATCAGCGAGACCGCACCCGCGCCGCGTCCGACGAGGACTCTGAATCCCACTTTGCGAGACTTGAGCAGCGCGGTCACCAGTAGCGCGATCGCCGCGACCACGAGCGCGGCCAGCAAGAACTGCAGCCAGCCGAAAGATACCGGGAAAACCATGCGGTAGTTGTACCCGCTGAGCGTGATGCAACACAGCTGGTCACGGATAGAACGCGCGTGTCACCTCGGCGAGTCCCCAAACCCGATGCCCCAAGACACAATCCGACTCGCACCCCGGGCTGCGGGACCGACCACCCCCTTACACAATCCGGCTCGCACCCCGGGCTGCGGGACCGACCACCCCCTTACACAATCCGGCCCCCGCACCTTGGGTGCGGGGGCCGGGAGATCTACAGCGAGCTTTCTAGAAAGCCGCTTCGTCCAGCTTCATGATGTCGTTGTCGAGGTTCTCCACAATGCCGCGCACACCGGTGATGAGCGGCAGCTTGTTCTTCGCGAACCAGGACGCGACGGCGATCTTGCCGGTGTAGAAGTGCTTGTCCTTCTCGGCGGCATTGCCGTCCAGCGCGGCCTGCGCGACGGCGGCGCTCTCCAGCAGTCGCCAGGAGATGACGAGATCGCCTACGGCGTACAGGAATCGGACCGAACCGAGGCCGACCTTGTACAGCTCTTCCGGGTTCGCCTGGGCGGCCATCAGGTAACCGGTGAGGGTGGCGGCGATGCCCTGCACATCGGTGAGGGCCGTGCCCAGCAGTACGCGCTCGGCCTTGAGCTGGTCCGGTCCGCCGTCGATGAACTTCTGGATGAGCCCGGCGACGTGCGCCAGCGCCACACCCTTGTCGCGAATGATCTTGCGGAAGAAGAAGTCCTGCGCCTGGATGGCGGTGGTGCCCTCGTACAGCGAGTCGATCTTGCAGTCACGGATGTACTGCTCGATCGGGTAGTCCTGCAGGTACCCGGAGCCGCCGAGGGTCTGCAGCGATTCGGTGAGCGACTCGTAGGCGCGGTCGGAGCCGCAACCCTTCACGAGCGGCAGCAGCAGATCGTTGACGCGGGCGGCGAGGTCACCGTCGACGCCCCAGTTGGCGGCGGCGACATCGTCGTTCTGGTACGAGGAGCAGTACATGTAGAGCGCCCGCAGGCCCTCCGCGTACGCCTTCTGCGTCGCGAGGCTGCGGCGCACATCGGGGTGGTGGGTAATGGTGACGCGCGGCGCGGCCTTATCCGTCATCTGGGTCAGGTCCGCGCCCTGTACGCGCTGCTTGGCGTACTCGAGGGCATTCAGGTAACCGGTCGAGAGTGCGCCGGTGGCCTTGGTGCCCACCATCATTCGCGCATTCTCGATGACCTTGAACATCTGCGCGATGCCATTGTGCACATCGCCGACCAGGTAGCCGACGGCCGGGATATCGCCGCCGAAGGTGATCTCACAGGTGGGCGAGGACTTGATGCCCATCTTGTGCTCGACACCGGTGACCAGCGCGCCGTTCTTGGCGCCGATCGCCATGGTCTCGCTGTCGAACAGGAAGCGCGGCACCATGAACAGCGACAGGCCCTTGGTGCCCGGTCCGGCGCCCTCGGGCCGGGCCAGCACCAGGTGGAAGATGTTGTCGGCGGTATCGCCCACATCGCCACCGGAGATGAAGCGCTTCACGCCTTCGATATGCCACGCGCCGTCCGGCTGCTGCACGGCCTTGGTGCGGCCCATGCCGACATCGGAACCGGCGTCAGGCTCGGTGAGCACCATGGTGCCGCCCCAGCGGTGCTCCCAGGCGTGCGCGGCCCAGCGCTGCTGCTCGTCATTGCCCTCTTCGAAGAGGACCTTGTGCATGAGCGGGCCCATATTGAAGAAGCTGGCCGAATTGTTCGCGGCCACAATCATTTCCTGAATGCCCCAGATGAGGGCGTTCGGTGCGGCCACGCCGCCCATTTCCTCGGGCAGGCCGAGTCCGGAGTACCCGGCGTCATTGACCGCGGCGACGGTCTTGCGCAGCAGGTCCGGCACGATGATCGTGTGGTTCGGGGCATCGAACTCGACGGGGGTGCGGTCGCCCTCGATGAAGGATGCGGCGATCGGCCCTTCGGCCAGGCGCACTACCTCGGTGAGCATGTCACGGGCGGTCTCGCTGTCGAGATCGCCGTAGGCGCCCTGATCGAGCAGCGCCCCGATTCCCAGTACTTCGAACAAGTTGAACTCGATGTCACGCAGGTTCGCCTTGTAATGGGACACGGACGGGCCTCCTCAGCCATAGGTCTTGATGATCAAGAGGAGGTTGCCGTAGTCTCGTCCGGTTACGCAACCGTAGGCGGACGTGGGCCAGGTCACGATAGGGGATAAATCGGTCGCCGCGCCCCCGAATCCCGCTGGTTGGAACACCGCGGGGCGCACAGGCCGTACCGACCGCCCCGGTACATGTCACTTCTGCCACCCAGCGCGCATCACTCCGTCATCCCGGCGTATCGCCCCGTCATCCCGGCGTATCGCCCCGTCATCCCGGCGCGTTTTTGGCCGGGATCCACCTTCGACCAGTGTGGATCCCGGCCAAACGCATGCCGGGATGACGAGGGGCTGGGGTCGGCTAGGCGTGCTGTTGGGCTGCGCGGCCGTAGAGTTCCTTCGCCTGCTGCGGTGTCACCGTGACCGGGTTCTGCGGGGTGCCGGCGCGGAGGTGCTCGCGGAGCAGGCGGCCTGTCATCGGGCCGATGAAGTTCGCCGCGACCGCATGCTCGAGCCGGTCGTTGCTGAGCACCTTCATGGCGGCCCGCACGGCCTTCGGATAGGCGGCGTCGACCACCCCCGGCTGATCGAATCCGCCTGTGCGGCGCATCCATTCGGGCAGGGTGGCAATGGCGGCAGGAGCCACCAGGCGGCTGCCGGCCCACAGCTTCATGCCGCGGTCGCGCGGGGTGAACAGCAGGTAGTGCATGCCTTCGTGGGCGCGCTCGGAGGAGCTGAGCTTGGGCCGCATCTCGGCGAAGTAGTCGCGGACCTCGGCGCGGGAGGTCGGCACATCGGACGGCTTACAGGTCTGCAGTTCGGCGGCGATGACGCATTCCGCCCAGTACTGCTGTTCCTCTTCCGAGCTCAGCGGCCCGGGCCCGTACATCTCGTAGCACTTGAGCACCGAATGCCAGCCGGTGACGTGGATCCACAGCTGCGAGTCGGGATTGTTTGCGCTGTAACGCTTTCCGCTGATCGGCTCGATGCCGGTCGCCTTGGCGTGCACCTGCATGAGGTGTTCGGACGCCTCGATCGCCATGCGGCTGTCGGCCACGGCGGCGATCAGGAAGTAGGCGAAGGTGTGGTCGAGCCGCCCGCGCGGATCGCTGTAGATGCCGCCGACATCGGCGACGGCGGCGGTGAGCGCGGGATCGAAGTGCTCGAGCACCACCGAGCGCTGGAATCCGATGAGCGCGGTGGGCGCGGTCCACACCTTCCAGGTGGGCGAATCCGGCCCGAAGAAGCCGTAGTCGACCTCGCGGATGGTGCGGGCAGGGGCGTCGAATCGCGGACGCGCTCCCCCGCCTCCCCGCATATTCAGCGGACGGCCGAGGAGCCGTCGGCGTTGAGCACCCGCGCCGGCGGTTAGGTACCACACCAATTTTGGACGTACCCCAGGAGTTACCCGGACCCTCGCGAGATCAGTTGTCCCGTCTCGAGCTGCGCGTGAATGCATACTCTTTCCTGCACGAATGGAACCTTTACCCGCCGCCGGCGCTGCCCGGGGGCGAGCTCGGACAAGATCAGGGAGTCATTTCATAGGTCCCGGCGAGCACCCTGACCTGGCGCAATACCACCTCGAAGCGGACCGGGTCGGCGACCGGGCGGCGCACCAGATCGAGTGCGCGGGCCTGCTGCGCCTTGGTCGCGGAGGGCTTGGCGCTCAGGGCGACCGCGTGCTTGGAGAAGTCGCGCACGAAGATGTCGAAGAGCTGATCGAGCACATCGACGTCGGCGTTCGCGATGGCGGCCTGCTCCAGGATGAGCTGGGCGTAGGGCACCATCGTGAACAGTTCGCCGAGCCCGAACAGGAAGTCCACATCCGCCTGCTGCTCGCGGGTGGGGGTGGCGGCGGCCAGCAGGGTCTGCAGGCCGAGCGCCTGCTCCAGGAACACCGCGACATTCGGAATGTGCGCGAACTTCTCGAAGACCGGCTTCCAGTCGGCGAAGCGAATCCGGCCGAGCCCACTGCTCGGGCCCTGCCGCCACAGGAAGTCGTCGTCGGCCGCATCGCGCCGAGTCGGCACGGGAGCGTAAGTGGCACCGGCCAATTCGCTGCGCAGCTTGGGCACCAGCCCGCCGGCGCGCGGGGTGACACGGCGACTCGACCAGCTCAGCGCCTCGGAGACCACGCGCACCGCGCCCGCCGGGCTGGCGGCGGGCAGGTAGCGCAGCGCGGCCAGGGCGGCGTCGGCCGGGTGGAACATGTAGTTGGGCATGAACTTCAGGGACAGCGCCATATTCACGTGCACGGTGCCCTCGAGGCGCGGCAGGCCGAACATGCCGACCATGGCCATCGGGAAGTACATATCGTTCTCGAAGCCGCGGGCCGCGATCACATCAGCGAGATCCTCGTAGATCTTCTGCCCGGTGCGGGTCACCGACATCTTCTCGATGGCGCTGACCAGCAGGTAGCGGCGGTCGTTCTCGTTGGCGGAGCGCATGTAGTCGATGGCGCGCTCGCTGTAGAGCTTCATGCCGATCAGTCGCGCGAAGCTGTCCGCCAGTATCGATTTCACCTGCGGGAACTCGGTCACCTTGTGCCCGAACAGGATTCGATTCTCGGCATGCGTGACGGCCTCGTACATGGCGTGCTCACACGCGCCGACCGCACCGAAGCCGAGGTTGAACTTGCCGACATTGACGGTGTTCATGGCGGCATCGAAGGCGGCGCGGCCGGTGTGCAGGATGTCGCCTTCGGCGACCGGGTACTTGTCGAGTTCGAATGCGGCGACGTACATCTGGGAGTCGACGACGTTCTTCTGCAGCTTGTAGTTCTTGTGCCGGGAGTCGGCGGCGAAGAACAGGTAGCCGGAGTACTCCTCGTCGGTCATCTTCCGCTGGAAGTCCGCGGAATCGATGATCGGCCTATCGGCGCGACGGCCGAAGACCGACACCATGGCGGCCTGATTGCCATTGCCGATGTAGTACTTGCCGCCGGTCGCGGTGAAACCACCGCCGCGCGTTTTCGGCTCGAGGATCATGTCGGTGGAGTACACGTCCGCGCCGTGCGCCTGCTCGGACAGCCCGAAGGCGAAGATCTCGCCGGAGTCCAGCGCGGCCGCGGCGCGCGCCTTGGCCTCGACATTGGCGCTCTGCCAGATCGGCCCGAGGCCGAGAATGGTGACCTGCCAGACGTACCAGTACTGCATGCCGTAGAAGCCGAGGATCTTGCTCATCATGGCGATGCGCGCGGTGTCCCAGCGCTTGTTCGGGTCGCCGGCCGCCTCGGCCGCGGGGGTCAGGAAGGTGGCGAAAACACGCTCGCTCTTGATGAAATCGAGGAATTCCGAGTACCAGACCCGATCGCGGCTGTCGGCCAGCAGGCGCACCTTGCCGTGGCTCTCGAACCAGTTGACGGTGGCGCGCAGCAGGCGCCGGGTCTCGGCATCGAATTCGGCGAACTCGTGTGTCTTCGGGTTGAACAGGGTCTCGGTCATGTCGTCTTCCTCAAGCCGGGGCATCGGTCGCGGGCACGTTTCCTTCGCGAATGTAGCATTTTTATGCACTCACGTAGGAAACGATCTCGCAATCCGCACGGAGCGCGAAGTTCACATACCGGGCCGCCCGGTGCGCACCGGCCGCGACCAGCCGTTCCCTCGCCCGCACACGCTGCTATGGTCGGTGCTCATGGGCACCGAATCGGCTGTACGACCACGCCAGCGCGCGCGGCATCTCGGGCCCGAACGCCGCCGCCCGCAGGTGCTCGACACCGCCTTGAAGATTGCCGCCGACGACGGCATCGCCGCGGTGACCATCGCCGCCGTCGCCGACCGCATGAAGGTGACCCGCCCGGTCGTCTACGCCTGCTTCGCCGATCGGGTGGAGCTCATCGAGGCGCTGCTGCGGCGTGAAGAGGACCTCATGCTCACCGGGGTGCTGGCGGCGCTGCCCCGCCGCCGGGTCGAGGCCGACGAGGCCGTCTTCGTGGAGGGCTTCCGCGCCCTGCTGCACACCGCCACCGCCCGCCCCGACGGCTGGCGACTGCTCTACGGCAATCCCGATCCGGCCGTGGCCAGTTCCTTCGGGCGCGCCCGGGAGCTGGCCGTGGAGCGCTGCACCCGCCGCCTGCGCCCGACCCTGCGCGCCTGGGGCACCCGCGATGCCGAGCACAAACTGGCCGCGCTGGTGGAATTGTGGGTGTCGGCGGGTGAGGGCGCGGTGCGCACGCTGCTCACCGAGCCGGGCGACTGGACCTCGGACACGCTGGGCGAATTCGTCGGCGCGGCCGTGTATCGCGCCCTGCGGCACGCCTGAACAAGCGCTGAACAACAAGCGCTGAACAACACTGCGCCTGAGCAATTCTGCGGCCGCACCCGCAATCCGGTGGCTACGATGGAAAAGGGACCATCAGTCAGCGGGAGACGGCGATGACGTTCTATCGACAGGTGGGGGCGGTGCCGCCGAAGCGGCACACCCAACATCGTGATGAGCAAGGCAACCTCTACTACGAGGAGCTCATGGGAGAAGAGGGCTTCTCCGGTGACTCGTCACTGCTCTATCACCGCGGATTGCCGCCCGCCATTGTGGATTCGACGGTGTGGGCGCTGCCGGATCAGCGCACCTACCCGAATCATCCACTGCGGCACCGGCATCTGAAGTTGCACGAGCTGTTCCCCGAGGGGAAGCCCGCGGAGACCGATATGGTCACCGGACGGCGGCTGCTGCTCGGCAATGCCGATGTCCGCCTCTCCTATGTGGCCGCGCTCCGGGAATCCCCGCTGTATCGCAATGCCATCGGTGACGAGCTCGTCTATATCGAATCCGGCACCGGCACCGTGGAGACGGTGTTCGGGGTCATACGGGTGCATCAGGGCCATCAGGTGCTGCTACCCCGCGCGACGACGCACCGCTGGCTGCCCGAGGGACCGGAACCCTTGCGCGCCTACATTATCGAGGGCACCGGGCACATCACCCCACCCAAGCGCTACCTCTCCAAATACGGTCAGCTGCTGGAGCACTCCCCCTATTGCGAGCGCGATCTGCACGGCCCGGCGGAGCCGTTCGAGGCGCAGGGAACTGATGTGGAGGTGCTGGTCAAGCACCGGCCCGCCGGTGAAATCGTCGGCACCAGACTGGTTTACGCCGCGCACCCCTTCGATGTGGTGGGCTGGGACGGCTGCCTGTACCCGTTCGCCTTCGATATCGCCGACTTCGAGCCCCTCACTGGCCGGGTGCATCAGCCGCCGCCGTCGCATCAGGCGTTCGAGGGCAATAACTTCGTGGTCTGCAATTTTGTACCACGCAAGGTGGACTACCACCCGCTCTCGATTCCGGTGCCGTACTACCACTCCAATGTCGACTCCGACGAGATCATGTTCTACTGCGGCGGAAACTACGAGGCGCGCAAGGGTTCCGGGATCGGCCAGGGCTCGGTATCGGTCCATCCGGGCGGGTATGCGCACGGGCCGCAGCCCGGCGCCTACGAGCGCAGCATCGGCATCGAATTCTTCGATGAGCTGGCGGTGATGGTCGATACCTTCCATCCGCTGCAACTCGGAGAGGCCGCACGGGCCTGCGAGGATCCCGGTTATGCCTGGACCTGGTCCGGTCGCGGACCCTCCCAGTGGATTTGAGTCGATCACCGATGACACAGAGCAGGGGTGGATATGAATAGTCGTGTGCGGATCGAGGTCCCCGCGGACTCCGGATTCGGCCCGGCGCATCTGCCGTACTGCGTGTTCCGCCCGCTGGGCGAGGAACCGCGGGTGGGTGCGCGGCTGGGCGACAGCGTCATCGATCTGGCGGTGGCCCTGGATGATCCGATGTTCGCGCAGCCCAGCCTGAATGCCTTCATGACACAGGGCCCGCAGTGCTGGCGCGAGGTGCGGGAGCTGATCCAGGCGGCGGCGGAGCACGAATTTTCCGCCACGGCAGTGCATTCGGTGCAGTCGATCCAGCTGGATCTGCCCGTGCGGATCGCCGACTACGTCGACTTCTACGCCAGCATCGACCATGCCACCGCCATGGGCCGCATGCTGCGCCCGGATGGTGAACCGCTACTGCCGAATTGGCGGCATCTACCGGTGGGCTATCACGGCCGGGCCGGCACGGTGGTGGTGTCGGGCACCGAGCTCACCCGGCCGCAGGGTCAGCGCCGGACCGAGTCCGGCACACCGGATTTCGGGCCGACGCGCCGCCTGGATATCGAGGCCGAGCTGGGCTTTCTGGTAGGCGCGGGCTCGGATCTGGGCTCCCCGATCCGAGCCGGCGATTTCGCCGAGCACGTTTTCGGCGTGGCCCTGGTGAACGATTGGTCGGCCCGCGATATCCAGGCCTGGGAGGGACAGCCGCTCGGCCCGTTCCTCGGCAAGTCCTTCGCAACCACGCTCTCGGCCTGGGTGACACCCCTGGAAGCCTTGGCGGCGGCCCGGATTCCGCTCCCGGAGCAAGACCCGGAGCCACTGCCCTATCTGCGGGACAGCGCGCCCTGGGGTCTCGATATCGAGTTGGCGGTGCAGTGGAACGGGCAGCAGGTCAGCGCTCCCCCGTTCAGCCGCATGTACTGGTCCCCGGCGCAGCTGCTGGCGCATATGACAGCGAACGGCGCTTCCACCCGGACCGGTGACCTGTTCGCCTCCGGCACCATCTCCGGTCCGGAGCGCGAGGAGCGCGGTTCCTTCATGGAATTGAGCTGGGGTGGCACCGAGCCGATCGACGTGGACGGGGTGCAGCGCACGTTCCTGGAGGACGGCGACGAGGTGGTGGTCACCGCCACCGCACCGGCGGCGGGTGGTGGCCGGTTGACGCTCGGCGAAGTGCGAGGCCGCATCGCAAAGCAGTAGGGCCGCATCGCTGAGTAATAGCTGATCGATATGTCCATGACCATGGTCACTGTCGATCGCTAGGAAGAACTCAGGAACGCTACCGTTCCGAAGTCGAGTGACTTCGAAGGGTGCGCGTCAATGTTGACCAGTCTTGCCCGGTTCGCCATGACGCGCCCGCGCGCTGTCCTGGTGGCCGCACTGTTGCTGATGATCATTTGCGGCGGCTTCGGCGCCACCGCGAAATCGCATATGGTCGGCGGCGGCTATCTCACCCCCGAACTGGAGTCGGTGCAGGCCAACGACTTCATCGACAAACAGTTCCCGGGCGGCAACCCCAACCTGATCGTCATGGTCAGTACCGACACGGGGGTCAACAGCCCCGAAGCGCGCCACGAGGCCCAGAGCGTCACCGACCTGCTCACCCAGAATCCGAATGTGACCGGGGTGCAGTCGTATTGGACCAATCTGACGACCCGTCCGGATCTGGCCACCGCCCTGCGCAGTAAGGACAGTCACCGCGGCCTGATCATGGCCACCATCCTGGGCACCGATAACGAGGTGCAGAACCGGGCCGTCGCGCTCAGCGCGGATATCAACGGGGACCGCGACGGTGTACAGGTGCGGGTCGGCGGTATGGCCGGCAGCTTCGCCGATATCAACCATCAGGTGGAGAAGGACCTGATCCTGGCCGAATCCATTGCCGTGCCGGTCTCCGGACTGCTGCTGGTCCTGGTGTTCGGCAGCGTGGTCGCGGCATCGCTGCCACTGATGGTGGGATTCTTCGCGATTGCGGCGACGCTCGGCATTCTGCGGCTGATGACCGTGTTCATGGACGTATCCATCTTCGCGCTGAATATGACCAGCGCCCTGGGTCTGGCCCTGGCCATCGATTACAGCCTCTTCATTGTCAGTAGATACCGCGAGGAACTCGGCAACGGCCTCGATACCCGGGCTGCCATTCTGCGCGCGGTGCAGACGGCCGGGCGGACCGTGGTGTTCTCCGGGCTCACGGTCGCACTGGCCCTCGCGGCGCTTGCGGTTTTCCCGCAGCCGTTCTTCAAATCCTTCGCCTATGCCGGTGTCGCGGTCGTTGCCGCCGCGGTGGGCGCGGCAGTCCTGCTGCTGCCTGCTGCGCTGATCCTGCTAGGTGACCGGGTGAACGCCTGGGATCTGCGAAAGCCCTTGCGGCGCCTGCTGGGTCGCGGTGAGAAGACTGCGGTGCGCCCCGAGGACAGCGGCTGGTACCGGCTGGTGTCCGGCGTCATGAAGCGTCCGATCCCGGTCGCCGTCGCCGTCACCGCGATTCTGCTGCTGCTCG
This sequence comes from Nocardia sp., assembly GCF_025465275.1. Classification (GTDB taxonomy): domain Bacteria; phylum Actinomycetota; class Actinomycetes; order Mycobacteriales; family Mycobacteriaceae; genus Nocardia. Next base: position 2,598 of record NZ_JAODNK010000189.1, on the reverse strand, counting down.
GAACCCCGTTCCTGTCGGCGCATTTCGGCACACCCGACGATCGAATGATCGGTAGCTTCGCCTCCAGCCGCCAGGTCGGTGACGCGGTGCGCGGAGATTTCAACGCCAATATGGCGTCCAGTGCGGTGGTTGTACTGCCCGGATTCCATGGCACACCCACCGAGATCCGGGACTATGCCACGGCATTGGCGAAGGCGCCCGGCGTGCCCGCGGTGCTGTCGAGCGACGGCGTGTACGCCGACGACGGGACCGGCGTGCGCAAGGTGGCGGCGGGCATTCCGCAGATGGCCGGGCCGGATGGGGCCTATCTGTCCGTCGGCACCAAGGAATCGCCCTTCACCGAGGCGGGCAAGACTCAGCTGGAGGCACTGCGTGCGGTACCCGCGCCGGGTCCGGCGCTGTTCGGCGGTGCGGCGGCGCTGAACGAGGACACCATGGACTCGGTCATCTCGCGACTTCCGCTGGCAGGGGCGGCAATCGCCGTGATCACCCTCATCCTGCTGTTCCTGTTCACCGGCAGTGTGGTGCTGCCGGTGAAGGCCCTGCTGCTGAATGTGCTGTCCCTGACGGCCACCTTCGGCGCCATGATCTGGATCTTCCAGGACGGTCACCTGGCGGGTCTGCTCGGCTTCACCCCCACCGGCAGCGTCGACATGTTCATGCCGATCCTCATGTTCTGCCTGGCCTTCGGCATGTCCATGGACTACGAGGTCTTCCTGCTCTCCCGCATCCGCGAAGAGTGGCTGGCATCGGACCGCACCCCCGAAGCGAACACCCGCTCCGTGGCGCTGGGCGTAGCCCGCACCGGCAAAATCTTCACCGCCGCAGCAGGTTTGATGGCAGTAGTCCTCCTGGCAGTAGCCACCTCCGAGGTCACCGCCATGAAACTCTTCGGCATAGGCCTAGCCCTAGCAGTAATAGCCGACGCCACCATAATCCGAGCCCTCCTAGCCCCCGCCCTAATGCGCCTGATGAGCACCGGCAACTGGTGGTCCCCCAAACCCCTGGCCGCCCTACACAAAAAGATCGGCCTGGAAGAAGACCCAGCAGAACCCCCAACCCCCCAACCCACCCCAGAACCAGCCCTGACAAAATAACTCCCCGCGTCTTTGGTCTTTTCGTGTTTTGTTCTCGAGAACGGCACCACAGCCGGTCGACCCCGCTGGTACCGCAGGTAATCTCTCCCAGCTGCGGAAGGTAAATCGGGTACCTCTCCCGACGTGCCCAGCACGGCCATCTCGAGCTTTGCTCGCACCCCCTGCCACACCAACCCGTTCCCCGATGCAAGAAACCCAGGTGCACCGACCCGTTTCGGTATAGAAACCGTCGGCTGCCGGGGATGGAACAGCGGGTCTCTGGGCGGCACAACGGTTATCGGGTCTGCGCGGCACCGACACCGGCTGTGCGGTCGAGGAGAAGGGCTGTCCGATGCCCGTTTCGGGGGGATTCGAGGCCGAACCAAGTCGGTGCACCTGGGCTTCTTGCGTCGAAAGACGGTGTTGGATCTCCGGGTGCGAGCAAAGCTCGAGATGGCCGTGCTGGTGACGTCGGGAGGGGTGCCCGATTTACCTTCCGCGGTTATGAGGGGATCTGCGGTACCAGCCGGAGGACTGGTTGTGGTCCGGTTCTCGAGACAAAACACGAAAGACAAAACGAAAAGGCCGAAAGACGCCCGGACACAAGAACGACAAGATCAAGAACTCGAAGACCAAGACCCAAAGAACCAAGCCGGGGAACGGCCGGTGGCATCGACGGGATCAACCTGCCGGTGGCACCCCCGGGGGCGGGGAATCCTCTTGTTGCGTCGGGGTTTTGCGGTTCGGCGGGGCGAACCAGTCTCGGAGGGGGCGCGGTGAGACGGAAGCACCGAGCGGGGGCATGGCATGTGGCACCGACGGGGCGAACCTGTCGGTAGCACCAGGGGCGGGGGACCTATTGTCGCGCCGGGGGTGAGGGTGGACGTGGGGAAATCTGTTGTCGCGGTGGGGGTGTGGTGGTCCGGCGGGTGACCCGGTCCCACAAGGGGCGCGGTGAGACGGAAGAACCGAGCCGGGCAACGGCCTGTAGCACCGACAGGTCAACCTGTCGGTGGAACAGTGGCGGGGACCTATTGTCGCGCCGGGGGTGTCATGTTCCGGTGGGCGACCCGGTACCGAACCGGTTGCGGGTGAACCGGATTGCAGAAGTTGCGGGGGCGCACCGCCGGCGGGGCGGCGGTCAGCATCTCACCGGGGTGATGATGGTGATTGACCCGCGGAGCCCGGGTCGGGTCGACATGGGCCGGGGCGATCCACGCGGTGCGGCCCGGGAAGTCCGACTCCGGACCCAGTTTGATCGTCGTCCAGCCGCGCGGGCCGTCCTTGACCAGGGCATGGCAGTGATCACACGCCAAGGTCAGGTTCTCGATGTCGGTTTTGCCGCCCTTGCTGAACTCGGTCACATGATGCACCGCGCACATGCTCGACGGTGCCGTGCAGCCCGGGCGGGTGCACCCGCGTTCGGTCGCGATCAACGCCAACCGCTGTGCCGGGTTCGCCAACCGGGCTTCCCCGATATGCAACGGCATCCCGTTCTTGTCCTTCACCAGCACGAACGTCT
>NZ_JAODNK010000172.1 GCF_025465275.1 Nocardia sp. | reverse complement strand
GGATCGAACAGCATCGAGGGCTACGTGGTCGAGACCGACGATGCGGCCGCAGCCGTGGACTACGAAGAAGCGCTCACCGCCGACGAACGCACCTTCGCCGAGATTCGAGGCTATCGGCAAGCCCTCGGCTACGTCCGGATCCGGCGGCACGGCTATCTGGCCCGCGCCGGTATCGACGAGCGGACAGCGTCCCGAGACCTCAAGGCGCTCACCGAGATCGGGCTACTGTCCGCGCGCGGTGAAACCCGCGCCCGGCACTACGTCGCAGGCGACAAACTCCTCGACCTTAAACTGCATCTGCGCGAGGACGTCCCGCGAACGATCGTCGACCCGTATCCGCGCCTGCGCGCGGAACTCCTCGAACCCTGAGGATCTCGCCACTGCGACCGAAGGCAGCCCTGAATAGCCGAGTGCCCTCGACCGTTGTATTTCAGTCAGGGGCACTTACCTATGAGATCAAGCTTTCCAAATTCCACTCTCGAGGAACGCATCCCACACCACACCCGGAAACCACAGCTCCGGGCCGCCAGGGTTCTTCGAGTCACGCACCCCGACCCGAGTTTCATCCTGGTACACCTCAACGCACTCGTTGGCGTTGGATGACCGGCTTGACTTGAACCACGTACCCTGCGGCGGTTGATTGCTCACAGCGCATACTCCTTCGTGTACTCAATCACCATGTCTCTGGTGTCTTCTTCGGTCAACGCTACCGCTTGCAGGGCCGAGATCGCCTGCCGATACTTCTCGATCACGTCCACCCGTTCGTGGTACAGCGCGCCGACTACGCCCTCGAGGTAGACCACCGGCGGATCGTCCAAACCACTTTCCAGCCTGGGGAATTCGAGCATCGTGAACGATTGAATGTGCAGCCCACGATGTCCGACCTGCCGCAGCGGCACGATCCGGATGCTGATGTTGTCACGCTCTCCGGCTTCAACCAAGCGAGTCATCTGCCCACGCATCACTTCCGGCGGCCCGGCCCGGTGCATCAAGACAGCCTCGGAGATCAACACGTCCATCCGGAGATCGGCATCCAGCCGGGCTTGCCTGCGCGCGGTCAGCTCAACCCGACGCTCAATATCGACGATTGAGAGCTCAGAGTTGTCGATCCGGGCCACAGCCCGCCGGTAGTCGGAGGTTTGCAACAGCCCTGGGATGAGGACGAGCTGGTGCGTGACGACCTTGCTGGCTGCTGCTTCCAAGCGTAGGAAGTGCGAGTAATGCGGAGCGTATTGATCGGCGTACGCCAGCCAAAATCCCTTTGAACTTCCTTGCAGCTGAGCCGCTTTCGCCTGCTCACGCACCTCGCCCCACAGCTGCAAGGCTTCGACACGAACTTCCGGGGTCACTCCGTAGAACTCGAGAAGCTGTCCGATCTGCGCTGTGACGATCTTGGTCGGCACTCCGGCCTCCAGCCGTAGCAACGTGTGTTTCGAGATTTCGATCCGAAGTCCAGCCGCTAGAGATCCTTTCCCAGCTCCTTCGCGGATTTCACGAAGGAACTTTCCAAAAGCCCTGCGGGACACGGTACTCATTTCCTTAGCCTCGCTATCCGGATTGTCGCGTACTGCACCGGCTCACACTGAGACTCCAGCTTATTCCTCTGCTCGTGGCATTTTGCGTGTCTCAAAGAATCATTCAGGTGTCTACTGGAGCGATACCACCCGGCGACGACCTCGGCCAAGCCGCCGCCACTCGGCATCCAGAGCGAATACCGGCAAAGGGGACATTCAAATGCTTTGGGAATCTTGGGTTTTGCTCATCCTGCTCATCGGCGGCCTGATCACATTCCTCGGGGCGCTGGCGGCAGACCTGCACGCCAGTGACAGCCATCAGCCCCGGCCGGCTGCGTACAGGCTCGAATTGTCCACCGGCAGCAGCTATCCCATGGCGGCCAGACATGCGCACGGACGTCACCGCGCCGACAACCCGGCAGGGCGGTGGCGGCGGTGACCGGCGCCTCCCGACTCGATCATCACCCAGTGCCGGAATATCGAGTCGATCTGCGTTACCCCCACGGCATTCGAGCGCTGCTCTACCCGCATCGCCATTGCCTTCCCGGCCCCGGGCACCACGCCACGAGTTGCGGCCGATTGCGGCAATTACTCGAGATCGCCGACCGCAACGCATGGCATTGGGCGAGACGCATGGCCGATTCGGGACCGAGAAGTACGGAAACAGCGGAGCAATACGGCCCCCGGCTGAAAATGCCCGAGGAGCACACCATCGAGGCCTCTGAAAGCCGAATGACACAAACGGAGGCGATCGAAGCCAGGGTGCACCACCGCGATTGCGATCCGCCGTGCGACCGGGCCCGCGCCGCATCCGAGATATTACGCGGCGACTTCGGCCCGAAACCCGCGACCATCCTGCGATTCCCGGATCGCGGCACCGGCTGAACAGCCGACCCGGACCGCCGCGAGCCGCGTGGCCGGTGGCGTAGGTCGCCTCCGGCCCGCCGGCTGCAACCGCATCGGGTGTAGCTCTCCTGGACTCGTTTCGGAGCTACCGCGTTCCAAGCGGCACCCATCATTCGCGTTGTAGGCTGTGACGAAATCGTGTCAGGATGAAACCCTCATCCGCACACTGGATTTCGAATCGGGGCGGCATGCGGGGCAGCGGGAAAGCGGCGACCGGTGGTTCGTCGAGAGTTTCGAGCGAGGATGTCGAAGCGGTTCGGGCCATACTAGCGAAAAGGTTGCCATTGCTGCATCGCCCGACGGCTCGGTGTCCGTCTCCGTTGACGCCGATGGCAAAGTCCACCGATGGGTAGTGACCGACCGCACACGTAGTACCGAATCCCGAGCGGGTTGTGGCCACCGTGATCGAGTTGATCGGACAGGCCCGCGACGCAGCATACGATGCCGTCCGCGCGGATCTTGGACACAGCGGCGCAAACGAATCCCATTCTGGCCCATGCGGTCTCGCGTCCCCCGATCTGAGTGGTGAGTCCGCCTTCGTGGATGCTGTGGAGTACGACGACTGGCAGCGAGAACGGGGTTTGAACTCGCCCTTCCGGAACTTTGAGAACTGGTGACTACTCCCGATCTACGCTTGTGCTCTTCGGGTTCCTCCAACCACGACGCCATGGCCGCCTCCACGGTTATCGAACCTTAGTGGTGGTAATCTCTGCGGGCATGAGTGAAGTGGGGGACTCTGGCGGGTTGTTCGTCGTTCCTGAGGATGTGCAAGGACTGGGCCGGTTCGCCCTCGATATCGCCGGAACGCTACGTTCTGCACTGGAATCGGCGGGGCGAGATGTTGATTCGCTCAACTGGACCGGGACGGCGGCCAAGTCCTTCAACACCGGCTGGGGCGAATGTTCTGACGGTGGGAAAACCGTCATTGATGCTCTGACCACGTTGGCCAAGCAGCTTGGGGTTGCCGCCGACACATATACCAGCCAAGATCTGCTGTCCGCGGACCGACTCACGAATCTGGATCTCTGACGTGAGCGACGACGAATATTCCGTAGACCTCAACGAACTAGACACGATCGTGTCCCGCCTGTCGAATCTGGCGAAATTTCTCACTGACCAGTTCACTGCCTTGGACGCCAAGGTGGTCACCTTGCGCGCAGGTAGCTGGGACAGCGACGCGGCTGCGGCCTACGAGGACGCTCATCGCCAATGGCTCACGGGCGCGCAAGAATTCGCACAGGGCGTCACTGATATGAGCAACGTCGCGAGCAACGCTCATCACCATTACAGCGCAGCGATCGGGGCGAATACCGGGATGTTCGGCGGCCGGTAGCCCATGGTCACTGTGAATCCACAGGCGTTCTACGACGCCGCCAAACAGCTGTCCGACCACGCCAACGATCTCGCCACCGCTCGGACCGAACTCACCACCGCACTTGCGGTTACCGGCTCCATGGCCGGTTCGACCGACTCGGCCAAGCAGTGGGCCACGGGGTATGACACCCGCGCCTCCACCGCCGCCGACACCGCGAGTCGGCTCGTGCACTCTTCAAATCACCTGTCCTACCTGATCGCCATTGCGGGCCACAACCACGCGCTCGCCAACTACAACGCGGATACGAACCCGAACAAGGGCAAAGCACCCGACAAGCCATCGGATCCCGCCTACAACGCCACCGTCGTCAACTGGGTACACCCGCCCGCAGCCGGCGGCCCGGGACAAGGGCTGGAAACCAGCATCCCGAATCTTCTGGAAAGCATCGGTGTTCCAGTTCCCGACGGCAATACTGATAAATTGAAGACCGCCGCCGACGCCTGGCACAAATACGCCAACTCTGACGCTGTGTCCCATGCTCAGCTCATTATCAGCTCCGCAATGGCCAAAATCAATGAGATCGACTCGCCCGAAGTTGTGGACATCATCGACCAGCTCGACACTCTAAGATCCAGCGCAGGCGATGTCGAGACCGCAACCTACAATCTCGAAGTGGACTGCCACAACCATAAATACAAGCTCGACGAGATGCGGAAGGAAATCCGCGACGCGGTCCGCGAAGTCATCGTGATGATCGACGAGAGCCTTGCCCTCGATATCCTCGCGTGCCTCGTCACTGCTGGCGTCGGCGCAATCGCCGGCCTCGTATTGACCGCCAATGTCCTGAAGAAAATTAAGGACACCGGCGCTGCCATCAAAGCCTTCATTACGGGCAAGAAATTCGAAGAAGAAGCCACCCAGATTGTCAATGCGGAAAACACCGTCGAACGCACCGCGGCCAAACTAGAGGAAATCGACGCCCTCGAAGCAAAAACAATCGAAGAGGAAGTGGGTGGAAACTCTTCAGCTCGCGACTCCACACTACCCAAGAAGGATGTCAGCTTCGACGATCCGAAAAGAACCCAACTCGGAAGTGACGGGAAATACCATATACAGGAGGGAAATTCCGAAGTTCAGATCGATCAACCAGACAATCTGTCACGTACGATCACTGATATTGATAGAGTCAAGGATGGCGTGCTATGGGAGGAGAAATCAGCGACCGACGCTGGCAATGTGAGCAAATGGGTTGACAAGCAGGTCGACAAGAAGCTCGAATCCTATATTGACGCTCGTCAATATATTAATGGATATGAGGATGCTCCGATTGGGTTACGATTCACAACCCCCGGCGCAGATCCGAGCTTCAAGACTGCGGTAGAGAATGCTGTGGCAGATCTTCGCAGCAAGCATCCAGGCGTAACGATACTGGTACAGTGGGCACAATGAGCTACGTTTTTGAAGTCGGCGACGAGACAGTATGGAGCCCGAGCCTCAAGGTCGGTGATATATACGTCCGGATCCTGAAGAGCGTAGCCGAGGTACTTGATAGACCAGCCGGATTGACCGGAATCGCCTCCGATATGTACGAGATCGATATCGATGCGTTCGAGAATTTGGTCAAATCTATGTATGAAACATACTTTGCATCCACCAATACGATACTCAAGTCAATGATCGGTGGCGTGCTCGCACCCTCACTCGTAATCCTCGAGCGGGCTGGACGGAAAGTGTCGGCAGACTCGGAAGAAGAGCGTCATTTTCTGGACTGGGCACACGGCCTGTCGATGGCGCAGTGAATAATTCGGGAATTCACCAACATTCGACGAGTTTTACATGGTCCTGGCGAGAATGTAACCAGCTTCACGCGTTCTGACGGTACCCGTGTTCAATACCGGATAACCTCCGGCACAGACGATGCCGGGCCGTCGGTTGCACCTCGCGGACGGGTCAGAAGTCGGTGGTGTCGAGCTGCAAGTCGAAGGGTTTCGGGAGCGGGATCGGCGTTCCGAATGAGTGCGGGCCTTCGATTTCGGCGTAGCCGAGGTCGTGCGGGCTGGTGAACAGGGTCCACTCAGCGCGCTGGCGATCGACCAGCAGATACTGCGGTGCACCGTATTGCGCATAGCGCTTGGGCTTGATCTCACGATCGGTGTCGGCATTGGATTCGGACGTGACCTCAACAATGAGCAGAGTCTTATCCGGCAGCAGTGCGCCCGCGTCCTCCGCAAGGCATGCGGGCACGACGGCCAGATCTGGGATGTACCAGTTCTGGGAACCTGGCAGATCCAGGTTCCCTGACCCCATCAGGCAACCTAGTTCTTCAACCCTCGCATCGAGCCCGCGGCGAATCAGGGCAACCACTTTCTGGTGATCCCACATCGGCGACACCAGTACGATCCGCCCCTCGATGACCTGAGCGCATCGGTGATCGATGCGCTGCACCGCGTACTTCAAGGCCGCCTCATGGTCCACGTCGCCGTAGGCGATCGGCTGTGCCATGGCGCGCTCACCACCTTCGTTCGACCTGGTCGACTACTACTCCCCCAGGATAGTCGGGGAGTGATCTGTGGTTCATCGGCTCGCTTGAAGACGACCGGTCTAGTTCTGCTGACGGATTTTGGCGGCTATGCGGTCGGTGATTATGGCTGAGGTGCGGGCGTCGGCGTAGGAGCAGCTGGAGACTTCGATAATGGCGTTGCCCTGGGTGCGCATGGTGTCGGAGCAGACCCAGGTGCTGCCGGTGGAGGAGACTGTCCAGTCGGCGGAGACGGCGGTGGGGTCGGTGTTGTGGGTTACCGCGTTGACGTGCAGGACGGCGGGCTTGTCCTTGGTGGCGTCTTTGGGGGTATTGGTGACGTCCTGGTCTTTGCACTGGGCGAGGACGCCCTGGTATTGGTGCACCAGGGCCTCGGCTACCAGGAAGTTCTTGAAGGTGGCGACCGTTTCGTAGATGGCGTGCTGGTAGTTGTCACCGGACTCCTGCATCGAACGCAGGCGGAAGCCGTTCCACTTGTCGCCGTAGGTGTCCGAGTCTGCGGTGTACATCATGGGTGCGCACTGGGTGGGGGCGTAGGTGAAGTTCGGGGCGGTCGGGACCGTGTTCTCGAACTTCTGGGTGAGGGTGGTGGAGGCGACGATTTTGCCGACGTCATCGGTGGTCAGCAGCACATCGGAGATTTTGTCGGGCGTCAGCCGCGGCATCTTGGCCACCACCGGATCCGGTGCGGGCGTGCCGCTTACCACTTTGCCACAGCCCGTGACCGCGAAAAGCACAGTCAGGCATATAGCGACAGTTCGCCCCCGCATTGGTCCTCCTCTGAGCCCGAAACAGCAGAAGCATAACGGTCAGAGGCCGGGTACCGCCGGGCGTCGGTGCTGCGATCGGGTCACGACCACCGTGTCGGGGGCCTGCCGGTCAGTTTCCGGGCCAGTACCGCAGCCACTCCCCCGGCGCGAGCGCGCGGCGTTCGCCGCGCTCGGATTCGGCGGTGTCCTCGGCTGTTCGGATAGCGCCGGCGAAGTGGAGGGTGGCTTTGCGGAGGCGCTCCTCGGCGCTGCCTCGACCACCGAGGCGGACTACTCGCAGGTCGTCCGGGATCAGCTCGTCCGGTAGTCCGGCCTTGGTGCTGCGCGAGCGCACCTTCTCCGCCAGCGCCAGGGCGGGCTGTGCCATGGCGATACCGTCCAGGCAGGAGCGGCGGGACTTCTCCGCGGTCTTGCGTTCCTCCCAGGCGGTTTCCTGGGCGGCGATCTTGTCGGCGAGTGCGGCGTTCGTGTCGATGCCGTTGTCGGCCAGGTGCGGGCTGCGGTGCGTCAGCTTGGCGACCAGCGCGGCGGCGACCTCGGCGACGGTGAATTCGCCTGCGGCCTCGGCGATCCGGGAGTGGAAGAGCACCTGTAGCAGGAGGTCGCCGAGCTCCTCCCGAATGGTCTCGGCATCACCGGCCTGGATGGCATCGAGCAGCTCGTACGTCTCTTCGAGCAGATACGGGCGCAGCGAATCGTGCGTCTGGGTGACTTCCCAGCCGCCGAAATTCCAGAGCCGATCCATCACATCGACCGCTTCGCCGAGCGCCTCCGTCATGCGCGCAATATCGGCCACCACATCCTGGGCGGATGCTGCGTTGGCAACAGCATCACCGGCCCTGGCGGGGGTTGCGCCGTCGATCCCGTTCGTGCCCCGCCCACTGCTGTCCGACGGGCTCATCGGGCGGCTGTCACCTCGACCACGGGCCGCACATCCACTGCGCCCGGGGCTTTTCCGTCGAGAGCCAGCAGTAGGTCGGCGACGAACTGCAGCACCTCGATATCGCGTACGCGGGCCGCGCCGACGCTGTCCTCCACGCGTGGCAGCGGCAACTGCACGATGCCGGTGGCCGGGCGGTAGGTGGCGTTCGGGTACAAACGCTTGAGCCGCAACTGCTTCGAATCGGGCAGTTGCAGCGGCGCCACCTTGAGCGTGGTGCCGGTGACGCCGATCTCGGCGATCTTGTACTCCCGTGCGAGCAGCCGCAGCTTGGCGACCGACACCAGTCGCAGGACCTCCACCGGCAACGGGCCGTACCGGTCGATGAGCTCCTCGACGACCGCCGACAGTCCCGAATCATCCTGGGCGGCAGCCAGTTTGCGGTAACCCTCCAGCCGCAGGCGATCGGAGGCGATGTAGTCCGGCGGAATGTGCGCGTCCACCGGAAGATCGATGCGCACCTCCCGGGTCTCCTCGTCCACGCTGATGGGCCGTCCGTCGGCGGCAGCGCGGTACGCCTCCACCGCCTCGCCGACCAGGCGCACGTACAGGTCGAAGCCGACACCGGCGACATGCCCGGACTGTTCCGCGCCGAGCACATTGCCCGCGCCGCGAATCTCCAAGTCCTTCATGGCCACCGCCATACCCGCACCCAGATCCGAGTTCTGCGAAATGGTGGCCAGGCGGTCGTAGGCCGTTTCGGTGAGCGGCTTCTCCGGCGGGTACAGGAAGTAGGCGTACCCGCGCTCACGGCTGCGGCCGACACGGCCACGCAGCTGGTGCAGCTGCGAAAGCCCCAGGGCGTCAGCGCGTTCCACGATCAGCGTATTGGCATTCGAGATATCGAGACCGGTTTCGATAATGGTGGTGGAGACCAGCACATCGAATTCCCGCTCCCAGAAGCCCTGCACGGTCTTCTCGAGCACATCCTCGTTCATCTGGCCGTGCGCGATCGCAACCCGCGCCTCCGGCACCAGATCGCGAATCCGCTTGGCCGACTTCTCGATCGAGGACACCCGGTTGTGCACGTAGAACACCTGGCCGTCACGCAGCAGTTCCCGGCGAATGGCGGCGGCGACCTGCTTGTCGTTGTACGAACCGACATAGGTGAGCACCGGATGCCGCTCCTCCGGCGGGGTGAGAATGGTCGACATCTCGCGAATGCCGGCCAGGCTCATCTCCAGGGTGCGCGGGATCGGCGTGGCGGACATGGTGAGCATGTCCACGTGCGTGCGCAGCGCCTTGATGTGCTCCTTGTGCTCGACGCCGAACCGCTGTTCCTCGTCGATAATGGTGAGGCCCAGGTCTTTCCAGCGAATGCCGGTCTGCAGCAGCCGGTGCGTGCCGATGACAATATCCACCTCGCCGGTGGTCATGCCCTCCATGGTTTCCCGCGATTCGCCCGGATCGGTGAAGCGGGACAGACCCTTCACGGTGACCGGGAATCCGGCGAGCCGCTCGGTGAAGGTCTGCAGATGCTGTTGTGCGAGCAGCGTTGTCGGCACCAGCACCGCGACCTGCTTACCGTCCTGCACCGCCTTGAACGCGGCGCGCACCGCGATCTCGGTCTTGCCGTAGCCGACATCGCCACAGATGACGCGGTCCATCGGGACCGCCTTCTCCATATCCGATTTCACCTCGGCAATGGCGGTGAGCTGATCGATGGTCTCGGTGAAGGCGAACGCATCCTCCATCTCCACCTGCCACGGGGTGTCCGGGCCGAAGGCGTGACCGGGCGCGGCCTGCCGGGCCGCGTAGAGCTGCACCAGCTCGGTCGCGATCTCACGAACGGCCTTGCGCGCCTTGCGTTTGGTGTTCTGCCAGTCGGAGCCGCCGAGCTTGGACAGGCTGGGCAGCTCGCCGCCCACATAGCGGGACAGCTGATCGAGCGAGTCCATGGGCACGAAGAGCCGGTCGCCGGGCTGCCCGCGCTTACTGGGCGCGTATTCGATGACCAGATACTCGCGGCGCGCGCCGCCGATGGTGCGCTCGATCATTTCCACGAACCGGCCGATGCCGTGCTGATCGTGCACGACCATGTCACCGGCGCGCAGCGCCAGCGGATCGACCTGATTGCGACGCCGAGCCGCCATCTTCTTACCGTCGCCGGCGGTGACGCGGTTACCGGTGAGATCGGATTCGGCGATCACCACCAGTTTCGCGTCGTCGAAAACAATGCCGTCGTGCAGCGAACCGCAGAGCACACCGACCAGCCCGCGCACCGGTTCGGCACCCGACTCCAGGGTGGCGGCGGGCACCTCGGCATCGGCGAGGCGTTCCAGAATGCGTTGCGCCGTACCGTGTCCCGCGACGACGATGACCGCGCGGCCACCGGTGGTGACATGCGCGCGCAGCGACGCGAAGATGGTGGCGACCAGCTCCTCGGAACCGCGGGCCGACGGTGCGGACAGCACCGGCAGCACGATCTCGTCCGGATGGTCGGCGATCAGCGGGCTCAGCGTCCACCAGGGCAGGCCGCGCTTGCGGGCAGCGGCGTGCACCACATCCAGACCGCGATAGCCCGAGGCGGCGAGATCGAGGCCGTGCGCGCCCAGCGGCGCGGCGCCACCGAAGGAGGCCGCCGTCCAGGAGGCCTCCAGGAACTCCTCACCGGTACGCACCAGATCGGCGGCGCGGGTGCGGACCTTCTCCGGATCACACAGCAGCACATGGGATCCCGCGGGCAGCAGCTCGGTGAGCAGCTGCAGCGAGCCCGGCTGCAAGACCGGCAGCAGCGCCTCCATACCGTCCACCGGAATGCCCTCGGCAAGCTTCGCCAGCATTTCCAGCAGCGAGGCGTCTGCCGGATTCTCCTCGGCCACCTCCGCGGCCCGCGCGCGCAGCGCCGGGGTGAGCAGCAGCTCACGGCAGGGCTGGGCCACCGCCAGTTCGATCGGCACATCGATGATCGAGCGCTGATCGGCGACCGAGAAGGCGCGCAGCTCACTCACCTCATCGCCCCAGAACTCCACGCGCACCGGATGATCCGCGGTGGGCGGGAAGAGGTCGAGAATGCCGCCGCGCACCGCGAACTCGCCGCGCTTGCCGACCATATCGACCCGCTCGTAGGCGAATTCCACCAGCCGTTCGAGCAGTTCCTCGAAATCGAACTCGGCGCCGGCGCGCAGCACAATGGGCTCGATATCGCCGAGACCGCGCGCCATCGGCTGCATGAGCGAGCGCACCGTGGTCACCACCACCCGCAGCGGTTCGCCGTAGACCGGGTCCTCCGGATGCGCCAGCCGCCGCAGCACCTGCATGCGCTTGCCGACCGTATCCGCGCCGGGCGAGAGCCGCTCGTGCGGCAGCGTCTCCCAGGACGGGAAGAGTGCGACACCCGGGCCCAGCATCTCGGTGAGTTCGGCGGCCAGATCATCGGCCTCGCGGCCGGTGGCCGTCACCACCACCAGCGGGCGCTGCCCGGCAATGGTCGCGGCCACGAACGGGCGCACCGCCGAGGGCGCCACCAGCATTGCCGATTCCCGCCCGATCAGGCTCTTGACCTGCTGTAGAGCAGTATCGGCACCGGCCACTGCGGCCAGTCCCGCGAGAGGTGGACGTGGGCTCGACATGAGGCAGACTCCTGGGCGCAGATCAGCGGTTCGGACAGCTCACCGAGTCTAATGGCCCGTGCCGACAGCCAAGCGCATGGACAGCCATTCCATCGTTCCCGGCACGATCGCCCTCCGTCATGCTTCGATATCCTCATGTCCTTTGTGGCTGATCCGCGAGTGGATGCGTACATCGAGACCCTGCCGGAATGGCAGCAGGCCATCTGCCGCCAGGTGCGCGAGCTGGTGCACGAGGCGGATCCGGACGTCACCGAAACCGTCAAGCGGCGGGTGCGGCCGTACTTCGTGCTCGACGGGAACATCTGCGCGCTGCTCGGCACCAAGCAGGCCGTCGACATCTTCCTCTACGACGGCGCGATGGTCCCCGATCCCGAGGGCATCATCACCGGCGGCCACGATAACAAGTCCGCCCGGATGATCGCGGTCCACGAGGGCGAAACCCTCAACGCGCCAGCGCTTCTCGCCATGTTCCGCGAGATCGTCAGCAACAATCGCGCCGGCGGCTGGCGAAAACTGCAGCGCGAGAGCCCGTAGCTGTGGCGACGGTACGAGTTTGCCGTGGTAACAATGGTCCCCACGGGTAGGGGTTCCGGGGAACCGATCCGTTTGCTCCGAACCCGCCCCGGGTCTAGGGGATGTTTTGAGTACACAGCCGCCGACCTTTCCGCCCAACGGGTATCAGCCCGGTTCCGGCCAGCGCTACGGGCAGCCGGTCTACGCCGGGCAACAGCCTGCTGCGGGGCAGCAGCCCGAGGGCCAACAGGGTTACGGGCCACAGGGTTACGGACCGGGCCGAGGGCTTCCGTATCAACAGCAGCAACCCGCGGCTCAACAGCAGCAACCCGCGGCGCAGCAGGCCGTCCCGCAGCAGCAGTTTCTGCGGCAGTTCGGACAGCGGGGGCAGCAGTTCCCCCCTCCCCCGACGGGTAGGGACCGGTGGAGGTTGGTGGCGCTGGCCGTACTCGTCGTTGTGCTCGCACTGGGTGCGGTGGTGGCGATCGTGGCCAGTAGCGCCGACGGCGAGAAGACCCGGGCGAGCCCGTCCACACCGGCGAACATCCCCGTGGCGCCACCCGTGACCACCGTCGCGCCCACGACCACCGTCGCGATCGCGGCGGGCCCGACCGCCGCCGATCTCATGCCGCTCGTGCTGGCCGACTCCGATGTGCCGTTCTCCTGGCAGGAGGCCACCGACAAGGAGAACGACGACGACAGCACGACCGACGCCGACAAGGTCTCGGGCGAAACGCCGGAATGCACTGCGGCGCTGCGGCAATACGTGACCCCGTCGGCGGAGAAGGCGCTGGTGAAGGTGAAGACCGTCTTCGCCCGCACCGGCTCACACGGCGGCCCCTCGGTGAAGACCGTGGCGGAGGCGGATTCGCTCGCGAAGGCGACCTCGGATTTCGCGGCGGAGATGGCCACCTACGAGAGGTGCCCGACCGTGATCTACGACGGCACCCGCATCACCTACACCCCGATCCCCGGACTGCCCGTGGTCGGTGACGAGATCCTCGGCTACAAGGTCGTCGCGATCACCGCGTCCGGCGGTCAGGCCAAGGGACTCGAGTATGTCGCCCGCTCCGGCAGCAAGGCCTGGACGTTCGAGTACAACGCCAATGTCAACGACTACGTCGACAGCGAAGCGAACATGCTCTACACCAAGGCGCTGGCGAAGTGGACCGCCGGCATCAAATAGCCGAAATCGGCTGAAGCCCCGTCGTCCCGGCATGCTTTTGGCCGGGATCCACAGCCGCAGTCGATGATTCACTGCTCTGGATCCCGGCCAAAAGCGCGCCGGGATGACGGACAGACTCCGCTACGCGTAACGGCGCAGGCGGCGAGCCGCGAATTCGCGGAAGTAGGCGACCTTTTCGTCCGGAACGATGGACGGAAGCAGGAAGTACCAGGCGCGTTCCATGCGGGTGGCCATCTGGTCGATGGACTCGGTGCTGACCGCGACCATATGGACGCCGGTCGTCATCTCCTGCAGCAGCAGGCCGATGGTCTCCGGATCCAGTTCCGGCTCCAGATCACCCTGTGCGATGGCGCGTTCGGCGAGCAAACGATGTGTCTCGCCCCAAGTCTTGGCGATATTGTCGCCGCCCGCCCCGCGATAGTCGCCGATCTGGTGGGTCAGTTTCAGCATCGCACCGACCATGGCGTCGTTCATGGTCAGATCGGCCACCACATAGGTGATTCCGATGCACGCCTCGAGTGCCGGCACCCGCGGATCGAAGAATCCCTGGCAGGCGCTGATCAGTCGCTCATTGCCCTGATCGACCACGGCGCGGGCCAGCTCTTCCTTCGAGCCGAAGTGAAAGTACAAGGCGCCCTTGGTTACATTCGACTGCGCGATGATCTCGCTGAGGCTCGCGTTCGCATAACCCAGTCGCAGAAAGACATCGGCAGCGCCCGCGAGCACGGAATCGCGAGTGATCTCCGCACGCGCTTGCCTAGCCATCAGATCCGCCTGTCATCAAACCAGCCATTCCTGAAGTAGACCGACATCCCGAAGTTGACCGACATCACAGTTCGAACACCACTCGAAGGATGGGTGAACCGTACCACCCGGCTGGCGGATGCCAGTCGATTCGAGCATTCAACCCGTCCTCCTTCGCAATTCGCTAGTTAACTGTCCAGTTCCACCGCTGTACGACCAATATTTCAGACCGTTAGGTCTCAGACTCCTTTGCCGCTGGGCCATTCCGACGCCAGCTTGGGTTCCGCCTCCAGGTGCGTGAGCCCGTTCCAGCACAGATTCACCAGGTGCGCGGCAACCACTTCCTTGGACGGCTGCCGCTCGTCCAGCCACCAGGTGGCCGCCGTCGCAACCATGCCCACCAGCGCTTGTGCGTACAGCGTCGCCAAACTCGTATCGAAGCCGCGGCGCTCGAAATCCCCGGCGAGGATGTGCGCCACCTGATTCACGGCCTCGTTCAGCAGACTGGAGTAGGTGCCCTCCGCCGCGGAGGCCGGCTGATCGCGCATGAGGATGCGGAACCCGTCCGTGCGCTCTTCCATATAGGTGAGCAACGCCAGCGCCACCTGCTCGAGCCGTACCCGCGAGCGGTTCTGCGCGAGCGATGCGGTGATCATCTCCAGCAGTGCGGACATCTCCCGGTCGACGACAACCGCATACAAACCCTCCTTGCCGCCGAAGTGTTCGTACACCACAGGTTTCGAGACCTGCGCCCGCTGCGCGATCTCCTCCACCGAGGTGGCGTCGTACCCGCGCTCCGCGAAAAGCGCCCGGCCGACCTCGATGAGCTGCTGCCGCCGTTGAGTTCCCGTCATACGCGGACGCGACACCCGGCTGCCATCACCCGAAGTCATCGCTCCCGCCTCTCCCTTGTATGCCGTACGAACGTCCCGCAACTCTTGCAGACCCGAGACCTCATGTCCTCGAGCGCCCCGCCGACACACGAAGTTCGATCACGTTCGGTTCACGGCATCCGCCAATGTGAAATACCCGGGAGCAAGATCGCGCAACCGCGTTAACTTGGAAAAATCGCGGAACTGCGGGCCCATGTGCGAGTATCTACACGCGCATGCCATAACCAGCAGAGCGGCGTACCGTACGGTCCGCCGGGTTGCAATCCGCCGTAGTGTAATGGCAGCACCACTGATTTTGGTTCAGTTAGTTCAGGTTCGAGTCCTGGCGGCGGAGCTCGCGAACGGGGTCACTATGGTTGGCCCCGCACATCGCTGACGCAGCACAACTGTGGCCCAGCGCAACCAAAGAACTCAGCACGATGACGCGCAGCCGAGGGAGATCCATGCCACAGCAGACCGCCGTCGTCGTTCTCGCCGCCGGAGCCGGAACCCGAATGCGGTCCAAGACCCCCAAGGTGTTGCACCCACTTGCCGGCCGCAGCATGCTCGCTCACGCGTTGCATGCGGCGAACGAGATCGACCCCGCGTTCCTCATCACGGTGGTGGGCCACGACCGCGAGCAGGTCGGTGCGGCCGTCGGCAAGGTCGCCGCCGACCTCGGCCGCGATATCACCCTGGCGGTCCAGGAGGAACAGCTCGGCACCGGGCACGCGGTGCAGTGCGCACTCGCCGCCGTGCCCGAAGATTTCGACGGGGACCTATTGGTCACCTCCGCGGATGTGCCTCTGCTGGACGGGCATACGGTCTCCGCGCTGCTCGACGAGCACCGCAGCTATCCGGAGCGATCCGCGGTCACGGTGCTGACCTTCGAGCCCGAAGACCCGAACGGCTACGGCCGCATCATCCGCGATACCCACAATCATGTGCTCGAGATCGTCGAGCATGCGGACGCCACTCCCGCGCAGGCCGCCATCACCGAGGTCAACTCCGGTGTGTACGTCTTCGACGCGACCGTACTGCGAATCATGATCTCCCAGTTGACCACTGCGAACGCCCAGCACGAGCTGTACCTCACCGATGTGCTGAAGCTGGCCCGCGAGGCCGGGCATCCGGTGCACGGTGCGCGCCTGGTCGATTCGGCCAAGGTCACCGGCGTCAATGATCGGGTGCAGCTGGCCGGTGCGGCCGCCAGGCTCAATCGCTACATCCTGGAGCGGCACATGCGCGCCGGGGTCACCATCATGGATCCGGGCACCACCTGGATCGACGGCAATGTGATCATCGGCCGCGACGCCGTCATCCGGCCGGGCGTACAACTGTTGGGCGACACCGTGATCGGCGAGGACGCCGATATCGGTCCGGACTCCACACTCACCGATGTGGTGGTCGGCGACGGCGCCCACGTGGTGCGCACGCACGGCGAGCGGGCCACCATCGGACCCGGCTCCACCATCGGGCCGTTCAGCTATCTGCGCCCCGGCACCGTGGTCGGCGACTCCGGCAAGCTCGGGGCGTTCGTCGAGACCAAGAACGCGAATATCGGCGCGCACTCCAAGGTCCCGCACCTGACCTATGTGGGTGATGCCACCATCGGCGAGCACAGCAACATCGGCGCGTCGAGCGTCTTCGTCAATTACGACGGCGTGAAGAAGCACCACACCACGGTCGGTTCACACGTGCGGACCGGCAGCGACACCATGTTCGTCGCGCCGCTCACGGTGGGTGACGGCGCCTATACGGCAGCAGGTACTGTGCTGCGTAGAAACGTTCCACCGGGGGCGCTTGCGGTGTCGGGTGGAGCTCAACGAAACCTGGACGGCTGGGTGCAGCGCAACCGGCCCGGAACCGATGCCGCCCTGGCGGCCGAAACGGCCATCGCGGCCAATGAGATAACCGACGAGCAAAAGGATGGCGAACGTCCGTGACCGCGTTCTCAACCGAAAACCA
>NZ_JAODNK010000117.1 GCF_025465275.1 Nocardia sp. | reverse complement strand
CGCGAATGGTGACCCGTGAACGGTTCCCTCGACGACACCGAGGAACCAGGTCACCCCTGTGGTGCCTTCCACCAGCACTGTCAGCTGTTCTTCCTCGAGCTTGCTCATAATCTGAGCTCTGGTGCGGTGCAACTCGAGATCGTCGGCTTTGGTGAAAGTGTCAGCGCCGAACGTGAAGATCAGCCGATCGTCGAGCAACTCGTCCAGTGCCTGGACGTCCCCGGCCAACTGCGCAGCCTGCAGTCGCAGTTCGGCTTCTCTCAGTTCATTTTCCATGGTCCTGACCTTGTCACTTCGGTGTTAGTGCGGCAATCTCGTTTCACTGGCAGCGGAACGAGCCGAAACAGCGTGTCGGACTGGGCATCCGCGAGGACGAAGGAATGAGATATCCCGCCCGAAAGTCAACCACCGCGGATCAGCGACTCGTCGGTGGGCCAATCTCGCTGTCCTCGAGTTATCAGGTTGTCGGTCAGGCGAGTTCGTCGGCGACCCCCGAGCCGAGGTGTTCGATGAACTCGTGCTTCCCGGCGTCGACGGTCATGGTTCGGTTTCCCAGCTGCACGTCGGTAGTGGTGCCCGGTGGGGTCGAAATTTCCAATCGCACTATGCCGCTGTCGAGTTGCCAGGCTGACGTTGCCTGGCCGTAGGGTGTCATGACCTGGATCGAGGCGGCGGTCAACCCGCCGCCGATGATGGGTGCGACCCGGATTCGGCGGTATCCGGGTTCGGCGGGGGCGAGGCCGGCGACTCGTTCGTGGAGAAACTGGGCTACGGCGCCGAAGGCATAGTGATTGTGCGAATGATGGGCTCGTCCGTTCTTGCCATATCCTTCCCAGGTTTCCCAGATAGTCGTTGCGCCGCGGGCGATCTGGGCGAGCCAGGACGGTGGCGTGTTCTGCAGAAGCAGGCGATAGGCGAGTTCGGAGTGGCCGGCGTCGGTGAGTGTTGACAGCAGCATGGGGGTGCTGAGGAATCCGGTGCCGAGGTGAAAGTCGGCGGCGGTGATCAGTTCGACCAGCCGGTGGGTTGCCCGGGTGCGTTGGTCGGGGTCATCGAGTAGATCGAACGCCAGGGCGCGGACGTAGTCGTCTTGTAGGTCCCCGCCGATCCGGGCGCCTCCGTCACGAACGAACGCCGCTTGCCACGCGCTTCTGGCGTGGTCGGCTAGTTCTCCGTAGTGGATGGCCTCGGAGGGTTCCTCGAGGGTCTCGGCAATTCGGGTCAGCAGTGAAGCAGAGTGTGTGAAGTAGGCCGTGGCGATCGATGCGTTCGGAAACATCGTGTTGTGGATGATCTCGCGGACCATGGAGGCACCGGGGCGTAGCCATTCGCCCCAGTGGTAGCCGGTGTCGACGATGTATCGCTCGTGTGTTCCGGTGCCGCGGAGGCGACGGCTGAAGCGTTTCCGTTTCGCGGCGCGGCGTTCGAGCTGATCGACCCACAGTTTGGCGCTGGCGTACTGATCGCGCAGGACGGTGATGTCTCCGGTGTACCAGTACAGCGTCCACGGCAGCATTACGGTGACGTCGCCCCAGCCGACGGAGGTGCTGGTCGTCCGCAGCGGGTTGCGGCTGCGGCCGGGGCTGTCCTCGGCTGGAATGACCGGTGGAACAGTGCCTTTCGCGCTTTGTTCGGCGGCGACGTTGCGGAGGTATCGCCGTAGGTAGAAGTCGGAGTCCACCATTTGTATGGCGGTCGGCCCGAATATCTGGATATCGCCGGTCCACCCGGATCGTTCCCGGGTGGGGCAGTCGGTGGGTGTGTCGAGGAAATTGGATCGCAACGACCATCGTGCGTTGTGCCACAACTGCTGCAGGGCTGGGTCGGACACCTCGAACTCGGCGGTAGGGGCCAGGTCGGTGGACAGGACGAGTCCTTCGACATCTGAGGTGGTCAAGGATTGTGGTAGCCCGGTGATCGAGACGTACCGGAAACCATGGATGGTGAACCAGGGTGTGTAGTCGATCGGTCTACCGGCCAGGATTGCCTCGTCGCGCTGGAACCAGCCGTCTCGTCCGCTGGGGAGGTAATCGGTGTCCAGGTCGCCGTCGGGGGTAAGTACCTCTCCGTATTCGAGTTTCACGAACGTGCCTGCCGGGCCGTCGAGCCGGACACGGGCGACTCCTGCGAAATTCTGTCCGAAATCGATGATCTGGGCACCGGCGCGCGTCGTTGTGATGGTGCCGCTGCGGCGATCGATGAGGGTCACCGGGTTGACGTCGTCGGCGATCAGGGTGGGTTTGGTCGCGGTGAGGATTTCTGCACGGGTCTCGCGCAGGGTCGCGCCGGTGGGTGTGAGCCAGTCTTTATCGCTGATTCGAAGGTCTACTCGTTCACCGGTTTTGGGATCCGATCGCAGGATCCGGCCCTCGCCGACGTGCCAGGAATCGTCGGAGTTCATCGTGATGGCGGTGCCGTCGGCGAGTTCGATTTCCAGCTGTGCCAGCGCGGCAAGGCGGTTTCCGTAGCGTGCCCTGCGCGATATGAGGCCGAGCGTGCCGCGGTAACGACCGTCCGCGACGACGATTCCGATGGTGTTGGCGCCTTGGGTCAGTGCCGTGGTGATGTCGTAGGTCTGGTATTCGACGTAGTGGTGGAACGGTGTCCACCGGGGCACCAAGGCGTGTCCCGTCTGGTCTGTGCTGTTGACGAACAGTCGATACCAGCCCAGCGCCGAGACATACGCGCGTGCGCGCGCGATAGGTGCGGAGAGCTCGGTCTTGACACTGAAATACAGTGTGCGAGTGTCGGTTCGCTTGCGTCGTGGGGCGGTGATCCATCGGGCTGTCCATTCGTGTGGTTCGAGGATCGCGGTTTCGAAGGTGGCGATTTCGCTCCACCGTGTGGGCTGGCCGTCGTGGGTCCGGATTCGTACACGCCAGTAGTACCTGGTTCGCGACTGCAGCGGTTCCCCGGCATAGGCGATCCCGAACGGGATGTCGGAGGCGATAAGCCCTGAGTCCCAGACGATTTCGGGTGTCGCGAAATCTGCGCCGGTCGCGACCTGCAGCCCGTAGCCGGTTTGGCCGCCTGGGGATTGGAGCCGCCAGGCGAATTCGGGATGCGGCGTACCCACTGCGAATGGGTCGGTCCTGCGATCGGTGCTCAGATCCACCGGTGCTGGGTATTTCATCGTGAACGCCTCCTTGGAGGACGGCGGGTGATCGTCGGTACGACAGAGGACGATCGGGCGGGGAGGGAGTTCTATTTCGCGGTCGAGCGAAGCAGTGAATCGGTGTCGCTGCGGTCAGGATCACTGTGGGTTTCGTGGGCCACGGACCCCGGGACACCCTGCAGTTCGATATCGCTCGCAGCGGACGGTCCGAGGATCAAAGGGATTGGTTGGTCGGGTTCGAGTCGTTCGAGCAGTCGTGCGATCGCACTGGGACACCGGCGGTCTGGTCAGTGATTCGCGCTTCGGCGGCTGCGGGGTGCTCGGACCGCCAGAAGGCTGATTCACCCGAGTAACGTGGCCGCGCCGGTTGCGGATGCTGTTGCAACCGGTCGAATCGGTCCAGTCGATTCATCGGGGTAACCATCATTCGCACCGTGTCCGCGAACGCGCGAGCGTAGTTGCCGACGGTGCGCGCGGCCTCGGGTTCGCTGGCGTATCGGCGTGCGATCGTGAGGAAGTCTTCGGGGTCTGCGCCCGCCACATCGCGGACATGTGTTGTGGGCCCCCCGATCTCCCAGGTCCCCATGGTGTGTTCGGGCACGTAGTGGCGCAAGCTCGATTGGAAGAACATGTCGGCCTTCAGCCGTTTCGCGTCGACTCGGACAGCACGCATGAACATCGATACCGGAATTTCGACATGGCGTACCTGCCGCCCCAGAGCCTCACCCATGGCGGCCGCGATCTCGGTGGCCGATAACAACGTTGGCCCGGTAGGCCGGTATGCCTTGCCGTCGTGTCGGTGGGGGGCGAGCAGTGACCCTACTGCGACGCGTGCGATGTCCTCGTTGGAAGGTGGAGCGTTGCGACCCAGGCCTGCGGGAATCGGGAAGACGCCGAACAGTGCGGCCATCGGCAGGAGTTTGAGGTAGTTGTCGGCGAAGAAGCCGGGATCGACGGCAATGTGGGCGGTGTCGGGCAAAAGCTCGAATACCTTGTCGGCGAGCCAGAGTTGGCGTGTGAGCTGTGACGGATGCTCAGGGCTGGCAAGCCATTGACCCAGCGCCACCACTGCCTCGATCCCTGATCGTCGCGCGGCGACGGCGAATCCCACCGCGCTGTCGAGCGCGTGGGGATGGTAGGGAGGATTGAAGAACACGCGATCGACCCCGTGCATCGCGGCTTCGACCTGCTGATAGTCGAACATGTCGGCGACGACCACTTCTGCACCCGCGCTTCGCAGCCGCGCGCTGCGACTGTCTTCGCGGTGCACCAATGCCCTGGTGGTCACCCCTCTTTCGAGTAATTGCGTGGTAACGGCCGTGCCGATTTTGCCGGTCGCCGCAGTGACCAGAACGCGGGGTCCTGTCATTGGAGGAGTCCTTCCACCTCGGTGGGAACAATGCGAACCAGCAATGTGACCACTGGTTACATTCGAAGTATGAGCAGCAATGTGACCGCTGTCAACACTGGAGGAAGATGTGCGATCCTTGAGACCATGAACCCAGCCCGTACCCCTGCGGATCGACGCAAGGCCTACCATCACGGCACGCTTCGTGTGGCCTTGATCGACGCGGGTGTCGCCCTGGCGCGGGCGGGCGGGCCGGACAAAGTGGTTTTGCGCGAGGCCGCACGAATAGCCGGTGTGTCGCACTCGGCGGCCTACCGCCACTTCACCGATCGCGAGGCGCTGCTATCGGAGGTAGCGCATTGCGCGCGTGGCGAACTGGCTGCGCAGATGCTTCGCGGCGCCGACCGTGCCGCAGATCCGGTCTCGAGGCTCGGGGCAGTCGGCACCGCTTATGTCGACTTCGCATTGAATAATCCGGGATTGTTCCGTACGGCGTTCATCGCGCATCCTTCGCCCGTCCGCGACAACCATGATCCACACCGCAGCGACGCCCCGGAATCACCGCGCCCTGGTGTCGAACCCTTCGAAGTGCTCGAGCAGGTCCTCGATGAGGTGCAATCGGCGGGCATGCTGGACCCGCACCGCCGACCCGGCGCCGCGATCGCTGCTTGGTCAGCGGTACATGGTTTGGCCGGTCTACTGGTCGACGGGCCGCTTCCCTCGGCCCGACCAGAAGTCGACCTTGCCCTCTCTCAAGTGCTCGAGCTCATTGCTCGCGGCCTGCTGCGGCTCCCAGGACAATCGGCTGACGCGCCAGACCGTCACACGCAGTCCCACGAGTAGCTTTCGGGATCAAAGGATTTGTGTAGCAGCGGTTTTCGGTGGCGGGCGACCGAGCGGGTCGATCTTGTTTGACGTACCGGTCGGTGGTTGACAGCTAGCAAGGTGGGTTCGGCGTCCTTGGATCGCCCGCCGACAGAAGTGCTCCCGTGAGCGATATCGCCTCGTATCGATCGCTGGCAGCCGAGGGCGCTGTCGTACCGGCGGTAGAGCCCCTTCCGCAATTTGCCCCACACCCGCGCTGCGTCGCCGGTAGCAGTTGCGGGTCTGGCACGTCTGGACCGTGCGGCGCTCGACATCATCGACTGGTCAGGGGCGAAACGCTGTCGCAATTCGTAGCACTCTTCTCCACGGGACCAGTGCTACGCCACCTGGCTTCGGTGTACTCCGAGCCGCAGCCCACGGCGGTTGTAGTCGCGGGCGGGCTGCGGTCGAGAACTATCTCCTGAGAGGGTCGTTCTGAACACCTCGCCGGAGTGGCCATTTCATGACCCGCTTCCTCGAACGACTTGACGCCCAGGATCTTTGAGAGCACAGGCATTTCATCTTCCGAGTGTGGCCCGGATCAGCCGCAGTGTGACATCTGGCTTGTCCAAGAGTCCTGGCGTGCTACGCCAAACCAGGCAATACATGCGCCGGGGGCGTACCAATAGACTGGGCCGGCGTAGTAGGCGAACTGGCCGGCGTCCACATCCCAGGTAGCGCTCTTGCCATTCGGGATAGTCCCGTTCGGCGGTAGGGTGGATCCGACACCCGCCATCATATAAGTCTTGGTGCCAACATTTTGTGTCTTCCAGGTGACTACACAATCGGTAGAGCCGTTGTACATCAAATGAATGGTGCCGTTGGGAAGATCGTGGTGATCGATTTCGTAATATCCTGCACCACAGGTCCCTTCGGGTGTAGAGGCCGCGGTCGCGGTCGCGCCCGTCGTCAGCGAGGCGGCAAACATAGCTACTCCGGCGACGGCGATTCGTGTCGCGTGCTTCAGGAAACGCATTGCTACTACCTGTCTTTGGAACCCACATGCCGTGCACTGGGTTGACTCACCCCAGCGACTGCACGGAGCTGTCACTAAAGTACGAAACCAACTTCGGCGGCCTTCCCACGGCAGAGAAGAGGTGAAGGATTACAGCTCATGCGCTACGTTTTCCGCCATGACTCGCGGCGTCTTGCATCTGGCAGCCTCGCTCGGAAACACCACCGGGCGTGCTTTTCCAGCCCTGCGGTACATGCGACATTTGCACAGACCGCACAACAGGAGCGTCCGAAAGATGTAGGACCGCTTGGTGTTCGGTTGTTTGGTGTTTGGCCTTGACGCGGTGCCGAACCGGCTGATCGGCGAAATGGCAGCCGGATGAGCAGACGTGCGCGTGCGGCGTGCGCTATCAGCCAGATCGCCCGTTCGTTGGGTCTGTGTATTGCCCTGGCTGCGGTGAACAGCCGATCCGACATCGCTGACGCGACCCTAAGATTGGGGTGCGCCCGCGACTGCTTTGCGGCTGGTACGAGCGGCCCGGCACGGCGTTGGAGGAATTTGTGTCGATGCACGACGACGCTGCTCGCACCGGTGGAACGGAGCGGCAACCATTGCGAACCACTGTGCCACGGGGATGGCCGGACACGGTGGTGGGCCTGCTCGCCCGCTATCTGCCCGAGGGGAACGAAAACGCCAGAAGTGTTCTGCCACACACCTGGGCGAACACAGCCGAGGAGGTACGCATTCTGGTCGACCGCCTGCAGGCCACAGTCCGGGCAACCGAAATAGAACTCGCGCTACGTGAGAGCACCGCCACGATCGACGCAGCCGCGGCCCACCGAGGTGTCTGTGCAGATGGGGTTGCGCCACTGGGAATGGTGACACGCGAGAGCATCAGCAATGTTTCCGGACCGACCGACATCGATGGCGCGGCACCGCAGTTCATGATCGCGGGCTTGACCGCGTCGGCCTGACCGATGGAAAGCGGCGCCATGAACGGTGAAACTCAGATCGATCCGGAGGATCTGCGCCGGCAGGGTGCGCGGTTGGCGGGTCTCGGTGACCGGGTCGGCCGGACGTATGCCGGACTGCGGGATGATCTGGCGCGTTCGGAGGGGTGCTGGGGCGATGACGACCTGGGCGCGGCGTTCGCGAAGGACTTCAAGCCGCAGGCAGGTGAGTTATTGGCCCAGCTGCAGGCAATGGAGGAGAGCCTGCACGGCATGGCCAACGGGGTCGTTGCCGCCGCGGACCAATTCGAGTCCAACGATCAGGCTAGTGCTCAACAGATAGCGAGCACGGCCGAGCAGCTGACCGGCCCACAGCTCGGCAATGGTGCGGGCCCTTATCCCGCCGCCTTGTCCCGCGCCGTGCCCACACCAGATGTAGCGTCTCCGGTTCCACGCATCGATGCCGCGGATCGGATTCACCCCGCCGAACAATCCTCGCCTGCCGGGCCCCGGACACCGGTTGCATCCGGTGGGCCTGCGGCATCGCGGGATGGTTCAGGGCCCTCGGATCCTCCGCACTCGGGGGCAGGCCGAGGTGGTGGTGACCGACCTGGCCAGGACGGCGCGAACCCATCTGTCCGCGACGACCATGCCCGATCTGCCCCGGCACCGGGCGCGGCCTCCCCGTCCGGCCCGACAAATGACTCGGCCGGTATCCGGCGAACACCCCCGGCCGCCAAGCGAGGCAGCGGTCCCTCGATCAGCGCGGGAGAAACCGATACGCCCTGGATGCGGCGAACGCCTACGACCGCCGAGCGGGGCAGCGGTCCGTCGATCAGCTCAGGACAAAGCGATACGCCCTGGGCGCGGCGAACGCCCACATCCGGGACTGCTGATGCGTCGGATCATCCGGGCTCGCGATCTGGTTCCCCGCCGCGACCGTCGAAGCCGATCGAAGGATCGCCCGCCGGACGCGATCGCCGCCGCCCCAATGTGCCGCTGGGCGCCGGGTGGTTGGCGCGGATGCTGGCCGATCGGCACGCCGTGGAGGTGGTCGGGTTCGACATGCCCGGTCTGAATGTGTCGGTTGTGCGTGAATTCGCGGCGGCCGTCGATCGGGTGCTCACCGATTACCCGATGATCGAACTCGATGTCGTCGGGATAGCCGACGTCGAGGGCGACCCGGGTTGTGTGCGGTGGAGTCCAGATCGACGTGGCGAACCGGGGACCGGCCCCGTGCGGTCGATCATCCTCGACAAGCGGACCGCATGCGAGTCGAGTCAAGGTGCCGCGACGTCGGATTCCGCGACCGGACCAGAGGACTTGGGGATTTACGTCGCGACGGTGGGCGAACTGGGCCGGGCACTCGATCATGTTGGCGGCAGCCGCGTGTGCCGGCGAGCGCAGCGGGTCTTGATCGCCGAGTACATGCGCTTGGAAGGGTTGCGGCACAGCACGATTGGGGAGGTGGTGCGCGGCTACCAGCGCTGGCGCTCCGGGCTGCCCGGAACCGCCGTCGGTCGTGGCGGATTCGACGCGACTCGGGCAGTGAGCGACGCATTCGCCGATGTCGTGCTGCACGGTGACGAGGCCAGCGCCCCGGCGAAGGCGTTACACGCAGCGCTGCTCGACGCCGCCTCGCCGGAATAGGTGGTGCCGGTGGGAGACTCGTTGTTGAACCCGGTAGTGCAGCTGCGGGCGTTGTTCGAGGGTTTGCCCGCAGTTGTCCGGCACCCGATTGAAATGGTGGTGTTCGGGGGGGACCTGCCGCGCGCCGACGTTTCCGGCATGCGCGCCATGGCTTCGGAACTGAGGGCCAAGGCAGCAGAGATCAACGGTCACGTGGAGGACGCGAGAACCCTGCTTGCGCTGGAGCAAACCGTAGGAACGCTCGGCGATGGATTGCGCACAAATTTGGCTGCGTATCCGGAGAGCGCGGCGAAGCTGCAAGATCAAGCGCTGATTCTGGCTGATCGGGCGGACGGGACGGCCAACGACGCGGAGAAAACGCTATGCGTGATGTTCGCGTTCGGGATGGAGTTGGGCTGGCGGATCCTGAGGCTGGTGGGGTCCGCCGCAGCTGTGCCCGGCGGGGAGTTGGCGGCGGCTCCGGAAGTGGAGGCGATGCTGGCCGAGGGCCGGGCTGAAGTCGGACTCATGCGCGCTGGTCTGGAGCGGGCCTACGAGCGAGGCGCGATGGGCACCGCTGCCAGGCTGTCGGCGTTGGGGCCGATCAAGTTCGCCGTCACCTTGGGCAAAGCCGCAGCACTGCCCGCAGGCGTCGATGCAGGCGTGCAACTCCTGCAGGTCGCCGCCGGATACCGCAGCATGACTGTGATTGGCAAAAACGGCGAGAACCCGAAGGGCATCGACCTGAAGTCGATCTTCGCCGCAGGCGCGGCGGGCGCTGGTGGTGCGGTGGGCGGAATGATTGCGGGCAAGTTCGCCCCGACGGTCTTTCCTCGGTTGGCGAATAGCCGCGTCGCACTCGACCTGGTGCATGGGGCTGTAGGCGCCGTGTCCGGCCTGGGCGCGGCGGCGTTGGTCACCGGTTTGCCGCAGCACCACGATCAAGTCCTGGCAGCGCTGCTCAACAGCGGGCTCGCGGGAGTCGTGCACGGCCGCGGTGGTGCCCACCTCCAGCCGCGCCTGTCAGGTGCGGCTGAGATTGACGGCAGCGCCCCCTTCGCCCACCCCGACCTGCCTGCAGCCGCTCTCGGCCAAGGCGCGACGGAGCCCGAGCTTTCAGCGGAATCGATACGCACGTGGGCGGCTGCCAAGGATGCCTGGTCCACCCCACCGGATCCAGAAGTACCGCACCATAATGCCACCGACGTGGCCACGCCCGACCCCAGGACCGATGTGCTCGGCCAAGCCGAACCGGGCGTATCTGTCCTCGAAGACCGGTCGCAGAACGAGATCCTTTCCAAGGCACCCACGCATCCACCGTCACCGGCCGAGGCGGACGCGCAAAGGCCGGTGCGGCCGGGCGTCTCGACGAATGCCGAGCCGGCCCGGCCGGACGCGGAACCGTCAGTGCCGCCAAGGGTTTCGGCAACTGCCCACGATGCCGACCGGCCGGGCCGCGGATCTGGTACCGGGGATGAGCCGGTGGTCGGCACCGGCACTGGCGAAGACGCGTCCAGGCGGCCTAATCATGTTGGTGGGAGCGGGAAGTCGGTCGGGGAGGTAGGCGAGGAAACCCCCAGCCGAGGTCCGGAGCGGGTGTCGGCGGGGTTGCCGAAGGGCAGCGGCGACGGAGTCGCGTTCGAGTGGGAAAAGAACGAGCACGCTGCGCCCGCGCCGCCGAGCAACCCCGAAAACCGGACTGGGGAGCGGTTGTTGGATCTCGGCAACGGGCAGGAGGTCGGGGCCGGCGTTCACAAGACGTTGCAGGCGAAGGTGGAAGAGGCACAGGCGCGGTTGGGGGAGGCGTCTTCTGGGAATGAGCGGGTGTCGGCGGCGATGGGGGTGTTGCGGGCGAAGGTGGAGTTACGGGCCGCTGAGCGGGCGTTGGGGCGCTCGGCGGCAGCGGAGGGGGAGTTGGCGGTGGCGCGGGCGCGGGCGGATCGGTTGCGGGTCACGGGCCGGCCGGAGGCGATCGCGGAGGCGACCACGCGAGTGGCGGCGGCGGAGCGGGCGGCGGAGCGGGAAACGCAGCGGGCAATGCGGTTGGCCGATGCGGTGGCCGGGCGTATGCAGTTGCTGCACGTGGAGTTCGCCTCGGATGTGGAGGTGCGGGCCCGATCGATGTGGGAAGAGTTCCTGACGCGGTTGTTGCCGGAGCACTTGCCGGCCGAGGAGCCGCCACCGACGTGGTGGCAGGGCCGCCCGTGGCCGCCGGAACGCCAGTTGGACTTGCCATCGTGGGACGGCATGTCCAAGCAGGATTTGACGGTCCGGTCGCAGGGCGCGTTCGGGCCTGATGAGCAGATCGGTGCGTTGTTGGAGATCGCGCGCCGCGGCACCGGTCAGGTGATCCGCCCGAATCAGCTGATGATGGCGTTGTGGATGAGTGAAGGTGGTTTCGTCAATCTGCGTATGGGTGGTGGGAAGACGCTGCCGTTCGCGGAGGCGGCAGCGCTTATGGCACTCAAACATGGTTCGGCGGTGGTGGTGTCGAGTCATGCGTATCTGGCTCGGCGTGACATGCAGAATTTCCTGAAGATGTTCGGCGACTACGGGCTCAACGCGGCCCGCCTGGATCCGGACAAGCCGTATGCGTCGTTGGGCGGTCCGACTGTGTTTTACGGGACCGACGCGGAGTTGGTGCATGGTGATCAGCGCGACAATATGGTGCCTGCGCGGGCGTTGTTGGCCGATGAGGCCGACCGAACAATGGGTCTGGACGCTCCGGAGGGCAACGAGTATGCCACCGTCCGCGGTGGCGAAAGCCCAGCCACCGACGAGGTCCGCGAGAAGGTGCTGTGGGCGCGTGACACTTTGGACAAGGCGCTGGCCGCCCGGATATTGACCGAATCCGACTGCCGACTGTTAGGCCCGCTTCCAGGTGGGGATCGGCCGTCGGCACGGTTGAATCCGTTGGGGTTGGCGAAGATTCACGCTTCGTTGGGGCGGGAATTGACCGGGGAAGAATTGCATCGGCTCAACAACATGGTGACCGCGCATTTCGACTACCCCAAGAACGACGCATGGTTCGTCTCCGAAGAAAAGAACCCGCGAGTGGTGTTGATCTCACGCACCAACCACGCGCCGGAAGGCAGCATGGGCACCTCCGGCAGCGAAGCGGTGCACGTGAACTCGCCCCGCGAGCCGGGGGCTGAACCCGAGGGTGCGCGAGGGACGACGTTGAGTCGGGTCGAGGGCGGCATTCACCAGGCGCTGGAGGCGATCGCGCAGAAGATAAACCCCGATGTGCAGATCCTCGCCGAGCACGACAAAGCCCAGCGGATCAATTCGAAAGAGTATTACAGCCGCGAATACGGCCGTTTTGATGTAGTGGCGGGAGGCTCAGGCAGCTTACGCGACGTATCCGCAGAACGGATTGAACAGCTCGGATGGGGCGGAGTGCGTATGGCACCCGACTATTTCGAGGATGTGTTGGTCGTGCGCGACGACCTGCCCGTCACCGAGGACGAAGCCGCCAGCCTTCGTCAAGTTTTCGACGCCGCGGTCGTCGATCACCGGTTGGGGCGGCCGGTGATCGTGGGCGCGGTCCGCAATAGCCAAGTCGAAGTGTTGTTCAAAATGGCTGACGCGGCGGGGATCCCATACCGGTATATCGACGCGCAATTGCAATACAAGCTGCGTGAACACGGATTCCAGGCCTATATCGATGAGCTGGCCGGCAAAGGCTCCGAGATGATCATCGGCAACTTCGCGATCGGGCGTGGTTTCGACAAATACGTCCCCCAAGACACCTGGGAAGCAGGGGGGTTGGCGGTGTACGGCACCGCCCGCCCCGACACCATGGTCGCCCTACACCAACTCGACGGGCGCGCCGCCCGCGGCGGTGCCCCGGGTTCGGCCCAACACGGCTCCAGCCCAGCCCTCGCCGCCGCCCCCCACCCCCTCACCTCCATCCATTACATCCCCGAAACCGCCGAGCAGACAGCCCAACACGTCGTCGACAAGCAAACCTGGGTGGCCGCCCAACAAGCTCTGGTCGCGAAATCCGGGGAGGTGTACGCCGCCGCCGACCATGCCGAGCAACTTCGCAAGGCCCACGACGCGGGGGTCGCACCACACAACGACCTGGTCGGCCGATATGAAGACCGTAAATCCGCTTATGAAGCGGCCGCGGGGAAGTGGCAGGACGCAGAAATATCGTTGGTCCTGGAACGCGAGAGACGTGGCTACGATGCCACGCCCGAGGAGCACGACAGGATCGCCGCCCTGCGCGCGGAGCGTGACCGGGCCGCTACCGAACTGAATGCCGACGGTCAACGCCTGACCCGTTCGGCGGCCGACATGTGGCAAGCCAGAGTTGCAAGTGACCACGCCGCCGCCGAATACCAGCGCCTCTCAAAGCAATACCAGGTTCTGGTGCACACCACGACGCACAGCCCAACCCCACCCACCCCCATAAACGTCACCGACCCCACCAACACCACACCGACCACTCATACGCCCGGCGCCACCAACGGCCGCGCGCTGCTGGACCAGATACTCCATGACGCCGAGGCGTTGCGGCACCAGCCGGACGCGCACACCAACGCGACCTTCGAGCCCGTCGCGGCGCCCGCCCAGCTGTTCGCGCCGATGGCAAACGCTCGGTTGGATGAGCTTTGGACCGACAACCGGGATACCGTCCAGGCGGCGTTGGAGCAGTCTTACACCGATCCGCTGCTGATCCAGGCGTTGCTGGGCGAGGTACAGGCAACGGCCGCCGATCAGTTCGGGACGCTCGATGCCCGCTCCGACGACGCTGCGTGGTTCGCCGGCATTACGGCCGATGTGGCGAACAATCCGGCCGCCTGGGCTGATGCGACCTCCGCGAGGCTGGCCGCGGCATTCGATGCCGCCGACCGTGCGGGCACCGAGCAGATACTGGGTCATGCCAGCCCGGTGGTCCTTGCGGAGGCGGTGGACAGTCTGTCGGCCGGGCGTGCCGAGGTGGCCGCCAAGCTGTGGCGCGATGGCAAGACGGTGTCGAATCTGCTGGCGGAAGGTTTCGAAGTCGAGGTCATCCGCGACGCCGCGTGGGCGGTGTGCAGTGCCCTGGGCGGGTCTCGCTCGATGCGGCAGCCCACACCTGCAGCCGGGGGCGGTCCGCAGACGCAGCTGCTGCGCTTCGCGGGCGTGTCCGCCGAAGAAGCCGCTACATTGCCGGCGCTGCTGATCTCCAAGCTGCAGGCCCGGGCTCGCGGCGGCGTCGATCGCGACAGCGTCACCGTTGGCACGCAGACTGTGGCGTCGGTGCTGCGTGACGCGGCCGCGGTGCTCGAGGATGAGGCAGAAGTTCAGTTCCTGCAGCTGCGCCTGTCCGGGCTGACAGTGTCCGAAACGACTGAGCTGCTGGAGCTTTCGCCGGAAGCGGGCTGGGCGCTGGAGCACGCGCTCCTGGACTCGCTGGCTCCGTCGATTGTGATGACGGTGCTGCAACAGCAGCCAGGCTTGCTCGAGCGGGCGCGTCCGCTGCTGGATCCGCAGCAGGCAGCCGTGCTGGACGCGCTGCTCAGTTCGCAGGAGATCTTCGACGATGCCCTGTTGTCCGAGACTGTGCTGATGCTGGGCGCGACCTGCCTGTCGGAGTGGGTGCCCGCCGTGGCGGTGCCGAGCAGCATGGGTCCGGCCGCCGCGGCCGCCGTCCGATACCTCGCCGCAACGACGCTCGATGCCGAGAGGGCCCGCCTGCTGCGGCTGATGATGTGGCTGCCCGACCAGGAGATCGCTGAGATACTCGGCCGATCCGTGAGCGATATCCGAAACCTGTTGCACGACGGCGTGTTCGACGACACGGCCACTGCCAGAATCATCGCCGCCATCCGGGTGGACGACATCGACCCTTCCGTCGTGGACCGGGCAAGCCTGACGACCTGGCTGCGCGGGATCGCGGCCACGCCCGGCGGGCGAGGAGCGCACCACCAGGGCATGACCGGCCGAACAGGCCTACGCAGCAAAACCATCCACGTCGTTGCGACCGGCGGCACCACAAACCCCTCCTCGCCCCCAGCCGCCGCCGATCCCCCCTCCGGGCCCCCGACAACCCCCGCAAGTCCGCGACCATCACTCGACCTGGGACAGCTGGTGTTCAACCGCTATTCCGACAGCAACGCGGGCAACTACGAGGACCCTACGACCCCGCCAGACGTTCCAGTCGTACCCAATTCCGACGAGATCACCACCGATCACCGGCGTCGCCCCGGCTCAACCCCACCTTCGATTCCCGATCCAATACCGGGTACCTCGATGAACCGGTGGATTAGGGATCTCCGGATCAGGTTCGGCATGAGCCAAAAGGTTTTCGCCGAGCGCCTCGGGATGTCCCGCCGTGGCATCGGGACGATCGAGAGCGGAACAACGGGTACCCCGCTTATTTCCATTCTGAATCGATTGCGATATGCCTTCGGGATTCCTGATGAAACACTGCGGGAGTCCGCGCGGTTGTTCTACAACAAACCCGGTTGGTCACCTGGTGACATGCCCAAACCCGAGCTGAGAAACCAGCAGGTCTTGCCGCTGGAGGGAGTAGATTTCGATCCCACGGCCTCCGAGGATGCAGACGGGCGGCGCCCAGACGACAACAGCCCGGCGCTCGGGGACATGGAGCAGGAGCAGCTCGCGCCCGGCCTGCCTGCGACACGACCTATCGTGATGCCCGCGCCTGCCGACTGGCGCGAGCGGGTGCGGATCGTGGTCACGAACACGAATAACCGCCTGTACGGCCTGAAGTCGGGATACCAGGTGCGGCTCATCCGATCGCGGGCGGCGGATGCTGATGGGCCGGCCGCCATCCTGCGCGCCGTCGACCGGCTGACGCCGAAGCAGCGTGAAGCGATCACTTTCTGGCTGATGAACCCGCAGATCAACCACGTCGCCCGCCAACTCGGGTTGAGCGTCAATGCTGCCAGGGACGCCTTGGGCCGGGCATTTGCGGACATCGCGACACAACTTGTCGCCCCCGAGCAGTACACCGACGAACGGTCGCAGACGACGCGGGTGTTTGACATCGCGTTCCGGCATCGTGCGACGCTGGAGAAGGCGCTGCCGGGGCTTACCGCTCGTCGGAGCCAGATCGGGCGGGCTTATTGGCTCAACCGCCACTCACGTCCGGTGATCGCAGGCGCGCTCGACCTGTCCACGTTGGCGGTGAAAACTCATCTGAACGTCGCCGGCCAGCACGTTCTCGACCTGGTGGCGCAGGAGGCTGGCGAGCGGTCTGTCAGGTGCGCCGGAGTATTGGCTACCGAGCCCGTTGGGGAATTTCCCGATCCCGCACGGTTCAACGAACTGCCGGAATGGCTGAAGGCGGTCCGCAGGCACCTGGGCGCGAGTCGGACCTATATGGACGATCTCGTCGGTGCTGTGCCAGGCATCTGGGAGCTGTGCGAACGGGGTTATCCGGCGTGGTCGGTCGACATGGTGCGGGCCATCTTCCGACGCGTGCCACCAGCCCGGGGGCACTACGCAACCGGTGCTCAGCTGTTCCCGGAGCTGTTGACCTACAGCGCTGTTGTGTCGTTCCCGGAGTCCAGCACCCGAATGTCGGGGATGGATGTCGCGGAGACGTCACGTGAGGGGTGGAGGGCCGGCGTCGAGCGGGATGTCGCGGATCTAGTTGCCGCACATGGGCTTCCGCCGGTTCGCGGCGGGGAGGCGGTTGCGGTATTCCGCGCGCTGGAGAGGGCCGGGTTTACCGCCGCGGACGTGCGCCTGGAGTACGTCGGCGGTTCGATGCTCACGATCGAGTGCCGTCCGCGCGGCAACCGGAGCGTGACGGAGTTCCTCGATCGCGCAGGCGACGCGGCCGGCTTGGCAGCATACTGCTCGGTCGTGGCCGACCAGGCAGGTCAGGTGCAGTCGATTCGGCTGGTGTTCAACGGCGATCTCGCTACCGGCCGCGACGGCATCTGGGTTGTCCCGGCAGGTCGGCCATGGCTCGGCGAGTCGTCCGAGGCGGTGGTCCGGATGATGCTGCACACGATGCTCCG
>NZ_JAODNK010000112.1 GCF_025465275.1 Nocardia sp. | reverse complement strand
TGGGCGGTGAGGGATTCGACGGCGACGTCGAGGGTGTCGGTGACGTCTACGGCGTGGCTGCCGTCGGCGATGCCGTAGACGGCGGCCCAGCGGGGGGAGTACGGGGGCAGGTCGGCGAGGTCGGGGTGGATCCATTCGTTGCCGGCGTCGGAGACGGCGTCGAGGGCGGCGCGGCCGACAGCGCGGTGGTCGGCGCTATTGGCATAGCCGCGGGCCCAGACGTCGCCGAAGTTGAACAGCACCACCAGTTCCGGGCGGTGGCGGCGGATGGCGGCGGCCAGATCGCGGCGCAGGGCGATGCTCTCCTCGATGCGGCCGTCGGGGTAGCCGAGGAAGTCGATCTCGGTGACGCCGACAATCTTCGCGCCCGCCCGCTCCTCGGCCTCGCGCAGCGGTCCGGACTCCGCCGGCGGCAGCCCGGCAATGCCCGCCTCTCCACTGCTGACCAGCACGTAGCGAATGTCCTTGCCCTGCCGCGTCCACCGCGCCACCGCGGCGGCCGCGCCGTATTCGATGTCATCGGGATGCGCGACGATCACCAGACCGCGCTGCCAGTCCTCGGGGAGCTGCTCCATATCCGGAATTCAACACCACCGCGTATTTCGGCGGCTCACAATGCCGTCAGCACGCCTTCGAACGCGGCCTCGGCGGCGCCGAGCAGCTGCAAATCCGCTCCCAGCCGTGACTTTTCGATGCGCACCCCGCCGAGCGCCCGGCTGACCATGCTGCGCCGCCGCACCTGATCGCCGACACGCAGCACCAGCGCATCGGGCAGTGCGGTGAACAGGTCGCCGAGCACCACCAGTTCCGGGCCGAGAATATTCACCACATTGACCAGGCCGAGGATCAGCCAGTTCAGGTAGTCGTCGAGCCTGCGGTCGTTATCATCCTGCAGCGCACGCAATTCCGCGACGATCGCGCCGCGCGGCCCGTGCTCGGGCATTCCCAGTGCACGGCACAGCGCCGCCTCACCGACTTCGGTCTCCCAGCAGCCCTCATTGCCGCAGTGGCAGGGGCGACCACCCGGTCGCACTGTCATATGGCCGATTTCGCCGAGATAGCCGGCCGATCCGCGCAGCAGCGCACCCTGGGCGATGAGGCCGCCACCCACACCGATATCCGCGGATACGAAGACCGCATCACCCGCGCCCCGGCCCGCACCGCGTAAATGCTCTGCGAGAGCGCCGAATTCGGCATCGTTGCCGACCACGACGGGCACATCCAGCACTGCGGTCATGCGCTGCCCGAGCGCCACCTCGGCCCAGCGCAGATTCTCCGAGCTGCGCACCAGGCCGTCGGCGCGGCGCACCACACCCGGCACCGAGACCCCGGCCGCCACCGGCGACAGTCCCAGATCCTCGGCGAGCAGTGCCGCCGATTCGGCGACGTGGGTGATCACTTCCTCCGGTTCCCGTTGCCGCCCATGCAGATTCCAGCTGTTGCGGCCCAGGATCTGCCCGCCGAATCCGACCATGGCAATGCCCGCGTGCTCGGCCCGCACATCCACCGCCAGCACCACCACCGCCTGTGGCTGCGGCAGGACCAGCAGCGACGGCCGCCCCGCGCCCCGCGCCAGCCGCGGCACCCGCTCCTCCACCAGCCCGGCCTCGGCCAAGCCGTCGACCAGCATTTTGATGGTCGATCGGTTGAGCCCCAGCTCGGTCGCGAGCGCCGCCCGGGTGGCGGGGCCTCCGGTGTGCAGCACCCGCAGGAGACTGGACCGGTTGGAGCGGCGCGCCTCGTCCGGTCGAGCGACGGTCATGGCCTCAGGAATACCATCGGCGCTTCCGGCGCCGTGCAGCGCGGCATCCCTGCGTGCTCATCGCTGTGCCACCGCCCGCCGGCGCGACAGCGCATCGACCGTTGCGGCCAGCAGCAATACCAATCCGGTGACAATGGAAACGACGGCAGCGGGCTGACGCAGCAGACCGAGACCATTGGATACCACCGCCAGCACCGCACCGCCGATCACCGCATCCGCGACCCGGCCCTTACCGCCGAACAGCGAGGTGCCGCCGATCACCGCCGCGCCCACCGCGAACAGCAGGGTATTGAGCCCGCCCGCCTGCGGATCGACCGAGCCGACCTTCGACGAGTAGACGATGGCCCCGACCGCCGCACACGACGAGCAGATAACAAAAACGCTTGCCCGCAACTGGGTTACGTTGATGCCCGCCCGCCGCGCCGCCTCCGCATTGCCACCGACCGCGTAGATGTGCCGGCCGTAGCGGGTGCGCTCGAGCACGAAGGTGCCGGCCACCAGCAGCACCAGCACGATCGGAACCACATACGGCACACCGGAAATGACGATCAGCTTGCTCGGCGATCGGTTGACGGTCAGCAGCGCCGTCACCACCACCGCAAGCACGGTGAGCACCAGCACTTTTGCCAGCACCAGCGGCGTCGGCTGCGCTACCAGTCCCCGGCGGCGGCGTAATGCGTGGCCGCCCAGCGTTATTGCCGCATAACCTCCGGCCGCCACCACACACAGGACCCAGCTGCCGATCGTGGACAGATTCCCATTGGCCACCTGATCGAGGACATGCGAGGAGCTGATGCCCAGCACCCCGCCCTCCCCGATGAGTTGCAGAATCACGCCCTGCCAGGCCAGGAACAGCGCGAGGGTCACCACGAACGAGGGCATGCCGATCTTGGCTATGAGGAAGCCGGTGATGCAGCCGATGGCCGCGCCCACGCATACCGCGAGCACCATCTCCACCCACGGATTCGCTGTGAAGCCGACAAGTGTGATCACCACACCCAGCAGCGACAGTGCCACGCCCGGCCAGATGCGCAACAGCGCCGCGAGCACGGCAGCGAGGATCAGCAGGCCGTTGAAGAGGAAGAACACCGTGGAACCCATGCCCGTCAGCAGGTTTCCGTCCTTCACGTAGTGCATGGCCAGCACCGCACCGGCCACTCCGGACGCGGTGCCCGCCGACAGATCGATCTCGCCGATCAGCAGGACGTACACAATGCCGATGGCAATGATGGTCTGCCCCGCGCCCTGCGCCAGCAGGTTCGCGATGTTGTTGAGCGAAAAGAACACATCCGACTGCACCGAGAACAGGATGACCAGTGCGACCAACCCGAGAAGTGCTGGCAGCGAACCGATCTCGCCGGATCTCAGCCGGGCGAGATACTCCCCCAATGCCTCCCGGGTCGAACGCGTGGTGGTGTCGATCCCGAAATCGGTGATCACCGTATCCGCGGCGGGCGGCGCAGGCTCCGAAACCTTGCTCATATCGGGAGCTTTCTCGTTCACAACACCACCGCTTCCGGTCGGGCCAGCCCCAGATCACCGGAGCGTCCGGCGGTGATCAGCTCCACCACCTGGCTGTGGGTGACATCGGCGGTGCGCACCTGTGCGGCCATCCGGCCCAGATACAGCACCGCGATACGGTCGGCGACCTCGAATACATCGGCCAGATTGTGGCTGATGAGCACCACGCCCAGACCCTGTTCGGCCAGCCGCCGCACCAGATCCAGCACCTGCCGGGTCTGCGCCACACCCAGCGCCGCGGTGGGTTCGTCCAGCAGCACCAGATTGCTGTTCCACAGCACGGCTTTGGCAATGGCCACGGTCTGCCGCTGCCCACCGGACAGCGACGAGACCGGCGTGCGCACCGATTTCACGGTGCGCACCCCCAGCGAGGCCAGCGTGGTGCGCGCCGCCTCCTCCATGCTCGCCTCGTCCAGCAGCCACGGTTTCCCGCGCTCGCGGCCGAGGAACATATTGGCCACTATGTCGAGATTGTCGGCGAGGGCGAGATCCTGGTAGACGACCTCGATGCCGAACGCCGCCGCATCCTTGGGCCCGCGCAGATGCACCGGTTCGCCCCGGAAACGCACCTCACCCGAGTCCGAAGGATGAATTCCGGCAACACATTTCACCAAAGTGGTCTTGCCCGCGCCATTGTCGCCGACCAGGGCGGTCACCTCACCGGCGGGCACGGTCAGATCCACATCGTGCAGCACGTGCACCGGGCCGAAACTCTTGTTCAGCCCGGTGATCTGGAGCAGCGGCTCGGTCATGGCTCAGGCGATGCCGAGTTGGGTGCAGGCGGTCTTCACATCGCCGGTGCAGATATCGGAGGCCTTCACGAAGCCCGAATCCGTCACCTGCTTGACCTCGTTGCGGGTGATCGTCTGCGGCGGCAGCAGCACCGATTTCACCTGACGATTGCCCTTGGGATCCTGACTCACGGCCTGCGCCAGCGCATTCGCGGCGGCGGTATCGCCCTTGGCCAGTGCCGCAGCGAGTTTGGCGGCAGACTCGGCCTCATCCTTGATCGGCTTGAACACCGTCATGTACTGGTCGCCGCGCAGCACCGCCTTGAGCCCATCGGCAGTGGCGTCCTGACCGGTCACCGGCACATGGCCATTGAGCCCGTTCTTCTTGAGCACGGTGATCACCGCGCCCGCCAGGCCGTCATTGGCAGCCACCACACCGTCGACTTTGCCGCCGTTGCCGGTGAGGATCTGCTCGAAGGTATTGCCGCCGGTCTGATTGTCCCAGCCATCGATGGCCTGGCTACGCACCAATTTCAGGGCGCCCGAATCGTAGAGCGGCTTCAGTGCCTGCTCCTGCCCCTGGTGGAACAGCGTGGCATTGTTGTCGGTCGGCGCGCCCTCGATCTCGATCACCTGCGCGCCCGGCTTGTCCTTCAGCGCCGTGATCAGTGCCTGGCCCTGGAGTTCACCGACCCGCACATTGTCGAAAGAGACGTAGTAGTCGGAGGATCCGCCGAGATTGAGCCGGTCGTAGTCGATGGTCGGAATGCCGGCCTTCTTCGCCTTGGCGGCGACCGCGCTGCCGACCTCACTATTGATCGAGGCGACGACCAGCACCTTCACACCCTTGGCGATCATGCCGTCGGCGAGGGTGCTGAACTTCTGGACGTCGCCCTGCGCGTTCTGCACATCGGCGTCGAAACCCTGTGCCTGCAGGGCCTGTTCCAGCATGGGTTTGTCGAACGATTCCCAGCGGGCGGAGGTGGCGGTCTCCGGCAGGATAACGCCGACCGTGCCATTGGCCCCACCACCGGACGGCGCGGCCGAGGTGGCCCCGGAGCTACTGGTGGAATTGGATCCGCAGGCGGTCAGCGTCAGCACGCCCGATAGTGCCACTGCCATCGCGACGCAACCGGGCCGCACCAGGCGGCGTGAATTCTTGGGCAGGAACGAGCTTTTCGTCCTCATCAGGGTGACCCTTCCGAGCGGCAGCCACTGGGTTGCGGCCGCGCACCGATATGTTGTGGGCAACAACATATGCGAATCGGGTCACCGAGACGGGACAATTCGCTGAATCAGGGCAGCAGTATGACCTTGCCACCGGCGTGTCCGCCGATGACGAACTCGTGTGCCGCGGCCGCGTCGGCGAGCGGATAGGTCGCGGTGATCACCAATTCCAGCTTGCCCGAGGCGATCAGGGGCAACAGTTCGCGCCACGCATTACCGCGGATCTCGGTGCCGGGGTCCGCGCCCGGCCCACCGCCGAGCCCCTGGATGCCGGTCGTCGGCACCCGGCCGAAGGCGGCAATGGTGGCGATCCGGTGGCGGTCGGCGACCAGTTCCAGCGAAACATCCACGGCCTCATCGGTTCCGACGGTATCGATCGCCGCATCCACGCCGTTCGGCGCCAAGGCGCGCACGCGATCGGCCAGCCCGGGACCGTACTCGACCGGTTCCACGCCGTAGCTCCGCAGTCGTTCGTGGCGGGCGGGCGCGGCGGTACCGATCACCCGGGCACCGCGCGCGACCGCGAGCTGGGCGGCAAGCGAACCCACACTGCCCGCAGCGCCGTGGATCAGGACGGTATCACCCGGACCGATACCGGTCGCGACAACCAGATGCACCGCGGTATTGCCGACCGCCAGCAGTCCGGCCGCCACCTCCCAGCTCACCTCGGCGGGCTTGGGCAACACGCCGGCGGCAGGCACGGTCACCGCTGTGGCGTAACCGCCTCCGCGCGCGATCACCTCGTCGCCGACCTGGATCGGACCACCGGGGCCGACAGCATCCGGGCCGACAGCGGTGACCACGCCGGACGATTCCAGCCCGAGCCGAATCGGGAGCTTGGCCGGGTCGGCGCCGAAGGCACCGCTGTAGAGCTTGTAATCGATCGGATTCACGCCGGCGGCGCGGACCTGCACGGTCACCTCGCCCGGACCGGGACCGGGTACCTCTACCTCGATGGGAGTGAGCACTTCAGGACCACCGTATGCGGCGGCGACGATAGCAGTTGCCATAGCCGCGTCAACGTCGCGCTGCACCAAGGGATTCCCCGACGACGGCCGCCGGACAGGACGATGGGCCACCCGGATGGTTCCGGATGGCCCATTCAATGCGGTTGCGCCGCAGCTACAGCTTGCTCATCGGGGACTTGTTCGAACCCGAGACCGCCTTGTAGAGCAGGTACAGGCCGAAAACCACCGCGCTGATCATGAGGATGGGGAAAAGCCCCTTGATCAGGGCGCCGATGATGGCGAGCGCGATCCAGACAACCGCGACGACGCCAATGATCTTCCAAAGCATTCCGTGCCTCCCGTATTTTCCGGACCGTAACGATCCGTCTCCTCAATACTGGCCTGTCCGCGACGGAAAATCACCTGGTCAGCAGCAATATCGGGGAAAGTTCAGGGTTGTCCCCCAGGTACTACCGGGGAAGGATCACCGTTTTGCCGCGAGCGCGACGGGTGCGCAGGTCCGACGCGGTGGCGGCGACCTGGGCCAGCGGGACCTCGGCGTCGATGCGTACCCGCAGGGTGCCTGAGCTCGCCATGGCCACCAGGGTCTCCAGGAGTTCGGTGCTGGATTTGTTGGAGAAGTTCATGCCGACCACACCCTTGGCCGTCAGCGCTTCCTGATCAAGTCCGCCGACGGTGCTGATGAAGATGCCATCCAACGCCAGCAGATCTGCGACGCGCAGTGCATCGGCCGGACCGCTCACCAGATCCAGAACTGCGTCGATGCCCTTCGGATACGCGGCCTGCACCTGGTCGACGGTGTTGCCCTGCGCTCGGTCCACGATTTCCGCCGCACCGAGTTCGCGCAGATAGTCGGCCATATCCTGACCGGCGGTGGCGATGACGCGCAGTCCACGCTGTGCCGCGAACTGCACGGCGAATTGACCGACCCCACCGGTTGCGCCATTGATGAGAATCGTCTGCCCGGATGCGGCACAGGTCGCGTCGACGGCGTTGTACGCGGACATACCCGCGGTCGGCAGCGCCGCGGCC
The DNA here is from genome assembly GCF_025465275.1 of Nocardia sp. GTDB lineage: Bacteria > Actinomycetota > Actinomycetes > Mycobacteriales > Mycobacteriaceae > Nocardia. The sequence goes on along the minus strand of NZ_JAODNK010000112.1, from coordinate 56,536 downwards.
ACGGCGAAGGGCAGCTCCGGTGGGAGGATCGCGAGGAAACCGGTCTCGGCGGCTACCGCGTATTCGGCATACGCACCGCGGCCGCGGCGGACGCTCATGAACTGCCCGCACACCCGGTCCCCGGGCTGGAAACGCGTGACGTCCGCGCCCGCCCGCTCCACCACGCCTGCCGCATCATTGCCCAGAATAAGCGGAAAAGTATGCGGCACAAAGTCTTTCAGAGCACCGTCGATGACCTTCCAGTCGAACGGGTTCACCGCCGCCGCCTCGATCCGGATCAGGATCTCGGTGGGTCCGAGCTCGGGGACCGGAAGCTCGATCAGCTCCGGGTCGGCACCGAAATCAGCGATGGTCACTGCGCGCATCGTTTCCACGATCGCCACGGTAGTGGGTGACGCTCGCTAGGGATTGACGCGGTAGCGGCTGTCGGCCAGATCGGTGAGGGCCTGCGCCCAGCCGTCGAGACGGTCGGCGGCATCGCGCAGATTCACCATGGCCCAGCCCAGATCGTCGGCGACGGCCGCGCTCTCCGGAACGGCGAGGACACGGGCGGCGGCGGCCACCATGCCTTCGAATTCGATGACACCGCCGTCGAGGCGGACCGATACGGACCGGACATGTTCGGTCAGCGGCGAATTGCGCGGTCCGAGTGCGCCGGCCGCCTGCTCCATGGCGACCACATCGGAGGACAATGCATGCAGCGCCGCGGCACCCGACGAGGCCGTTTCCATCATGTCGGTCAAATCATCGACCGGTAGCCGACCGGATCTGGCGATCTGCGCGCCCAGGCCGTGCAATGCCCGTTCCGCGCGCACCAATCGGGCGATCGAGGCCCGCGCCGCCGAACGCAGGGGCGGCAGCCGGCGCGGCACGAATGTCGCCTGCGGCAACGGTTCCCGGCGCAGCTGCAAATACCGCTTGGCGGTCACGGCGGTACCGGTCACCAGTGCGACGGCGCCGCCGCCGACCACGATCACCGCCCAGGCGGGCGCCGAAATCAGCACCAGCCCAACAGTTCCCGCAGTGGTCAGTCCCGATGCTGTGCCCAGCCGCAAACTCCGCCGCCGAGTCCGGCGCCGCTTGCGCAACTCCCGCTCGCGCGGATCCGCCCACTTCCGCACCGCGACCAGCGCCTGCTCCCCCACCCCCCTCAGGGTGTCGGGTAACCGCTGTGCCAGTTCTTCCGGACCAATCCCGGTGGGGGCCAACATCTCCCGCGCCGCCTGGGCCGCCCGCGCACGCTTACCACGCCGGGACGAACCCTTCGCAGCGCGGGCATCCGCCGTATGCCACTGCTCGGATCCGGCTGCCGCACCGGCAAACCTGCCCTGCACAGATTGCGCCCATCCGGGATCGGATTCAGCTGCCGGACCGCCGAACCCGTACTGCGGCCGCGTATCCGCCGCAGGCGGCACCCAGCCGCCCGCCGAATTCGCGGCCGTCGGCCCCGATGCGGATCGTCCTTGATAGTCACCAGCCCGGCGCGCTTGGCCATAACCAGGATTCGCGCCCGGCTGCGACGCCGCACGCGCTGAAGTAGTTGTGCGCCGCTCTCGCGACGCGGTGTTCGGCCCGGGCCCGGCCATCGGACCGCCGAACCCGTTCCGCGCCTGCGTATCCGGCTCCGAAAGCAGCCAGCCACGAGCTGAATCAGCAGCGGCGGGTCCGGTCGCTCCGGATTCGGGTCGTGACGGGGTGTCACTCGCAGTTGCAGTAGCCGAAGACCATCCCGTTGCCGGGACGGAATTCGGTGCCGGATAGCCGGATTCGGAGCTCGGCGAATCCGGCTGGGCCGCTCCACCCTCGGCGGCGGGGCCGAAGGGTGAGGGGAAGCCGGGGATAGGGGCGGCTTCCTTCATGCGCGAACGGCGGCGGAAACGGGCAGGGGAGGTCGCGGGATTGTCTTGCGCCCGCGAACTCCCCATCAGCAATCGCCTTCGTTCCAAGGACCCAGCGCTACTGCTGAGCGGCCTGGCCCTTGTTGGTGTTGATCTGCGGCGCGGCCGCAGGATTCGGGACAGCCTGCGGCTGGTTGTTCCCACCGGCGGGCAGCGCGTCACCGCGCATGGAGGCGCGGATCTGCTCGAGGCGGCTGTGGCCGGCCATCTGGACGCTGGCCTGCTGCACCTCCATCATGCGACCCTGGACGGTGTTCTGAGCCAGCTCGGCCGAACCGAGCGCATTGGCGTAGCGGCGTTCGATCTTCTCGCGCACCGCATCCAGGCTCGGGGTGGTGCCCGGCGCGGAAAGTGTGGAGTCCATCTGCTGCAGCGAGGCCGAAACCTGCTCCTGCATCTTGGCCTGCTCCAGCTGGGACAGCAGCTTGGTGCGCTCGGCGACCTTCTGCTGCAGCAGCATGGCGTTCTGCTCGACTGCCTTCTTGGCCTGCGACGCGGCCTGCAGCGACTGGTCGTGCAGTACCTTCAGGTCCTCCACCGCCTGCTCGGCGGTCACCAGCTGAGCGGCGAAAGCCTCAGCGGCATTGGTGTACTGGATCGCCTTCTCGGTATCCCCCGCAGTGCCCGCCTGATCGGCCAGCATGACCGCCTGGCGCGCATTGGCATTGAGCTTCTCGACCTCGTCGAGTTGGCGGTTCAGCTTCATTTCCAGCTGACGCTGGTTGCCGATCACCGACGCCGCCTGCTGCGACAGCGCCTGGTGCTGCCGCTGGGCCTCCTCGATGGCCTGCTGGATCTGGACCTTCGGATCCGCATGCTCTTCGATCTTCGAATCGAAGAGGGCCATCAGGTACTTCCAGGCCTTCACGAACGGATTAGCCATCGATTGATCCCGCCTCCATCTGACGTGCCACGCGCGATCGCGCGACATAGTGCGCGACCGTCACGCACCCGGTTGTCCCTATCCTCCACTGCGCGGCAGAGAACCGGAAAAACCCGCACCCGTATGGCGCCTCCGGCTCAAAGCCTACAGAGAATTTATCCCTTTCGAGTCCTGTGCACCGCGATCACTTGGCTGCCACCAAAACCAGGCGATCCGACTTGGGTGCCGGAATGACGATGCGGGGGCCGAAACCGGCATCCCCGGAACGCGGCGTACCGGCGTCCCCACCGCGCGGCCGGACACCCGCACCGGCGGTCGCGAGCGAGGCATTCGCCGTGGCCACAGACTTTTTGGCGGTAGCGCGGTCGGCATCGGCCAGGGCCGAGCTGACGTCGAAGAGTACCTGCGCCAGTGGCACATCCAGGGCCGTGCAGATGGCCGCCAGCAGCTCGCTGGAAGCCTCCTTACGACCGCGCTCCACTTCCGACAGGTACCCGAGACTGACCCGCGCAGAGGTCGAAACCTCACGCAGCGTCCGGCTCTGAGCGACCCGAGCGCGCCGCAAACTGTCCCCGATCGCTTCTCGCAGCAGCGTCATCCCGTTCTCCTCACACTCGTCTCGCCGGACCCAGCGTTTCACTGGACAACGTCCGGCGTCGGCCGCGCGTTCCCGGCCGCTTCACCCGTTTCGAACCCTCCGGACGAGCTCTGCGACCGCGGCGCGGACCGCGCCCACCCTGATAGTCCACCGGTCGCCCGACAGTTTCAACCGGATGACCTCCGTGCCCTCCGCACCGGCGATGCCGAGGAACACGGTGCCGACCTCGCGTCCGTCCTGCGGATCCGGCCCGGCGACACCGGTGAGACCGATTCCCCAGTCCGCTCCGCAGCGCAACCGCGCACCCACAGCAAGCTGCTGCGCGGTGCTCGCGGCGACCGGGCCGTCGGTAGCGAGAGTGTCCGCGCTCACACCGGCCAGATCGCGTTTGAGCTCGGTGGCGTAGACGATCAGTCCACCCCGCAACACTGTGCTCGCGCCCGGAATTCCCGCAATGGTGGCGGCCAGCAGGCCGGCGGTCAGCGATTCCGCGGTCGCGACGGTCTGCCCGGCGGACTTCAGGGCATCGACCAGATCGGCGGCGGGCACGAGCGAAGTGAGTGGATCTCCCGATCCGGGGTCTGAATCAAGCGCAGGATGCGCTAGCTCAGGCGGCACGACTGCCGCCGGGCGAGCCGAACCACAACCGGGCCGCCTGCACCACATAGTCGAGGCCGGTGACGACCGTGAGCACCACGGCTACATACATCAATGCCATTCCGGCACTGGCGAATCCGCCGGAAAGGGGCAGCAAAATCACAGCAATCGCGACCGACTGCACCAGGGTCTTGAGCTTGCCGCCACGTCCGGCCGGGATCACGCCGCGGCGGACAACGGCCAGCCGCAGCAGGGTCACGCCGAGTTCGCGAGCCACGATCACAATGGTCATCCACCACGGCAGATCGCCCAGCATGGACAGGCCGATCAGGGCGGCGCCGATGAGCGCCTTGTCCGCGATCGGATCCGCGAGCTTGCCGAAGTCGGTGACCAGGCCGTACTTGCGGGCCAGCTGACCGTCGATGCGATCGGTGATGGCGGCGACGCCGAACAGCGCCGCGGCGCCCCAGCGCCAATGGGCATTGTGGCCATCGGCGGCGAACAGGGCGGCCAGGAACAGCGGAACAATCAGAATCCGCAGGATCGTCAATATATTGGCAATATTCATCAGCGGCACTGCCGCCGGTTCCACTACGCCGGGGGTGGGCACGAACCCCGATCGCGCTGGACCGGCATCGGCCCAGCGACCTTCCAACTCATCGCGCTGCACCGTCACCAGCGCCCCCACCGGCCGCGAAACCCGACAGGGTTTCCGGACCATTCCGGTATGCGGGGAGGCTGGATGTACGACACACGTAAAGACTATCCGCACGGGGGCCGACTACTGTGCACCCCATGACAACACGGGTACCTCACAGCGGTTCGGTCGGCGGCGAGTCGGGAACACAACCGACCATCCGCCGCGCCCGAACCTCTGATGTACCCGGGATAAAACGACTCATCGACTACTACGCCGGCAAGATCCTGCTGGAAAAGAACCTGGTCACGCTGTACGAGGCGATCCAGGAATTCTGGGTCGCCGAACGCGACGGGGAACTCATCGGCTGCGGGGCGCTGCATGTGCTGTGGGCGGACCTCGGTGAGGTGCGCACTGTTGCGGTGCATCCGGATATCAAGGGCACCGGCGCGGGGCACCTGCTGGTGCAGCAATTGATCACCGTCGCGCACGAGCTGGCGCTGGGACGGGTCTTCGTGCTGACCTTCGAGGTGGACTTCTTCTCCCGGCACGGGTTCGTCGAGATCGAGGGCACGCCGGTCACCGCCGAGGTGTACGCCGAGATGTGCCGGTCCTACGACACCGGTGTGGCCGAGTTCCTCGACCTCAGCTATGTGAAGCCGAATACGCTCGGCAATACCCGAATGCTGTTGACACTCTGATTCATTCGACCTCAGAAAGCGGAACCGTGCCGATCTTCGCCGTCCACTACACCTACTCCGACGCCACCGTTCCCGGTCGCGACGAGGTCCGTCCCGTGCATCGCGCCTATCTGGGCGGCCTGGCCGAGCAGGGCATACTGCTCGCGCGCGGGCCGTACCCGGACGGGTCGGGTGCGCTGCTCATCTTCCAGGCCGACGATGCCGACGCGGTATCGAAGCTGCTGGCCGAAGACCCGTTCGCGCTGGCGAAGCTCATCGACGACACCCGGATCGTGGAGTGGCTGCCGACGGACGGGTTCCCCGGCGCCGGTCCGGCGTAACCGGTCAGCGAGTAATTCGCACCCGGGCGCCGGTCTCGGCTGATCGGCGGATGGTGTCGAGCAGGCGGTGCAGGTGCACGCCGGTCTCGAAGGTCGGCGCGGTATGCGTGCCGGTTCGGATGTCCTCGGCCAGCCACTGATACAGCCTTGCCACATTTTTGGATTCGACGGGCAACTCGGAGAAGGGCTGCTCGTCGGATTCGGTCAGGTCCTGCCAGGCTCCTGCCGGGCCTTGTGCGCCCAGCAGGCGCAGTTCGCTCATCTGAATACCGCCGGGGCCGTGCGGGCCTGCGGAGATAATCGCCAGATCGCCTTCGATGCCTGCGATTTCGATACGCGTACGGCCATCGGTGAGCTTGGCGTCGTGAATATGGGCCGAGACGACTGCGCCGCTCGCAAGCGTGGCGTTCAGCAGCAGGTGGTCGGGACTGGTGACCGTGATTCGCGCGCCTGTTTCGGCAATCGTGTTGTGTGAGTTACGAATAGCCAGGTCCGCCGACAGTTCGGTGATATCGCCGAGTAGGTATTCGAGCGGGTCCAGAGTGTGCCCGCCCGCGACCTCCAGTAGGCCAGCGCCATTGTGGCGATCCAGCGTGTAGGCGGCCCACTCCGGGATCAGCCCGCCCGCGCCCTTTCCTCGGGCGGCGTATACGGTCACTGAAATCACCTGCCCCACATAGCCTTCGGCGATCAATCGCCTGGCCTTGTCGATGGCTGGCGAGAACCTGGCCTGCAGGCCTACCGTTTGATGCCCCTCGCCACCGAGCGTGATGACGGCTTCAGCTTCCTCGGTGGTCCTGGTCAGCGGCCACTCCGAGTAGACATGCTTGCCCGCTGCCAGCGCCGCCCCGATCAGTTCGGCGTGTGCGGGCACCTTCACCGTGATCGCCACCAGGTCGACGTCCGGGTGCTCGGCGAGCCGACGCGCATCGGTGAAGGCATGCGCGGCCCCGAACAGTCGCGCCGCCGCGTCCGCGCTCTCCTGCCGACTGGTCCCGACGGCCGTGAGTTCGAAGTCGGGCAATGCCCGCAGGGCTGGAATATGCGCCCGCGCCGCCCAGCCCCGATCCGGGCTGGCGCCAATGATTCCGACTCGGATCCTGTCCGACATCTGCCGCTCCCATCCATAAACGGACTCACTTGGTCCGTTTACTACGGTAGCTAACCGGACCCACTGAGTCCACTTTTGTTAGGATCGCACCCATGACCGCCGTCGATCGCCTCCTGACCCGCGAATCCGGCCCGGCTCCACGCGCGGATGCCCGCCGCAATTTGGAGCGGCTGGTCGTCGCGGCCCGCTCGGCCATCGCGGACACCGGCGTCGCGGTGACCGCCCAGGAGATCGCGCAACGCGCGGGCGTCGGCAAAGGCACCTTCTACCGCCGCGTCCCCTCCCTCGAAGCGCTACTGCAAGCAGTGCTCGAAGAAGTCCTCGAAGAAGCCGTGGCCGCCGCCGACCGCGCCCTCGCAGATCCCAACCCCTGGAACGGTTTCCGCGACTTCGCCGCCACCTACGTCCGCCTGCGCGCCGAAAGCTGCGGCGTCAACGAAGCGCTGGGCGGCACCGGCGCCTGCGACCTCGAAACCACCATCACCGACCTCCGAGAATGCCTCCGCACCTTGGTCGAACGAGCCCAATCCGCGGGCTCCCTGCGCACCGACATCACCTGGCAGGACGTCGCGTTCGCCCTCGCAGGCGTGGCCACCGACCCCCACACCATCGGCCTGCAGGCAGCCCCCGACCAATGGAACCGCAACCTGCGAATTGTCCTGGACGGCTTAGAAATTCGGCATTGATCAGCTGCGCGCGACTGCCTGCCGGGTGTCGGCAACGATCTCATCGATGCCGGAATGCTTCGGCGACCAACCGAGTTCGGACTGGGCCTTCGCCGGATTGCTGATCAAAGCGGCGGGTTCGGGGGTCACGGGGCCGTAGACCCGGGCGACTGTTCGCCCGGTTACTCGTTCTACCGCGTCCACCACGTCGAGAATGCTTGTTCCACAGCCGCTTCCGATGTTGTAGCGGGTGTGTGCGCCGGGTGACGGAACACGTTCGATGCAGGACACAAAGGCTGCGGCCGCGTCGTCGACGTGAAGGTAGTCGCGTACTGCCGTGCCGTCGCCATTGATGTGGAGCACGCTTTCGCCTGCCGCTGCGGCGATTACGCGGGGGATGAGGCGAGTCGGGTCCGGGTCCGCTCCCCCGGCGACATTCAGCAGCCGGACAATAACTGCGCCCATGTTCCCCGCCTGCGCTTGAGCTTCGATTGCGAATTCGGCGGCAAGCTTGCTGGCTGCGTACGGATGAGGCGGGGCATCCGGTAGGTCCTCGCCCATCGGCTGCCGCTCCGGCGATCCGTAAATGGCTCCGGTCGAAGAGAACACGATCTTGGACACCCCCTCGTCGGCCATTGCCCCGAGCAGCGCAACGGTCCCCGCGGTATTCACACGGAAGAACGGCAACGGATACCGCACCGATTCGCGAGCGCGGCCGAGTCCGGCCAGATGGCACACCACCTCGACCCCGGCCACTGCACGCCGCAACCCCTCAGGATCGAGGAGATCAGCCACTCGCACCTCACTCACTGCGGGAACCTCCCCGCCGCGGGTGCTCACCATCGCGACCGGCTCATGCCCAGCCGCACCCAGCGCCACCACAACAGCCCGCCCCAGATAGCCACTCGCCCCAGTCACCAGCACTCGCACACCCCCATCCTGTCATCACGGGCAATCGCTCAGATAGAAAGGCGCTGACAAGATCACCAGGACCTGAGGGCGGCATAACGCGAAAGACCACTACCGGCGCGACAGATGGCGTCCACACGCCGCAGACTCCGCTGTCCGCATCGGTTCAGTGCCGACACATACCGAGGCGCTACGGCACATCGCCGCGCTAACGATCCGCGCCCTGGATCCGACAAGGGATACAGATCATGCATTTCGAGCACAGGGGGGAACCTATGCCCAAGAACATTTTCGACAGCGCCGGGCCTGTTGCCGGTCCGAGAACTCTGCGGATCATGGTGGGAATTCTCGGTATTGCCACCTGTGCGGTCACGATCTGCGGGTGCACGAGCACATCGACGGTGTCGTCCACAGCCTCACCTACGACTATTGCCTCGACGGTGCCCGCCGCGCCACCGGCATCCTCGGAGCCCGCCGTGTCCCCGCCCCCGACATCCGCATCGGGGCCTTCTGAACAGCCCGGGTCGAGTAACCCACCGTCGTTGAGTATCCCGCCGTCATCGACGGCCCAGACCCCTACCACCGGAACGACATTCAGCGGAGAAGGGCTCAGCGCGCAGCAGAGCACCGCGTTGCAGGATGCCGTAAACAGCGGCCACCAGCCGTGGCGAACGGATCCGGTCCAGGTCGCGGAGTCGTTCATGCTGGGAACATTCGGATGGACCGGCGTCCAGGCGAGTGCCGGTAACCCGGCGGCCGTCGTGGTCACCGACCACAGCGGCCACCAGGTCACCTTGCATCTCTCCCAACCGGCGACACACGGAAAGGGCGGAATCTGGGTTGTCGATAGTGGCGTGTGGAACTGACGCCGATGCCGCGCAGCGGGGGGCAGGGGTTCAGACGCTGGATGAAATCGGCGGAGTCGATCACGTCGGCCTGCGGCGGGAACACCTTGTCCAGCAGGACCCGGTTCACCTCGGAGTCGGTGTCGGTCACACAGTCCGACAGCACGATCACCCGGTAGTCGAGGTCGGCGGCCCCGCGTAGCGTCGAGAGCACAACTCCGCTGGTGGCGATGCCGGCAGAATCTGGTCCAGCGATGTCGAGCCGAACGCTCCCACACGATGTTTGGTGATCACCGGCTCGTCTGCGACGTCAGCGTTCGAAGACGCCGGTCAGCCGGCCGCGGTCGAGGACGGGTGCGGTAATGCCGGGCAGGAAAGCGCGGGGCCGTGCCCGGTGCGCGCCGGAAGCGCTGCCCACGGGGGCGGCGAGGGCGAACAGCTGGAAGATGTAGTGGTGTGGCCCATGGCCTTTGATGGGTGCGGGACCGTGGTACCCGCATCCGACGGTGGACCGCAGCAGCTGCACTCCGGCGGCCGGCTGCCGTGTGTTGAGAGCGCCGGGGTCCAGGTGCCCGATGGACGGGTCGATCAAGGCGGCGCAGTGCACGGCGGGCTTGGCTATCGGCACATCGATGTCTTCGACAACCAGCAGAAGTTGCGCGGTGCCCGATGGCGGCGGGGTCCAAGCCAAGTGGGGAGACAGGTCGTCGCCGCCGATGGTCTTCGCGCACTGCTCGAGCGGGATGGCGTCACCGTGGCCGAAGTGCTCGCTCGTGAGGGTCAGCAGCTCAGGGCCGCGGAGGTTGGGCAGGTTCCAGGCAATGTGGGTATCGCCCGCTCTGCGCTTGTTCAGGAGTCGGCCGAGCAGCGTCATCGTGTCGCCTCGACCATGTCGATAACCTCTGCGGTGGTGGCGGTTTCGCCGAGCTTGGGGAAGACGCGTTCGATGCTGTGCCGGTGCGAGTCGGCATCGGGGTCGATCATGGCGTCGGTGGCCAGGACGACGTGGTACCCGTAGTCGGCGCCCGAGCGTGCGGTCGACTCGACGCCCGCACTGGTCGAGATGCCGGCGAGCACGATCTGGGTGACGCCCAGATCCCGCAGCAGCGTGTCGAGGCCGGTGTCGTGGAACGCACTGCGCCGCCGCTTGGTGATCAGATGGTCGGTCGGCTGCACGTCGAGTTCGCCGATGAGATCGGCCCAGCCGGGCGGCAGTGCGGCGCCGCCTCCAGACCGTCCGGCCTCGGTGCGTCCCGGCGCGCGGCCGGTGACATTGACCAGCACCACGGGCAGGCTGTGCCGGCGGAACTCGGCGGTCAGGTGCGCCGCCTGCTTGACGACATCGGTGACCGCGGGGTCGCTGTGGGCGGAGACGATGCCCTGCTGCAGGTCGATCACGACGAGCGCGGAGGTGGGGTCGATCGTTGTCAATGTCATGGTTGCTCCTCCTGAGGTGGGCTGGTTGCCGGGGGTGGGCGATCCCGGAGTTCTTGCGGCAGAGCTGGTTCCGCGCAGCAGGGAGGCGATCGCGGCGAGGACTGCGAGTACGGCGCCGAAGGCGAACACGATGACCAGACCCGAGTGGAAGGGCCCGGAAATCAGGGTCGGGAAGAACTCGCGTCCGGTCAGGGTCTGCTGCTGCGCTGCCGTCAGGTGGGACAGCGCCCCACTGGGCTGGAGCAGGTTCTGGATCGGGTTGACGCCGAGTTGGGCGGCGAACAGAGACGAGACCGGGGGCAGATTGCCGACCTGGGCGGCGACGTCGGCCGGCACGCCCTGCTGTTGCAAACCGCTGGTGAGGGTGTGCGGAAGGCTGCTCGCCAGCCCGGCGATCATGAGGGAGAAGAACACGCCGATCGAGACGGCGGTGCCGGAGTTCTGGAAGGTGGCCCGCATACCGGAGGCCACACCTCGCGACTGCGCGGGCACGCTGCCCATGATCGAGGACGAGTTCGGGGAGGCGAACATGCCGCTGGCGATTCCATTGAGCGCTATCAGCACCGCGAAGATCCAGTAGCTGAAGTCGATCGGCAGCAGCATCAGGCCCAGGAAGCTGGCGCCGAACAGCAGCGCACCGCCGGTGGCCAGGCCCCGGGAGCCGAGGCGGTCGGACAGGTACCCGGAAACGGGCCCGGCGGCCAGGAATCCGGCGGTCAGCGGCAGCATGAAGATGCCCGCCCACAGCGGTGTGCTCTCGAAGTCGTAGCCGTGCAACGGAAGCCAGATGCCCTGCAGCCAGATGATCAGCACGAACTGCATTCCGCCGCGGCCGATCGAGACGGCCAGGCCCGCCAGATTGCCGAAAGTGAAGGCGCGCAGGCGAAAAAGACTCATCTGGATCATCGGCGCACTGACGCGGTTCTCGATGACGACGAATGCTGCCAGCAGCGCAAGTCCGCCGATGATCAGCCCGTCGACCAGCGGGTTGGTCCAGCCCATGGTGTGTCCGCCGTAGGGCTGCAGGCCGAAGGTGACCGCGATCAGGACCGAGCTCAGGCCCACCGCGAAAGTGATATTGCCCCACCAGTCGATCCGGCCACCGTCTCGCTTACCCGTCTCGCGCAGGGTGCGGTAGGCCCAGATCGTAAAGAACACTCCGACAGGCACATTCACCCAGAACACCGCCCGCCAGTCCCACGCCGCCAGCAGACCACCGGCGACCAGGCCGATGAACATCCCGGCCAGGGCGGCGACCTGGTTGATGCCGAGGGCGAAGCCGCGCTGCTCCTCGGGGAAGGCGTCGGTGAGGATCGCGGCCGAGTTCGCGGTCAGCATCGACCCGCCGATGGCCTGCAGCACACGCCACGCGATCAACCACATCGCCGCGTGGCCGCCGTCGAGCGGATCGAAGGACAGCAGGATCGAGGCGAAGGTGAAGACCACGAACCCGGCGTTGTAGATCCGGACCCGGCCGTACATATCGCCCAGCCGGCCCACCGTGACCACCAGAACGGCTTGGACCAGCCGGTATCCCATGATCATCCACAGCAGGTAGGCGATATTGCCCGGAGCCAGCGGGTCCAGGTGAATGCCCCGGAAGATCGCCGGCAGGGCGATCAGCACGATCGAGCCGTCCAGCGCGGACATGAAAACCGCGGCGGTCGTATTCGTCAGTGCCGTCCACTTGTACCGGTCACCGGGCGCACTGGGTGGGGCGGAAGTATCCGTCATCAGGTTGGTACTCATAGCTCCGTCTGCATCAGATGTTCTGGGCCAGCCGTTCCAGCAGCGCCGCGGCCGCCGCGAGCTGCTCCAGCTCCGCCGGAGTGAAGGTGCCGCTGGTCAGCGCCTGGGCGATGAGTTCGTTCCGTGCGTCGCGCTTGTTCTTCAGCGCCTGCAGGCCGGTGTCGGTGATTGTCAGTACGACGCGCCTGCCGTCGTCCGGGTCCGGGCTGCGTTCGACCAGACCACGGGCGCGCAGTGCACTGATCGTCGTCCCCATGGACTGAGCGGTGATCTGCACCGCTCGAGCGAGCGCCGAGGAAGTGGTGGGGCCCGAGCGATCCAGGTGCGACAGCGCGGCTCGCTCCGGCATCGTGAGCTCACCCGGCGTCGGCACCTGGCGAACCCGCCGCACCAGCACGCTGACGCTTGCCAGCAGCACGGCGGCAACCTCGGCGGGGTCCAGATCAGCATCCATATACTAAGGCTAACTTATAAGTTCCACTTAGTAAATTCAGCTCCTACATCACCGCGATGTAGGCGCGAACCCGGCAGAACTGTGGGCGTGACAATGTCGACGCGGCTGCCTACCGTGCGGTGTCACCCGGCCGATTGCCGCCGGCGAACGGAACGGACACACTGTGAACTTCATTTCAGCGATCGCCGCCCTGCTGAGCCCGGTGGCGTCGACAGGCAGCTTCAACCCGCTCTGCTGGGAATCGCCGTCGACGACTCCGTCGGGTTGCGGTTCGGCCTAGAGCCCACTCGAACGACACCTGCAGCGGTCCGGTTCTTCTTCGGAAGACCGGGCCGCCCTGCTGCGAGAGAGAAGGCGCAGTGCCGGCCGAAGATCTGAAACGAATATGTGTCTGAAAAGCCTGCGGAACCGGCGGCGAGTGGCGACAATGAGCCATGACTGCGCGGCGGGACCTGGCATCCGCCGCACTAGCCCCGAAACCCCATCGGCAACAGAGGAATTGGACAATGAGCAGGCTGGCGACCTCGTGCGCGGCGACATTGGTCGCCGTGGCCGTCATGGTCGGGACCATGGTGGTCGGCGATGCGCGAGCGCAGACGCGCGGCGCGCAGCCCTGCACCCCGTACACCGCGATTCTCGCGCCGGGGACCTGGGAGACGCGCTCCGACGCGGATCCGACAGTGCCGGTCGGCATGCTCAGGCCGATCGGTGACGGTCTGCAACGGCAATTCGGCGGCGATATCACCGTGCTCTTTGCCCCTTATGCCGCAAGCGCTTTCGACCAGGGGCTGAGCTACGCACAATCGCTGAGCACCCTCGAATCCCGATTGCACAAAATGGTGAGCGGGCTGTGCGGGTCGACGCGGGTCGTACTCGCCGGGTACAGCCAGGGCGCGGACGGCATCGGCGATGTCGCTACCGAAATCGGCAATGGCGAAGGTCCGATCAGCGCCGATCGGGTGGTCGCCGTCGGGCTGCTGGCCGATCCGCACCGCGATCCGAATACCACACGCTCACTGGGCAATCCGCAACCCGGCCACGGTATCGCCGGAAAGCGCAGTCAGGATTTCGGCGCGCTGACCGACAGGGTGCGCACCCTGTGCGTCAACGGCGATCTGTACTGCTCACTCAATGCCACCACGGCGCCGTTCCTGGCGGCGCTCGGCCGGGTACTCAGCGGCGATCCCGCACCGATCGCCAATCTGATCCCGGCCACCATCGACCCCGCGACGCTCATCGCGCAGGCCGTGAAGGTAGGCGCGGGCTGGGCGGCGACCGCGGCCAAACTGCCCACCATCCTCGACGGCCTCACGGATCTCCCGGGTGCGATCCAAACCGGCGATATCCGCGGTGCGCATCAGATCGCGAGCGATCTCAATGCCGACCTGGCCCCGATGGTCCAGGCGGCCGCGGGCGTGGACCTGCCGCTCATCGCCTCGGTCATCCGAGCGGCCGGCACCGTCGACCCCTCGGGCTGGACCGCCGCCGAAAGCGTCATCGCCGATACCCTGACCCGGATCGACCTCATGCGAATCGCCGGAGACGTCGGCCAAATGCAGGAAACCCTCTGGCGCGCAGTCGAATCCCTCACCCGGGCAGGCCCGCTCGCCGCCGCCGCCGACATAGCGGCCCTCGCTCCGACCGGAGTCGACCTGGCCGGGGCCGTCGTCGGCCCCTTCGCCACCGCCGTCCGCGGTGACCTCCGCGTAGCCACACATGCCCTGCTCAGCATCGCCGGCCCCCAATGCATCAACGACCTGGTGCAACTGAGCCGCCAAGGCATAACCATGGCCAACTTCTACGCCTCGAACGCTCACGTCGACTACGGCGACGACGCCCAAATCCTCCTGAACTTCCTTGGCTCCCAGGTCAATTCCTAGGCGGCAGGGCCGTCGCATCGGCTCAGAAGTACTCGCCCATGAGCTCGGTCGACCACTCGGGCTGGCGCAGGTCTCCCCGAGGCCCGAACTCACTCATATAGGGCTTGATGTCGAGCACCGGAGTCCCGTCGATCGCGTCCAACCCGGCGACCCGCACGGTCAGGCCGTCGACGCCCAGCAGGCGGCACCTGGACACGCCGATCCGGTTGGGCCGGTTCTTCCCCCGCTGCGCGAAGATCCCGACCAGCGGCCAGTCCTGGCGGTTGCGCGGGTGCCGGGCCCCGGTCTCCACCTTCTCCTCGGGCACCAGGTGAAAGTGGTAGACCACCTCCAGGTGTGAGAAGTCCTCGAGACCGGCGAGCGCTTCGGGCGTGAACCGCTCCGGATCCAATTCGATGGTGGCCTCGACGGACCCCCAGTGATCGTCGAACGCCTCACCGCGGCCTCCGACCACCCGGCCCACGGGCTCGATCTCCAGTGCAATAGGTGAGTTCGTCATATCCGGAATATATTAGGTTTCCCAACCGAATACGCGGTGCTACCGTCATTTCAACGATCCACCGAACCTCCACGGAAGGCAGAGTTATGACCGGGCAGCTACTGAATCAGCGGCAACGCTTGATCCATGGTGCCCGTATGCCGCAGGCACTTCTCTCCGTATCGGTTCTCCGCCAGCGCATTCGCGGCGGTCCCTGAGGTCTACCGGTAGACCCTGCAGGGCCGCTCTGGCGAATTCGCAACGGAGCGGCCCTTTTTCATACGTACCCAATCCCTCGTAGCCCAATTGGAAGAGGCAGCAGTCTCAGACCCTGTCCAGTGCGAGTTCGAATCCCGCCGAGGGAACCCGACCCAACCAGCCCCGCGCACCTCAGTGCGGAGTAGATGTCAATGGCGACATCCGCGCGGGGCCATATGCCCGTAGCTCAAACGGATAGAGCGTCTCGCTACGAACGAGAAGGCTGGAGGTTCAATTCCTCTCGGGCATACCAATTTTCGATGAAGCGTGGTGTAAACGGCAGCACGGCAGATTCTGATTCTGTCAGTTCAGGTTCGAATCCTGGCGCTTCAGCTCACTCTTCTTCCGGGGCCTCGTCGTCGGAGTCGGGGGGTTCGCCGCCGCCGCCTCGGATGGTCCAGAGGAGGCCGTCGAGTTCGTCGGATTTGATGAGGACGTCGCGGGCCTTGGAGCCTTCGCTGGGGCCTACTACGCCTCTGGTTTCCATGAGGTCCATGAGGCGGCCGGCCTTGGCGAAACCTACGCGGAGTTTGCGCTGCAGCATTGAGGTGGAACCGAATTGGGAGGTGACCACCAATTCGATTGCCTGCACCAGAACTTCGAGGTCGTCGCCGATATCGGCGTCGACTTCCTTCTTTTCACCGGCCTTGGCGGCGGTGACACCCTCCTGGTATTCGGGTTCGGCCTGAGTCTTGGCGAATTCGACTACGGCGGAGATCTCTTCATCGGAGATGAACGCGCCCTGCAGGCGGGTGGGTTTGCTGGCACCCATGGGGAGGAAGAGGGCGTCGCCCATGCCGATGAGCTTTTCGGCGCCGGGCTGATCGAGGATGACTCGCGAGTCCGTCAGCGAGGAGGTGGCGAAGGCCAGGCGGGAGGGGACGTTGGTCTTGATGAGGCCGGTGACCACGTCCACCGAGGGTCGCTGGGTGGCCAGCACCAGGTGAATGCCTGCGGCACGGGCCTTCTGGGTAATGCGGACGATGGCGTCTTCGACGTCGCGGGGGGCCGTCATCATGAGGTCGGCGAGCTCGTCGACGATGGCGAGAATGTACGGGTAGGGACGGTAGACGCGTTCGCTGCCCAGGGGTGCGGTGATCTGGCCGGATTTCACCTTGCGGTTGAAGTCGTCGACATGGCGAACCTTATTGGCCTGCATATCCATATACCGCTGTTCCATCTCCTCCACGAGCCAGGTCAGCGCGGCGGCGGCCTTCTTCGGCTGGGTGATGATGGGCGTGATCAGGTGCGGAATGCCTTCGTACGGCGTGAGTTCCACCATCTTGGGATCGATGAGGATCATGCGCACCTCGTCGGGTGTCGCACGGTGCAGCAGCGAAACCAGCATGGAGTTCACGAAACTCGACTTGCCGGAACCGGTGGAGCCGGCGACCAGCAGGTGCGGCATCTTGGCCAGATTGGCGGAGACGAATTCGCCCTCGATATTTTTGCCGAGGCCGATGACCAGGGGATGGTGATCGCCGCGCGTGGAGGGCGCCTTCAGCACATCGGCCAGGCGCACCAATTCCCGGTCGGCATTGGGGACTTCGATGCCGACCGCCGACTTGCCCGGAATCGGGGCGAGCAGACGCACATTCTCGGTGGCGACCGCATAGGCGATATTGCGGGCCAGCGCGGTGATCTTCTCGACCTTCACACCGGGGCCGAGCTCGACCTCGTAGCGGGTGACCGTCGGGCCGCGCACGAATCCGGTGACCGCCGCATCGATCTTGAACTGGATCAGCACCTCGCTGATCGCCTCGATCATGGAATCGTTTGCGGCACTGCGTAGCTTGGGCGGTTCACCATCGGTGAGCAAACTGAGCGGCGCGAGCTGATAATCGCCGTCCACCTCACGCTCGGTGACGAACTCCAACTGCTGCGCGACCGGCGGCGGCGGGGTCTGGTCGACCACCTTGGGAGGCACCTTGCGCGCCTTGGGTTTCGGCTTCTCCTCGGCGGCGATCTCCTTGGCGGCCTGCAGCGGCGGTTCGCCGATCACCTCGGTAGCGGCATCGGATCCACCGAATTCGTCGACCGGATAGTTCTCCGACGGTGCGCGACCGCGGCGCTTGCCGCGCACGCCCTCGTGGCGCGGGAAGCCGTCCGCATCATAGTTTTCCGGGTCGTAGAGACCGGGTTCGTCTGAGTAGCTTTCGTATTCGTCGCCGCCGCTACCGGTGCCGAAGATCTCCCGCAACGCCTCCGGAACCTCACGCACCGTGGTGCCGGTGAGCAGCAGAATGCCGAATCCGATGACCAGCAACAGCAGTGGAACGGCCAGCCAGGCGCTCAAACCGTCACGCAGCGGGCCGCCGATGACATAGCCGGCAAAGCCCGCGGCATGCGCGCGACCGTGCGCATCGGTCGGCGCACCGGCCGCCATATGCCACAGACCCAGCACCGGCAGGCCGACCAGCAGCCCGCCCAATACCAGGCGCGGCCGGATTTCCGGGTGCGGTTCGGTGCGCATCAGAATCACCGCGATACCGATCAGCACGAACGGCAGTGCCGCCGAGACGGATCCGGCCACGGCGCGAATCGCGGCATCCACCCAGTGCCCGACCGGCCCACCCGCGGACAGCCATACCGCCGCCACGATGAGGAATCCGAAAGCGACCAGCCCCAGCGCGATTCCGTCCCGCCGATGCCCGTGCTCGATCTCCCCGGCGCGGCTCAAGGCCCGGGTACTCGCGCCCAGTCCGCGAGCCAGCATGTTCCACCCGCTGCTCACGCTGCGGGTAACCACCGCCAGCGGCGCGGTATTCGACTTGCGCCTGGGTGCGGGACGGCGTCGCGCCGGAGCGCTCCGACCGGCATTTCCGCGCGCGGCGCCCGTGGTGCGACCACGCGCAGCAGTGCGCGGAGTGCTCGCCCGAGACCGTGCAGGAGTCTGGCCCCGCGTCGATCCCGCTCGCGAACGTGACGTTGCGGTACCGCGGGACTTACCTGGCATGCACCCCAGGCTAGCCGCAACCGCACCATACGGACCATCCGCAACACTCGACCCTCCCACAACAGCGCTGTGGGATAGGCAACGAAAACGGGCAGAACAGTCAGCTGGCGGCGGGGATCGCAGCCGGTCGATTGCTGATGGGAGTGGGTCCGGGCGGCGCACTCCAGCGGGTCAGGGCCGCTTCGAAGTCGGGGATCTGGCTGGCGGCGGTGCGGTAGCACTCGGCGGCGTCGATAGTGCGGCCCAGGCGGCGCAGGGCGGTGTAGCGGACGAGCATGTTGTAGGTGTGCAGGCCGCCTACCCGGGAAGATTCTCGGGTGGCCTCGGCCCGCTCGGCCTGTTCGACGGCCTGGAGGAGGCGGTCGGCGCTCAGGTGGGCGAGGGCGGCGCGGGAGTGGACCGTGGATTCGAAGCGCAGGGAACCGGCGCGGCGGGCGGCGCGCAGGGCGGCGTCGAACAGCAGGGTGCCCAGCTCGCCGTCACCCTCCTTGCTGATCACCCAGGCGGCTTCGGTCAACGCCCACATGACATTCCGGCGGGTGCCCGGCTGGCTGTCGCCGACCACGGCACGCGCGGCCGCGGCGAGGGAGTCGCGATTGCGGCCGGCCGCCGAATACGCCTGGGCCAGGCACGAATAGGCGACCCGCACGCATTCGGGACTCGCGCCCTGCCGATACAGGCGCAGCGCATTCGCGAAATGCGTGGCGGCGCTCATCGGATCCTGGCGGTACAGCCCGATAATGCCCGCGAACACATGCGCGGTCCCCACCACCCACGGTTCGGCATCGGGATCGGTGTCGGCGAACAGCCGGTGCAGATGCCCGGCCGCCCGCTCGGGTTCACCGAACTCCGAGACCAGCGCGAAAACCAGTGCCAGCCGGGCTCGACCGGCGGCCACCGTATTGCCGTCGGCCTCGGTCGCGCGGATCAATTCCTCCAGCGCCTTCTCGACGTCCACCGTGGCATCACCGGCGAGCATGGTTTCGGCCACCGACAGGGCGAGATCGGCGGCCAGAATGCGATGGTGCGGGGTGCCCGCGGCGGCCAGGCGGTACAGCGCGACCAGATTGCGGCGCTCGATATTCAGAAAATCGCGGGTGGCGTCCAGATCGGCCAGGCGGGTGCCCGGATGACCCGTCGGGGCCAGGGCCAGGCGCAGGCCCGGATGCCGCACGCGCAGCACCGTTTTCATGGTGGCCAGGTAGTAGTCGAGCAGCCGCTCGGTGACGTCCACATCGGCATCGGCGCCCTCGCGGCCGAGCGCGAACAATCGCATGAGGTCGTGATAGTGGTAGCGACCGCGCCCAACCGTCTCGAGCATGCCGCGATCCACCAGCTCCTCGCACAGATCCTCGGCCAGCGGCTCGGTGGTATCGAGCACCGCGGCGGTGGCCGCCAGCGGCAGATCCGGCAGCTCGGCCACGGCCAGCAGGCGGAATACCCGCGCGGCATCGGCAGGCAGCTGCTCGTATCCGGCACGGAAGGCCACGGCCAGCGCCAGATCCCCGGTCCGGAAGCGGTCCAGGTCATGGCGTTCGGCGGCCAGCCGGTCGGCCTCGGAGATGATCGTCCACTGCGGCCGGGCCGCGACCCGCGCCGCCACAATGCGCACCGCCATGGGCAGCAGTCCGCACAGTTCGGCAATGCGCCGGGTGGCATCCGGTTCGGCGACCACCCGCGCCGCGCCGACAATGCGGGTGAACAGCGCTACGGCCTCCTCGGTTTCGAGCACCGGCAAGGCCGCCGATCGCACCCCGGGCAGCGCGGTGAGCGGGCGGTGCGCGGTCACCAGCACCGCGCAGCCGGGTCCACCGGGCAATAGCGGCGCGACTTGGGCGGCGTCACAGGCATTGTCGAGCACCAGCAGCATGCGGCGACCACTGACCACGGACCGGAACAGCGCCGCACGCTCGGCCACCCCGTTCGGCACCTCACGCTGCGCCACATTCAGGGCGCGCAGAAATACCCCGAGTACCTGTTCGGGCTCGGCCGGATCCGCACCCGCGCCGTGCAGATCGACATACAGCTGTCCGTCGGGATAGTGATCCCGAATCCGGTGCGCCACATGCAGAGCCAAGGCGGTTTTGCCGACTCCGCCCATACCGGAGATGGCCACAATCGAGGTTCCGGCACCGAACGTGGCGCTCAGCTCCCGCACCAGCTCGCCGCGGCCGGTGAAATCGGCCGTGTCCGGCGGCAATTGAGCCGGCATGGGCGCCACCGCCGGCATCGGCGCGGCGACGTACACGCGGGCGGGCAATTCGTCGGCCAGGATCTGCCGATGCAGCTCGAGCAAAGCCGGACCGGGCTCGATGCCCTGCTCGGACACCAGCAGTCGCCGGATGCGCTGATATTCGTCGAGCGCCGCGGTGCGACTGCCCGCCCGGTACAGCGCGGTCATCATGAGCCCGCGCAGCCGCTCACTGAGCGGGTCGCCCGGGATCAGAGCCTCCAATTCGGCTATGCCATCGGAATAGTCGCCGCGCTGCACCGTGACCTCGATGAGGTCTTCGCGCAGCGCCCGGTGCAGGCGGCGCAGCCGGGCGCGTTCGGCCGTGGCCCACGGACCGGGCACACCACTGAGCGGATCGCCGCGCCACAGCCCCAGCAACGAGCGCAGCGCGGCATCGGCCTGCTCCAGCTGTCCGGCTCCCCGCGCGGTCTCGGCCGCGGCGCGATACCGGTCGATTCCGTCGATATCGAGCTCGAGCGGCCCTTCCAGCCGGTAGCCCCGGGACTCCGAGGACAGCAGTATCGTCCCCGGTTGTGCGGACAGGTGTTTACGCAGCGCCCACGCGTAGTTGCGGAGCGCACCCACCGCGGAGGTGGGGCGTTCCGCACCCCAGATGCCGTCGGCCAATTCTTCGATCGACACCGTCCGCCCGCGCGCGCAGGCCAGCATGACAAGCGCCGCTTGCTGTTTGGGCGGCATGGGCGAGCTGGGCGCACCATCGGACACCAACTCGACCGGCCCGAGCAGCGCCAGTTGCCAAGTCATTGCCTACCACCTCATCACCACGGGCTACTGCCGCTCGCGGAAGCTACCGTCCGGCGCGTGATCGTTTCATGATCAGCGGCCGGACCGCCACTCGAGCGCTCCCGGCGGACCAAATCTCACACGCTGCGATCCAGAGCCTGGACCGCGGCCACATCCTCCGGGTCACCGGTGGCTTCCAGCCGCACGGCACTACGGCCGAAGGCATGGAGCAGCAGTTCCGAAGGCGGACCTGCCAATACGACGGTGCGCTCCCCCGCGCGATGCGCAACGGTGCGGCGACCGTCCGGCGTCGCAAGCGCGACGGTAACCGGTGATTTGCGATATGCCATGCGCGCCAAACCGGTCAGGACCTTCCAGAGCCGACTCTCGTCCTCGGCGGACAGTTCACGCGGCTCCCAGTCGGGCTGAGCGCGGCGCACATCCTCGTGGTGGACGAACATCTCGGTGAGATTCATGAGCGAATCCACCGGGCGCAGCAACCACGGCGGGCCGCTGCTGACCAGGTCCAGCAGCTGTGGGAAGGGCCGCTGCGCCACCCGGCGCTGGACGTTCTCCAGGTAGGAGGCGAAGGGCTTCAGCATGATGCCGGGTGCGGCATCGGGGCGGCGCTCGCGGACGATCAAGTGCGCGGCCAGGTCTCGCGTCGTCCATTCACCGCAGAGGGTGGGTGCGTCCGGGCCGGCCGCGGCCATCGTCTGCACCAGGGCCTGCCGTTCCCGCTGTGCCATGCTCATAGAGGGAACCCTAACCGGACACCCCCTGGAATGCATCGCACGCGTTGCACCTCGCGATAGCGATTCAATTGCTGAATGCCCAGGCCTTTAAGCGGAACACCCGGTCCGTCATAAGGCGCGCATTCGATCATGAAGCCATCAGCCGCTACGGCATTCGCCGGCTGGCATCGGTCGAATCGGATCGGTAGCTTGTGCACTCGGTCCATCGGGTCATGGACCCACAGCACTAGAAGGGCAACACACTTGAAGAAGATCGTCAGCGGCGCCGCCGTGATGGTTGCGGCAGCCGGTTCCCTACTGGTCAGCACCGCAGCTCCGGCCGGTGCCGACACCGACAATTTCGGCGCGATCGCGCTGTCACTCTCGACCGGCCACATCGGCTACTCCTACGACTATTCCGACCGCGGGTCGGCGCAGGACGGCGCGATGGCCTCCTGCACCTTCGACGACTGCCATGTGGTCGCCACCTTCGCGAATGGTTGCGGCGCAGTTGCCTACTCCGCCTCCCGCGGCTACTACACCTACGGTGCGGCGTACTCCCGCTCGGCGGCCCGGTCCCAGGCGCTGACGCGCAGCTACGGCGACGCCACCATCATTCACTGGAACTGCACCACCGGTTATCAGCTCTGATTCCGAATTCCATTCAGGGAGAACATCGTTGAAGCACACCATCTTCCGCGCTACCGCCGCCGTGGCGCTGGCCGCCGCCGCGCTGGGCCTGGTCGCCTGCAGTTCGAGCGATAAGTCCGACAGCGCGACCACCACCAGCGCCGCCGCACCCGGCAATGCGTTCCAGGGCACCACCGACGACACCAAGGACACCGGCTCCGCACCGTCCACCTCCCAGGTGCCGAACCTGCCGAAGCCGACCGTGGCAGAGCTGAACGACAAGATCACCAAGGCCTTCGACCCGTCCATCGACGCCAAGACCAAGGTCGACTGGATCGAGGATGCCGGGCAGGACCCGCAGCTGGTCGCCAAACTGGTCGACGCCGCCAAGAAGAACGACGTCAAGGTGCAGATCACCAATGTCCCCGATCCCGCGGACGGCAAGATCAAGGCTGATGCCAATGTCACCATCGGCGGCTCCCCGGTCAACAATGCCACCGTCTCCTTCGTCGCCGACGGCAACGACTGGAAGGTCGACCACAATTTCGCCTGCAGCATCGTGAAGGCCGCCAAGCTGGATTCCGCGGCGTGCCAGGATAAGTAGCGACTCTCGTGATCCCGCCCCTGGCAGCTGTAGCTGCCGGGGGCGGATTTGTATCGGGCAGGCTTCCCCGCTGGAGGCAGCAGCTCAGAGCTTCGGGTCTGGGCTGCTTTTGTTTTCAGACGTCGGCCGGAAACTTTGCTTGAGCATCGACATACCGATCACTCATAATTAAATGCGCATATTTCAATGTAGATATGCTTGTGAAGCCTGCTGCACAGTGGATCCGAGAGTGGTTGGCAGACAGCAAGAGCGCCCGGCAGCTGGTGCTGCCGGGCGCTCTCAGGCTGTGGCGCTTGCCTTTTCGGGCGTCAGACGCCGATGACCGTCGGGACGATCATCGGGCGGCGGCGGTACTTGTCCGCGACCCACTTGCCGACAACACGGCGCACGCTCTGGGCGATGCGGTGGGTGTCGGTAATGCCTTCGCTCGACAGGCGGCGGAGTTCGGCCTCGACGAGTTCGTGCGTTTCGGCCAGGGCGTCGGGGTCGTCGGAGAAGCCGCGACCGTGCACCTCCGGAGCGCTGACCGCCTTACCCGTGGTGGAGTCGACGGCGACGGTGATGGAGATGAAGCCGCCCTCCCCCAGCACCAGACGATCCGAGAGGGTGGATTCGCCGACATCGCCGACGGACAGACCGTCCACGTACACCTGACCGACCGGCACGCGACCGGTGATCGAGGCAATGCCGTCGACCAGATCGACCACAACGCCGTTCTCGGCGAGCATGACCCGCTCCTCCGGAACACCGGTGGCCACCGCGAGCGCGGCATTGGCGCGCAGGTGCCGCCATTCGCCGTGCACGGGCATGGCATTGGTCGGGCGCACCGCGTTGTACAGGTACAGCAGCTCACCGGCCGAAGCATGTCCGGAGACATGGACTTTCGCGTTCTGCTGGGTGATGACGGTCGCGCCGATCCGGGTCAGCCCGTTCACCACGGTGAACACGGCATTCTCATTACCGGGGATGAGCGAGGACGCCAGCACCACCAGATCGTCGGCGCGAATATTGATCTGGCGGTGATCGCCGCGCGCCATGCGCGAGAGCGCCGACAGCGGTTCGCCCTGCGAGCCGGTGGAGATGAGCACCAGCTTGTGCACCGGCAGGTTCGCGGCCTGATCGATATCGACCACCAGGCCGTCCGGCAGATTCAGGTAGCCGAGATCCTGGGCGATCTGCATATTGCGGACCATGGACCGGCCGACGAAGCAGATGCGGCGGTCGTACCGCTGCGCCACATCCACGACCTGCTGAATGCGGTGCACGTGCGAGGCGAAGGACGCCACGATGACTCGGCCCTTGGCCTTGCCGATCACATTGTCCAGAACCGGGCCGATCTCACGCTCGGGTGTGACGAAGCCGGGTACCTCGGCATTGGTGGAGTCCACCAGGAACAGGTCCACGCCCTCGTCGCCGAGGCGGGAGAACCCGGCCAGGTCGGTGAGGCGGCCGTCGAGCGGCAACTGGTCGAGCTTGATATCGCCGGTGTGCAGCACCATGCCGGCGGGAGTGCGCACCGCGACCGCGATGGCATCCGGGATCGAGTGGTTGACCGCGAAGTACTCGCAGTCGAACGGGCCGTGCTGCGTGCGCTGCCCCTCGGTGACCTCGATGAGCTTGGGCTGCAACCGGTGCTCGCGGCACTTGGCAGCCACCAGCGCGAGGGTGAACTTGGCGCTGACGACCGGAATATCGCGGCGTAGGCGCAGCAGGAACGGCACCGCACCGATGTGGTCTTCGTGACCATGGGTGAGGATGACGGCCGCGATATCGTCCATGCGGTCTTCGATGGGACCGAAGTCGGGCAGGATCAGATCCACACCCGGCTGCTGGTCCTCGGGGAACAGCACACCGCAGTCGATGATCAGCAGCTTGCCGTCGTATTCGAAAACGGTCATATTGCGGCCGATTTCGCTGATGCCGCCCAGCGCGAATACGCGCAGGCCGCCCTTGGGGGCCTTCGGCGGCGGGGGCAGCTGACGACGCTCGGGTCGCGGCGCGGCGACCGGCTCGGAGCGGTCGCTACGACCACCCTGCCGGGAACGGGTGCCGCCCGGCTTACGGGTGCGATCGGCCTGCCGCGACTTGGGCGCGGAGTCGTCCTGGCGTGCCTTCGCTGGCGCGGCGTCGGCCTGCCCGTTCTTGGCGGCCCGGGTGCCGTTGCGCTTGGCCCGGGCTTCCTGCGGTGCGGGGCTTTCGGCCTGCACGGCAGTCGGCTGCGCTACGGCCTTCTCCGGTTTTGTGGCAGCGGACTTCGGCTGCGCGACAACAGGTTCCGGCGCACCTGCGGCGCGGGATGCGGTACGACGCGGTCGGCGTCCTTCGGGGTTGCTCATGCAAGCACCCCCGCGGTTCGCAGATCTGCAGCAAGCTCGGCGAGCTGCTCGGTATTGGGCATGAGTTGTGGCAAACGTGGCTCCCCGGTCTCGACCCCGAGCAGCCGCAGCGCACCCTTGGTCATGGCGACGCCACCCAAACGGGACATGGCCCGATTGAGCGGAATCATGCTGACATTGATTTCACGAGCCCGGGCCACATCACCGGCGGCATGAGCCGCAGCGAGTGCACGCAGGCGATCCGGCACGAGATGGCCGATAACACTGATGAATCCGACCGCACCGACCGACAGCCAGGGCAGATTCAGCCCGTCGTCGCCGGAGTAGAAGGACAGGCCCGTCTCGGCGATGAGCTCGGCACCGGCATTGAGATCGCCCTTGGCGTCCTTGACCGCGACAATGCGCGGGTGCTCGGCGAGACGGCGGATGGTGTCCGAATTGATGGCCACCATGGAACGCGGTGGGATGTCGTAGAGCGTGACCGGCAGGTCGGTGCTGTCCGCAATGGCGGTGAAATGCGCGAACAGGCCGTCCTGCGAGGGACGCGAGTAGTACGGAGTGACAACCAGCAAACCGTGGGCACCGGCGCGCGCCGCATTGCGTGCCAGCTCGATGCTGTGAGCGGTGTCGTAGGTGCCGGCACCCGCGATAACGGTGGCGCGGTCACCGACCGCGTCGACGACGGCGTGCAGCAGATCGAACTTCTCGGACTCGGTGGTGGTCGGCGATTCTCCGGTGGTGCCGGAGATGGCGAGCAGGTCGACACCACCTTCGACCAGGCGAGCGGCGAGCGCTACCCCGGCATCGACATCGAGCTTGCCCTCGGCGGTAAAGGGGGTCACCATCGCGACACCGACTGTGCCGGACGCGCGCAGCTCGATCCGCGTCGATTCACCGTTCGTCATAGCCAGAAGGCTACCCGGTTACCGAAACACCTTTCGCATCGTTATACCCGAACCGGCCCGTCGGCGACGGTGATTCGCGTCGCCGTCATGCGGTGACGCCAAATCACACCTTGAATGATGTCATTTATGACAGCACACTGGTGTCATGGATCTGAACAAGTACACCGCCCAACTACGCGAGAACCTCGTCGCGGCCGCCGCGCTCGGCGACGAGAAGACGCAGTCGACGGCCGCCGCCCTGGCCGCGGCCACCGAGAACTCGGCGCGACTGGTGCTGCTGGCGGCGCTGTCCGAACTCGCCACCGAGGTGAGTGCCGCGGTCGGCGATCACACCGTGCACGTCTCCTATGACGGGGGCGAAGCGCACGTGGACGTGCGCAAAACAGCGGGCGCCGAGGAGGAGCACCCGCCGACGTTCGAGGAGATGACCGGGGATATCAGCCGGGTGACGCTGCGATTGGTCGAGCAGATCAAATCGCGCGCGGAGGATGCCGCGGCGCAGAGCGGGCAGTCGCTGAATTCGTGGATGGCGACGGCCGTGCAGGGCGCGCTGCGCGATCAGATGAAGAAGGGCGGCGCGGGCCGCTGGGATATGCCGCGCGATCCGCGCCGGCCCAAAGACACCAAAAGCCCTGAGGACCCGGCCAATTGACACGGGTCCCGCCGCATTCAGTCCGTGACGCTGACCTGACCGTCCGTATCGATCTCGGTGCGGCAGTCGTGATCGGGCGCGTGCGCGAGCACGGTGGCGAGCACCCGCCGCCCCAGCGGCAGTACCCGCACCGTCACCGCTCCGGTGTTGGCCGCATCCAATTCCCTTGTCGCCGCGTCGATCACACGTTTGCGCACCCATTCCGGGACGCCCGCGAAGCCGCCGTCGTCGAGGAGCACGACCTCGACGCCCCGGGCACGCGCACCGCGCGCCGCGCCGCTGAGCTCGTCGGTCATCAGTTGCGGCGCCCGCAGGCCGTCGCGTAGTTCGGCCTCGAGCAGACGGCACTCCTCACGTTCGGCGGCGGTGAGTTCGGCGCCATCGGCAATGCGTTCCAGAATCGGGCGCGCCACGCGGTCCAGCCGGGCGAGTTGGCGGGTGCGTTCACTGTCGGCGGCGGCCATGGTGGCCTCGGAGGCGGCCCGCATCATGGCGTCCTCGCGAAGCAGTCGCAGTGAGCGCTGCATCGGGCGCATGACCATGCTGAAGACCGAGATCGCGGCCACGGTGCCGATCGGTACCAGACTGCCGACCACGGTGTTCGATTGCAGGTGCGCGGTCATGCCGGCGACCAGCAGCACACCCGCGACCGCGGCCACGCCGACCCAGGCGGTCCGGACCCGGCCGCGCAGTACCAGCACGGCGAGGACATAGGACGAGGCGAAGGCCGACCACACCGAGTGGTGCACGGTATCGGTCGATGGCGTCAGAACGGTGAGCGCGGTGGCCACCGGCCCGGCCGCGGCGGCGAACAGGGCGAGTGGAAGCGGAAGCGGATCCACCGGTACGACAACGACCAGCACGCCCGCGCTCAGAATGAGCACCGTGCCGAGCAGGGCCGCCCACTGCGGTGATTCGCCGAAATTGCGAATCATGTACAGCGCGATGGTCGCCTCGAGAATCAGCAGGAACAGCCAGGCGGCGCGGCCGCGCAGGCCGAGCATATCGCGCAGGTCGAACCGCGAATCCAGTTCGGCCGCATGGTAATCAGCGGGAACCATCGCCACCCCACACCAGTGTCACGGTCGTACCCTCTCCCGGTTGGGATTCCACGAACGCACTGCCGCCCGCCAATTGCCGCATGCGGCCGAGAATGCTCATGGAGATGCCGAGCCGGTCCGCGGAGACCTCGGCGAGGTCGAAACCTGCTCCGTCATCGGTGAATACGATGCGGATGCTGCCCGCACTCACGGTGGCGGTGACAATGCGGCGCACCTCGCGACCGGGTAGTTGGGCATGCCGCAGACTGTTGCGCACCGCCTCGGCGAGCGCCGCGGCAATGGTGCTGGCGGCGTGCACCGGCATGCGCAGATCGTCGAAGCCCGGCCAGGTTCGGGTCGCGAATCGTACGACCGGATTGATCTCGTGCACGGCGGCGCGCAGGAAAAGCACCGCCGAGCGCGCATCGAGCAGATCGGGATCCCGGTCGCTGCCACGACATTCGTCGAGTTGTTCGAGAGTGCGTTCGGCTTGGCGGCGCAGCACATTCGACTGTGCGCCCGCACGCGAGGCCTCCAGCAGCGTGGAGAGCACCGCATCGTGAATGAGTGCGGCGAAACGAGCACGCTCGTGGTCGCGGCCCTGTGCCGAAGCAGCGGCTGCCGCCCGGCGAGTGGCAATGACCGATTCCCGGTCGACACGCGCGGCCGCACCCGTGGCGGCCGTACCGCACCAGACGAACAGGGCCGCCAAACCCACTGCGCGCAAGAAGTTTTCGACCACCGTGTACGGCGTGACCTCGCCGACGGTATAGATGACCGACAGCGCCACCGAACTGGAGGAAGCCACCAGGTAGGTGACGGCCCATCGCGGTGGCCAGGCCAGCACGGCCGCGATCACCGCCAGCGCCGCCACCCGGTACGGCCACACCGTGGTCGAATCCACCGAATGGACTGTCAGCGCGAACGGCATGGTGGCCAGCGCACCGAGGAAACTCAGTGCGGCACAACCGGACACGACCCGCACGGGCCCCGGACCGGCGATGGCCGAGACCACCGCCAGTACCGGGAACCAGCCGAAGGTCAGCACCACGGCGAGCACCGTCCACCAGCCGGGTGCGTGCCGCCCCTGCTCGGCGATCTCGGGCAATTCCATGGCGCAGACGATGATTCCGGCAATGCCGACGGAAACGCCGAGCCGGCGCATGATCCGGTCGTAGGCGGCGGTCGCCGGATCCTCCTGCGCGATCACCAGCGTGCGGCGCAGCCACTGTAGAAATGCGGTGAGGACGGACATCGGATGCTCGGCGGGCCGGGTTGCGAGGGTGCCGGACGCGGTCATGCGCGCGGGTGCCGTTTTTCGGGAACGGGGAGCCACCCGTCCTCGACGGCCCGCTTGTACAGATCGGTTTTCGTGGGCGCAGGACGACCGGCGTCTGCGTACTTCTGCCGGATGCGGCCGAGATAGTCGTTCACGGTCTGCTCCGACAGGCCGGTCATGCGCGCCACCCGCGACGCTTTCTCACCGGAGGCGTAGAGCTGCAGCACCTGCTGCTGCCGCGGGCTCAACCCGACATTCGACAGCTGCGGATCACCATCGATGGCGGCCGCCCAATCGGTGGTCACCACCTGTTCGCCCTGTGCGGCGCGGCGCACGGCCGCCACCACGGTCGGAACATCTTCCGATTTCCGGACCACGCCCAGCACACCCGCCCGGGCGGCCTCGCGCACCATGAACGGATTGTCCGCACCGGTGAACACCAGCACCTCGATGCCGCGTTCCCGCAGCGCCCGCACATTGTCGTCGGGCGAGGATCCGTCGGCGAGCCGCAGATCCAGCACCACCAAATCCAATCGCGGCCCGGCAGACAACAGCTCCGCCACCGTCCCCGCGGTGATCACCAACTCCAGATCGGCCTCGGGCGACAGCATGGCCGCCAGCCCGATCGCGACCGATTCATGATCCTCGACCAGCCCGATACGGCGTATCCCCGAATCCTGCGCCTGCACGCCGGCCCTCACCTCTTCTCAACTCCCGAATATTCGTATCGAGTATGACGGCAAGCACGGCAGATGCGTCAGCCACCAGAATTCGGGGGGAAGACAGTCGTCGTGACGCAGATCGGAATCGAACCGGCGAGGATCTCGAGTGAAAGTCAGGCAAAACCGCCGACCCCGTTCCGGGTGAACTGTCCGTACGCTCGACGCCATGAGCGAGAATCTGGAATCGGTGACTGTGCATTCGAGCGGCGGCGGGGGCACGGCCCGGTTGCTCTCGGTCATGCTTTTCGGTATGGGGACATTGCATTTCGTGGCGCCGAAGCCGTTCGACGCCTTGATTCCCCCGCAGCTGCCGGGATCGCCTCGGGCGTACACACTGGGTTCCGGCGTGGCCGAGCTGGCGGTGGCCGGGGCACTCGCGGTGCCGCGGACACGGCGGCTCGGCGGCGCACTCGCGCTGCTGCTGTTCCTCGCGGTGTTCCCGGGCAATCTGCAGATGACCTACGAATGGGTGCGCAGTGACAAGCCGCTGGCTTTGAAAGTCGGATCGATTCTCCGGCTGCCCTTGCAGATTCCCCTGATTCTGGCCGCGCGCAAGGTGTATCGGCAGACCGCCAGGGGCTGAACTGCCGCGGTCAGGGCATGAGTTGTGCGGCCAGGGTCGCACCGAGTTCCCAGCAGCGCTGCACCTCCTGTTTGGTCGGCGGCCCGGAGACGATGACCGCAGACGCGGCCTTCTCCCAGCCCAGCCCGGTGGCAATGTTCTCCACACCGCGTTCGGCGCCTTCGGTTCCCTGATTCCCGTGCATGTACATGCCGTAGGGCCGGCCTCGGGTCGAATCCAGGCACGGGTAGTAGAACGTATCGAACGCGTGCTTGAGGGCCCCGGACATATAGCCGAGATTCGCCGGGGTGCCGAGGAGATAACCGTCGGCCGCGAGCACATCGCTCGCGGTCACCGCCAGGGCGGCCCTGCGCACCACCTCGACACCTTCGATCTCCGGATCTGTGGCTCCGGCCACCACCGCCTCGAACATCTCCTGCATATGCGGCGACGGCGTGTGGTGGATCAGCAGCAGCTTCGGCACGAAGTCGAGCCTAGCGCCGCAGCTCACCTACGCCGGTCGCCGCAGTGGGTCAGTCCTGGTGCTCCGTGAAGAGCGCCTGGTACTGCCCGTACCCCTGCGCTTCGAGATCGTCGAGGTGGATGAACCGCAGCGCCGCCGAATTGATGCAGTACCGCAGACCACCCGCCGCACGGGGGCCGTCCTTGAACACATGGCCGAGATGGCTGTTACCGAGCGCCGAACGCGCCTCGGTGCGGACCATCAGATGACTGAGGTCACGCTTCTCGACCACAGTCTCGGCTTCGATCGGCTTGGTGAAACTCGGCCAGCCCGAACCACTGTCGAACTTGTCGACCGAGGCGAACAAGGGCTCGCCGGACACCACATCCACATAGATTCCCGGCTCGTGGTTGTCCCAGTACTCGCCGGTGAACGCGCGCTCGGTCCCGTTCTCCTGCGTCACGTGGAACTGCTCGGGTGAGAGCGCCGCGACCGCTGCGGGATTCCGGTTGTATTCCTGTGTCACATGACCTCCTCAGATGGGCATCCGGTACAACCGGACCCCTGCCCCGGAAGTTCCCGCCGCACCGCAGGCGTCACACTTCGGTCATCAATCGCGCGCGGCAGCCCTCGTCACGACATGACGCGGACGCTGCGGCCGTCGGAGCTGACCGTGCTTCCGTAGGGGGAAATGGTTTCCACGGGGCCCGTGCAGTCGGTGGTGGTGTAGACGTACGCGTAGGTGCTGGTGTCATTGTGAATCGCAAGTGGGGCAACAAGATCCCCATAGCAGCCGGCCGGATCCGGGTAGAGCCTGCCATCGATGATCAATTGCCCGCCATCGTCGGCCGCACTTACTCCGGTTATGCCCAGGGTCAATATTCCGGCCACGATGAGCACGGCCGGCAGTGCGACGAATCGTCGCATCAGCTTCTCCTTTTTCAGCGAAAAGCGGCTTACAACAATTCGAGCCCGGACCGGCCTCGCGCAGTTACCTCCGCTGTCCCTCCAGATTAGTCGGTCTCTCCGCTGGCCTCGCCGATAAGTTCGGCGAGCACATCGACGGCGTCCTGATTGCCGGTGGCGGCGAGCCGCCGCAGCTCGTCCATATCGTCGAATTCGATTGCCAACTGCACGAGTTGGTCGGCCGCGTCCTGATTGCCGGTGGCCGCCAGCCGCCGCAATTCCTCCATATCGCCGCGCTCACCGGCGAGTTCGACAAGCTGATCGACCGCGTCGGTATCACCGGCAGCCGCCCTACTGCGAAGGTTCATCAGTTCGGAATCAGTCATGCCGGCCAGAGTATCGGCGAGGGGTGACAGGTCACGAGCAACGACCCGCCAGGCGCCTGGTGCCCGGCGGGTCGCGGCGGTGGCTCGCTACCTGCGCTGGTGGCGGCGGAGCACCGTGGAGGCTGCCGACGCGACGAGCGAAAGCACCGCGATCGCCGCGAAGGCGAAGTGGTAGCCGGAGATCTGCTCCCATTCGGATGCCGTTGCGCGGGAAAGGATTACCGCGATCGCGGCCACGCCGACCGCACCGCCGACACGCTGCAGGATATTGACGAAGGCCGCGGCGTCGGGCAGCTGGTCGTGGCGGACGGCCGCATACGCCGCCGAGATCAGCGGTATGCCCGACAGGGCGGTGAAAACACCCGCCGCGAACAGGAGCACCTCCATCACCCAGGTATTGGCATCGACCGGGAGGAAGGCGAAGGGCAGCACGGTCAGCGCCACCCCGAGATTGCCGCCCACCGCGATGACACCGCCGCCGAAGCGGTCGGCCAGGCGACCGCCGAGCGGGAGGGTGACAACGCCGCCCGCACCGAAGGCGATCAGCAGTACACCGGTGCGAATCAGGCCGTCACCGTGCAGCACCTGGAAGTACAACGGCAGCAACACCATGACGCTGAACATGGACGCGCCCGCGAAGAAGCTCGCGACGTTCGCCGCCGCGAAGACCCGGTTCTTGAACATGCGAATGTCGAGCAGCGGACGGCTGCTGCTGATGGTGCGAGCGATGAATGCTGCGAGCGCGGCCAGGCCGAGCAACACCGGCAGCCACACCGACGGCGCGGTGAACGAGCCGTCGATGCCGATCTCCGACAGGCCGTACACCACGGCCGACACTCCCCCGCCGCCGAGAATCAGTCCGAGCAGGTCCAGGCGCTGCGTCGGTGCGCCGCCCTGCAGCGGCAGATACCGCAGCCCGAGCGCGATTCCGATCAGGCCCAGCGGGATATTGATGAGGAACAGCCACTGCCAGCTCCAATTCGCCAGCATCAGACCGCCGATGGTCGGGCCGATGGCGGGCGCACCCACCACGGCAATGCCGACGACACCCATGACCCGGCCCATGCGCTTCGGTCCGGCGGCCTGGCCGAGGATGGTCTGACCTGCCGGAATCATGACTCCGGCAGCGAGCCCCTGCAGAACGCGCAGTGCGATCAGCCATTCCGCCGATCCGGCCAGCGCGCAGGCCGCCGAGGTGAGGGTGAAGGCGAGCAGGGCGCCGATCCACAGTCGGCCGACGCCGACACGGCGCGCCAGCCAGCCGCAGACGGTGAGCGAAACACCAAGGGCGAGTAGGTATCCGCTGGCCACCCATTGAATCGTGGCGAGCGAGCTGTGCAGGTCCGCACCGATGGTGTGCAGGCCGATATTGATCAGCGAGGTGTCGAGCATGCCCATGACCGCGCCGAACACCACGACGCCGGCGGTGCGCCAGACATGCGTGGGGATCTTGTCGGAGGCTTCGGGGGCAGCGGGGTTGGGGGCAGCGCTGCCGAGTGCAGCGGGGTTGGGGGCATTGGGGGCACTGGCATCCGTGCGCGGCTGCGACATCGGACCCCTCCTTCAGTTGTGCTTGAGCTTCTCAATTGCGGAGCCTAACAATGATTGAGCTACTCAACAATAGATATAATCCACAGGTGACCGAAAACCGCGAGTATCACCCCCGGGGACTGCTGCGCTATCCCACGTACGCCTTCGGCAAGTTGCACAAGGCCATACACGCCGACCTGGATACGCCGCTGCGGGAGCACTGGGTGCTGACCTATCTCGAGGAGAGCGGCGACATCACACAGCAGGAAATGGCGAATGCGCTGGCCATCGACCGCAGCGAAGTGGTCCGGCTGATCGACAGCCTGGAGAAGGCGGGCCTGGTCACCCGCACCCGGGACGCGGACGACCGGCGCAAATACCGGCTGACCATCACCGCCTCGGGCCGCAAACTGCGCGAGGAGGTCGGCGCTCGCGTCGATGCGGCCACCGACGTGCTGCTCAGCCGCCTCACCCCGGCGGAACGCACCACGCTGCACCGGCTTTCGCTCAAGGCGCTGGGTTACGACATCGACGAACTCTGAGCCGCCGGACGCGGCGGCCGGTGATGCGGTCCCCGGCCGGGAGCCGGACGACTACCGTGGACTGGTGCCTTCCCGACCGCGACTACCTCGACTACCCCAGCTCACGCCTGCGCTCGACGCGCATCGCGGGTACTCGCAGCACGAAATTCTCGACGAGATGCGCAGGCTCATCCTCGAGGGGAATCTCCCGCCCGGGACCGGGATGCCGCTGGGGGAATTGGCCCGGCAGTTCGGGGTCAGCGCCATTCCGGTGCGGGAGTCGCTGCAGACCTTGATCGGCGAGGGACTCGTCGAGCACAAGACCAACTTCGGGTACCAGGTGACCCTGTTGACCGCGGCCGAGCTGCGTGAGCTGTATGTCGTGCGCGAGAGCCTGGAGGCCGCGGCACTGGCCGCCGCCGTGCACCAGGCCACCGCGGAAGATCACGCGCTCGCCGAGGAGACCCATGCCCGGCTGGAGCGGGCGGTGCTGACCGAGAATGCGGTGGCCTATCACCGGGAGACGCGCAACTTCCATCTCGCGCTGGTGCGGCCGTCCGGAATGCCGCGGGTGGTGCACATGCTCGAATACGCCTGGAATATCACCGAACCGGTGCAGCCGATGGTGCACGCCAGCACCATGGACCGGGTGGTGCTGCACGCCGATCACAGCAAGCAGCTCGCGGCCTTCCTGGCCCGCGATTCCGACGCGCTGCTGGCGGCCACAGGTGCGCATCACGCGCGGCTCAACGGAGTACTGTCGCGTCTGCCCACCGATACCGGACTTTTTGCGGATTCGGCCGGTCAGAAAGATATATAGTTTCAGCAACAACCGGGCAATACCCGCTCGATAGCATCGCGAACACCTTTGTTTCCGAAGGTCGGACCCATGAGATCGGATGTGCGACGTGCCTGACAAGAATCCGCAGCGCGGCAGCCGGCGGATGAATGGCACGATCGCAACGGCCGGCACACTCGCCGCCGTGTTCCCGGCGCCGGTCTCCGGCAAGATCACCGGTATGTACACCGCCGCGCGCCCATCCGGCCCCGTATTCGAAACTCGGTGAGACCCATGCGAATTCGAGTCATCAATCCCAATACCACTGCGGCCATGACCGATCTGGCCGCGGCCGCCGCACGGGCCGTGGTCGCACCCGGGACCCTGGTCGAGGGCATTACCCCGACCATGGGTCCGGCCTCGATCGAAAGCCATTACGACGAGGCGCTTTCCATTCCCGGCCTGCTCACCGAGATCGCTCGCGGTGAGGCCGAGGGCGTGGACGGCTATGTGATCTCCTGCTTCGGTGATCCCGGCCTGGATGCGGCGCGCGAGCTGGCGCGCGGGCCGGTGATCGGCATCGCGGAGGCCGCCATGCAGGTCGCGAGCCATCTCGGGCGCGGTTTCAGCGTGGTGACCACCCTGTCCCGTACCTCCGGCCGGGCCGCCGAGCTGGCCGAACGCTATGGCATGCAGCGGTTCTGCTTCGGCATCCACGCCTGCGAGATTCCGGTGCTGGAGCTGGAGGATCCCAAGGCCCGCACCGTGATCGTCGACGCCTGCCGCGAGGCCGTGCACGCGGACAATTCCGATGCGATCGTGCTGGGCTGCGCGGGCATGGCGGATCTGTGCGAATACCTGACCCGCGAGGTCGGGGTGCCGGTGATCGACGGTGTCGCCGCCGCCACGCTGACGGTGCAGTCGCTGGTCACCATGGGACTGCGCAAATCCGGGCGCGGGGAGTACGCGACTCCGCTGCCCAAGCACTACACCGGCCTGCTGGCCGAATTCTCCACCGATGCCGAGGAGGCGCGTTCGTGACCCTGCCCCCGTATGTACTGGGCGATATCGAAGGCCGTTTGCAGGCCGTCGATTCCGAGTTGGCACAGCGATACCCGGGCGATCGGGCAGGTCAGCCGATCCACACCGTCTATGTGAGCGCGGCCGATGCCACGCCCGAGCTCCCGCGCGAATGGGGTGCGACGGCAATCGAACTGGCCGGCAAGCACAGTGCGGTGCTGACCGAACTGGCCGGCGGCGAGGTGCTGTCGCGGGCACTGACCGCACTGCGCTGGCGGCCGATCCAGGATCTGCGACTGGATTTCGAGGACGGGTACGGCACCCGCGGCGATGCGGTGGAGGATCGCGACGCACTGCGCGCCGGCGCCGTACTCGCCGCACTGCCCGCCGAGGTGGTCTCGCGCGGTATTCGCATGAAGGGCCTCACCACCCTCGAATGGGCGCGCGCCGTGCGCACTCTGGAGAAGGTGCTCGAAGGTGCGGGCGGGGTGCCGACCGGATTCGTCTTCACCATTCCGAAGATTCGCTCGGCCGATCAGGCCGAGGCGGCCGTACTGCTGTGCGAGGCAATCGAATCCGCGCACGGGCTGCCCGATGGGTCGTTGAAGTTCGAGCTGCAGATCGAGAGCCCGCAGGCCGTGATCGCCGCCGACGGCACCGCGACGGTGGCCCAGGCCATTCACCGCTCGGCCGGGCGCTGCACCGGATTGCACTACGGGACATACGATTACAGCGCGGCCTGCGGTATCGCACCGCAGTTCCAGTCGCTGGAGCATCCGGTGGCCGATCACGCCAAGGCGGTCATGCAGGCCGCGGCCGCGCAGACCGGCGTCTGGGTGTGTGACGGCTCCACCCAGGTACTGCCCATGGGCACCGATGACGAAGTGCGCGCGGCCCTGGCCCGACACTACCGCCTGGTCACCCGCTCGCTGGAGCGCGGGTACTACCAGGGCTGGGATATGGGCGCGGGGCATCTGGCCACGCGCTGGCTGGCCACCTTCGCCTTCTACCGCACCGCGCTCCAAGTCGCTGCACCACGAATCGGCCGCTATCTGGAACGGCAGGGCGGCGCGGTGGTGGATGAACCAGCCACCGCGCAAGCCCTTGCCACTGTTGTACTGCGTGGCCTTGACTGCCACGCCTTCGAACCCGACGACGTCACTGAATTGGTTCCCGCCGCCACTATTGAGACCTTGCATCAACTGCGCGAAAGGAAAATGCCCTCGCTTTGACGTCACCCTTTCCTTGCGGATCAGGTTTCTGTATCACTGACGGCTGCCCGCCCGAATTGCTCCGTTGAGGTCTTACATCGTCTCCACAGACTGTCACCGGTTGCCCCGCGGCCGGTCCACACATTAGCACATCTGTTCGAGAAACTTCCCGATTTGAGGGAACCAAAGGAGTCTTATGAGCAGCGATTCGCCCGAGTTCACCATGCTGCCGGACTTAGCCGTCCGCTCCCTCGGCGGCGCGGTGATCTGGGCCAATGACGAATCCTTCGCGGAGAAGGAGAATCTCGTCCGGCCGGAGGATTCCACCTATCAGCCTGCGACCTTCGGTCACAAGGGCCAGGTATACGACGGGTGGGAGACTCGGCGGCGGCGCGACGAGGTCGGGGATGCCCCGGAGCCCGATGACTGCGATACCGCCATTGTGCGACTGGGTGTGCCCGGTGTGGTCGCGGGCGTCGTGGTCGACACCGCGTGGTTCAAGGGCAATTACCCGCCCGAGATTTCGGTGGAAGCCATTACGGTGGAGGGCTATCCGGCAGCCGAGGAGATCGCCGCGCTGGATGGCTGGACCACCATTGTCGAGCGCAGCGCGGTCGGCGGTGACAGCCGCAATCCCTTCGCGGTCGATTCGAAGCGCCGGTTCACCCATGTGCGCCTGCGCATGTTCCCGGACGGCGGTGTGGCCCGGCTGCGGGTGCACGGTGTGGCCAAACCTGATCTGCACTGGCTGGATTCGGGTCCGTTCGATCTGGCCGCGCTGGAAAACGGTGGCCTGGTGGCGGATTGCTCCAATCGCTTCTATTCGCATCCGCAGAATGTGCTGCTGCCCGGCCGGGCGCAGTCCATGGGCGGCGGCTGGGAGACCGCGCGCCGACGTGACAAGGACAATGACTGGGTGCAGGTGCGGCTGGCGGGCGAGGGCGTGCTCACCATGGCCGAGATCGACACCTCGTACTTCCTGTTCAACAGCCCGGGGGCGGCCGCGCTCACCGGTGTTCGCGCCGACGGCTCCGAGGTGGAGTTGTTGCCGCGCACCGTGATCCGGCCCGATACCCGGCACCGGTTCGCCATCGACTCGGACGCGGCGGTGGTCGAGGTGCGGCTGGACGCCTTCCCCGACGGCGGACTGGCGCGACTTCGCCTGTACGGCAACCTCACCGAGGCCGCACGGGCGCAGCTGGCGGCCGAGCAGGAGGACATCGCATGAGCGACTTCGATCCGAACTATCCGCGGGACATGGTCGGCTACGGCCCGAACCCGCCGCATCCGCAGTGGCCCGGCAATGCCAATATCGCCGTCAACTTCGTCCTCAATTACGAGGAGGGCGGCGAGAACAATGTCCTCGACGGCGACGAGGGCTCCGAGACGTTCCTGTCGGATATCGTTCCGGCACAGTCGTTCCCGAACAGGCACCTGTCTATGGAGAGCATCTACGAGTACGGCTCGCGTGCCGGACTCTGGCGGGTGCTGCGCATGTTCGAGCAGCGCGATATCCCGCTGACCATCTTCGGAGTGGCGCGGGCTCTGGAGCGCAATCCGGAAGCGGTCGCGGCCTTCCAGCGGCTCGGCCACGAGATCGCCTGTCACGGCCTGCGCTGGATCTCGTACCAGATGGCCGATCCGGAGATCGAACGCGAGCACATGAAGGAGGCGGTGAGCATCATCACCCGCCTCTTCGGTGCGCCTCCCCAGGGCTGGTACACCGGGCGCGACTCACCGCAGACCCGCGAACTGGTCGTCGAGCACGGCGGCTTCGCCTACGACTCCGATTCCTACGCCGACGATCTGCCGTACTGGGTCGAGGTGGGCAACCACGATCAGCTGGTCATCCCGTACACCCTCGAAACCAATGACATGCGCTTCTCCTCCCCCGCGGGCTTCGCCAACGGTGACGAGTTCTACGCCTACCTGCGCGACGCCTTCGACGTCCTCTACGCCGAAGGCGAAGCGGGCGCCCCGAAAATGCTGTCCGTCGGCCTGCACTGCCGCATCGCCGGAAAGCCCGCCCGCGCAAAGTCTCTGGAACGTTTCCTCGACTACGTGCAATCCCATGACAAGGTCTGGCTCACCCGCCGCATCGACATCGCTGACCACTGGCGCAAGGTGCATCCGGCACGCTGAGGCAGCACAAAGCTGAGTGGATAACAGAATGCGGCCCGGAACCTTGGTTCCGGGCCGCATTTCCATAGCCTCACCACTAGGACTGCTGCGTGGCGCGTTCCTCGCGTTCCAATTCCACTGCGCGGCGCATGATTTCGCGGGCGCGGGTGCGGTCGCCGGCGTAGTCGTAGGCGCGGGCGGCGCGGTAGTTGCTGCGCCAGTTGTCGGGGTCGGCTTCCCATTCCGTTTTGACCTGCTCGAAGAGCTGGTCTGCCGCTTCGCGTTCCAGGCGGCCGGAGGGGCGGTGCGGGAGGTCGGAGGTGTCTAGTTCGAGGCCCTCGGCGTGGATGCGGCGGGCCAGGTGCTGGTGGGCGAAGGCGGCGCGGACGCTGGAGGCGACCACCCAGACGCCCAGCAGCGGCAGCAGGAAGACGCCGACGCCGAGAATCGCGGCGGGGATGGAGCCCGAGGTGATGAGGCTGACCGCGATGCGGCCCAGCAGGATGAAGTAGAACCCGAGCACCAGCACCAGGGCCGCGATGAAAGCGACCCGCTTGCCGACCTCGCGCCCATTGTTCTCCGCGGTGGCGCTCACAGGTCCAGCAGCGGGTCGATGCCCACGGTCAGGCCGGGACGCAGCGGAGTCTTGCGCACACCGAGCAGCACACCGGGGACGAACGAGGTGCGGTCCATGGAGTCGTGGCGAATGGTGAGGGTCTCGCCCTGGGTGCCGAAGAGCACTTCCTGATGCGCGACCAGCCCGGCCAGGCGGACCGAGTGCACGCGCACCCCGTCGACGTCGGCGCCGCGCGCACCCTCGAGCTCATCGACGGTGGCATCGGGGCTGCGGCCGACACCGGCCTTCTCCCGGGCCGCCGCGATGATCCCCGCGGTGCGGTAGGCGGTGCCGGACGGCGCGTCCAGCTTGTTCGGGTGATGCAGTTCGATGACCTCGACGGAGTCGAACCAGCGGGCCGCCTGCTCGGCGAAGCGCATGGACAGCACCGCGCCGATGGCGAAGTTGGGGGCGATGAGAACGCCGACCTCGGGCTTGGCGGCGAGCCAGTCGCGGACCTGGCCGAGCCGGTCGGCATCGAATCCGGTGGTGCCGACAACGGCGTGAATACCGCTCTCCACCAGCCACTTCAGATTCGGCATGACCACGCCGGGGCTGGTGAAGTCGACAACGACCTCGGCAGCTGCGGCGGTGAAGGTCTCCAGGGCGTCGTCCTTGTCGACCTGGGCCACGAGCTCCAGATCGGCGGCCGCCTCGACACCCGCGCAGATCGCCTGCCCGACCTTGCCGCGCGCTCCGAGTACACCCACCCGGATCCGGTTCGTGGTCACCACGTCTCCTCACATACTTCGTCTGGACAACCCCAACGGGTCTCGCCTGAGCCTATCGGGTCCCTGAACAGCGCTGTGGAACCCCCGGGACGGTGACGAATCGGGACCGGCGAGCTACCGAATGGCAAACTGTTCAGGTTGTCGTCAACTCACCGTCGGATAGGCGCGGTATTGATCCCTGGTGAGAATTAGCCGCAATACCCCGAGCGCGCTCGTCGCTGTTGCCGTGTGCGCCGCTGCCCTCGCCGCCTGCTCGTCCTCCGGCCCCGGTGCGGACTTCACCGCGAGCAAGGACCAGCCGCTGGTGATCTCCCTGGACGATCTGCTGGCCAAGACCGGCGGCAGCGCGGCGGTGGCGATCGCGGATCCGCAGCACGGCGGCGTGAGCCGCCGCACCGACGGCGCCCTCGTCTACACCCCCGCCGCCGGGTACACCGGCGCCGACAGCATTACCGTCACCACCACCGATGCGGTGCGACTGTTCACCACCGATATTCCCCCGCTGGGCACGTTCGGCGGAGTCACGGTGCAGGCCAGCGGATTCGGTTCCGCGCTCGCGCCGGTGCCGGGCTCCAAGGACCAGTTCTACGGACTCACCGACCGCGGCCCGAATGTGGACGGCAAGGGTAAGAACGAGAAGCTCGCCGCCGTACCGGATTTCACCCCGTCCATCGCCAAGTTCAAGCTGGTCGGCGCGCGCGCCGTGGTGGAATCCACTATCGCGCTGAAGAATCCGGTGGGGCAGCCGTTCAACGGCCTGGTCGACACCGCGGCCTCCACCGGCGAGACCATTCGCGACCTCGAGGGCAATGCGCTGCCGCCCACCGACCACGGCATCGACAGCGAGGGCCTGGTGGCGCTGCCCGACGGCACCTTCTGGGTCTCCGACGAATACGGCCCGTTCCTGGTGCATTTCGATGCCAAGGGCAGTGAGCTGGAGCGGCTGGCTCCGGGTCGCGGTCTGCCCCAGGAGCTTTCGCTGCGCACGCCGAATCAGGGCATGGAGGGTCTCACCGTCACCCCGGACGGGAACACGCTGGTGGGCATCATTCAGAGCGGTCTCAGCGCGCCCGGCGTGACCTCCTCCCGCGAAGTGCCGATGACCCGCATCGTCACGGTGGATCTGAAGTCCCGGGCGGTCAAGGAGCTGGTCTACCCGCTGGAGGATCCGAAGGAGAAGCTCGCCGTCTCCGAGATCACCGCGCTGAGCAATACCACCTTCGTGGTCGACGAGCGCGACGGCAACAAGGCGCCCAAGGCGAACAAGAAGCTGTGGACCATCGATATCACCGGCGCCACCGATGTCGGTCCGCAGGCGAATGTGCCCGGCGCGCAATATGATTCGAAGAACGGCCTGCTGGTCGACGGTAAGCCGCTGGAGGCCTATGTCGGTACGGTTCCCACCGCCGACGGCGTGGCCGCGCTGAAGAAGGCGGGAATCACCCCGGTCACCAAGAAGTCCGATCTGGACTTCGGCGGACTGCTCGACGGACTGAACTCCGAGGGCAAGTTCTTCGGCCACGACAAGATCGAAGGCGTCGCCACGAACGACGGCGGCAAGACCCTCTACATCTCCGATGACAGCGATTTCGGACTCGAAGGTGCGACCGGCGACAAGGCGCCCTTCGGTCTGAAGGCCAAGATGCTGCCGAACGGTGTGCAGGATTCCGGCGAGATCCTGCTGGTCGATACCACCAAGCTGCCTGCGAAGACGCAGACCAAGACGATCAATCTGACCGTGCACTAGCAGACACAAGACTGCGCCCGCCACGGCAATCCGTGGCGGGCGCAGGCATTTCGGCGCAGTCATGTCGACCAGTGCCGGAACATGTTGTCCGTCAGTCGAAAACGATCACCTGCCGCAGGGCATGGCCCGCGGCGAGTTCGTCCATACCCGCATTGATGTCCTCCAGGCGAATACGTGACGAGACCAGGCGCTCGACCGGCAGCTTGCCCTCACGCCACATGCGGACGTACTCCGGAATATCGCGGGACGGGACCGCCGAGCCCAGGTAACTGCCGATAATGGTGCGGCCCTGGGCAACCAGGGCGAGCGGCGAGATGCTCGCCATCGCATCCGGCGCGGGCAGGCCCACGGTGATGGTCTTACCGCCGGTGGCGGTGGCGGCGACCGCGGTTTCGAAGGCCCGCACATTACCGGCGGCCTCGATGACCACTTCGGCCTGAATGTGCTGTTCGGCGATCTCCTGTGGCGTATACGACGCCGTCGCACCGAGTTCCAGGGCGATCTTCAGTTTCTCCGGCACCGTATCGACGGCGATCACATCGCGGCCGGTGCCTTCCCGCAGCGCGGCCGCGACGAGCACCGCTGCCATACCGACGCCGCCCAACCCGACCACCATGATGCGATCCGCCGGTGTCGGTTGCGCCGAATTCAGCAGCGCCCCACCGCCGGTCAGCACCGCGCAGCCGAGCACGGCCGCAACGTCCGGCGGCACATCGTCGTCCACGGGCACCACCGAATGCCGGTCCACCACGGCATGGGTGGCGAAGGCCGAGACGCCGAGGTGGTGATGCACGGGCTCACCGTCGCGCAGCAGCCGCCGGCCGCCGTTCATGAGTTCGCCCGTGTTGTTGGCCATACTGCCGGGCAAGCACGGGGTGCGGCCCTCGGTGGCGCAGCCGGAGCATTCACCGCAGCGCGGCAGGAAGGTCATGACGACCCGCTGCCCGACGGCGATATCGCTCTCGCCCGGACCCACGGCCTCGACCCGGCCGGCGGCCTCGTGCCCGAGCAGCATGGGCACCGGCCGCACCCGATTTCCGTCGACCACCGACAGATCCGAGTGGCACAATCCGGCCGCCTCGATCCGTATCAGCAGCTCACCGGGGCCGGGTTCACCCAGGTCGAGCTCGCTCACCGTAATCGGTTTCGACTCTGCAAAGGGCGCGGACGCCCCGATTCGTTCCAGGACAGCTCCACGAATCCTCATGGGCCCGACGCTACTCCACCGCACCGCCCGCCTACAGCTCGCCAAACCTTCCCAGACAGTTCGAAATCTGCTTCGATGAGTACAAGATTAGGAGCACACATGAACAGCACTTCCCTCACCACGGGCAACCGCGCCCTCAATCGGGTGGTGACCGGGTTCTTCGGCAATGTCGCCCGCGCCTACGACACCGCGGCACTGCAGCAGGCGGTCTATCGCCCGCCGCAGGACCAGGTGGTCGCCGAACTGCGGGCCGCCGGTTCCCGCCGGATCGCCGATATCGGTTGCGGCACCGGCATTCTCACCTCTCGCATCGCTCGCGAACTGCATCCGGAGGTGACGTACGGCGTGGACGCCTCCACCGGCATGCTGGAGCAGGCCCGCGCCCGGTCCGCCGTGGTGCACTGGCGGCATGCCGCCGCCGAACATCTCCCGCTCGGCGACGGTGAATTGGATGCGGTGGTCTCCACCAGCGCTTTCCACTTCTTCGACCATCCGGTCGCGCTGCGCGAATTCCATCGGGTGCTGGTTCCCGGCGGCCTGGTGGCCATTGCCACCATGCACCCGTCGGCGCCCACGGCTCGCCCGATCCAGCGCCTCACCCGCAGTCCCCTGTTCCCCGCGCACGCGCCGTCCCCTCAGGAAGTCCAGAAGCTGCTGAAGGATGCCGGCTTCGAACTGCAGGACCAG
This sequence comes from Nocardia sp., assembly GCF_025465275.1. Lineage (GTDB taxonomy): Bacteria > Actinomycetota > Actinomycetes > Mycobacteriales > Mycobacteriaceae > Nocardia. The sequence goes on along the minus strand of NZ_JAODNK010000112.1, from coordinate 11,795 downwards.
CGCAAGGTCTCGCGTCCGCTGCCGTCCTGGCTCATTCCGGACGTCATCACCATCGCCCGCCGGGTGTAATCCGGCGTCCAGGTCCCGGTGCGAGCAGCTCCGGTCCGCGCCGGGGACCTGCACGTCACTTACCGGGGTTGTCCCCGCCGCGGAAGCAGACGGTCATGCGGCGTTTGTCCCAGACCACCCATACCGCGCCCTGGCCGTCCCGCGGGCAGCCCGCGCCGCTGGTGGAGTTCTCCAGCACCGCCGTGGCCTGCACAATGTGATCGCCCGGTGTACCGCAATCGACCTTGGACGGTTCGTCCATATGCGCTGTGTCGTAACAGACTCCGACGCGCCAGTCGAAGGCCAGGCAGAGGTGGTAGAGCTGCTTTCCGGCGTGATCCTTGCGGCTGGTCTCCAGTTTGAACAGCGGTCCGGTGCAGGGGTCGGGGCCGGTCTGCAGGACCCGGTAGTTCGCGTCGAGGGAACTGCAGTCGGCGGGATCGGGCGACCCGGGCTTCCAGGTCGGGGCGCCGGAGGGATCGGTCGCGGCCTCCATCGGAACCTCGACGCAATCACCCGGGCGCAGCAGCGACATCGGGTCCGGGGCAGCGGGTTTAGCGCTGGTCGTGGTGGTCATCGAGCCCGCCGGAATCAGGCCGGGCGCGGTCGGAATCGCGCTACCCGCGACGGTGTCCCCCATCAGTACCGCCACGCCGGGCTGCACGCCCGCCGCCAGGGCCAGCCAGCCGGAAATCCCCAGTGCGAGGGTCACCAGCACCAGTGCGCGCCTGCCCCTGATGACCAGAAATCCCACGATCGCGGCCGAGAACAACAGTGCCACTGCCACTTCGACGACGACCCATTGAACGCCCAGCGTCCCCACTACCATCCCCTACTCGTTACCGCTGCAAGCTATCGCACGGGACGATACGAGGGCAATCCGACAAATCGGTGAACGGTCGCGCTAGGTGGTGCGCTCCGGCAGATTCTCCGCCGGGACCGGCGGCCACTGCTCGGGCAGAATATTGGCGGGTTTGGTGTCGGGCGTCTCGTTCCAGTCGAAGTTCACGCCGACCCAGGCCTTGGGGCGTTCGAAGCTGATTTCCCTGGCGTCGAAGACCGCGCGCCGGAAGGAGATCTCACCGAAGAAGTCACCGCCGACAAAGACAGCCGACCGGCCGCCGAATACCGCATCGGCGAAGGACACCTTGCCGTGGTACTCGGCGCGGGAGAAGTTCACCTCCTGGGTGCGGCCGGACCGCCAGCGGGTATTGCCGCCGAGGTGGGCACAGTCGAAGGAAGTGGCGTCGGAATAGAAACGGGCCGAGGTGAAAACCAGTCTGGACCCGAAGAATTCGGCGCCGGTGAAGGTCACCCGATCGCCGTCGAAGATGGCGCGTTCGAAGGAGGTCAGCTCGGCGGTGAACTTGGCATTGGCGAAACCGCTGCGCTCACCCGCGAATTTGGCGCGAGTGAACGCGGTGCGCGCACCGCCGAATTCCGCGCCGTCGAAGCTGACCGGACCACCGAAGGTGGCATCGATGAAAGTGGTTCCCGCACTGTCCCGTTCGCTGCGGGCAACGCGCGCATGGCTGAAGCGGGCGTGATCGAAGGAGGTGGTGGCGCCCCGGAACATGGCCCCGCGGAAGGTGACCCGCTTCCCGAGGAAGGCCGTCTTCTCGAAGCTGGTGGCGCGGCCGCCGGTGAACATGGCATTGCTGAAACGGGTATTGCGACCGGCGAACACGGTGTAGCGGAAGTCGGCATTCTCGAATGCGGCATCGGAGAAGTCGAAATCGCAGGCGGACCAGGATACTTCGGCGGAGGACCGCAGATGTTCGGTAATGACCCGCACGATGGTTTCGCGTACCTGCCGATCGTTCTGCCGGTAGTGATACACCCGCTCGACCGCGGTTCCGGCATCTTCGATGCGCTGGGATTTGGAGACCAGATGGCTGGCGCCCTCATCCGGCGCATACGGCAGTCGCAGATATCCGCAGAGCACATCGACGCACTGCTGCCGCCGCCCGCGCGCGGAGAATTCGTCCGCGACACCGGCCATGGCATACACACCGGCAAGGCGCACCGCCACATCGGGATTGCCCAATTGGGTCGCCGCGGCGCCGAATACCTCGGCGAACCTGCCGCGCTCATTGTCCCGCTGCCGCCGATAGGCGACCACCAGCGCCACCGCACCGCCCACGCCCGCCGTCACCGAGAGCGCGATCTTGGTGAGGTCCACTTGATTCGGCGTCTCCGCCTTGGCGCCCAGCAGCTCCCACATCACCCACCAGGTGAGCGCCGCAATGGCCAGTCCACCGAGGACCGCGATCACCACCGATAGCAAGAGGGCCGACCGATGTACCGCCCGGTTCAACATTCCCTCGAACCTCCCCCACCACCGCATAGCGGAAGGATAGCGATCGCGCCCGCGCAACGCACGGCAAGCCCGAAACACCATGGCCCGCCCGGCTTCTCACCGGACGGACCATGAGGGTGTGCTTCGGGTCGTGCGTGCTCAGGCCGCCTGCCGCCGCATACCCAGCCCCGCTGCCGTCAGGCAGGCCAGCGCCACCGCGACAACGAACCATGGGAAGACGGTGGTCAGGCCCCAGGTGGTCGCCGCCCAGCCCGCGACCACGGTCGGCACCGCCATGGCCGAGTAGGCGAGCAGGTAGTAGGCCGACATGGTCTCGCCCCGCTTGTGGTGCGGCACAACACTGGACAGATGCCGCAGCGAACCGCCGAAGCCGAGCCCGAAGGTGCCGCCCAGCAGGAATCCGGCCGCCAGCACCAGCACCCAGTTGTGGGTGTTCAGTGCCGGAATGGTCAGCACCAGCGCAATCGCCATGCCGACATCACCAATGATCGCGGCGCGACGTGCGGGAATTCCACCCGCGAAGTACTGCGCTCCGGCGCCGGCGAGGGCCGTCGAGGCCACCACCGCACCACCGAAGACCAGATTGTGAATGCCGGTCTTGGCCGAAGCCAGTGAGGGATACAGCGACAGCAGCACGCCGAGCACCGACCAGGCCGCCATCACACCGAGCGCGGAGAACCAGAAGTCACTGCGAATCTCCGCGGGCACCGACGGCTTGGCAATGGTGATGCGTCCCGCGGTACGGGCGGTGTGCGGCTCCCGCAAGGCGAGCACACCCGCGCCGATAGCCAAGCAGGCCAGCGTGATCACCACGTACGGCGTGCGCAGCGGATACGGTGCGTACTGCGCGAGCAGCGCCGAACCCAGAATCGCCACTGCCATGCCGACATTGAAGGCCACCCCGGTCAGCTGTCCGGAGCGCGCGCCCGCGGTGGGTCGCATATCCAGCAGCGCCGCCGCGCCGGCCACCACGGTCGCGCCGACCGCCAGGCCGTGCAGCGCCCGCGCCACCAGCAGCATGGCCACATTGTCGGCGAACAGGAACACCACCAGGCCGAGAATCATGAGGGTGAAAGCGCCCAGCAGCACCGGCTTCCGGCCCACCACATCGGAGATGCGGCCGGAGACGAGCACCGCGACCAGGGCGGCGACGGCATAGACGGCGAAAACGAAAGTCGTAGTGAGCGGCGAGAAGTGCCACGCCTGCTGATACATGCCGTAGAGCGGCGCGGGCGCACCCGATACTCCGAGCGCTACGCCGCCGGCGGCAAGTACGAGCGCGTAGGCCCAGGTCTGGCTGCCCTGCTCCACCGGAGCCGCAACCGTCGCTGTCGCTGCCATCACACCCTCCATCAGGTAAGTTCGATTACTATCGAACCTGACCATACGCCTGGTTCGATGATCGTCAAACCAGTTCCCGAGTGAGGTATTTCATGCCCGACACTTTCGACACGCCCGCGGTGGCCCCGATCGCACCGCTGCCGACCGTCCTCGTCGCGCTGCAGGACCCGGTCCGCCTCGAAATGGTGCGCCGGCTGGGCAATGCGAACGAGCCACTGCGCTGCACCGCGCTCTACGACGCGATCAGCAAATCGACGGCCGCCTACCACTTCAAAATCCTGCGCCTGGCCGGTCTCACCGAACGCCTCACCATCGAGGGCCAGACCTGTCAGCGACTGCGCCTGGCAGAGGTCGACGCGGAACTGCCCGGACTATTGGATGCGATCCTGAGCGCGGCGAACCGGCTGTCCGACTGACCTCGGGCGACATGGTGCGATAGCGTTTACGAATGCGCATTCGTGCCGCGACGATCGACGATCTCCATATCCTGCAGGACATCGAGGACGCGACCGGCGAACCATTCCGGGAATTGGGCATGATCGAGGTCGCCGATGACGACCCACCCGCGATCGAGGTACTCGAAGAGCATCGGCGCGATGGGCGTGCGTGGGTCGCCGTCGACGACACCGACACTCCGATCGCCTATCTCATCAGCGAAGAAGTCGACGATACCGAGCACATCGGCCAGGTCTCCGTGCATCCGGACGCCGCCCGCCGGCGCATCGGCGCCATGCTCATCGACACCGCCGCCGACCATGCCCGCGCCGCCGGCCTCTCCGCCCTGACCCTCACCACTTTCACCGAAGTCCCTTGGAACGCACCGTATTACGCGCGCATTGGCTTCCACGAGGTCGAGGAGAACGAGCTGACCCCCGGCCTCCGCAAAATCCGCGCCAACGAAGCCGAACTCGGCCTCGATCGCTGGCCGCGGATTGTGATGCGCCGCGAGCTGTAGCCGTCAGAACGGGCGCGGGTCACCTATGCGATAGGTGATCCGGTTCTTGCATTGGTTCGTCAGCCTGGTGTTTCCGTAGTAGCGCGCCTGCGATTGCACGATCACCGGCACCCACGAGAAGGAGAATTCCGCCAGATCGGCGTCGAATTCGATCTGGACTTGATAGGGCGAGTGGAACCGCAGCGGGTTCGAGTGCGGGTTGGAGGTCCACAGGGTGCCGAAGTCGAAGAGCCCGGACCCGTGGAAGTAGTACCAGTCTCCATCCAGACCGGGAGCGACCGCACCGCCGTGCTGGTGGTCGGTCTTCCAGTGGTACTTGCGCTGCCAGTGGTGCCAGGATTCGTGCACCAGGACCGAGGCACGGTTCGATGGATCGTCGGATGGCCCACCGAGGTCGAACACCGGGCATTTGTAGTTGGTTCGGTCACGCGTGGCGAAAAGACCGGTCTCCGAAGTGGCTTCGTGGTCACTGCTATTGCGGAAGCGGAGATAGAACGGCCCATGATACTGATTGTCGATGGCCCGGGCCGCGGCCAGATAGTCCGCGCGCGCATGCCACTGCGGCAGGTACACATCACGTAGCGCGTAGGCGAGCAGGTAGATCGCGTGGATCATCTTGCCGTACGGCTTACTTCCGTTCCAGCGCTCGGTGCCGCCGGCGGGATCCCAGGAATCGTCGGTGATCGCGAACGCGTCGTGTGCCCAGGAATAGAACTCCGGCCATTGACTGGGTGCCGGAATCAACCGGTCCACCGCCAGGTCGGCCATGCCCATACCGTCAACGCACATCACTGTGCTCCGATCCGCTGGTGGCCGATCCGTCGTCGACGTCCGGAAGGTCTGGGTCGGTGCCGAATTCGCTCAGCTGCCGGGTGACTGCGGCGTCGAATTCCGCGACGTCGAATTCCCCGTTCCGGTTCGCCGCCCGCCGCGGTAATCCGACCGCCCACCGATCCCCAACCTGGACGATTCCCCGCAAGGTATCCAATGTCGCCGGATCGTCCCCGGCGGCAAATGCGCAGGCATCGATGGTCGCCACCCGCACCTGTGTGGACGGATGCTCGTTCAGGATCAACTGGATTCCCTGCATATAGGAACCCTTCGTCACCCACACCAGCATCTCGGCCGCTCGCGCCTGCAGCGCCCCCAACGGCTCGAAAACACATGCGGATCCTGACGAATCCTGGTGCGTATCAGGCGGATTCACCTGCGCCTCATCGAGCCAGACGAATCGCTCCAACGGCTCCACCGAGGATCCGTGTCGCAGCTCCCCGATGAGCGACATCACGATTCCCTGGCGGCCGACATCGTGCACCGGCACCTCCAGCAAGGCCGTGTTCAGCAAATCCGCGACCTGCTCCCGCCCCTGGAACGCCGCGACCGTGTCCACGATCAATTGCCGATCCGACGACGGCGTCAATGCCACCGCAAGGATCAAGCGCTCCAATTCATCCCGGTTCTGCGGCGGCGGCAAGGGCAGCGTCGGCGAATCGACATCCCCTCCGTGCCGAGTCGCACCCCCCGCCTCGCGAAATCGCTGCTCCGGAATATCGGATAAAGGCCCGTCCGATGAGGACATGGCAGGCTCCCTTCAAGCCACCGCGGCCACCGGCCGCCGTACCTCTCAGAGTCCTCGCACACACCCCGCCCCACACGAGTAGTCCACCACCCGAGTCCCGGACCGGCTGGCAAGATCACCAGGAACTCACGGCGCCGAAGTACGAGTACCGCCCGCCCTCAGTTCCTGATCAACTCGGGTCAGCGGAGGATGCCTGCTCGGGTGGCTTCGTTGATCCAGGCGGGGAATTCCGAGAGCAGGCGGTCGTAGAGTTCGGGGTCGGAGATCTGGTCTATGTCGTCTACGGCGAAGAAGCCGACATTGTCTACGCGGCGGCCCGCCATGGTGTCGAGGCGTTCCAGGACGCCGTAGCCGGAGCGGGTGCCCAGGCCGACGAACTGCCAGAAGATGGGTTCCTCCACGGCGGCGCGGAGTTCCTGTTCGATCTCGTTGTTCTTGTAGACACCGCCGTCGGAGAAGAAGAGCACGAGGGTGGGGGCGGGCAGCGGTTCGGAGCGGATGTAGGAGCGGACCTCGGCGATGACCTTCTGTTCCTCGTTCTGGATGCCCACGGTGCGCATGTCGACCTGGCCGGGCTGCAGGTCGCGGGGCGGTTTGCGATTGCCGAACAGCGAGAGCTTGCCGCACCGGACGTGCAGTGAAATCCATTGCGGCATATCGGCAATGGCCAGATCTGGCAGGCGGGCCGGAGTGCTGGCGAAGGTCCAGGCCTGCATATCGCCATTGTCGTCCAGCTGCGCGGCGACCGCGGCCATGCGCTCCACCACGCGATGCACCAGTTGCTTGTCGTAGAGCGGGGTCATGGAGCCGGACGCGTCCAGCACCAGCACGACACGTGCTGTGAGGCCGGAGATTCCGCGCTTGGCGAGACTGACGGCGACCTGTTCCTTGCGCAGCGACAGACGCTTACGCATATCGACGGGCAGGTGCTCTTCACCCTTGGTCAACCGGATACCGGGCGGCGCGGCAGCGGCCAGGACGGGTCCGCCGGGCGCTGGGACAGGCCCGGCAGGCGGCGGGAGATACCCGGCCGATGGGGTGGGCGCGGCCTTCGGCGGCAGGTGAGGTGCAGGTGCAGGTGCAGGTGCAACAGCCTGCGCGGGTTCCTTCTCGACCGTGATACCGAAATCCGTTGCCAGCCCGGCTAATCCACTGGACCAGCCCTGCCCGACCGCCCGGAATTTCCAGGCCCCGCCGCGCCGATACAGTTCGCCGCACCACATGGCCGTCTCCGGGCCCGCCGCAATATCGAAGTGCGCTATCTCGGCATCGCTCGCGGCATCGATCAGGCGCAGCTGCAATCCGGGCACCTGCCCGAAGCTCCCGCCATCGGCGGACGCACAGACCGCGATGCGTTCGATATCCCCCTCGACCGCAGCCAGATTCACCTCCAGGGCGTCGAAGTCGCCGCGTTTGCCGAGATGCCGCACGGCCGCACCGGGGTGCTGCGGCTGGTTGTAGAAGACGAAATCCACATCCGACCGCACCCGCCCCGCCGCGGTCAGCAATAGCGCCGACGCGTCCACCCCGGGCACCCCCGGCCCACCGGACCAGGCGAGCACGGCACGAACAGCATTGGCAGAGACCGGCACATTGGACCCTTTGCTGAGATTCGTCACGCGCACCAGTGTGCCCGCATCGCAGCAATCGCAACACCGAGCAGCAGATTGCGCATAGGCGCAGCGATCTCGCGCGCGTAGGCTTCGGACATGACAATCGCCGACAATTCGGTTGTCAGCATTCGTGATCGGATCGTGGGCCTGGCCTACGACGTGGTCACCCGCCAAGGCGTGCGGGCTCTCGACGTCCATGCCATCGCGGCCGGTGCCGGAATCACGTACCTCGAACTGCAGCAGCACTTTCCCACCACCATCGACCTGGTCACGGCGGTATTGCAGCGCCGGGAACGACTCTGGACGTTCGGGCTCATCGAGGAACAATCGCGGCTCCGGGGCAGCACACCGGAGCAGCAGCTGCTGGCGATGTTCGATGTCTTCGACGAATGGATTGCCACCGAAGATTTCGACGCCTGCACCTTCATCAGCGTGCTGCTCGAAATGGGCGCGGATCACCCGCTGGGCCGCGCGGGTATCGAACACCTGCAACGCATTCGCGACCTGGTCCGCCACCGCGCCGAACGCGCGGGCCTGTCCGATGTCGACGATTTCGCCCGCTGCTGGCACATTCTCATGAAGGGTGCGGTCATCGCCGCCGCCGAGGGCGATCTACTGGCCGCGCGCCGCGCGAAGAAAATGGCCCGCACCCTCCTCGAAGCGCACCGCCCGACCCCCGACAGCCATCCCGACTGAACCGGCAACCCGGCCTCCCCGCGCCACCGGCCCCAACAGCCCGTCGGCTCGAGTCGACGGCACAGCGGTTCGCCAGCGCCACAGCCCTTATCCAAGTCGCACAGCACTCACTCGAACTGCGCGGCACCAACACGAGCTGTGTGGCCCGGAGAAGAGCACGGCCCGCCGACGGCACAGCACATAGCCAAGTCGCACAACACCCACACGAACTGCGCGGCACCAACACGAGCTGTGTGGCCCGGAGAAGAGCACGGCCCGCCGACGGCACAGCACATAGCCAAGTCGCACAGCAATTAGACGAGCTGTGGGGCTTGGAGATGGGCTGTGGGGCAGGGTCAGTCGACGAGGCGGCGGACTACGGCGGGGAGGTCGCGGGTGCGGCGGTAGGGGCCCGCTACCGATGCGCCGATGGGGCGCGAAAGGAGTTTGGCCGCGATGCGGGAGACCTCGTCGGTGGTGACTTCGTCTATGCGAGCGAGGGTTTCGGAGACACTGCGGTGATTGCCGTAGCTGAGTTCGCTGCGGCCGATGCGGTTCATGCGGGAGCCGGAATCCTCCAGGCCCAGCACCAGACCGCCGCGCAGCGAGCCCTTGGCACGGGCGCACTCGGCATCGGTAATGCCATCCGCCGCAACCTCTTCCAACACGCCGCGCGCGAGACTCGCGACCTGGCCGAGGTTTTCGGGCTGGCAGCCGATGTACACCGAGAAGGCACCGGTATCGGCGAAGGTGTCGACGCTGGAGTACACCGAGTACGCCAGGCCGCGCTCCTCCCGAATCCGCTGGAACAGACGGGAACTCAGGCCACCACCGAGCACGGTATTGAGAATCGAGAGCGGCCAGCGCTTATCGCCCTCATGCCGGCCGAAGGCGCGGGTACCGAAGACCAGGTGCGCCTGCTCGCTGTCACGGTGGATGCGAATCAGCTCGGGGCTGGTGCGCGGGCGGAATTTGCCTTCGCGGCGCGGTGCGGGTTCGCGGACCGGATCGAGCCGGCCTGCGAAAGCGCGATGCACCAGTTCAACGGTGTGCTCATGCTCGATATTGCCGGCCACCGCCACCACCATCTGGTCGGGCCGGTAACGCCGCTGATGGAAACCGCGCAGCTGCGCGGCCTGCATACCCTCGATGCTCTCGATACTGCCGATCACCGGACGGCCGATGGGATGGTCACCGAAGAGCGCGGTCAGGAAGGCGTCGCCGACCATATCCTCGGGATCGTCGTCGCGCATGCAGATCTCTTCGAGCACCACCTGCCGCTCGACGGCGACATCCTCGGCGCGACACAGGCCGTTGAGCACCACATCGGATACCAGATCCACTGCCATGGGCAGATCCTCGTCGATGACGTGCGCGTAGTAGCAGGTCTGTTCCTTGGCGGTGAACGCATTCAGTTCGCCGCCGACAGCATCCATGGCCTGGGCGATATCCAGCGCCGAGCGGGTGGGTGTGGCCTTGAAGAGCAGATGCTCGAGGAAATGCGCGGCCCCGGCGACCGTCGAGCCTTCATCGCGCGAGCCGACGCCGACCCATACGCCGATGGAGGCGCTGCGCACACCGGGCACATGCTCGGTGACAATTCGTAGCCCGCCGGGCAGCACGGTTTTGCGCACACCGGTGTCGGCGTACACCGCTTCGGACGTGGAGAGAACCAGTGCAGAACTCTTACCCGACAGTGGAGTGTCCTTCTTCCGACCCATGCTTCCCAACCCGCGTCTCGAACTCACTGAGTGTCTACGAACTATGTTCCTGCAGAAGCCGGTGGCCCCTCGCTCCATTATCCGGAGCAAGGGGCCACCGCACTTTACGTCAGAGCTACGACAATCACTCGGCCGCTACGGTTTCGGCAACGGGGGCTTCCGCGTTCTCAGCGGAATCCTCGTCGACCGGAACCAGCGAGATCTTGCCGCGGTTGTCGATATCGGCGATCTCGACGCGGATCTTGTCGCCGACGTTGACCACGTCCTCGACCTTCGCGACCCGCTTGCCGTTGCCCAGCTTCGAGATGTGGACCAGGCCGTCACGGCCCGGCAGCAGCGAGACGAACGCGCCGAAGGCGGTGGTCTTGACGACCGTGCCCAGGAAGCGCTCGCCGACCTTCGGCAGCTGCGGGTTCGCGATGGCATTGATCAGATCGATCGCTGCCTGCGCCGCAGGGCCGTTGGTCGCACCGACGTAGACGGTGCCGTCATCTTCGATCGAGATGTTGGCGCCGGTTTCCTCGGTGATCTGGTTGATGACCTTGCCCTTGGGCCCGATCACCTCGCCGATCTTGTCGACCGGGATCTTGATGGCGGTGACGCGAGGCGCGTACGGGCTCATGTCGTCCGGGGTGTTGATGGCCTCGGCCATGACATCCAGGATGGTCATGCGGGCGTCGCGCGCCTGGTTCAGCGCACCGGCCAGCACCTGCGACGGAATGCCGTCGAGCTTGGTGTCCAGCTGCAGCGCGGTGACGAACTCCGGGGTACCGGCGACCTTGAAGTCCATATCGCCGAAGGCATCCTCGGCGCCCAGGATGTCGGTCAGCGCGACGTAGCGGACCTCGTCCTCACCCTTGGCGTTCTTGATGGTGTCGGACACCAGGCCCATGGCGATACCGGCGACGGGGGCCTTGAGCGGCACACCGGCGTTCAGCAGCGACAGGGTCGAGGCGCAGACCGAGCCCATCGAGGTGGAACCGTTGGAGGACAACGCTTCCGACACCTGACGAATGGCGTACGGGAACTCTTCCTGCGACGGCAGCACCGGCATCAGAGCGCGCTCGGCAAGGGCGCCGTGGCCGATCTCGCGACGCTTCGGCGAACCGACGCGGCCGGTCTCACCGGTGGAGTACGGCGGGAAGTTGTAGTGGTGCATGTAGCGCTTGGAGGTCTCCGGCCCGAGGGAGTCGACCTGCTGCGCCATCTTCACCATGTCGAGGGTGGTGACACCCAGGATCTGGGTCTCGCCGCGCTCGAACAGCGCCGAGCCGTGGGCGCGCGGGACAACCGCGACCTCGGCCGAGAGGGCGCGGATATCGGCCAGACCGCGACCGTCGATACGGAAGCTGTCGGTCAGAATGCGCTGGCGCACAAGCTTCTTGGTGACCGAGCGGAATGCCGCGCCGATCTCCTTCTCGCGGCCGACGAAGTCCTCGGCCAGCGCCGAGAGCACGTCGAGCTTGATCTCGTCGATCTTCTCTTCGCGCTCCTGCTTGGCGGCGATGGACATCGCGTTGTTCAGCGGAACCTTCGCGGTGCC
>NZ_JAODNK010000102.1 GCF_025465275.1 Nocardia sp. | reverse complement strand
TCCGGGCATGTGCCCAATGAGACCGTGCCCGCGCAGGTGTCGGCGGATCTGGTGAACTTCTGGGAGGAACTGGCATGAACGACGTCATCGACGACCTATTGGCCAAACTGGATCTGGCGGCCAAGGTCCGGCTCATCTCCGGCTCGGGCGTTTTCCGCTTCGCCGGCGATACGAGCATCGGCCTGGCCGAAATGCCGGTCTCGGACGGCCCCTCCGGTGTGCGCGGCGAACTCTGGGACGAGCGCGACCCGTCGGTGAGCCTGCCCTCGGGTACGGCGCTGGCCGCGACCTGGGACCGGGCGCTGCTCGGCCGGATCGGCGGGCTCATCGCCGCCGAAGCGCGCCGCAAGGATGTGTACGCGGTACTCGGCCCGACCATCAATCTGCACCGATCCCCGCTCGGCGGACGGCATTTCGAATGCTTCTCCGAAGATCCCATGCTGACCGGCGAGATCGCGGCCGCCTATGTGGACGCGGTGCAGGCGCACGGCGTGAGCGCGTGCCCGAAGCACTACGTGGCCAACGACTCCGAGACCGAACGCTTCAGCGCCGATGTCATCGCCGACGAGCGCACCCTGCGTGAGCTGTACCTGTACCCGTTCGAGCGGGCGGTGCAGGCGGGCACGTGGATGATCATGGATTCCTACAACTCGGTCAATGGCACCACCATGACCGAGAACACCCTGCTGGACGAGCCTTTGAAGGGCGAGTGGGGTTTCGACGGCGTGGTGGTGTCGGACTGGACCGCGGTGCGGTCCACCGCGGGCGCCGCCGAGGGCACCGATATCGCCATGCCCGGCCCGTGGGAGCTGTGGGGCGCGCCCCTGGTGGAGGCGGTGCGCAAGGGTGAGGTCCCCGAGTCGGCCATCGATGAAAAGGTGCGCCGCATACTGCGTTTCGCCGTTCGAGTCGGCGCGCTGAACGGAACCCCGCAGCAGCCACCGGCTTTCACCGACAAGGCTGCGCAAGGCTTGGTGCGTGAGGCCGCCGCGAAGGCCATGGTGCTGGCTGCGAATGACGGCACCCTGCCGCTGGGCAAGCCCGCCCAGGTCGCGCTGCTGGGTGCGGCCGCCACCGAGCCTCGCTTCATGGGCGGCGGTAGCGCCACAGTCATTCCGGCGCATACGACTTCGCCGCTCGAGGGCCTGTCGGCGGTGCTGCCGGTGCGGTACACGCCGGGTGTGCACCTCAATGACCATATGATTCCGGTCCCGCTCGACCTGGTCACCGATCCGGAGACCGGGACGCCGGGTCTGCGGCTGCGCTACCTCGACGGCGACACCGTCCTGGACAGCGAGCACCGCACCGCGGGTGGGCTCATGCTGTTCGGCAATCCGAATGCCATGCAGGCCAAGTCCTTCGAACTGCGCGGCAAGCTGCGGGTCGATACGGCGGGGGAGTGGCGGATCGGTTTCGCCGGTGTGGGCATGCTGCGCCTGGATATCGACGGCGAAACCGTGCTCACCGAGACCGTCATGCCCGCCGGCGCCGATCCGGTCGAGATGCTGCTGAATCCGCCGCAGCGCTGGGTGACTCGCACGCTCGCCGAGGGTGATGAGCTCGATGTGCTCATCCAGCTCGCCCCGGTGCTGGATTCGGGCTTGCCCGCCATGGGTCTCACCTACGCGGTCGGCCGTCCGCGCCGCGCCGCCGACGAAGAGTTCGCCGCCGCAGTGGAATTGGCCCGCACGTCCGAGGTGGCCGTGGTTGTGGTCGGCACCACCGAGCAGATCGAATCCGAGGGCTTCGACCGCAAGGATCTGCGACTGCCCGGCCGTCAGGACGAACTGGTGGCCGCCGTCGCCGCGGTGAACCCGCGCACCATCGTGGTGGTGAATTCCGGTTCGCCCGTGGAGATGCCGTGGCGCGATGATGTCGCCGCCGTGCTGCTGACCTGGTTCCCCGGCCAGGAATTCGGTTCGGCGCTGGCCGATGTGCTCACCGGCGCTGCCGAACCCGGCGGCCGCCTGCCCACCACCTGGCCCAAGGTCATGGCCGATGTGCCGGTGCTGAACACCAAGCCCGCCGCCGACAATTCGCTGCCCTACTACGAGGGCATCCACATCGGCTACCGCGCCTGGCTGAAAGCCGGTGTGACACCGGCATATCCGTTCGGCCACGGCCTGGGCTACACCACCTGGGAGCTGGCGGACCTGACCGTGACGGGGCGTACCGCCACAGTCACCGTCCGCAATACCGGCGACCGGACCGGCCGCCAGGTCGTCCAGGCCTACCTCTCCCGCGAGGACAGCGCCGTCGACCGCCCGGTGCGCTGGCTCTCCGGCTTCGCCCTGGTCGAAGCCGCCGCAGGCGAAACCGTCACCGCCACCGTCGATCTGCCACAGCGTTCATTCGAACACTGGACAGAACAGGGCTGGGCCGTCGAACCCGGAGTCTTCACCTTGCACATCGGCACCTCGGTCGCCGACCTGCCCCTCACCGCAGAAATCAGCTGACCTCCAGGTTTCCGGGCCCGCCTCGCGTTCGGGCCCGGAACCTGCTCTCACACCACCCCGTCACCGCCCTCGTCATCCCGGCATGCGTTTGGCCGGGGTTGCTGGACCGCAGTGAGTATGGATCCCGGCCAAAAACGCGCCGGGATGACGAGGGGTATCTGTCCCAATGACGGGGCGGGTGTCGGACGGCACGGTCACAAGAGCCGCGAATCCTTTATCCACTTTCACTCGCACACTTTGGATTTCACCGTGGCTCACTCTGACGCCGATATCTCTCTCGGCGGGAACTCCGCTACCGTCAACGCTCCCACCAAGGGCCTGCTGCCCCTGCTCTTCCTCGGCAATGCCGCCATGTACGCGATGTATTCCGGCGTCGGTGGTGTGCTGCTCCCCCTGCAGGTCGAACATATCGACGCAGCCGACAAGGTCGCCAATCTCGGTCTGGTAGCAGGCATTTCGGCGATCTTCGCTACAATCTTCAACCCGGTCGCGGGCGCGCTCTCGGATCGTTCCGGTCGCCGCAATCCCTGGATTCTCGGTGGCGGCCTGGCCGCGATCGCCGCCATGGCGCTGCTGGGCAGTGTGAATACCGTGCTGCTGGTGACGATCGCCTGGTGTGTGGGTCAGGCGGTCATGAATATCTATCAGGCCGCCATCACCTCGGTGGTTCCGGACCGGGTGCCGCTCGCGCGTCGTGGAGTCGCTTCTGCGGCAGTCGGTCTCGGCCTGCCCTTCGGGACGGTGGCCGGTGTCGGCCTGGCATCGGCCTTCAGCTATCGCACCGGCTACCTCGCGCTCGGGTTGCTCGTCGCGGCGGCCGCCGTCGTGTTCACCGCCGGCGCGCGTGAGCAGCGCATGCCTGCCAAACAGGCAGCGTCCCTGCGCGATCAGGGGCGCACCTTCCTGAGCGTATTGCGGGAGCACGACTTCCGCTGGGCCTTCATCGGCCGTTTCCTGCTGGTCCTGGGTTATTTCTCCGTCGTCGGCTACCAGCTCTACATCCTGCAGGACCATATCTCCCTGCCCGGCGGGCTGAAGCCGTCCACCGCGGTGGCGATTCTGACCGGCATTTCGGCTGTGGGCATGACACTTTCGACGGTGGCCGGCGGTGTGCTCTCCGATCGCCTGAATCGCCGCAAGCTCTTTGTCGGGCTGTCCGCGGGCATTGCGGCGGCCGCGCAGCTGATCCCGGTCATCAGCCCGACCTGGCCCGGCATGCTGGCCTTCGCGGCGGTCAACGGTGTGGCGTTCGGCTGCTACATGGCGGTCGATACCGCCCTGGTCACCATGGTGCTGCCGAAGGCGGAGGACGCCGCCCGCGATATGGGCGTCCTGAATATAGCGAATGCGGCCCCGCAGATCCTCGGCCCGTTTGTCGCCTCGGCGGTGGTCAGCCTAGGCGGCTACGCGCCGCTCTTCCTCTTCGGCGGTGTGCTGTCGATACTCGGCGCACTCGCCGTCGCACCCATTCGCTCCGTGCGCTGACCGGTTGCGGCGCACGCTTCGGCAAGTCCCTCCAGCCAGTCCCGAATCGAGGCCTGCTGCTCGGGCGTGAATCGCGCCTCCAGTTCGGCCTCCCGCCGCGCGACCGCAATGCGCGCCGCTGCCAACCGTTCTCGCCCGGACTCGGTGACATGAATCTGGTGGGTGCGCCGATCGGTGGGATGCGGGCTTCGTTCGATCAGGCCCTCCGCTTCGAGTCCGCCGAGCATTTCATTTGCGGCTTGCCGAGAGCTGGCCACCTCGCGAGCAATATCCGCGACCGACAGCCCGGGGTGCGATTCGGTCATCATCAGCGTCGCATACTGCGAGGTCGAGAGCCCGAAAGCCTTGAGCTCCTCACCGATTGCCGAGCGCATGGTCAGCCAGACCGTGCGGACCATGAAGGTCAGGGAACCGCCCTCGCCGCGATAGGAACCCACCGTCCAGCCTTCCTAGAGATTGACAGGTTCCTGACGATTATGCATTCTTTAGATCGTCAGGTTCCTACCGATCGTACCGAAGACTCCTGTGAAGGTTCCAGCCATGACCACACCTGTGACGTTGCCGAAATCCCGGCAGCGGCTGATTCTCGCCGTACTCCTGCTCTCGTCATTCCTGATCTGGATGGACAACACCATCCTCGGCATCGCCGCCGAAACCCTCGCCGACCCGGTCCGCGGCCTCGGCGCCAGCCTCTCCCAACTGCAATGGGCCACCGGCTCCTACACCCTGGTCTTCGCCGCCCTGATGTTCACCGCCGGCGCGTTCGGCGACCGCTTCGGTCACCGGACCGTCCTGGCCACCGGCATGGCGACCTTCGCCGCCGCCTCGGTGTGGGCGGCCTTCGCCGGCGACGCCGGACAGCTCATCGCCGCCCGGGCCGCCATGGGCGTGGGCAGCGCCATGATCATGCCCGCCACCATGGCCATCCTCACCTGGACCTTCACCGGCCCGGCCCGATCCACCGCCATCGGCATCTCGTCGGCCTCCGCCGGTGTCGGATTGGCGGCGGGTCCGCTCATCGCCGGTGTGCTGCTCGACCATTTCTGGTGGGGCTCGGTCTTTCTCATCAATGTCCCGGCCGTGGCGCTCGCGCTGATCGGAATCGTCGCTCTGGTGCCGCAATTCCGCAGCCCCACTAAGCGTCCGCTCGATCCCGCAGGATTCGTCCTGTCGATCAGCGGCCTCGGCGCGCTGGCCTACGGGCTGATTCGCGCGGGCCAGGTGGCCTCCTGGACCCCGCTCGATGTGTGGGCTCCAATCGCGAGCGGTGTGGTGCTGCTGACTGCCTTCGTGGTCGTCGAATTGCGTATGCGCCAGCCCAGTTTCGATCCCCGGCTGCTCGCGGGCCGCATCTTCGGCGGCGGCAATGCGGCGCTGGGCCTGCTGCTGTTCGCCATGACCGCCGCGGGTTTCTACGGCGCGTTCTATCTGCAAGGCGCACGGGGCTTTTCACCGTTGCAGGCAGGTTTGGCCAGTTCTCCGGCCGCGGTCGGCGCGATGGTGGGCGGACCACTCGGCATTCGCCTGGTGCGCCGCTGGACTATTCGCCCGGTGACCGCGACGGCGGTGACCGTCGCGGCACTGGCCATGGGTAGCTTCGCATTGTTCGGGCTACACACCCCGCTCATCTGGAACGAGATCGTCCTTGCGGTACAGGGACTTTCGATCGGCATCGTGATGGGTTCGGTGACAGCCGCCCTGATGAACACACTGCCGCTGGAGCGGGTCGGCGCCGGATCCGCGGTCACCAATACCGTGCGCCAGACCGGCAGTGTGCTCGGAATCGCGGTGGGCGGCACCATCATGTCGATCACCTACCGGCATGCGATCGACGGTTCGCTCCAGGATGTGCCCGGCCCGGTGCGGGATCAAGCGCGGGTCTCCGCCGAACAAGCCCGGCATATCGCCGCGACGATCCAGCGGCCCGACCTCGCTCATGCCGCGAACGATGCGTTCATCCACGCCATGCACGTGGGCTCGGTCTGGACCATGGTGATCGCACTCGCCGGAGCCGCCGTGCTGGCAATCACCATGCGCCCCAGCAGAAAACCCGCGGAGGCGCCCCCGGAGCCCATTCCGTCAGAGGAAGTTCTTCTCCAGCAGTAGGCCGAGCACGTTCGGGAACAGGTCCGGAAAGTCCATGGGGACAATGCCGAAGTGGCCGGGCTGGGTGCGGTGCGCAGTCAGGTAGCGCTCCACCTGCGGCATGATCGCATCGGCATTGTCCCTGGGCCAGGCATTATCGGAGTAGCTCGTGAAGTTGATGTACATCAGCGAGTTATTGCTGTCGGCGGCCGCCTTGTCGAAGCAGGCGCTGACATAGGAGAACTTGTCGCCGCCGGAGGACCCGGTATCGGCGGAGCCGGTGCCGCCGATCGACTTCCCGCCACCGAATGATCCGGTCCCACCGGCAGATCCGGAGTCCAGACCCATCAGGCCATTGGCCTTGTAGCGGTCCTGGAGATAGAAGAAGTTGTTCGACAAGTCTCCATTGTCACCGCTGGGCCACTGCAGTGCGGGCAGCTGATTGGCGAACTGCGCGATCAGCACGACCCGCCCGCGCGCCTCACCGAGGGTCGGAATGTGATTGCCGATCCAGAACAGCGGCCGGTAACCCTTGGTATCCAGATACCCGTCGAAGATCTGCTCGAAGTTGCCATCGACGTCATTATTGGTGCCGTCTTCCTTCTTGACCCGCATGACGATGACCTCACTCGGATTGCGGGCCAAGAAGTTTCGGCAGTCATCGAGCACGCCGTCGAAGGTGATGCCCTGGTAGGCCGACGAGTGATAGACCCCGAACGAATCGCTGGTATGGTCCTGCAACCCATTGAGGCGCATATCGAGGAAGCGGATCCCCTGCTGGAATTGATCAGGGAGCGCCCAGTTCTGGGTCTGGGCCCACGGGGTGCCGTGCAGCGAGCTATTGCAGCAGGAATCGTGAGTGCCCGGAATCGTCAGCCGCAGTAGCGAAGTGCTGTCGGGTAGCGCGCCCATCCACGCCTGCGGTGCGCCCACGCTACGCCGCAGCGGCCCCGGTGCGGCTTGTGCGCCGGTAGCGCTCAGTCCGGCCACAGCGGCCCCGGCAGTGGCGGCCACAGCGGTGCGCACGAATTCTCGGCGAGTCAGTCTCATCAGGTCCCTCGTTCTGCATGCCCGAAATGCGAGCATGTGTATCGAGCGGGGAGCCTAACCTGGACAAGAGACCAAGATCGCCGGTTTAGCGAATATCCCTGGTGAGAGTGATGATCATCCGGCCGCACTTCGGAACCTATGTGTCTGGGTCATGACCGGACCGCACGTCGGCCACGGCCGCCGCGATCATGGCGCGTGCATCCTTCCCGTGGATGGCTTGATCCTTGAGGCGGTGAAATGCCTTGTCGTATAACGCTATCTCGCTGGGCTGGGTGATCGTCAGCTCAGCGGAGACGGTCTCGACCTGCACCATTCGAGTGTCGAACATGATGAAGTTATTGGTAGGTGCGGTGTAGGTGTGCGCCGACGGGACGATGCCCAGTACGACGCGCGGCAGGGACATCGCTGTCAGCAAGCGGTCCATCTGTTCGAGCATCGTGTCCGCTGTGCCGACGCGGGTGTGGAGAACCTGTTCCGCGAGGATGAAGTAGAAGCGGTGATTGCCCCGGTACAGGACTTGCTGACGTTCCAAGCGGGCGGAAAGGCTTGCCTCGATCTCGGTCGTTGGTTCGTCGCAGAAATCGAGCACGGTTCGCAACAGCGCCTCAGCATAGGGCGGCGTCTGCAACAAGCCTGGCACAAGAACGGGCTCGTGCCAGCGCATGAGGTTCGTCTTGGCCTCGGTCGCTATGGACTGTTTCTGCCTGTGCGGCAACCGCATCCGCCGCCATTCGAGGTATGCCGTTTCAACGTTGCGCAGGTTGGCGATGAGGTCGGGTACTTGATCGGCTGCGCGGGTGTGGATGCACCAGAGGCGGACGTCATCATCTGTTGCGACCTGCCTGCCGTACTCGATCTTCGAGACCTTGGAAGGAGGCCAACCGGCAAGTTCGGAGAGTTGCCTGCCGGTAAGCCCTGCGTCCTTGCGGAGGTTGCGCAGGCGCTCACCGAACGCCTCGCGGGCCTGCCTCGCGGTGGTAGTCACGCTTTGACGTAATCAGCGTGGGGTACTGCCTTGTCCCACACCCGATTCCACACCACCCGAGCATGTTCGACTATCACCGGGTCGTAGCTGATACCCCATCCGATGTATCGTCCTGACGGCTCGAAGGCTGTGAACGCGAGTACTCGGTCGTCGAGCAGCCAGAAGTCATCCGTCGTCAACTCGGACGGGTCGATCAGATGCCGAGCGAGATAGCGGATTTCCTCGCCCACGGCGATGTTCTGTTCTGCGACAACGAGACCCCAGCGGGTGTAGTCGACATGGGGTTCGGTGACGATACGGGCACGCCGCACAGCTCGTCCGGAGGTCGTGACCTCACGAATCAGGCTCCACCAGGCCGTGCCCCATGCGTAGTCGTCAGGTTCGCCGGCCAAGAACTTGTGGAACGGCTCGGCTTCCTCCGGAGTCTCGTAGGTGTCGAGCACTTCGAGGTGGCAGGCGCTGTGCTCGCAGGATCGGAGAAGGTTGTCGATTTCCTCACCTTGCAGTATCTGCATTTACCCAAATCTCCTGTCCGACGGGAACCTCGACGCTGGTTTCATGGTCCGGGGCGTTCATCTGCGCCAGCGCCTCAACGTCCGTCACCGGGGTACCCGACAGGATGAACGTTCCGCGCCCGGTGTCCTCCAACGCTGCGCCGACGCTGGTGCCTGGGCGGGTGTGGGCAAGTAGCCGGTGAGGGATCTCCACGCGGTCATGATGTCCCTTCACTTTCCAGCTCTGAATGACGTACGTCCCTCGGTTGGTGGCGAAGAGCGTTGGGCTTCCGCCGTTCTGGGTGTTCTTGCCGAGGAAGGTCAAGTGCAGGGGCTGTTCTTCTGCCATGGCATTTCGTGTGATTTCTTCCATATCTCGATCGTGAGACACCAGGTGAAACCAGTCAACGGAAATCGTACCAGCGAGAAATTTAGAGAAATCTCGTTCAGATTTTCGCGCGCGGGTACTTAGCGTCGTTTGCAATGGGCCGGGTGAGCTTGACGTCGTCGTTCACCCGGCTCAGAGCCACTCTTCGAAAGGGCTTGGTGTGCAGGACAGTCAGTGCCACGTCCGCATCGTGTTCGGATCTTCGGTGTTCGACTACTGCGCAGCAAGGTAGGCCACGATTCTGTACGGGTCGGCCCCCACTTTCTGGGGCACAGGTCGTGCCGCCCGGTGTTAAAGTCTTGCCCGAAGGTGGCCGGAGCAGGGGGTTTCGGGCAGAGGTACGGCGAACTGCGTTGCACTGCCACGGATTACGCGGAATCTCGTCGACGCCGTGGCGTAACGGGGGCTGATGCGGCTCGATGTGCAGCTTGCGTACGAACGGTTGCAGTACCGAATTCGAGGGGATCTTATGCGGATCAAGTCACTGATCGTCGCCGGCTTCGCGGCGGGGATCGCCTTAACCGCCAGCGGGTGCGATCCGAGCTCCACACCCGGGTCGGTGGCAGGTACCACCCCGGCGGCTCACACCGGGCAGCCTCCAGGGCAAACTGCCCAACCGGGGCAGCCCACCCAGCCGGGGAACGCGACTGAGCCCGGTGGCGGCGTCCCTCAAACCAGCGCTGTGCCCGGGAACGGAAGTCCCGTTGCCGACCCGGCGACTCCCGTCGACACCGCAATCCCGAAGTGCGTGACCGCCCAGCTCCGCCTGGACAAGGGGGTTGGTGGTCCGGTGGGAGGGGACTGGTTCCTGAGGTTTATCAACTCCAGCTCGCGAACCTGTGTCCTGCAGGGATTCCCGGGCGTCTCGCAAACCAACGGTCCCAGCGGTGACCCGGTGGGCGAGCCCGCCGATCGGGACCAGGGTCCGCAGGCGCCCAAAGCCGCCCCGGTCACCCTCGCACCCGGCGCGGCAGCCCAATTCGAGTTCATCACCTACCCCAAGCAGATCAACGACTGCGCCGCCCTGCGCACCAGCACCCTGCGCGTCTACCCGCCCGACAACACCGAATCGCTCTGGCTGCCCTGGGACAACCTGATCTG
>NZ_JAODNK010000095.1 GCF_025465275.1 Nocardia sp. | reverse complement strand
GCAGCTGCGTGCCGTCGGCCAGCTCGACGGTCACCCCGTCCTCGTTTCGACTCAACCCGACCAGCTCGCAGCCGCGCCGGATATCGACGCCGAGTTCGATGGCGTGCTCGGCCAGGAGGCGGTCGGTGACGGGCTGCTGGATGCCGAGGATGTACGGATGTGCGGTGTCCAGCGGGTCGGGGCGCGGCTTGGTGATGCCGGCGAAGGAGCCGCCGACCGGGTGCTGCTTACCGACCGCGAGGAATCGCTCCAGCAGACCGCGCTGGTCCAGCACCTCGACGCTGCGCACATGCAGGCCGAGCGATCGGACATTCCTGGTCGGCTCGGCCTCCTTCTCCAGCACGAGCGCCTGCACACCCTGCAGCCGCAGCTCGCCGGCCAGCATCAGGCCGGTCGGTCCACCGCCGGCAATGATCACGTCGATCATAAGACCTCTATTTCCGCTGATTCTGGCTTCGGCAGGAGATTCCGCAGCACGACCCAGGGCCTGCCGCAAGGCCCCCGATGGTTGCCGTGGAACCGCGCAACAGGTGGCCATTGCTAGGTATAGTTTCGCGCGGCATCGGAGAGGAGTTGCGCTCTGGGCGGTTCAGTCGTTGATCAGCTTGGCGAAGTTCTCCCCCAGCACCTGCCGCAGCACGCCCGGATCACTGATCGCGGCCTCGACGGTCGTGCGGGCCGCGAGCACGTCACCGTATGGCGTGTTCGATCCGAACAGGCACTGTTCAGGGACCGCCTGCGCCGCTGCCTTGACCATGAAAACCTGCAGGGCACTGGACAAATCGATGTAGAGGTTCGGGCGGGCGACGGCGAGGTCGATCAGATCCATGGCGTTGAGTCCGCCCAGTGCGCCGACGATGATCGGCACGGTCGGGTAGCGCTCGGCGAGCGCCGCATAGGTTCGGAGATCATCGACCGTATTGGGTGCGAAGCCGTGCACCAGCACCGGCAATCCACCGTAATCGGCGCTGACCGCAATCGCGGGCTCGAGCTTGGCGGCCTGGTTCGGTGCGGGCGTGAGCTCGCCGATGCCGACAATGTCCGGCCGCCGCAGATACTCGTCGCACCATTGCTTCAGCTCGGTCTCACCGAGTATCAAAGGCGCGCTCACGAATCCGACCGTCTCCTCCGGATGCGCTTCCAGTGCCGTGATCACCTCCGCGGTCACCCGGCGAACCTCGTCGATCGAAGCGGCGGCACCGCTGAGTACGGCCGTCAGCCGGGCAAATTCGGCGCGCAACCCATCGATGGTCGCGGGTGCCTCCGGATGGATCCGGGTCGACAGCAGCACCGTGCGATCCACACCGGCCTGTCGGGCACGCGCCAACTGAGCGGCGGGATCGATGGTCACGTGGGCGTGAATGTCAGTGATTTTCATAATCTCTCCAACCGAGCGAACTGGTTGGTTCGAATGCTAGGCAGGCGGTGCTGCCACTGTCAAAACGAACCAGTTCGTTACAATCGCCCCTGTGGCATACGACTCGACGGCAACCAAAGAG
The DNA here is from genome assembly GCF_025465275.1 of Nocardia sp. Taxonomy (GTDB): domain Bacteria; phylum Actinomycetota; class Actinomycetes; order Mycobacteriales; family Mycobacteriaceae; genus Nocardia. The sequence continues at coordinate 8,807 of NZ_JAODNK010000095.1, read as the reverse complement.
CGAATCCTCGCCGCGGCCTCCACCGAGTTCGCGGAATACGGCGTCGCGGGCGCCCGGGTGGACCGCATCGCGGCCAATGCGCAGGCCAATAAGCGCGCCATCTACGACTACTTCGGCGATAAGAAGGCGCTCTTCGCCGCGGTCCTCGAAAACCTCATGACCGAACTCGCCGAAGCTGTTTCGCCCAGCGACGGTGATCTGGGCACCTACGCGGGACTCCTTTTCGACTACCACCGCGCGCACCCCGAGGCCATGCGCCTACTGCTGTGGGAAGCCCTCGAAATGGGCGACAACCCGGTGCCGGACGAGGAAGCGCGCACGCACCACTACGCGAACAAGATCGAGGCGGCCAAGGCGACCTTCTCGCCGGACCATCCCGATCCGAACAGCCTCATGTTCTTCACCCTCGGCTTGGTCGGCTGGAGTCTGGCCATGCCGCAGGTGCGTCGAATGATGTTGGGCCCCAACTCGGATCTGGACACACTGCGCCCCGCGATCTGCGCGGCCGCCCGCCACCTGGCCGCGCAACCCGGCGACACCAGCGGCGCTTGATGACCACAGCCGCGGCGTCCACCCAGTACCGTGAATGCATGGACGTCACGGTTCGCCCGGCACTGCAATCGGACATTCCCGCACTCGCCGAGGTGCTCGGAATCGCCTTCACCGACGATCCGCTCATCGCCTGGCTGATTCCCGAAACCGCCACTCGCACAAAGCGAGCGACCATCATGTTCGACAGTCTGGTCCGGCACCAGTTCTTCACCGAAGGTGCTGTAGAGGTAGCGCTCGACGACACCGGCGCCATGGTCGGCGCCGCAGTGTGGTCACCACCGGGCAAGTGGCACGCCACCGAGGGCGATCTGCTCCGCCAGTTCCCCAGCCTGCTACGCGCATTCCGCCATCGACTGGTCCGAGCCGGCCGGATGTCCGATCGGATGGCCGCGGCCCACCCGCGCGAACCCCACTGGTACCTCGCCATTATCGGGACGCTGCCCAGCGCCCGCGGGCGCGGCTACGGTCAGGCGCTACTGAACTCTCGCCTCGAGCGCTGCGATGCCGAGGGCTCCCCCGCCTACCTGGAATCCAGCAAATCCGAGAATGTGCCGTACTACGAACGATTCGGTTTCGACAAGACCGGCGAACTGGACGCAACCAACGGCGGACCGCTGCTCTGGCCCATGTGGCGCGTACCCCGCCGGGAATCACCCTGAGTCGTTTGATCTGAGCATTCTCAGCCCGCTGCGAACCCCGCAGCGGGCCTTGCTTTTTCGGGACGGCTCGACGACTTCCCAACTGTGAACAGTGTCCGGACAACAAGGCACGCTGTCGGGGTGTACGCGGCGATCCGATACAAGTGAACAACGGGATAGTCAGCGCCCTCGCCAGCGCGAAGGACAGGCTGAAAATCCTGGCCGGGAAGGTAACCGAGGTTCTCGCGAGCAGGACCAGCGAGGCGGTGCAGGTTGTCGAACGGGATGTCGAGCAGAAGGAGCACGTCGACTGGCGCGGCCGGGATGCGGTCGACCAGGCCGGTGAGCCACTGCGAGCGCCCGATACCAAGGGACTCGACCGGGCAGTCGACGCCGACACCATATCGCAGAGCACCCGGCACGCATTGGATACCGCTGTAGCCTCGCGCATGAACGACGGCGGGGTGAATCCCGCTGTGCTGGAACACATCACCGACGGCTTACCGCGCATCCACATCGAGGCGGCCGACGGCACTGTCGACGTGGCGGCCATCAAGGAATTCGCAGGCACCGCTCTGGGACGTGATGACATCGAACTGCGCCCGGTAATCGGCGGTGGCCTCGAAGGCGGTCGGACCGGCGATCCTGTGTACCTGATCAAAGACAGGCCGGACAGCGTCGTCGCCGTCGCGAAAGTGTTCCGCAGCCCGGAGATGTACGTTCGCGAGCTTTCCGGCACCCAGGTGCTCAGCGCTCCCGAGTTCACCCGCTTCGACGTACCCGAGATACACGGTGTGGCGGTGACCAGCCTGAACGGCAAGGACGCCGAAGTGCTGGTGATGTCGGTAGCTCCCGGCCGCAGCATCATCAATATGATCCACGCGGTGGCCGACGCGCCGACCGACGCGGCTCGTGCCACCGCGCTGGACGAGCTGGGCACCGCCATGTCCGACACCGGGGCCGCGCTGGGTGAATTACACAGCCGCCCTGTCGGATCGGGCGGAGCGATCTCGCGTGCCTTCGCCGACACCCAGGATAGCGAGATTCACAAAGACCTCGGCAAAATAGTCGGGCACCGCGACGTACTGCGAGAGTTCGGCGTCGATGCCGGCGACCTTGCCCAGCGGGTCACTCGGGTGTTGCCGCAGGGGTGGGGCGAACTGGGTGGCTCGGCGATTACCCACGGCGACGCAAATCCGGGCAACATCTTTTGGCATCCCGACAACGGAGTGACATTCATCGACAATGGCAATGCCCATCTGGCTGTCGACGGGATGGGCCGACCGATCGGCGCACCGGCGTACGACGTGACCGGTCTGCGTGGTTGGACGAACTACGCGGCCCGCACCAATGACTTCTCCGCAGCCGAAATCGACGGTTTGAACAGAGCTTTCACCGACGGCTACCGAGCTGGGGGCGGACCGGTGTTGTCGGCCGAATCGCTGCGAGGCTACGGTGCCCGGTTGGGCGTCTGGAATGTGATGGACGCCGCCCAGCAGGTCGGCGCGGACACCCTGCGGACGAAGCCGGAGCTGGCGCGCACGCTACGGGACGCGGTAGATGGCCTCAACGAGACACTGGAGTGGACGTCATGACCAGCGCACAGAGCTATCGGTCGCCGAGTCCCGCCTGGTCGACGGCGTTGCCCCCGGCACGAGTCGACCTGGTGCCATTGCCGGCAGCACGCGGCGGCGTGCTCGTATGCTCCACCGAATCGATTGCGGCCCTTTCGATCCACGGCAACGTGGTCTGGCGGGAACAGGCGCATCGGGCCGCCGCCGTGCTGCCCGTGCTGTGCCGAGAGGATGCCGTGGCACTGGTCGCCGATGAGACAGTGGTCCTTCGATCGATCGCAGACGGCACCATACTGCGAACGTTCACTGTCGCAGGATGTGTTCGGATGTCCGGCGCACCCTGGGGGGACCTGGTCTGTCTGACGATAGGCGACGGGGGGCAAGTACACCTACGGTGTTTCGAGCCGACCGGGCGACTGCGGTGGACAACGCCGCTCCACGGTACCCAAGCACTGGTCTACGGACTGATCGCCATGGCAGAGGTGATCGTGGTGGAACAGCACGGCGCGTTGTGGGCCTTCGATCGCGATGGCCGAACGCCATGGGTGGCAGACATCAACGGCGTCAGCGATGTCGTCTCGATCGATCGGACGCGAGTCGGAACGCGGATCAACGCCGAGCCGTGCCCGGTTACGTCCGGTCGGATGCTGTTCGAGTTGGCGGGCCCCAACCCCCCGGGACTGTATGTGCTGGACGGTATCTCCGCGACCCTGACGCCGCTCGCCGCCCGCAGTCCGATACGCAGGCCGTATGCGGTGATCCCCGGCGGTGACTCCGGTCACCGGATCGTCGGCTATGGCGGGCGCATCGAAATCACCCCGCTGGAACACGAATTCGTTATCGAAGCAATCGAGTGGGACACCACGACGGCGTGGCAGTGCCGCATGAGCGCGGAGCCGATCAGTCTGGCCGCAGCCCCGGACGGCAGTGTCATCGTGGCCGCGAGCCCGACACCGGAATATTGGTCCAAATACCATCAGTTCCAGGACCTTCGGCAACAGGCCTTCATTCGATGCGTGGAACCGGACGGAGCTGTCCGCTGGCAGTGGCACCCGCCTGGCCCGCTGACCCATCGACCGATACCCGCACCCGACGGCACGGTCTACGTGTGCAGCGACAATCTGCTCTGGGCATTGCCACTGACCGGCCGGTGAGCCGACCTTCGCCGCGACGCGGGTGTTCGCGGCCGTAACTACCGGAATCCCCTGATCTTGCACGCTACGATCGGCGGGACGTCGACCTCTGAGCGGTATGTCCGGATTCGCACTGCGCAGGGGTCGACCTGACAGTCCGCTGAGAAGGCGGCACGTCAGGCACTTTCAGACCGACCGCCCGCGTTGATAAAGGTAGGGCGGCCGGCACGGCCACCACAAAGGAGTTGGTCATGAGTCTCATCGGGGCGGTGCTCGGATACCTGTTGACGGCCTTCGTGCTGGTGATGTTGGTCAGGATGGTGCTGGACTGGATCTCGATGTCGGGAAATCTGCCGGAGTGGGCGCTGAAGGCGCGTGACATTACCCATCGAGTGACCGAGCCGATTCTTGCGCCGGTACGGCGGGTACTGCCACCACTGCGCGCGGGCGGATTGGCGATCGATCTGGCATTCACGATCGTGTTCATCGTCGCGCTGGTGCTGCGGTCGGTGGCATTCAGCCTGTAGAAGGCACCGCGCACACGTAATCGAAACGGCCCCCGGCCCGGCGATATCGCCGGATCGGGGGCCGAAATATCTTGCGCCCGTGCGTACTACGCCTTGCGGGCCATCCCGGAGACGATCATCTCCTCCCAGCTGCTGAGTTCGTGCACGGTCGCATCGGACACCGGGCGCCACTTCACGCACGGGGTCACTCCCGGCTCGAGCAGCTCCAGATCACCGAACAGTGCGCCGATTTCCTCATCGGTGCGCCAGCGTCCGTGACCGAAGGCCTCCAGAATCTTCCGTTCGGTAGCCACAGCCTCGCGGGTCCGGCCGGAACGGAAGTGGGAGATGTAGATTCGGCTACCGGCAGGCACCTGAGCAGCCCAGTACTTCACTACGCCCGCCGGGTCTTCCTCGTCTTCCAGGAAGCTCAGCGTGACCGCGAAAAGCAAACCGACCGGCTCGTCGAAGTCGATCAGACGCGCGACCGCCGGATGTTCGCGAATCCAGGACGTCTTGCTGACATCGCCTTCGATCATTTCGATGCCGTCGTCGACGGCGAGCAGCGCTCGCCCGTGCGCGACCACAAACGGATCATTGTCCACGTAGACGACCCGCGCGTCCGGCTGCTGCCGGCGGACCACCTCATGGACGTTCTGCTCCGCGGGTAGCCCGCACCCCATATCGATGAACTGACGAATGCCGTCGGCCGCCATGCTTTGCACAGCGCGGAGGACGGCCTCCCGGTTGGTAATAGCGAGCTGCTCGGACCCGGGCAAGTCGCCCATGAAGTAGTCGCCGACATTCTTGTCGACGCCGTAGTTGTCTCGTCCGCCGAGCACGTAGCTGTACACGCGCGCCACACTCGGCCGGGATTGCCGCGCTCGCATGGCGTTGATATTCAAGTGACACCCCTTTACCTTCCGTGCGCCGGCGGTCGCCGGTGGCACGGGTAGTCCTGTCGGCCAGAACCTTTGCCTGAAGATCATTCCAGATCAGGTCCACGCTGAGCGCTCTTTCACACTGACGATACCGCTGCACACCCCAGGAAATCTGCCTCATCGTTGCACGTTCCAATGTCATTTCAGATGTACTGGACAGTTGGGCAGGACGCCGAAAAGTGATGAAACGGGCAAACACTCGTGAGCTGGGCTTTCCTGCCTACACGCGCTCGCTCTCCACCGTCTTCTGAGTACGTTCGGCCAGCAGACTGTCGAGTTGGCTTTCCGCGCGCTCGGCCCGAGCCAAGGTTTGCGAGCGGGCATCGTCGAGGGTTGCCAGCTGGGCAGCGGACTCCCTGCTCGCCCTCTCCAGGGCAGTCGCCGATTCGGTACGCACCGTAGCAATATCGACGGCCGCTTGGCGGCGGAAATCGGCAAGTTCAGTGCGGGAGCGCTCGAGTTCCTCGCGCAGGCGCTTCACCTCGTCGCGAGTCTCGCCGAGCACCTGATTGCGTTCGGCCACAGCCTGTTCCGCACGCTCGATAGCGCGCTCGGCATCGGCGGCGCGCTGCACCGCGAGGTCACGTTCGGCGGCTGCGGCCGTCATGCGCTGGGTACTGTCGCGCCGCACCTGCTCCACCTCGGTCGCAGCTTTGGACCGCGCCTTCTCGATCTCCTCCGTCGCTTGCTGGCGGGCACGCTCCACATTGTCGGCGGCCTCGCTTCGCGCAGCACGGATCTCGGCGTCCGCATCGGTGCGTGCGGCGAACACATCCTCGGCCGCCTGCTTGGTCATGCGCTCGACTTCCCGCAGTGCATCGTCGCGGGAACTGTGCGCCTCCGCGATTCGTGCCTCGGCTTTCTCGGCTGCCGACGCCGCATCCTCGGCCGCGGCTTCCGCTGCGGTCCTGGACTCTTCGGCCTCACGGCGGACACGATCCGCCGCGGCCGCCGCCATCTCGGCCTCGGCAATCCGTCGCGCCGCATCCGCCTGCACAGCCTGAATCTGCGCTTCGGCCACCGAAGGATCTGCGAGCGTGGACAGTTCGGCCACCGCCCCTGACAACGTGTTCCCGAGCTGATCCGCCAGCGTACGGAACTGAATCAGCAGCTCATCGGCCCGCATTCGCGCGACCCCAGCCGGACCCTGTTGCGTCACAGTGACGTTCGCAGCAGGTGTCTCGACCTCCCCCTGTTGTATCCGCTGGCGCTCTCGCCAGGCTCGCCAGCGGGTGTGATCCGGGTGATCACAGTATTCGGAGGGTCGCCCAGGGCTCCCGTCGCGCGTAATCGTTCGGGTACATCCCGGGTAGTTACAGGTGCTTGCCACCGCAAAATCGTAGCGTTGGTTTCGTCATATCCAACGCAACAACACGAAACGAATCCGTTTGACCCCCAAATCAATCCCCGCCGTTCTGACCCCCGATAAGTGAACGTTATCGGGGGTCATCCTTCGCCATATCCCCCGTCAACACCAGAATCTATTACGTTACGTTTGGTTGCGGCACACGCTACGTAACTGCAACGGAACCCCTCAAAAACTGTGCACCCCTGTACACCCGTCCCTGTCTGTCAGTTCTCAGGTGATCTGGCGGATTCTCTGGGCAACGCCAAGGATCTGCCGATCACCGAGCACGCGACCGATACCCACGGGGTGATCCTGGTGAACTTCGCGTTGTTTGAACTGGTCGGGATGCAGCTCTCGCCCCGTATCCGGGATCTGGGCAAGATCACCCTGTACCGGCCGGGATCGCGGGCAGACATCGAGGCGCGGTTCCCGTATGCCGGACCGCTTTTCACTCGCAAGCTCAACTTGGACCTCATCGGCGCGCACTACGACGATCTACTTCGTTTGAGCGGATCGCTGAAGTTCGGGCACGCCACCGCGTCGCTGCTTGTCAGGAAGCTATCGGCGTCGAGTCGACAGAACTCGCTGACTGCGGCGTTGAAAGAGTATGGGGCGCTTCGCCGTACGATCTACGCCGCCCGCTATTTGTCGGATCCGGACTATCGGCGCAAGATCGCCCGCCAGCTCAACAGGGGCGAGTCGGTCCACGCACTCAAACGTGGCCCGCTCTACGCCCACGAGGGCATGATCCGGGCGCGGCATCTCGAGGACCAGTCCGAACAAATGTGGTGCCTAACCCTGGCAACGAATGCGGTTATCGCCTGGACGACAGATGCTGTCGAGCAAATGCGGCGTGAGGGCCGCCAGGTCGATGACGAGGTTCTCGCCCACGTGTCCCCGGCCCACTCCGAGAACATCAACTTCTTCGGCGCGATCGAGGTCGACATCGCCGCCGAACTCGCCCAGTTCGGTCCGACCGGGTACCAGCCCCTGCGGATGCGTGACACTCTTTCCATGTGCGGGCGGTCAGTCGATCCAGGGGGCGGCAACCCGGGCACCCCCAGTCGATCAGCTTCTCGATGGTCATCGCCCCGCCCTATTTGGGCTGGGACCCGAATACGGGCAGAAAGGGGCCGCGGGTTCCGTAGCTGTGCACAAACTGCTGGTGAGATGGGACCGTCAGCTGGTGTGGACGGGTCGGCTCAGACGCTGGCCAGTTCGTGCAGTAGGTGGGATGGCGTTGTCAATGAGGACGGCGGCGATGGCGGCGGCGGTGGGGAAGGCGTCGGCGTTGAGGACCCGGCTGCGGGCCGCGGCCCCGTCGATGAGCAGCGCGAGCTGCTCGCCGAGCTGTTCAGGGTCGGCGGCGCCAGCTTCGCGGGCGGTGTCGGCGAGCCGCGCGGCGACGGCCTTCTTGTAGTCGCGTGCGTACTGGGATGCGGGGTGCTGGGGGTCGTTTAGTTCGACGGTGGCCGCGATGTAGGGGCACAGGGGGGTGGTGGGGGGGATGTCGAAGGCGGCGAGGAGCCGTTCGCGGGGCGTGAGGTCGGTGCGGTCGAACACGCCGGACAGAACGGAGGGGTCGAACCGGCGCAGGTACTCGGCGACGAGTTCGTCCTTGCCGGTGAAGTGCTGGTAGGCCGTGCGCTTGGACACCTGGGCCGCCGCGCAAAGCTGGTCCATGCCGGTGCGGTTGATGCCCTGCTCGCGGAACAGCTGCTGGGACGCGCTGAGGATGCGCTCGCGGGCGCCCCGGCCGCGGCGGCGGCCCTTGGGGCCCTTCTCCAACTCCGTCATGGCGCCATCGTACCTCCGTTGGGTAACGGCCGGTGTACATAGTTTGCGTCCCGGCCGCCCGCCCCGTACCGTAAGCACACAGAGCGGTGTACTTAACGCCGACACCCCAGGTGCACACGGCACCACCAGCCCCAAGGGAGCGACTATGGGAAAGCTTGACGGCAAGGTTGCGGTCATCACCGGCGGCACCACCGGTATGGCGCTGGCCGGCGCGAAGCTGTTCGTCGACGAGGGAGCGCACGTCTTCATCACCGGCCGCCGCCAGGACGCCCTGGACGAGGCCGTGAAGCAGATCGGCCGCAACGTCACCGGCGTCCA
>NZ_JAODNK010000091.1 GCF_025465275.1 Nocardia sp. | reverse complement strand
TCATCGCCATTCCGGCGCCGACCTGCTCGTTGGTGTCGTCATCGAAACCCATAACGAACGCCAATACGCGATAGACCAGCGGATAGATGAACTGTCCGAGCAGATCCGCAGACGCCATCGACCGGTGCACGTCGTCGCCGTTCCCGCTGCAAAACTCGTTGATCAGTGGTACCGCGATCTGCTCGACGACCGCACGCATGCCGTGTAGATCGACGGTGTCGAGCGCGGAAACGTTGGCCACCCGATAGCGACTGTGCTCGTATCCGCTGCTGCGCAGGGCATTCGGCCGCCATTCCATCATCGGCAGGATCGGACACCCCACGTGCACAGATCGCTGCCAGATCCGCGGGTCGGCGGGAAAATGCTCCGGGTCGTTCAGGATCCGCAATGCGGTCGTGTAGCCCAGGACCAGGGTCGCGGGCACCCCCGGGGCGAGCTCGACCGGTACCAGCGGCCCGTACGAACTGCGCCACCGCGCATAGGCTGCGTGCGGGTCCTTGGCGAACTCGATGGTATACATCGGTTCGCGGGGTTCGTCACCGCCGAGCCCGGGCCCCGCCGTACGGGACTGCGCAGATAGTCGCTGTGAGGTTCCGGGCGGGTGCGATGCGGTCATGATGATCCCCCAAACGTCTGTGTCGATAGGTGATGACAGGTCAGGGTCCGACATCGGCCAACGGGCTCCACCGATTCGGGAGCATGGAGATCGCCTCGGCTGCAAGGCAATCCGACTCCGCGTGCGGCCTCCTGACTTCCGGGAAAACTACTGTTCTCGGCATCCGGAAATCATATCCGTTGCCTCGGAGCAGCTTTCAGCGCTGAACCAATACCGTACCCACGCAGGTATTGCGCCGCAGCGTTATCCAAGACGATGCTCGTCCAGGGCCTTTCGGCGGTGTCCAGTTCAGCGCGGCGCGACGATTGCCCGTCCTAATTTTCTTCGCAGGACTGTTCACCGGGGCCGGTCCACTTCGTCGGTGGCATGGCTGCCTCAGTGAAACATTAAGTGCGCGTGGCGGATCGGATCGACCGGATTTGCGACAGCACCTATCCAGAATTGCGACACACCAGATCAGAACCAGCCCCTCGACACCGCGAATGCGGTGCTCACGCTGTGCTCACATACGCTGGCCTTGCTTGTTGTCAGGCAACGGTCCACGCTCTCCCGTTGTCCTGCGCGGGTCATCAACCGCATTGTGAGAAGGGGATCGAACACGCAGTAGGTCATCAGGGACGTTGAACGTGGCGAAGTCTCTCGAGAGACGGCAGAACTACGCCGCACAGCCGAATCGACTGCCCGCCATCGATGAAGTTCAGTCCGAAGGCGTAGGCGCCCAGCGCTGTTCGACCTTCGACTCGCCAGTAGACAACTGCGGCGATCCAGGCCAGGACGCACACGCCGACGATGGCGAAGCAGCTTGCCACCGGCCGGTGAAACCTGCACTGCCGCTTTATGAGTCGGCGCCACACCGGGTGATCAGTGGCTCGCGGTGCACCGCTGTTTTTGCCGGTGATCGGATGTTGGTCGTCCGCCGGGAGGGCTGCGACCACAGCAGCGTCTGCGCGCCGCGCATGACCCGGTGGGACTGTGCCGACTGCCCGCCGTGTCGGTACGCTGATCTTCGGACCGGGCGAGCGTGGTCTGTTCGATGATGCACAGTTGATCAACGAAGCAGGGGATGCGTGCTGATGGAGCCTGAGAAAGCCGACGTGCGCCCGGAGTGGGCGCCGCTGACGGTTGATCTCGACCGGCCGAGTGCGGCCCGGGTGTGGGATTTCTACCTCGGCGGCTCGCACAATTTCCAGGTCGATCGCGCCTTCGCGCGGGAGGCGATGGCCCAGATGCCGGACGCACCGGTGATCGCCCGCGAAAACCGAGCATTCCTGCGACGTGCGGTCCGGTTCCTCACCGAGCAGGGCACCACCCAATTCATCGATATCGGCTCCGGGATCCCGACAGTCGGAAGCGTGCACGAGGTGGCACGAGCGAGCCGTCCCGGGGCGCGGGTGGTGTACGTGGACAACGATCCGGTCGCCGTCACCCACAGTCACGCGCTGATGCACAACGACCGCGACACTCTGGTCCTGGAGGGCGACCTACGCACGCCCGAGGAATTCCTCAGCACGGACAGCGTGGGACGGTTCGTTGATTTCTCCCGCCCCGTGGCGGTGTTGCTGAGCGCGGTCCTGCATTTCATCCCCGATTCCGACGATCCGGCCGGGATCATCGCGCGAATCAGCTCGCAACTGGCGCCCGGAAGCAGTCTGCTCATCGTGCACGCCAGTGCCGATACCGACGCCCACCACGCCGCCGCGGACCTGTATCAGCGCACGCCGACCCCGTTCACCATGCGCACTCGCGACGAGATCCTGGCTCTGTTCGACGGATTCGATCTGGTCGCACCGGGTTTGGTGGCACCGACTGCGTGGCGGCCGGATCAGCCGCCCGGCACGAACCCGCCGCTGCGCACCCCCGGATACGCCGGCGTGGGGCACCTGAAATGACTTCGCGGCAGGTACGGGCCACACGAGCGGGCCCGTGCGACCGCGAATACACACTGCGGCGGGCCGCTCAGGAATATCTGCACCTGCTGGCATCGGCCGGATACACCGTCACCGACGATGTCGCGGCCACCGAGTTGACGATCGAATTCCTGCGCGGATTGGACCGGCTCACCACCGAAGACCCTGACACCGCGCGGACCCTCGGCGCCGACCTCGCGAGCGGCCTGCCGGGGCTGGATACCAGCTCCAGGTTCGTCGGTCCGCTGGCCACTGCACTGCTGCTCGCGGCCCCGGCGGTGCCCGCCGATGCGGTCGCGGCGTGGGCGCGGCACGCCGGGCCCGCGGTCGCGGCCTATGCCGAGGTCTTGGCCGAGCGGGCGCTCGGGCAGCACGAGGCGATACTGCGCGCGGCCGTCGCCGCACGCGAACATCGCATCACCGAGCTGCAGGATCGGCTCCACCATGCCGCTACTCACGATCGGCTCACCGGGCTCGCCAATCGCGCCGTACTCGAGGAGTGGATCATCGAGCCGCGCTCCGAGGTGGGGCCGGTGTCGATTCTGCTCGTCGACCTCGATGGGTTCAAACAGGTCAACGACACTCACGGGCATCGTGTCGGTGACGAACTGCTCGTCGCGGTCGCCGAGCGCCTGCGCTTGGTCGCCCGCCCCGGCGACTGCGTATGCCGTTACGGTGGAGACGAATTCGTCATCGCCACCGTCGGCGCCGACGATACCGCGCGCGAGAATGCCGCCCGCATCCTCACCGATATCGCGCGGCCGTTCATTCTCTCGGCCGGGCGAGTTCACATCCGTGCCAGCATCGGAATCGCCACTGCCACGAACGGCAACAGCGACGCCGCGGCTCTCATCCACGCTGCGGACCGCGCCATGTATGTCGCGAAATCCAGCGGCGGGCACCGCTACCGCGCTCGAGACTGACATCCACCCTCACGGCAAGCAGTATTCGCACCCTGAGCAGGGACAATGAGGCCGACGCCAAGGGATATTGTTTCGCTAAGCAACCAATGGCTACCCCTGTAGAACGTGGTGCTGCCTTCCGACGCCGATGATGATCGGGTTGGGGGCCGGCCCGCGGAACCGGAGTTCGCCAATTCCCTGGCTGACTTTCACGACAGCGGGAAGGAACCAGACACATGTTGACGCTCACCCCCACTGCCATCGAGGTCGTTCGAACTATCACGCACGCGGAGGGCATGCCGGAGGATGCCGGGCTGCGAATCTTCACGGCAGACGGCTCCACCACGCTGCAGCTCGCGGTCGCCGCGGTACCGGCCGAACAAGACCAGGTCCTGACCGCCGAAGGATCACGACTCTTTCTGGACCAGCAGGCCGCCGCATTCTTGAACGACAAGGTCCTCGACACCGGACAGGACCCCAACGGTGAAGGCGGCTTCGTCATTTCCCAGCAGAATCAGGACCCGTTGGGCATTTGACCCGACACACAAAAGTCCCGTTCCCGTACTGATGCGAGATCCAGCGGGATACCAGCTCGCGGGCGGCGCCGGTGGCGGCGCCGCTGCTCACGTCTGGTACTGCGCCTATGGCTCGAACATGCACGCCAGCCGGCTGGCGTACTACGCCGAGGGCGGGACTCCACCGGGAACAGGGCACACCTATCCCGGATTCCGTGACCGCACACCACCATTGAAGACCACTCCGCTCACCTTGCCCGGGACCATCTACTTCGCTTGGCAGAGTCTCGTATGGACCGGGGGTGTGGCTTTCTACACCGATCACCCCAACAACAGCTGGCCCCCCGGGGCGGCGGCGCGCGGATACCTGTTGACCCGGCAGCAGTTCAGCGATCTACTCACCCAGGAGATGTATCGAATCCCTGGTGAGACACCGGAATTCGATATCGACGCAGTATTGGATTCCGGTCGAGTCCAGTTCGGTCCGGGCCGGTACGAGACCGTAGTCCATGTCGGTGATCTCGAAGGGTTCCCCGTCTTGACCTTCACGTCCCCCTGGGATCCTGCAACAGTCGAGCTGCAGAAACCCTCCGCACGCTATCTCGGGATGCTGACCGCAGGCCTGCGGGAATCGCACCGGTGGGGACGCGATCAGACCTTCGACTACTTGTCCGAACTGCCTGGTGTTCAAGGACATTGGGAACGATCGGAGCTATACGCCCTCACTGGAACAGTCTAAGATGTACGTGCGGTTCGCAACGGCGTTGCGAACCGCACGACCGCTGATCATCACGCCCCGGCGAGCCCGATGACATTGCCCTGGGCGTCGTTGACGATCGCAACCAGCTTGCCGCCGCCGACATCATGAACATCTTCGGTGACCGTTCCGCCGGCCGCGACCAACGCCTTGACCTGACCGTTGATGTCATCGACGGTCCAGAAGGGCGTGGCCCCGGTCATGCCCCGCTGGTGCCCGTTCGGCACCAACCCCACAGCCAACCCCTCGGAAGTCTCGAAGTGCACGTAATAGGGCTGGTCGACGGCGGGCTCGACCCCCAGCAGTGCCGTGAACTGAGCCTTCGCCGACGCGAGGTCCCTCACCGGGTACAGGATCGCGTCCAGTGTCTTTGCCATCAGAAATACTCCTTTGCACAGTTCCGAACTCCGTTGCTACGAACGTTATGGCCCAGCCCCTGCCTGCGGCTTCTCGATTCCTGATCGATCGGCCCTCGAGCTGAAGCCGATGTGCTGTCGTGGAGTGTCGCCAGACGGTCCGCATACTCCTTCACTTTCGTGACCGCCGCGCAAAGCGTTGTGTCAGAGCAGGTTCCGCCAATATTCGCCCCGCCGGGGCCTCACTACGACGTCGTTCCGAGCGAGGATCGCCGCGGATATGCGAACTGCTCGATGTAGGAGTGCGCGCGGGACCAGGGGTCGAACGCGAACTCGGCGCGGGTGGGATACCAGTGCCGGGCACACAGCTCATCGAGTTCCATGCCGAGCGGGCGCGACTGATAGTCCGTAGCGGGTTCGGCTGCCCGCGAGACCGCTATCAGCTCACTTTCGAGCGTCCATCCGCAATGGTCGAAGGCCCACGTGCCATCGGAGATGTACACATGGCCGGGGTCGGCAACACCGCGCGGCCACAGGCCCATCACCACGAAGCCGTGCGGATGCACCTCGAGGAACGCGTACGCCAAGATATGGCAGGCGCCGGCAGCGAAGAACCATTGATCGGCGCGGTCCCAAGCCAGGCGCTCATCGGCACGTTCCAGAGGGCTTCGCCGGAAGACCGAGCACGGAACATACACTGGGCCAGTATATTCCGCGATTCCGATCGCACACCTCACACACAGCCGCCCACCACAGATCGAGGCACGTGACGGAGATGCTCATGTCGATTCTTTCGGTTCGGCGCAGATCGGAGGGCCTTCGCGCGGCCCATCCCTCGCCTACCCGGCAGCCCGCTCCCGAAACGCCATCACTGTCGGTTCGCCCACAGTACGAGCGCCTCGACGCGGGCCGTGGCATAGTTGGCTGTTGAGAACGGGCGTATTACCAAGAAATTTGCTCGGCTCACCTACAGAGAAGAAGTTGTAAACAGCATGGCTCAAGGCAGTGTGAAGTGGTTCAACGGTGAAAAGGGCTTCGGCTTTATCGCTCAAGACGGAGGCGGCCCCGACGTCTTCGTGCATTACTCGGCCGTCAGCGGCTCGGGTTTCAAATCCCTCGACGAGGGTCAGCGTGTCGAGTTCACGGTAGAGCAGGGCCAGAAGGGCCCGCAGGCCCAGGACGTCCGCGCCATCTGATTCCGCGCGACTTGTAAAAGGCTCCGCACCATCATCGGTGCGGGGCTTTTTTCATTGGTGCAGAGATGCTCCCGACGATGGCATTTGCCGCGGCCACCAACTCTCACTGTTTGAGCATGATCGTTTCGGCTATTCCGAGTAGGAGACGCCGGATTCACCGGCGTACCGACCACGGAGGAAGTGTCATGGTCACTCGCGATCTAGTCCTTCTCCTCGCAGGAATCCTGTTCGGCATGGGCGTGCGATAGACGCTCTCGATCGTGCAGGAGTCGGACTCAGCCGAAGGCGAGCAGCGGCTCCGCACCGTCGCGGGGTGGTCGACGTGGATCTGTGTCGCCTCGGTGGCTGCGAGCAGCGGCCGGGACCGAACTTCTCGTAGGTGTACAGCACCGAATGCCACGCCGTCAGATGGATCCACAGCTGGGCAGCGGGATCGTTTGCGTCGTAGGGCAATCCGCTGATCGGCTCGGTGCCGACCACATGCTTGTGAATCTTGACCAGGGTGTCGGACGCCTTCAATACCGAACGGCTGTCATGGAAGACGATGGTCGCCATGTACTGCAGCGTGCGGTCGTAGCGTGCGCTGGAAGCCGACCGTCAGCGTCGTCGGATAGCAAAACACCTTCCACGCCACCGAATCCGGGCCGAAGAAGCCGTAATCCTCGTGCGGAGCCATCTGATTCACGCTGTTCATATCGAGTTCCTCGTCGTCATCGTCGACTACTGGGCTCGGGCCGAGTTCGGTCCGAAGATCATGGGCACCAACGTCCGTCGCGCATAGGCGCGCACGGACTCATCGGTCCGCAGGTCGATTCCCTGCGTGGCGGGCAGGACGACGCACGCGGCGAACAGCATCGCGATCGTCTGGCCCATCTCCTCGGCATCGATATGCAGCGCATGCCCTTCGGCTTGGGCCTGCCGAATACCAACGGCCACAACACCACTGCCCAGATGCAGCAGCGCGGCATCGTCAGCCAACCCGGCCGCAATGAGCTGCCCGGGCTCGAGCACCGCGACCCGCGAGATGACCGGATGCTCACGCGCGATACGGATCGCAGCGACAAAGGTCTCGACGAGCCGGTCCGCGGGATCATTCACGCCCTCGATGGCGCGGGCGGCCACCTCGGCCATCCGCCGCCCCTCCCGCATCGTCGCGGCCTCTTTCACACCGTCGAGATCACCGAACCTGCGATAGATCGTCGCCCGATTCACCCCGGCCCGGCGCGCGACTCCCTCGATCGTCAGCTTCGCCGCACCCGAAGTCGCCACCTCCAGCACGACGGCATCGAGGATTCGCACCGCCGTGCGATCGGCCTGCTCATCCTCGCCATCGACCATTGCCCGAACGAGAAGCGCCGCGATGCTGGAGGTCATGAAGAGTCAGTAAACCCACTAGCACATCAAATGCAACAGTCAGACGCCTATCTGTTGCATCAGTTGCAAACCAGCTAACGCCTGCGCAGTCCCGCGATGACGAGTCCGACCATGCGGCGGGCGTCGTAGTGGGCGTTGTCTTCTGCGCCGATGCAGAGGTTGCCGACGCCGCGCATGAGTTCGACGGCTGGGATGTCTCGGCGGATCTCGCCCGCTTCGCCTGCGGCGTCCAGCAATTGGGCACAGACCGGGACGAGGCGGTCGAGGAAGTAGGTGTGCAGGGTGGCGAAGGCGGCATCGTCGGATTGCAGGGCCCTGGCGAGGCCGTGTTTGGTGATCAGGAAGTCGACGAAGAGGTTGATCCATTTCGCCAGGGCGGCGTGCGGGGTAGCGCTGTCCGCCAACAGAATCGGACCGGCCTCGGCGCAGGCCTCGACCTGATGCCGGTAGACCGCGACGATCAGATCGGCTCGTGTCGGGAAGTGGCGGTAGATCGTGCCGACGCCGACGCCGGCCCTGGCGGCGATATCGCGCACGGGCACTTCGACGCCGGAGGCGACGAAGGCCGCTGCTGCCGCGTCCAGCAGCGTCTCCGCATTGCGCCGGGCGTCGGCCCGCTTCCGCGGTAGCCCTGGTTCGCTGTCGATTTCGGCCACTGCGCCACTACCTCCGTCGCTTCCCTTGGCAAACGGAACAACGTTCCGTATGTTGGTTATCGGAACAACGTTCCGTTTGTTCAGTTTGCCACAGGAGGACCGTCATGCAGTACCGCACCTTGGGCCGCACCGGTGTGCAGGTCAGCACACTCGCGCTCGGCGCGATGAACTTCGGCAGCATGGGACGCACCACCCAGGACGAGGCCACGGCCATTGTCGATGCCGCTCTCGAGGCCGGGGTCAACCTCATCGACACCGCCGACGCGTACAGCCGGGGCGAGTCCGAGGAGATGGTCGGCAAGGCCATCGCCGGCCGCCGCGACGACCTCGTACTGGCGACCAAGGCGTACCTGCCGATGGGCGACGAACGCAACCATCAGGGCAGCTCGCGCCGCTGGCTGGTCGCCGAATTGGATAACAGCCTGCGCCGCTTGGGCGCCGACCATGTCGATCTCTATCAAATCCACCGGTGGGATCCGACCACTAGCGACGAAGAGACACTGTCGGCGCTGACGGATCTGCAGCGCGCGGGCAAGATTCGCTACTTCGGCTCCTCGACCTTCCCCGCGTACCGGATTGTGCAGGCGCAGTGGGCCGCCCGGGAGAATCACCTGAGCCGCTATGTCACCGAACAACCCGGTTACTCGATCCTGCAGCGCGGCATCGAAGCTCACGTCCTGCCCGTGACCGAGCAGTACGGACTCGGCGTGCTGGCGTGGAGTCCACTGGCCTCGGGCTGGTTGTCGGGCGCGATCCGCGAGGGCCGCGAAATCACCACCAGCCGTGCGGCATTCATGCCGCAGCGCTTCGACACCACCATACCGGCCAATCGGGCCAAGCTCGATGCCGTCGAAAAGCTGGCCGGAGTCGCCGACGAGGCCGGGCTGACCATGATCCAGCTCGCGCTCGGATTTGTCACCGCGCACCCGGCCGTGACCAGCGCGATCATCGGCCCGCGCACTATGGACCACTTGCATTCTCAGCTCGCTGCCGCGGACACCGTGCTGTCCGCCGATGTGCTCGACGCGATCGATGCCATTGTCACGCCCGGCGTCGATCTCGCCGCCGACGAGAAGAACGACACCCCTCCCGCCCTGCTCGACCCGGCACTGCGCCGTCGCTGAAGAGGATCAACTCCCATGTCCCACACCAGTTTCGGAATCATCACCGCCCCGATGCAAGTCGACTACCAGGACGTCCTGCGAGTCTGGCGCGAGGCGGACGCCATCCCCGAGATCGAGCACGCGTGGTTGTTCGATCACCTCATGCCGATCGGCGGCGACCCCGACGGACCCATCTTCGAAGGCTGGACCCTGCTCTCCGCGCTCGCCGCGCACACCGAGCGACTGCGTGTCGGACTGCTCGTGACCAGCAACCGCTTCCGGCCGCCCGCGCTGCTGGCCAAGATCGCCACGACCGTCGACATCGTCTCCGGTGGGCGGCTCGATTTCGGTATCGGCGCAGGCTCGCGGCCCAGCCATCCACTCGCCCGGCGCGAGTACGACGCACACGGCCTGCCGTATCACGAGGCGAAAGACGCGGTGGAAAGCCTCGCTGAAGCGTGCACGGTCATCCGGCGGTTGTGGACCGAGACCGAACCGTTCGATTTCGACGGCGCCCACGTCCACCTCACCGGAGCATTCGGCAATCCCAAACCGGTGCAGCGCCCGTACCCGCCGATCGTCATCGGCGGACGCTCGGCCTCGGTACTCCGCGTGGTCGCCGAACATGCCGATGTGTGGAACATCCCCGGCGGCGATATCGGCGATGTCATCCAGCGCAGTGCGCTGCTGGACCGCTATTGCACCGAGATCGGCCGCGACCCCGCGTCGATCATCCGGTCGATCCATCTGCCGGTCTCCTACGACCGGCCCGGTGATACCCGCGATGCGATCGGCGCCGCGATCGAGGCCGGGTTCCGGCACATCGTCCTCGGACTGTCGGCGCCCTATCCCGCCAAGGTCGCGCAGTGGGTCACCGACGAACTCATCACCCCGTCGACCTAGCACGCCCGCGGTAGGACGTCGCCTATTGCCGTTCGAGCACAGCGGAGGTGGCGTCCCACAGCTGCGCCTGAATCTCCTTGCTACGCCCATATTCCGGGCAGTCGATCGGACGTTCCGACTTGACCGAGTAATAGCCGTCGGCACTCTCGGCGAATGCCGGATCGGTGGCGAGCCGCACAATGATCCCCGCCCCGCGGCGCGGATCGCCCACATGCAGCGCCGTGAGTGCACGCTCCAGAATTCCGGCGAAAGGCAGGTCCCTGCCCAACCCGGTGGTGTTGAAGCCCGGATCACAGCAGTTCACGGTGACGCCTGTGCCCGCCAGGCGGCGACCGAGTTCCAGGCTGAACATCATGTCCATCAATTTCGTTCGGCCGTAAAGGATTCCGGACTCACGCCTGGTGTATTCCGCGGTGAGCGTCAGATCTCGGGCGGGGTCGATACTGCGGGCGTGCTGGGCGGCAGCGGAAGCGGTAGTGACGATCCGGGCGGGAGCCGAGGCCACCAACTTGTTCAGCAGGGTGCTCGTGAGCAGCCAGGGAGCGAGATAGTTCACCGCCACCATTTCGGAGAACCCGTCGTCGGTGATTCGCTGCGAAAAGGCGTGCACACCAGCGTTATTGATCAGCACGTCGATACTGTCGTACCGGGCGCCGATCTCCTGACCCACCCGGCGAACGTCGCCCAGGGAGGTCAGATCCGCAAGGAACGAGTCGATGGCGGTGCCCGGCGCGACGCTCTCGATCTCACCGCGCAGCTCGTCCACCTTGTCCGGGCTGCGCGCGACAATGCCCAGCTGAGCACCTCGCCGCGCCAGCTCGAGCGCGGCGAGCCTGCCCAGGCCATTGGTTGCCCCGGTGATCACGATGACCGGTGGATTGCCCATGAGCTACTCCTTCGCATCAATTGCTGAGGTACCTCCGCATCATATCAGTGCTGAGGTACCTCAGCATTGCGCTACCATCACAATGCCTGCCCGTCACGCAACCCAGGGAGCACAACCATGACCGCCGAGCCGGAGCGAGTAGGGCTGCACTACCTGGCCGTGGCCTATCAGGTTCGGAAGGCGCTGGACGGCCACATGGCCGCCAGCGGCCTCTCGTTGGCGCGGACGAAAATGCTGGACATCCTGGCCGCCCAGGGCCCGCTCCGGCAGGCCGCATTGGCCGAGGAACTCGGCCTGGCACAGCGATCGGTCACTCAGGCCGTCGAAAGTCTGGCCCGCGACGGACTCATCGAACGCGCCCCGGATCCGGACGACGGCCGGGCCAAACTCGTCGCGATCACACCCTCCGGAGCCGAAGCACTCGCAGCGAGTTCAGCGGCGGGTGCACACATGCTCCAGCAAGTCTTCGGATCCCTCACCGCACAACAGTTGGCGGCCTTGGACACACTCCTCGAGGTCGTCGACGGCGCGCTCGACCAGACCTAACCCTGTAGCTGCCGCGCACGATCAGCCAGGAAGGCTGCGATCGGTACGGCGATGGCGCTCTCGCCCGGAATGACATGCCCGCCACGGTGTTCGAGCACCAGCGGATCGGCGAATCGATCAGCGAGCGCGAGCGAATCACGCATTGGCACGATCGTGTCGGACCGGCCCATCACATGCACCGAGGGCAGCGCCAGCTTGCTACCGAACAGCTGCGCGTGCTGCGGCGCCGGGCTGGTGAATCCGCCGATCATGATGGCGAAGTCGAATGGCAGTGGCGGACTGGAGTTCTCGCGCACCGCCGCAAGCAAACCGGTAAGAGCCGCGCCTTGACTGAACCCGAAGACGCCATCGACGCCCGGACCGGTCGACAAAAGTTCGACCGCCCAGTCACGCGTGTCTTCCCAACCGCGAAACCCGTTGTGCCACCATCCGAAATCTCCCCGGGCCAACGAGGGAGCATCAACGAATACGAGCTCGACGCCCGGACCGAAGTCACCGGCCAGCGGTGCGATCTGTCGACGCAGCATAGCGGCGGACCCGTGATAGCCGTGCAGGCACAGCATGCGCAATTTTCGCATTGTCACTCCTCCAGCCGATACGGAATTGGCGGTCATGGAAACGATCCTGCGGCGACCCGAATCATTTGTCCAACAAGTAGATAGTCTCGAACCTATAATCTGCGTGCATGTCGGTCTCACTGCGCCAGCTCGAATACTTCGTCGCGGTCGTCGATGAAGGCTCGTTCACCACCGCCGCCGCCCGGCTGCACGTCAGCCAGCCCGGCCTGTCGCACCAGATCCAGGCGCTCGAACGGATCCTCGGCGGACCGCTGCTCGAACGCCTCCCCCGCGGCGTGCGGCTCACTCCTGCCGGGCGCACCGCACTGCCCCATGCCCGAGCCAGTCTGGCGCATGCCGCCCGCGCGGCCAGTGCGGCAATGCGCGCCTCGGGAGTCGATGCCGGCGAGCTGCATGTCGGCACGCTCTATTCGATCAGCGTCGGCGTGCTGCCCGCCGCATTGCGGACCTGGCGGCGCAAATACCCCGATGTACAGGTGCGGCTGGTCGAGTTCCGGCATACCAACGACCTGATCGAAGCCATGGAGGCCGGGCGCGCCGATGTCGCGGTCGGCCCGACACCCACCGGCTGGGAGGGACCGGTCAGCGATATCGGCGTCGAACAATTCGTGCTGGCCGCAGCTCCGGACGCGGACCTGCCGGGCACCGCCACCGCCGTGCCCCTGGCCGAACTCGCGAATCATGATTGGGTGCACTTTACGCCGCCCAGCGGACTGGCCGATGTGCTCGACGCCGCCTGCGCCGCAGCGGGTTTCACCCCTCGTGCCGCCGTGCGCACCGAGCAGGCGCCGTCGGCGCTGAACCTCGCGCACGCCGGCCTGGGCGTCACACTGCTGCCCGGCAATGTGGTGCCCGCATCCTTCGACGGCACACTGCGGCACCCGAATCCGCCGGTGCAGCGAATGCTGTCGGTCTACACCCGCGTGCGGCCCGATCCCATCACCGCCGCATTCGTCGATGCAGTCTGCCACCACTGGCTGGCCACCCCGGAACACTTGGGCGCATTGCTGCGGCCGGAAGATGCCGTATAGGCGGTTCATGCACAGAGCTTATGAGAACGAGACTTACTACTTGTTGGACTTGTAGATGCGGCCGGAGCAGCATCGTTTCCAGATTCGCTCATCCGGAGCGAACAATGAAACCCTTTGCATTGGAGGCTTTTCCAATGGCTCTCAGGCTCCTCCGATACACCGTCACCGCCGCCGTCCTCGCATCGATCAGTGCCGCGACGGGCTGCTCATCCGGCGGCTCCGCCACTGGCACCCCGACGACAACACACACCGTCGCCCCTGCGGCCGACAACCAGGCCGCGCCGGGCGGAGTCGACCCGTACCGGTACCTCCCGAAGGTGCCGTCGTTCGCCCTCACCAGCCAGACCGTCCCCGGCGGAGCCGCGCTGCCCAAGCCGCAATGGTCCGGCATACTCAAAGTTCCCGGCGGACAGGATCTCTCGCCACAACTGTCCTGGTCCGGATTCCCCGCTGCCACGAAGAGTTTCGTCGTGTCCATGTACGACCCGCAGGCGCCGACCGGAAGCGGGTTCTGGCACTGGATCGTCACCGACATCCCCGCCGGCACCACTTCACTTCCGGAGGGTGCGGGCGTTCCGGACGGCACAGCCCTGCCCGCCGGAGCCGTCCAGCTGGGCGGCGATGCCGGCGCGGACCGCTATGTCGGCGCGGCGCCGCCCGCCGGATCCGGCGTGCACAACTACTACGTCACCGTGACCGCACTCGATATCGACAAGTCCGGCGTCGGCCCGACCTCGAGCGGCGCTCTGCTCGGCTTCACCATCGGGGGTCACACCCTCGCTCGCGCCACGTTGGTGTTCCCCACACCTGCCGACTGACGTTACGCACTTCGATGACAATGTAAGTTAGGCTAGGCTTACATACATTGAAGGGAGTGGGGCGTGCGCGTCATCGTTCTGTTCGGATCTGAACTGGGTACAGCCGAGATGGTCGCGGAGGCTCTGGCCGACGAGCTTTCCGCCTACGACGTCTCGGTGTTCGATATGTTCGACTTCGATCCCGGCGACCTCGACGCGCACGACTTCCACATCGTGGTCTGCTCCACCTACGGCGACGGCGAATTGCCCACGGGCGCAGAACCTTTCTTCACTCTGCTCGATGCCGCGCAACCGGATCTGACCGGGCTGCGCTTCGCCGTTTTCGGGCTCGGCGACTCCATCTACGGCGACACCTACAACCGCGGCGGGGAGATCGCCGCCGAGCAGCTCATCGCCCGCGGCGCGACGCAGGTCGGTGAGCATGCTCGCCACGACTCCTCGACCGAGGTGCGCCCGAAGGATATGGCGCGCGAATGGGCTGAGACGCTACCGATCCCGGCCCTCACGACCAGCTGAGTCGCGTCGGATCAGTCGCCGAGCGCGGTGAACGTTGTCAGCGCCGCCTGTGACGAACCGAAACGGATCCATTCGAGCGCTTGCACGCAGTATCTGCGCAGCGGGCTTCCCACCATGACGGTGGTCGGATCGCCCGACGGGGTCGGCGCATTCGGCAGGAGCGGCGCCGCACCGCCTCCGGCTTCCGGGGTGAGCCCGGGAATCGGTTCGGAGATCCAGCGGATCACCCAGCCCGAACGCACTTCGACGAGGGCTGTGTAGGAGCCGGAACTGCGCGCGATCCGGTTGGCGATATCGGCGTCGGCGGTTTCGATCTCCAGCAGCGGTTCCTGACCGAGCGCGGTCACGTCGTGATCGATACCGCGCAGCACAACACCGCAGGGGCCCGAGACGCTGCGGCGGACGTATCGGATCAGCCGGCGGCGGCCGCTATCGTGCCGCGCGATGAGATGCCCTGATCGGACGTCCCCGGCCACGGCGGAATCGACACCGTTCATGACGATCGCGACATCGGACATGCGCGGGATTCGCCTATACAGATCTGCCAGACCGAATTCAGCATCCTCGGCCCGATCGTCCTCGATGCCGTAGAGGTCGCGGAAGTCGCTGGTGAAAGGCGTGCGCATCGGCGCACCGATCGAATTCGTCCGCCAACTCCAGGCTGCGGCACGCGGCGGTAGCAGCACAGCGGCGTCGGGTTCGCCCAGATAGACATGCACACCGAAAACCTCACCGCACGGCGCTGTGATCGGATGCGCGATGAGCGGGCAGGCGTCGGCTTCAGTGCTGGAAAGGTCCCGGTAGAGCGGTTCGCGGGAACTGCGCACCTCCGCGACGACCTCACTGACCGATTCGAATATCTTGCCGCGCAGCACATTTCCGAGCGGGCGCAGTTGCCGCTGGCGATCGCCTTCCGCAATCACGGTCGGCACCTCGGAGAGTGTCTCGATCAATAACCAGTTACGACTGTCCCGTACTTCCAACACGGCCCCCTTCGACGACGTCGTACGCATCGTCGCACCAAGATGCGGCCGGGGCATTCCTTGGAAACTGTGATGAACGAAATAGTGCGCCGCCAAAGGTTCGACTTGTCTCGAACCTCCAGGCATGCGACTCTAGGTTCGATCACAGCCGAACCTTCTTGTCGCACGTCTGGCGCTCGTTACGCGGGAGGACGCACATGAGCACTGATCTATCCACGAACACCGACACCGGGGCGAAAACACCACCCTCGAAATCGCTGGTACTCGGCACCGTCCTATTGGCCGTTTTCGTCGTACCGATGTCGATCTCGGGCACCGCAGTGGCACTACCGGCGATCTCGGCGGATATCGGCGGCGGCACCGCGGGCCTGCAATGGGTGGTGAACGCGTTCAACCTGGCCTTCGCCTGCTTCACGCTGGTCTGGGGTTCGCTCGCCGACCGGTTCGGCCGCGGCCGACTGTTCGCACTGGGCGCGGCCACCTTCGCAGTCGGCAGCGCCGGGAGCGCACTCGCACCCGGAATCGGCACGCTCGATATCGCACGCGGCATCGCCGGACTCGGTGGCGCGGCGATCTTTTCGTGCGGCGCCGCCATTCTGTCCTCCTCGTTCGATGGGCCTGCCCGCCATCGCGCGTTCGCGCTCTTCGGCACCACGGCGGGCATCGGCGTGGCACTCGGACCGACAATCTCTGGCGCACTTGCCGATTCGGCCGGCTGGCGAGTGATTTTCGCGATCCAGGCCGCAGTGCTGGTGGTTGTGCTGGTGCTGTCGCCCGCGGTCGGCTTGCGCGCCCCGGCGGTCAAGGTCTCCGGAAGTTTCGATATCGCCGGCAGCGTGCTCCTGGTCCTCGGACTGTTCGCCGCGATGATCGGCATCGTGCAGGGCCGGCCCTGGGGCTGGGGCTCCCCCGGAGTGATCATCGCGTTCGTGCTCGCGGTGCTGTTGCTCGGCGCGTTCACCGTCGTCGAATCCCGGCTCGCCACACCACTATTGGATCTGCCGCTGCTTGTTCATCGGCGTTTTCTCGCGCTGTGCCTCGTCCCGGTGGCGGCCTCGTTCGGCTTCGTGACACTGCTGACCTACTTTTCGACGTATCTGCAGTTCGTCGCCGGTGATTCCTCGGCGAAGGCGGGCGCGACAATCGTGCTGCTGACAATCCCCGTCGTCGTCGGACCGCTGGCGGCCGGCCGGGCGGTCAGCGCGGGAGTGAATCCCCTCGTGGTGATCTGGCTCAGCCTCGCCGCGCTGGTCCTGGGCGATCTCGGGCTGTTGCTCGCCGGGCCGCACACCCTCGTCGCCGTCCTCGCTCTGCCACTACTGCTCGCCGGTTGCGGTATGGGCCTGTCCGCAGGTCTTGTCGATGGACAGGCATTGGCTCTCGTACCGGAGGAACAGGCGGGAATGGCTGCGGGCGTGGTGAATACGCTGCGACTCGGCAGCGAGGCGATCGCCGTCGCGGTATACGCGGCAATCCTGTCGGGACTCGCAGCGAGCCGGGCGCGGGACGGCCTCTCGGGTATCGCGGGTGTCGCCGATCCCGACGCCGTCGTCACGAAGACGGCTACCGGCGATCTCGGCAAGGCCCTCGATTCGGCGGGAACCGCTCGCGCCCAGGTGCATTCGGTGGTCGTGGACGCGTACAACGGCGCATTCCACACCACGCTGGTCACGATGACGGTGGTAGTCGTAGCGCTCTCGGGCGCCATCGCGCTCCTCCTGCGCGGCGGCCGTAAGGCATGACATCCAATTCGCACTATGAGGTCGTGGTCGTCGGTTCGGGCCCGGTCGGTTCGCTGCTCGCGGCCGAGCTCGGCCGCTGGGGTGTGCGGGTCGCGGTGATCGAGGCCGCGCCGGCCACAACACTGGTACCCAAGGCAGGCACGATCCATGCGCGGAGCATCCAATTGCTCACTCGGCGCGGCTATTTCAGCGCGCCGAACGTCGGTTTCGGCCCGCAGTCGACGGTATTCCACTACGCCGGACAACCCGGGTTGGAGATCTCCGTTCCCGGCGGAGAAGGCCCCGCGATCGTCGGCATCGGCCAGGGTCAGCTCGAAAGTTCTTGGAGCGCACTGCTTCCTCACCTCGGTGTCGAGGTGGTGCGACCGGCGACCGTGACCGGGGTATTCGACTCCGGCGACGGTGTCGAAATCCGTTACCGGCGTGCCGGAGTCGAGGAGTCCGTCTCGGCCGACTGGGTAGTCGGCGCCGACGGCGCGCGCAGCGTGGTGCGAACGAGTGCGGGTTTTCCGGTCACCGAAGTACCGCCGACGGCGGCGGCGCTGCTGGGCCTGGCCCGCTTGGGCAACCCGGCGCAGGTGGTGGACGGGTGGGTGCGCACCCCACGTGGCTGGACGGTGATCAACCGCTCGCCTGTGGGCCGCAGCCGGGTGATCACCTTCGACATGTCCGGCCCCGAGCGCGACCACCGGCGCCCGCTGACTCCGGCAGAACTGCAACAGAGCGTGGAACATATTGTCGGCCATTACGTTCCGATGCACGGCGTCACCCATTTGTCCCGATTCAGCGACTTTTCCCGTCTGGTCGACAGCTACCGGCACGGACGGGCGCTGGTGATCGGCGATGCCGCGCATGTGCACTTCCCGCTCGGTGGACAGGGGCTGAATCTCGGCATCGCCGACGCGGTACAGCTCGGCTGGCGGCTCGGCCTGATCACCCGGCTCGGTGCACCCGCGGCCTTGCTCGACGCGTTCTCGGCAGAACGCCGCCCGGCCGCCGCGCGTGTGATCGCGAATGTCGCCGATCAGGCGGACCGGATGCGGTCCGGCCCTGAGGGTGACGCCCTGCGTGCCGAAATCATCGACCTCTTCGGCGATCCCGCACGCAGCCGTGCCCTGGGTAATGAAATCAGTGCGCAGGTGGACGGCGTGCCGATGCCGATCGAGACACCCGCGGTGGGTTCCTTGCTGACCAACCGGCAACTCACCACGACACTGGGCGTCACCACGGTGATCGAACTGCTGGCGCAGCGTGCGGAGGCGGTCCTGTTGGTCGCGGCGAGCCGCGAGGACGAACTACGTGCCGAGCTGGGCCCGTGGCACGACCGGGTCGACATTGTCCCGGTGCTGTACCCCACGCTGGAATACGATGTGCTGCTTCGCCCGGACGGCTTCATCGCGTGGTCGTCGGCCGAACTCAGTGCACGACTACGCGAGAGATTGACCGAAGTATTCGGCGCGGCCCAGGAACTGCGGACGTCATTGTCCGCCGCTCCTGTCTCGTTACCAGCGCACCGGCAGTAGTGTCGGCCGCCGCAGCAGCACTCCCGAATCCCACGGCAGCGATTCGGGATTCGCAGCCAGCCGCAGCCCTGGATACTCGGTGGTCAGCCTGCGAATGACAACGGTGAGCTCCATGCGCGCGAGCGACGCGCCCATGCAGTGGTGCATGCCGTAACCGAATTGCAAGTGCCGCGGCCCTTTTCGTTCCGGATCGATGCGCTGCGGATCCGGATACTCGCTCGGATCGCGATTGGCGGCGAAGGCATCCGCGTAGACGACGTCCCCCTCAGAGATGACGCCGTCTCCCACGGGCAGATCGCGGGTCGCGACCCGCGGGAAGGTCGAGATGGTACCCAGTGGCAGCACACGCAGCAGTTCCTCGACCAATTCCGGTGTGCGGCTGGGGTTCTGCACCGCCCATTCCCACAGCGGCGGCGCCGACAACAGCACGTAGACCGCCTTGGCGAGCACCGACAACACATTGTGATCCGCGCCCAGCAACGAACCCATGAGCAGTCCGACCAGCTCGGCATCGGACAATCGCGGCTCCACAGTGTCGCGCCCCGCGATGAAGCGAGCCACCAAACCGCCCTCGAGCACCTCACGTTCGCCCGTGACGAGATCGGTGAGGTAGTCGTATACCAGCCAGAAATGCTCCAGCAGCCCGGGAACATCGGACTCGGGCGCCATTTGCACCACCCGCGACGAGGGCCGGAAGTAATCGATATCGCTGATCGGCAACCCGAGAAACGCCATATTGACCTCGACCGGGATCCGATTCAGCACGGTCCCGAAGAGATCCGGCTGCGCCTCACGCCGCAGATTCGACAGTGCGTCGTCCAATATCCGGGTAGTGGCCGATTCCAGCGCCGCCACACTGCGCGCGCTGTAGTCGGACGTGACATAGCCCTTCATCCGCGCATGGTCGGGCACATCCAGATTGAGCGGAAGTTCCGGCGGCATGGTCGTGGGCAGAAAACTCGCACCGTCATCGGTATTCGTGACACTGCGACTGAAGGTCGGGTCGGCCAGCACGGTGAGGACGTCCCGATACCGCGTCAGATGAACGGCGGTGTGTCCGCTGGGCAGCACGATCTGCGGCAGCGCTCCCTTGCTCAGTTCGGCGAGGGGTGTGTAGGCGGGCGGTGGGTCGAGATTCGGAATGTCGGTCAGTAGAACGGGAGCCGATGCGAAGATCGGCAGCTCGGCGATGGTCATGAGCCTTCTCCTTCGAGACGGTCGTCAAACGACGCTGTATGTTCCGGTGCGGTACGACAGTTCACGCAAGGTCTGTTCGTTGGATGTGAATCGGATGGCCTGCCAGCCGGATTCCTCGGCTGCCGCGCAGTTCTCGGCGAGATCGTCGATGAGCAGGCATTCGAACGGTGCGACACCGAGCGCTTCCTCGGCAATGCGGAAGATCCGCGGATCCGGCTTCCGCACTCCGACGAAGCACGAGTCGATCAGGGCATCGAGCTCGCCCGCCGGCTCGATCATCCGATGCCAATGCGGTTCCCATTCCACGACATTGTTCGAGAGCACGCCCACCAGGTGTCCCTGGGCGCGCATCGACCGGACCGTCGAGGCCATGAGGGAATTGCAGCGAATATTCGAGAACCATTGGCCGCCGAACATTTCCAGCTCGGCGCGGGAAAGGTCCAGCGCGGGATTCGCAGCGGCGAGATGGGTTCGCAGCCGGGATCCCCACTCGAACTCGGTGATCGAGGCCAGCTCGATCGGGGCCAGCGGATGTGCGCCGAGATCCGCGCCGACGGCGTCCATCGCGGCACGCAGCGCACGCGGCGTAATCCCGGTCTTCTCCTCGTACGCGTCGAAAAGATCGGACAGCGGCGGCGACAGCACTCCCCCGAAATCGAACCAGATCGCCCGCGGCGCTATGGCGTTCATGCCGGGATCCGAATGGCGTGTACCCGGGGTGACGTGCCGATCCGCTGCAGCAGGATGGTGGCGGACGCGATCTCCCGCCCCTCCTGGTGCAGCGAGGCGGCAAAGGCGAGCTGGTTACCGCATTCGGTGGTTTCGGTCGTCACGTCGCAGTCCACCGGCAGTTCGAGTTCACCGATGCTGACGAACCGTACGGCGCACTCGACCAGCACGATTCGATGCGGCGACAACCCGAACAGTTCGTGCGCCGCCACGAGCGCGGATTGCCGGACCGCTTCGAACAGCAGCGCGCCGGGCACGTGATCGAGGGGGTGATCGAACAGCGCCGGATGGTCCTCGTCGACGAGAATCCGCGTCGCGATCGCATTGTCGTGCACCTCGAAGCCCGCGACCAGAACATTGCCCGCCAAGCGCCGGGCAACCTCCCGCGCGTCGACACGAGTGTCGAGAGCATGGGCCCGGGCCGGTTCGAGCACCAACGGCGCCCGCACCTTCGTGCGCAAACGCGCCCATGCCTCCCGCGGCATCCACTGGATCACCATGTCCATATCCGCCGCGGGCCGGTTGTCGAGGGAGAGCGTCATTTTCAGCGTGATGCCGACAATGTGGCCGTCGCGGGTCTTCTCCTCGACGATCTCGGCATCGAGTACACCATCGGCGGGGCGCGGTCCGATGGTCAATGCCTCCAGCGAAACAATGCGGAGCTCACCGATATTGAAAATGAAGGCAGAATCCGCTGGTGCCTGGACATACCTGTGCGCAATGAGAATCGATGCCTGCCGAAACGTTTCGAGCAGTAGTAGCGGGTCGTACCGTTGTTCGACGGAATCGTGGTCGCTGTAGTAGCTGTGCACCCGTGGAAGTTGCGCTCCCAGACGGAATTTCGGATAGCGATCGCACACGATATCGGTGAGGAATACTTCACAGATGGCGGCGCGGTGTACGTCTTCGCGGGGTATCGAGGTGCGATAGGACAGTCTGGGTTCCACAAATGTGGTCACACGTATCTCCTCAACGTCGCTGGACCGAACGGGTGCAGGAGAATTCGTCATGCCGGACGCGGTGACGGATGCATAGACGGCAGTGGGGCTGTGCCGCATCGCTGCGCCGGGCATGGGGAGTCTCCGAGAAGGAGCGATCCTGCACCGGACGATGGGCACAGCGATCAGGGTCGCCGTGCTGTCCCAAGAGAGGGAGTCCGACTGAAGTAAAACAGACCATCCGGCACCCGGCAACCCGGGGAAGACCAGGTCACATCCGCCGCCTGGTTCGATGAAAAACGAACCACTGGTAAACTGGGTTCGTGCCCGATACCGAAGGTCACCCCGAGGTCAACGAGATCGAACTCGTCGATGTGTTCGCCGCTCTCGCGGACCCCCTGCGCCTGAAAGTCGTGCGCGACCTGCTCGCCGAACCCGATGGCGTAGAACGGCACTGCACTTCCTTCGGCCTCCCGGTCTCGAAATCGACGCGCAGCCACCACTTCAAAGTGCTCCGCGAAGCCGGCCTCATCCGTCAGGTCGATCGCGGCAATTCGCGAATGGCCACCCTCCGGCGCGCCGATCTGGAAACCCGTTTCCCAGGCCTGCTCAGCTCATTGAGTTAAACCCGCGCTGAAGACTGCGCCCATACTGCTTCGGCCAGTCGCCGATGCGAATTCAGGCGGGCCTCGCGGTCGTAGGTGCTGGTGTGTACGAGGATTTCGTCGGCTCGGGTGTGGGTGATGAGACGGTCCAACGCGGGGAGGACGGTTGACTCCGGGCCGTGGATGTGGCCACGGAGGGATTCTTCGAGGAGGCGGCGCTGACGGTCGGTCATGGGTTCGCGGTCGATGTCCTCGGGCGAGAGCAGCGGGGGGAATTCGCCGCGAGTGCGGGAGTAGGCGGCGGACCAGGCTTCGGGGAGCAGCAGGCGGTGAGCGGCTTCGGTGGTGTCGGCGACGACTACCGAGGTGGAGACGATCACGTAGGGGGCGTCACCCCATTCGGTGACACGGAAGCTGTTGCGGTAGTTGGTGATTGCTTCGACCATCGCCTCCTCACCGGAGACTGCCGCGATGACCAGTGGCAGGCCGAAGCGGGCGGCGCGCTCGGCGCTGGAACCGGTGGCGAGCAGATAGGCCGGGACGCGCAGACCTTCGGCAGGCCAGGCGTGCACACCGTTCCGCCCGCGGGTGAAGTAGTCGAGCAGTTCGGTCAACTGGGCGTCGAAGTCCTCGGCATCGTCTCTGCCGTGACCGAGTGCGCGGCGCACGCCGTCGGTGAAGCCCACCGAGCGGCCCACGCCCATATCGATGCGGCCGGGGTACAGCGATTCGAGGGTGCCGAATTGTTCTGCCACCACAAGCGGTTGGTGATTGGGCAGCATGACGCCGCCGGTGCCGACCCGAATGTGGTCGGTGGCGGCGGCAATGGCGGCGGCCAGCACGGTGGGCGCGGAGCCCGCCACGCCGGGAACGCTATGGTGTTCGGACACCCAGAAACGGTGGTACCCCCAGGCTTCCGCGAGCCGCGCGAACTCGACGGTCTCGCGCAACGCCTCCGGGTGCGACTGGCCCCGGCGGGTACGCGATCGGTCGAGAATCGAGAAGCGGGTCGCCTGCAGTCCGGAGGTCATATACATGACCAACGCGCTCCGCGCGTGTTGATTCCGCGCGCGTGAGCCTGCTCGCCACCCGTGCAAATGCACAAAAGCAGTGGTCAATGCTCGGCGTACCGCCGATTGCGCGCGCCATCGCAGTGGTGTGAGCTAGGTCGCATGGGCCGAAGTGTGTGATTCGGCTGTGTGGAAACAATGGAGTTTTTGGAGGCTCGGTGAACAGGTCTCGGATGCGGCGGCTGCTGGTTTTGGCCACGTCCGCATGTTTGGTGACGGTCGGGACGGGTGCGGTGTCGGCGCAGCCGGCCTATCCGCCGAATTTCCCGTCGGATCAGAATCAGATCCCGCAATTGCCGTCGGAACCGCAGATTTACGGCATGCTGCCGATTCCGTCGCCGGATCAGGACGCCTGGTACAACGATCCGCCGAACCTCGCGGACTTCAACCCGGGTGACATCGTGCGCTCGCGCGAAGTGCAGACCCGCATTCTGGGCATTCCGTTCCCCGTGTACACCAAGCAGCTGCTGTTCCGGTCGAACGATGTGCACGACAATCCGATCGTCACCGCGACAACCGTTATCGTGCCGGGCATTCCGTGGCAGGGCAGCGCGCGGCCGGTGGTGTCCTTCCAGGAGGCCATCGACTCCACCGATTCGGCGTGCAATCCCTCGCACACCCTGCAGGTCGGCACCATGAAGGAGTCGACGCTGGTCGCCGGTTGGCTCGCACAGGGTTTCGCCATCAACATCCCGGACTTCGATGGAAAGTTCAATACGTTCAACACCTTCGACGAAGGCAAGATGGTTCTCGACAGCCTGCGGGCGATGAAGAACGATCCGGCCCTGGGATTCGCCGATTCGGGTATCGCGCTCTACGGCTATTCCGGCGGCGGTTCCGGTTCCATTCGCGCGGCCGAATTGCGGGAGTCCTACGCACCGGATGTCCGGCTGCTGGGGACGGCCTTCGGTGGTACTCCCGGCAACCTGGTATCGGTGGCGAACTACGGTTCCGCGCGTGAGCCGGGCGTGACAGGGACCAGCAATTTCACCATGTGGCTGGGTTTCGCCTCGCTGTCGCGTGAATATCCGGATGTGTTCAAGGCCGAGGATTTCCTGACCCCCGAAGGTCAGGGGCTGCTCGCGGATATGCAGCACCGCTGCTATGCCACCATCGCGGCCGAGGGCGTCTACCGCCCGATCAGTGAGTATTTTCAGCCGGGTAAATCGCTCAATACCTCGCCCGAGGTGCTGAAGGTCCTCGAGGACAACAGTCTGGGCAAGCACATTCCGGATACTCCGCTGCTATGGTGGCACGGCGATTGGGATGAGCTGATTCCGCCGTCCGCAGTGCTTCCGACCGTCCAGTCCTACTGGGATCGCGGCGCGGACATGCGCTTCTACACCGATCCGCTGCCCGAACACCTGACCAATGCCGTCGTCGGCTGGGTGCCGGCGGTCGCATGGATCAGTGCCGTATTGCGCGGTCTGCCGCCCGGGCCCAGGTTCAAGGCCGATTTCCAGCCGCTCCCGCCGGGATTCCCGGGCAGCTGACCCCCGGGGGCTATCTGTAACGGCGTGTAGCGCCTAATGTGTGCTGACACACAGTTCAGACAGAGCCGGGAGGAAGCAGTGGACAACCGCATCGTGGCGGATCAGGTCCTCGTCGTGGAACCCGCCGCCACACTGGAACTCCTGCGAGCCCGCGCGGCAACGCTGGCCGGGGAGTTCAGCGGTGAGGTGGCGCCCTACGACACCCTCCCCCACTCCCTGCGGGACGCGGACTTCGTACCCAGCGCGAAGCTGAATCTCGAACTGTTCTTCCGCTACCTCATCGAGCAGGTCGAACCGTCCGTCGAGGACACGCAGCCGCTCATCGATCGTGCGGTGACGCTGGTTCACGACGGTATGGGCCTGACCGAGGTGCTCACCAATTACCGGGTCGGGGCCGCGTTCTTCTGGTCGCAGCTCATCCCCCTGATGGATCGCGACGAGTACCGGGTCGTTCCGGAGGTCGGCCTGCGGCTCACCGAGTACATGGGCCTGATCATGGCGCGCATTGCGACCGCACTGGTCGAAGATGCCCGCCAGCCCCGCTGGGATGTACTGGAACGGCAGCACGAGGTCGCGGACGCCCTGCTGTCCGGTCGTGAACCCGGCGGCTGGGCGGTGGATCCCGAATCACCTCCTGCCCCAGCATTTCTCATAGCGGTGGTGCGGCTCGGCGAACCGACCCCGGGCACACTGACCCGGCTGCGCAGCCGCATCGCGCATCTGCCCGGCACGCTGCTGCACCGCGACAGCGGGGGTTGGACTGCGCTGGTGCCGATGCCGTCGGATACCGACGATCCGGAGCGGCTGCTGCTCGACGCGCTGGTACTGCGCGACATTCAGCCGCATCCGCAGTTCTGGATCGGCGTGGCGCCGGCCCCGGCACACGCGGCCATTCCCGCCGCGTATGCCGAGGCCCAGATCGTGGCCGAGGTGGCGCGCTGCCTGCAACTCCCGGAGATCGTGTGCCGGCAGCAGGACATGATGTTCGAGTTCGCCATCGCGACAACCGGTTCCACCCGGCGCACCCTGGCGGCCCTACTCGATCCACTCGACGATCAGCCCATGCTGGCCCAGACCCTGGATGCCTTCATCGACAACCAGTTCAACCACAATGCCGTCGCCCGAACCCTTTTCATTCACCGCAATACGGTCACCTATCGGCTGACCCGCATCGCGGACCTCACGGGTTACGACCCGCTGCATCCGTCCGGCATCTCGACGCTCATGGCAGCGCGTACGGCTCGCCGGCTGGAGTCGAAGTCCTTCCAGCACGACGCCGAGCGCCGGCCTCGTGCTGGATGACCGCGATCGACAGCGCGACTTCCAGCACCGCCCCGAGGGTCGCCGGTCCCAGGCTCGACGAACCGCTGTGCGACATGGCCCCGCGCATCAGCACGGAGTGCACGACGACCATCACCGCACTCATCGCCCCGGTGACCGCCCACGCCCGGAGGGTCGGGCGGGTCCACAGATGCCATGCGCAGGCCAGGCACGCCAGAATCATGACGTTCATGAGCACGGTGAGCGGCGTGGGCCCGCAACCGTCCCCCGATAGTCCTGCCGCGTGCAGCAGTGCCGAGCAGGCGGCCAGGACCGCTCCGCACCGCCCCACCCAGCCCGACCGACCCGGCCGTGCCAACCGGACGGAACGCCTGGCCCGAGCGCCACGCCGTGCGCGGCCGCCGCGACGTTGCGGCACATGCACACTCGTGGTCACTGCGGCTCCGGGTGGCAGCAATGCGATGCGGTCGTGGCAGGGACGCCCATGACCGGGTTGCGGTCGAAGAAGCCGTAGGGCTTCAGGGTGAATCCCACATAGTCGACGGGCATGACCGGCCAGTCCTCCGGGCGCGGAAAATGGGTGAGGCCGAAGGTGTGCCACAGCACGATGTCCTCCCCCTCGATCGGCCGATTCGCCGCCATGTACGCGGGCAGCCCGTCGCCACCGGCGTGCTGATTCACCAGATCCCCTGCGGGATAGCGTTCCTCGGGCGCGTACCGGGTCACCCAGAGCTGGCGGGTGGTGAAGGCCGCCCTGGCCGCGATGGACGAGGACGGATCGGCGAGCAGCGTCGGCGTCTGCTGCGCGTGCAGGACGTACCCGGTCGGCTGACCCATGCGATTGGTCTGCTCGGTATTGACCACATGCCATACCCGCCCCACCGAGGCATCGGCATCACGTGCGCCCTCCGACTCACTGGTGAGCCGAGTCGTCTTGGCGGTGAAGGCGTTTCCGTACGGATTCCCGGGGCCGACCGGCACCCGGCTCACCTCGACCTCGTCCACCGCATTGGCGAGCCCGTCAACCGTCATATCGAGTCGCACGCTGAACAGGTGCTGGTGATACGGGAGCCCCAGGCCGGGCGCGACCTCGTTCTGATACGGCGAGCCCTCCGGCGGATAGGCCGCACTGAAGGCCACCCCGGTCAGCTTGGCCTCGCATTCGATGGTGCCATCGAGGTACAGGTACCAGTAGAAGCCGTAGTCGTAATTGCCGACAGTGGTGAAGAAGCTGATCACCAGCCGGCGCTGCCGCCGCACCTCGCTCACCCCGGTGAACAGGTCGGTGTGCTTCCAGAGCGTGCCGTAGTCCTCCTCGTGCAGGCAGATCGCGTTCTCGATGGTGCGCGGCATGCCGAGCTCATCGCTGAGAGTGGCGTCGAAGTAATGGATTTCGCCCAGGCAGTCGCAGCCCAGCCGCAGCGAATTGGTGAAGCGCCCGAACAGGTATTCCCCGGTGTCGAAGTAGTTCTGCCAGAACCGGCTCGGCGACGGATCTGCGTAGGGCACCACCATTTCCGCGATCGAAGCCCGGTAGAGGACCGGGCGGTAGCGCTCACCGTCCCGAAAGGCCAACTGGCGCAGGATCAGTCCCTCGCGGGCGTCGAATCCGATGCGCAGCCGCCAGTTCGCCCATTCGACGACGTCACCGTCGACGGTGAAGCTGGGGCCTTCGGGCTGGGTGATCTCGATGGGCTTGAGCCCCTCGTATCCCGGCAGGGCCAGCGCGGGGTCTTGGAAGTTCCCGTGTTCGTCGGGCACCTCGAAGGTCCGGTAGTCGATGAGATCGACGAGTTCGCGGTTGATGATGTCGACATAGGCGCACAGCCCGTCCACCGGATGCGCCCACGGGTGATCTTCCGGGTGATCCTGACGGAAGGCGAAGACGCGAATGATGCGCCGCCCCTCTTCATTCGGGATGTCGTAATGCCCGGCCGACAGCGGCACGCACACCGTCATCGCGGGATCGACGCCGCGTTTGCGCAGCGCCTCGCGCCAGGCCTCGTTCGCGGCGAGCACAACACCGACCTCCGCGAATTCCTCCTCCAGAATCGGTACCTGACCGTGGGCGGTGTCAATTTCGGTGTCCGAGTGCACTTCCCCCGTGGTGAGCGATACCAGCACGTCCCTGGACGCGCCGGTCGCGATGTCCAGCAGCAGGATTCGCACCAGCCGTTCCGGCGCGGGGCCGCCGTCCTGGTGCGCCAGCACCTGCGCCTTGCCGGGCTCGTCCAGGCCGACATAGACGAACCGGGAGGTAGGACCGATCAGATCGGCCCTGCTGAGGATTTCACGCACGGTGCTGATCTCTGCGGCGGACAGACTCTCCAGCACTCGCACCTCGACATCAGCTGCGGCCGAGAGGGATTCGACAGTGGACATAGGGCAACTCCTCGTGAGAAGGGCGGTGATTCCGAATGATGGTCAGGCGGCGATCGCGTCGACGATGCCGTCGTAGACATTCCGATTGGCGCGCCGCAGCGCATACGCCTGGGCGATACCGGCGAGCGGGAAGGCGGCGGTGATCAGCAGCAGCACCGTGGCCAGGGTGGTCGAGCCGCCGATCAGCGTCGGGAAATTGACAGCGATCAGCCAGGCGGTCAATACCAGTCCGATCAGCCCCAGTGCCGGTGCGACGCGGGTGTGCCAGATTCGCGTATCGGCGCGGGTGCGCGCGAAGTAGACGATCACCGCGGCACAGGTGAGTGCCATCAACACCGCCACCCCGAGGCTCGCGACACCCGAGAACCACGTGAACACCTCCAGTTCCGGATCGAGGCGGCAGAGTGCGAACACCACCACCACCGTGGCCGCGGTCGCCGTCTGCACCAGCGACGACAGATGCGGTGACGCATGCCGGGCGTGCACGCGGGCCAGTCCGGCGGGCAGCACATTCGTCGTACCCATCGAATGCTGATAGCGCGCAATAACATTGTGGAACGACAGGACGCAGGCGAACAGACTGGTGAGCAGCAGCACGTTCACCGCCACCGCACCTACCGAACCGAGATACTCCGAAGCGGTGCGCACGATGAGCCCGCCCGGGTCCTTAGCGGCCTCGTCCAGAATCCGGTCCGGCCCCCACGCCATCACCAGCGCCCAGGTGCCGAAGGTATAGAACAGCCCGATGGAGATCACCGCACCGTAGGTGGCGCGAGGAATGGTGCGGGCCGGATCGCGGGCCTCGTCCCGGAAGATGGCGGTCGCCTCGAAGCCGATGAAACCGGCCAGCGCCATCATCAGTCCGAGCCCCGGCGAGCCGGACAACGCGAGGTGCGGTGTGAACGGCTGCGCCGACAGTCCGGCCGCCCCGCCGCGCGCCACGATCACCACGCCGAGCAGCAGCACGATCCCGACTTCGGCGATCAGCAACGGCCCCAGCACTTTCGAACTGAATTCGATATGCCGGTAGCCGAGCGTGCCGACGATCGCGACCACGGCGAGCGCATAGACGTACCAGGGAATATCCGGACCGTGGATATCCATCACGGATCGGCGCAGCGCCGCGCCCAGGAAGCCATAGACCGCCACCTGGACCGTCGTATAGGTCAGCAGCGCCAAATAGGCCGC
Source organism: Nocardia sp. (assembly GCF_025465275.1). GTDB lineage: Bacteria > Actinomycetota > Actinomycetes > Mycobacteriales > Mycobacteriaceae > Nocardia. The sequence continues at coordinate 38,727 of NZ_JAODNK010000091.1, read as the reverse complement.
GCCCAGCCCGGCGGGTCGCCCCAGTCCGTAGCCGATATAGGTGAAAAAGGCACCAGCCTTGGGGACATGGCGGCTCATGGCGCTGAGTCCGACCGAGAACAGCAGCAGCACAACGGCGGCCACCACGAACATGGCAGGGAAGCCTGCCCCGTCGCCGATCATCATGGCGATGGGCGCGCTGCCGCCGATCACGGTGAGCGGTGCGGCGGCGGCCACCACCATGAAGATGATGGCGCCGGTCCCGAGCGAGCCGTGCAGCCCGGCGGGCGGTGCGGACGCGCTCGCGCCGGGCGGGGATATGGGGGTCACGGGGGCACCTCCGAGAAGCGGAAAATGGAACTCTCAATACTGTTGGCGCACACCTTTTCCGGACCGTGACCCGGCAGTAACGGTCATCGCTGCTGCTTTTGAGACCGCTGCGGTGACAGGCGTCTCGTTTGCCAACACATAGCGCTGACATTCCGGAAACATCTGCGACACACCACGTTCGTACGTTCCGAGCGTATGAACCCACGCGGCAGCGCACTGGATCAGGCGATCGCCGATCCACCCCCGGTCACCGGGGTGCGCGATACCTCGCCCATGTCCGGGCTGCACCGCCGCAGCCTCGGCTTTCCCGGTCTGCTGGCGCAGTCGGTCTCGGCCATCGCACCGTGTGCGGCGGCGGCCACGATTCCAGCCATGCTGGTAACCGCGAGCGGTGACGGGGCACTGTGGGCGGCGGTGCTGGGCGCGGGACTCACACTGCCGGTGGCGGCGGCGATCAATCAATTCACCAAACGCGTGGCCACCGCCGGATCGCTGTACACCTTCACCGCGAAGGGGCTCGGGACCACGGCGGCATTCCTGTGCGGGGTCGGCATGATCCTGGGGTATGCGTTCATCGCCATGTACTCCCTGGCGAATATCGGATTGCAGCTGTCGAATCTGCTGGCGGCCCTGGGTTTCGGCACCGGCGTGCTGGTGCCTGTGCTGTGCGTCCTGGGCTGCGGTACGGCGTGCGCGGTGGTGATGCTGCGCGGGGTGCGGGTGTCGGCGCGATTGAGTCTGCTGGTGGAATCGGTCGCGGTCGCCGTGCTGGTCGGGCTGGTGGTGGTGCTGTTCCTCGGGCAGGGGCGGCAGCCGATCGCACGGGATCTGCTGGCGCCGCAGCATCTGTCGTTCGCCGGTCTGGTGACGGGCGTGGTCATTGCGATCACCGCATTTGTCGGATTCGAGAGCGCGGCATCACTGTCGGTGGAGGCCCGGCGTCCGTTCGCCGCGGTGCCCCGGGTGCTGATCTGGTCTCCGATCGCCACCGGGGTGCTGGTGGTCGCCGCCACCTCGGTGCAGACCACCGGATTCCGGGCGGCGGGGGTGGCCCTGGACCAGGATTCCGCGCCGGTGCACGCACTCTCGTCGTTCTACGGGGTGGGCTGGATCTCCCCGATTCTCGACTGCGGTGTCGCGGCCTCGTTCTTCGCGTGTGCGCTGGCCTCCTCGACCGCACTGGTCCGGGTCTTGCTCAGCATGGGAATCGACGGTGTGCTGCCGGCGGCCATGAGTCGCACACATCCGAAGTTCCGGACGCCGCATCTCGCCATCGGGGTGTCCATGCCGATCGTCACAGCGGTGCCGCTGGTCTTGCTCGCGGTCGGCGTCACCAGCAAAACAGCGGTCGGCATTCTGCTGGTCGTGTCCGCGGGCGGATACGTGCTCGCCTACACGCTCGTATGTCTCGCCGTGCCGTTCTTCCTGCGCCGCATCGGCGAATTCACGCTCGGCCCAGCCGCAGTCGCGCTGGCGGCGGCGATCGGGCTGGCGGGCTGTCTGCTGGTGTTTCTGGGCACCGAATGGCGTGGCCCCCGATCCGCCGGGGTATGGCTGTTCCTGCTCGGTGTCGCACTCGGGCTGGCTGCATTCCGGCGCGCACGACAGCGCGGGGCGCTGCTGGTCGGCACGCACGACACCCCGATCGGCGCCGAAGTTCTGGGCGGGGCGGCGACGGTACCCGGTGACCGGGGGCCGGAGTGAGCACACCCGGCGGCATCGGCGGCCGGCAACCCAAGGCGGTCCTGAGCGCCCTCGTCGTGCTCGAGGAGGTGGCGGCGTGCGGGCCGGGGGTGAGTGCGCGCGAGATCAGCCGCAATCTCGCCATGCCGCGCGCCACCGCCTACCGGCTGCTGAATCTGCTGGTGCAGCAGGAGTATCTGGTGCGCACCCCCGACCTGAGCGGCTTCGCGCTCGGCAGCAAGGTGACCGAACTGGCCGGAATGGCCACGCCCGCACCGCTTCCCGTCGCAGCCCTCGAGGTGCTCGAACAACTGCGCGGGAATATCCGCGGCGGCGTGCATCTGGCCGGTTACCTCCGCACCGGCACCACCCGGCCCCGAGTTCGCATTCTCGACGCCGACCCGGACTATCCGATCGAGCACGAGCAGATGATCACCAGCGATCTGACCACCTCCGCCATCGGCCGCCTCGCGCTCGCCGAGTCCGATGCGCAGGCCCGCCGCCTCGGCTATGCGCTACAGGTGGACGAATTACGGCCCGGCAGTGGCTGTCTCACGGTGCCGATCCGCGACCGCCGCGGCACCCTCATCGCCGGGCTGACGCTCTCGACCACCTCGGCACGGCTGCGCGACCTCGGCGATGCGCTCGGACTGCTGACACCGGGCCGCGAACGGCTCGAAGCCGCCTTCACCGACCGCTGACCCGGGTGCGCTGCACCCCACTGGTTTTCAGCACCTCGATGACCATGGAGGTCTCCACCGATTCGACGTGCGCCACCCAGTCCGCGCCGGTCAGCAACTCATAGAGGCGCAGTTTGTCCGGTACCGCGACATCGGCGACGATCTGGTGGTCGCCCATGATCACCGCGGCGTACCGGACATAGGGCGATTCCAGCAGCAATCGGCCGACAAGCTCGACGGTGCTGGGCTGGGTGCGAATCCACAGCAGGGCTTCCACACCCAGGCCGAGCGCCGCCGGGGCCACCACGGCACGAATGTGCACGACCCCGGTGCGGCGCAGCGACTCCACCCGCCGCCGGGCGGTCGGCTCGGAAATGCCTGCGATACGGGCGATTTCGTCGTAGGTGCGGCGTCCGTCCTCGGCCAGCGCGCGCACGATGAGACGTTCCTCGCGGCCGAGTCGCTGCGCGCCCGCTCCGGTCGGCGCGGGGGTGAGCGGCGGAAGTTCGGTCAGCTCGGCGGCTTCGGTCGCCGTCAGCAGGGCGGGCTGCCATTCGTGCACGGTGCGGAAGTAGCGCAGCACCGGCAGGGTATTGCTCTCGACCAGGCCCGGGATACCCGGACGTTCCTGCAGCACCAGGTCGGCGACCCGTTCGGGCAGGCAGATGATCTCCGCGACACAGTCGACCGAACCGGTCAGGACGTAGCTGAACACCGCGTCGGGACGATGCGCGAGCGTGCGACCGCAGACACCGGCGGTGCCCGGCGTGCACCGGATACGAACCAGCACAGCGTCACCGCGCGGCGCGAGCGCGGTCACCGTGACGGCGCCGCTCTCCAGCAGGCGATTGCCGTGCCGGGCGACGGTGCGCTCGGGTTCACCGAGGACCGCGGCGATCCGGCTCCAGGCGGCGCGGCCGTCGATCTGGAGTGCACCGACGATTCTGCGGTCCAATTCGTCCAGCATCGGCCAAGTATGTGGCTGTATTCGTCAATCCGCCACTGGGTCCTGTCCGAAATCTCGCTCACCGGGCACGGTGGGTCCATGCGATTTCGGCAGACACTCACCGCCCTCGGTCTCGCGCTCGCCGCCGGACTGGCTTGTGCCGCACCGGCTCCCGCCGATCCGGCTCCCGGCCCGCCGGTGGTGCACACCGACGGCGGCGCGGTCCAGGGTGTGGCCACCGACACCGACCGGTCGTTCCTCGGGATTCCCTTCGCCGCACCGCCGGTCGGCGCATTGCGCTGGCAGCAACCACAGCCGGCGCTCCCATGGCTCGGGGTGCGCGATGCGACGCAACCGGGAAATGCCTGCCCGCAGGCCGCTTCACCCTTCGGTGGAGCGGATGTGACCACCGAGGACTGCCTGAACCTCAATGTTTGGACGCCCCGGCACGAGGCGCAGGGGCTGCCGGTGATCGTCTTCATCCACGGTGGATCGATGGTCAGCGGTTCGGGCCGCGAATATGCGGCGCATCGCATGGTGGCGCGCGGCGACGTCGTGGTCGTCACCATCAACTATCGACTCGGGGTGCTCGGCGGGTTGTCGATGACGCCCGATTCCGGCGCGGAAATCACCGGGAACTACGGCATTTCCGATCAGCAGGCGGCGCTGCGCTGGGTGCAGCGCAATATCGCCGCATTCGGCGGCGACCCGCGGCTGGTCACCATCGACGGCCAATCGGCCGGGGCGGTATCGGTGTGCTCGCAGCTGGGTTCGCCATTGGCGGCCGGGCTGTTCCAGCGCGCCATTGTGCAGAGCGCGCCCTGCGCCGGAGACGGATTCGGGGCCTGGCCGACCCGCGACCAGACCGATCGGAAGGGACAGGACTACGCGGCGGCCGTCGGCTGCCCGGATCCGCACACCGCCGGAATCTGCTTGCGCACCATGTCCGTCGGCGAGCTGCTCACCGCTCAAGCTCCGTACCAATGGTTTCCGGATATCGACGGTCACGTCCTGACGGAGCCGCTCCGGGAAGCGTTCGGGGACGGGCATTTCAACCAGGTGCCGGTGCTGATCACCGATGCCCACGACGAGGAACGCTTGATGGTGCTACCCCAATACGGTCTGGGCACCGCGCTCACCGCCGACGCCTATCCGCAGGCAGTGCGCGACTTCTTCGGGGCGGACCGTGCGGACCAGGTGATCGCGCACTATCCGCTGCGCAACTACGCGCAGCCGGTGCTGGCGTATGCGGCCGCCCGCAGCGACTTCGACTATATCTGCGGGGTTCCCACCACCGCGGGCCTGCTGTCACAACATGTTCCGGCCTATGCCGCCGAATTCGCCGATGAGACCGCACCGACGCTGCCCGGAATACCGCCGGCCAGCTTCCCACTCGGTGCGGCACACGCCTTCGACCTGCCTTATCTCTATGAAACCGATGGCGTCACACCGGCTTTCACCCCGGCACAGCAGCGACTGTCCGACAACATGATCGACTACTGGACCGCGTTCGCCCGCACCGGCGATCCCAATGGCCAGGGCCGCCCGGCCGCCCCGCGCTTCGATCCGGCGGCCGCGCACATGCTGCAGTTCGCACCGGACGGCCCCCGGCAGTACAGCGGGTTCGCCGCGGACCATCAGTGCCGCTTCTGGAATTCCTTCATCACCTGGTGACCATCCCTTTCGAAATATGCACGGAGCAGCCATGAATCGCACCCTGATGTCCCTGTCCCCCATCCTTCCCGTGGCAGCCCTGCTGTCGGCGATCTGGCTGCCGTTCGTCAATTCCAGCCACCTGTGGTTCGGCATGCCCGCGCTGTTCGTGTGGCTGTCGGCGTGGGTCCTGCTGATCACCCCGACGCTGCTGCTCGCCGAGCGCGCACGCACCGGCGGGCAGGGCGACCGATGATCCTCACCATTGCGCTGATCGGTATGGCCGTGATCGCCGCGCTCGGGCTTCGCGGCCGCCGCGGCACCCATGACCTCGCCGAATGGACCGTCGGCGGCCGGAATTTCGGCAAGAGCGCCACCTGGTTCCTGCAAGCCGGGGAGGGCTTCACCACCTTCACCTTTCTCGGAGTGGCCAACCGGACCTTTATCGGCGGGGCCACCGCCACCTATGCCATTCCTTATATCCCGCTGTCCTACATCGGGGTGTATTTCCTCGGACCACGCCTGTGGCGGCTGGCCAAGGAGAACGAATACCTCACGCAGGCCGACTATTTCGCCGACCGTTACCGCAGTCCGCTGTTCGGCAAGCTGGTCGCGCTGATCGGTGTGGTGTTCCTGCTGCCGTACCTCCAGTTACAGATCACGGGGCTGGGCACCATCGTCCAATTGGTCACCGGCAGCCGGAGTTCCGGCAACTGGAGCATGGCGATCGCGACCGGGCTGATGGTGGCCTTCGTCCTGTGGTCGGGGATTCGCGGCATTGCGAGCACCGCCTATCTCAAGGACGCATTGATGATCCTGGCGATGGTGGTGCTGGTGATCGCGGTACCGGCGCATTTCGCGGGCGGTGTCGGCGATATGTTCCACGAGATCCGGCGCAGCGCACCGCAATTGCTGACCGTGCCGCTCAATGACGGTCCGGCCGGGAGCAATTGGTGGATCAGCGGTGTGCTCATCTCGGCCATCGGGAGCGCCTTCTTCACACTGCCGCACCTGTGGCCGCCGCTGCTGGCCTCCCGGGACGAGCAGGTCATCCGCAGCAACAACACCTGGCTGCCGCTGTATCAGGTGGTCATCATTCTGCCGATCATCGTCGGCTTCACCGGGCTACTGGCCAAGTTCCACGGGTATCACGTGCCGCCCGGCGGCGTACTGCTGTGGCTGGCCGGTGAGTCGCTCCCGAAATGGATGATCGGAGTAATCGCGGTAGCGGCGGCCGCCGCCGCCATGGTGCCCGCCGCAGCGATCAGCCTGGGCATCTCTTCACTGGTGGCGCGCAACCTGATTCCACTGCGCGGTGAGCGGGCCAGGCTGGCGCTCAATCACGGCACGGTCATCGTTGTCGCCGGTCTGACACTGCTCCTGGCCGTGCACCGGCCGAGTGCGCTGGCCGATCTGCTGCTGCTGACCTTCAGCGGGCTCGCGCAAACCGCACCGGCATTCCTTGCGGCACTGGGTGATCGACGCTGGCTGGACAAGTATCCGGCCATGGCTGGCCTACTGTCCGGGATCGCCGTCGTGGCTTGGGCGGAGATCGGCAAACACGCTGCCGCACTGCACAACATCAGCTCCGGAATTGTCGGCCTGGTGGTCAATCTCGCGGTATGCGTCGTGGCGCAGACCCTCTGGACGATGATCCGTAAGCGGACCGCGCCCGGCGCTACGGCTCCCGCCGAGACCGGCGTGCGCGCCGCCGAGAAATGAGGAAAGCCAGTGGATTCCGAAATCTGTTTCACCTCGGCACAGGAGCTGGCCCGGCTCGTACGCACTCGGGAGCTGTCTGCCACCGAGATCACACAGGCCCACCTGGACCAGATCGAGCGGATCAACCCGCAGGTCAATGCGATCGTCACCCTCGTCGCCGAACAGGCCCTCGATCGGGCCCGCGCGGCCGATGCACAGACCGCAGCGGGTGCGCCGACCGGTCCACTGCACGGCATTCCCATGGCGCACAAGGACACCCATGACACCGCCGGCATCCGCACCACCCACGGCAGTGTCCTATTGGCAGACCATGTGCCCGCACAAGACGAGCTGATCATCGAGCGGATCACCGCGGCGGGAGCAATCACGCTGGGCAAGACCAATGTGCCCGAGTTCGCGGCAGGCTCACATACGGTCAACCCGGTGTTCGGCGCCACCCGCAATCCCTACGATCTCGGCAGATCGGCGGGCGGGAGCAGCGGCGGCGCGGCGGCCGCACTGGCCTGCGGCATGCACGCGCTCGCCGACGGCAGCGATATGGGTGGATCCCTGCGCAATCCGGCATCGTTCTGCAATGTTGTCGGGTTCCGGCCCGCACCCGGCCGGGTCCCGAGCTGGCCGACCTCGGCCGCCTGGTCGACGCTCGCCGTGCAGGGCCCGATGGCCCGCACGGTCGGCGATGTGGCCCTACTGCTTTCGGTGCTGGCCGGACCGGACCCGCGCAGTCCCATCACGATCGCGGAATCCGGGTCGATATTCGCGGGCCCGCTCGATCGCGACCTGCGCGGGCTGCGGGTGGCCTGGTCCCCTGATCTGGGCGGCTCGGTGCCTGTCGATCGGGCGGTGCGCGATGCCCTCGAACCGGCAGTGGCCGTCTTCAGCGACCTCGGCGCCATCGTCAGCGAGGACTGCCCTGACCTCGCCGGGGCCGAGCAGGTCTTCCGGACACTGCGGGCCTGGCAGTTCGCACTCATACTGGGCCCGCTACTCGAGCACCGGCAGCGGATCAAAAAGTCGGTGGTCTGGAATATCGAGGCCGGGCTCGCCCTGCGCGGGACCGATATCGCCGATGCCGAAATCCTGCATACGGCTCTGTTCCACCGGGTCCGCGAATTCTTCGACCACTACGACATTCTGCTGCTGCCGGTCAGTCAGGTCGTGCCGTTCGACGTGGACCTCGAATACCCTACCGAGATCGACGGCGAGCCGATGCACACCTATCTCGACTGGATGCGCTCCGCGTATTTCATCAGCACCACCGGCTGCCCGGCACTGTCGGTGCCGGGCGGATTCACCGCGACCGGACTGCCGGTCGGCTTGCAGATCGTCGGCCCGCACCGGGCGGATCGCCGGGTGCTGGAAGTAGGTCACGCTTTCGAACTGGCCACCGGATTCGGGAAGAGAAGACCCACAATCGGAGGTTGACCCGAGGGTAGGAACATCTCGTTCCGACGGGAATTTCACTCTCGGGCATGACAATCCGCGCCCCACAGGTCAAGATGATCAATGGCCCAGGCCACCAATTGACATCGTTCCAGCACAGTTCCAGCGCTTCGGCCTCTCGCGGCGCGGACAGGAGAGCCCCGTGGCAACGTCGCCGCAGACCTCGGTATCCGTCACGTCCGTGATCGTCGAAACCAGCCCACCGGCCCGGATCGGCACCCGCATAGCACATCCCGTACTGCGCACCACCCTGCAGCAATTTCTGCGGGCCGGCGCGTGGGTGGCCGATTTCGGGCCGGGCCCCGCGGAGCTGATCTTCCGGGCCACCCGGCTCTCGGAGGCGCCCGCCCGCATACTGGGCACGCCGCGCGGGCTGCACCGGCACCCGGTGTTCTTCGACAATTTCCAGGCCGAATGGCTCTGGACCGCACCGATTCCCGACCCGCGCATCGCACGGGATGCGGTGATCCTCTACTTCCACGGTGGCGCGTTCATCGCCGGCGGCCTCAACAGCTACCGCCGCCACACCGCACGACTGGGCAGCATCAGCGAACTGCCGGTGCTCACGGTCGATTACCGGCAGCTGCCCGACGCGCACCCCAATGACAGCCTCGACGATGCGCTCGCCGCCTACCACTACCTGCTCGATCAAGGCTTCGCGCCCGAAAAGATCATCGTGTCAGGAGATTCCGCGGGCGGCGGCCTCGCATTGCGCCTGGCGTTGACCGCACGCGATCAGGGTCTCCCACTGCCTGCGGCCATTTCGGTCACCTCGCCGTGGGCCGATTTCGACTCCACCGCCCGCATGGCACATGCCAACGCCAACGCCGACGCGGTCCTGCCGGCGGCCGGTCCCGCCATGGTGGTGCGGCGCGGGATCGCCATCAATGGCGTGCTCGACCCCAGTTGGTCGGTGGTCAATCACGATTTCACCGGACTGCCGCCCATCCTGCTGCAGGTCGGCTCCCGCGAAATGCTGCTCGCCGACGCGCTTGCGGTGGCTCAGCGCTGTGCAGAAGCGCAGGTGTCGCTGCGGCTGCAGATCCGGGCCAGCGCCCCGCACACCCTCATCCATCTCGGGGCAGGCCTGCTCGCCGACGGCCGCGATGCCGCCTGCGACGCGGCCGAGTTCCACCGTGCGATGATCGATTCGGCCGCCACCGGCCGCAGCGCCGCCTGAATCGACCGCGAGAGGCTCGAATGTCTCAGCCTGCCAATGTTTCGCAGCCCGCCGTCTTCATTACCGGCGCGGCAGCCGGCATCGGCCGCGCCATTGCCGCCCGGTTCGCGGAGGCGGGCTGGACGGTGGGGCTCTACGACATCGACGCCGACGCGGTGCGCCACACTGCCGAGGAGATCGGCGGTGCGACCGTCACCGGAGCCTTCGACGTGACCGATCCCGCGGGCTGGGAGCAGGCGCTCAACGAGTTCACCGATGCCACGGGCCGCCTCGACCTGCTGGTCAACAATGCGGGCATCCTCTATTCCGGAGCTTTCGGCGATATCTCGCTGGAACGCCAGCACCGCCTGGTGGACGTGAACGTCAAGGGCGTCCTCAACGGCTGCTACACCGCGCTGCCGCACCTGCGCCGCACTCCCGGCAGCCAGGTCGTCAATCTGGCGTCGGCTTCGGCCTTCTACGGCCAGCCTGGACTGGCCACCTACGGGGCCACCAAGGCGGCCGTCCGTAATCTCACCGAGGCGCTCGACCTGGAATGGCGGCAGTACGGCATCCCGGTGCACGATCTCCTGCCGCTGTTCGTGGCCACCGGCATGATGGACGAGGTATCGCGCGGCTCGAAGTCCGCCGCCACCCTCGGTGTCCACCTGACCCCCGACGATATCGCGGAAGCCCTGTGGCGCACCGCCACTCACCAGCACCGCCTGCGCGGACCACACGTCCTCATCGGCCTGCAGACCAAACTCACCGGCATCGCGGTCCGGCTCGGCCCGGCGTGGGTGACCCGTGCGGTCGTCGGCTGGCTCAGCAAAGCCGATTCGCTCTAGCGGTAACCTCAACCTAGTCGCCGGATAGGTGGAAGCCCCCGCGCCAGCCCGGCCAAGACAATCCACGTTGTCGGCTCGAACCCCTGGCCGCCGGCTCCCTCAGGATGCCCAGCAGGTCAATCTGTATGGCGCGTACATACTTCCCGCCTCCGGCGAACAAGGAAGCGTCCCCCAGCTCGGCGCATTGCCCTACGGTGTCGCTTGCCGGCGTGAAGGGACCACCACGTTGCCAGTCGTGGAACCACCGGCAATAGATGGTCCTCATGGGAAAGGTGTTCCAGATTTGCCGTGCGGGCCGATCCTGGCCGGGATCAGGCCCTGACACCAGTGTTAAGTAGCCGACTAGTGTGCATCCGCTTCAGCTCGCGCCTGGCAACACAGATGATTCAATTGTGCTATGACGAAAGATGCTCGCTCAGAGTCCAATTCAGTAGAAGCTTCCGTCGAGGAACCTGAAGTCGACTACAAGATCGTCGCCTTCGGAGGCGTCGAGGTGATACCCGAGGACGTGGAGGAAGAGGTGGAGAGGTTGTGATTCCGAACCGGACTGCGCGCGCCTGGCACGCGCTGCGCAGTCCTCGGAGCATTCCAACCAGCTCCTGACCCGTTGTGGGCCGGATGTCGCCGGTTCGGTCCACAACGATTGAGCCAGCCGCATGTCGCGCCGCGAACCGGACAGGCAAGCAGGTATGCCAGCAGATGAACAGTCAAGGACAGACGCGCATCCGGGATGATCGCATATGGCTATGACTGCCGGATGGCTTCGCTGGCCCCGTGCGGTAGTCGGCTGGCTCAGCAAGGCCGATTCGCTGTAGCGGTAATCTCGATCGATGTCCCGCACTGTCACTCCACCACACCCGTTCGATATCGCCACCGAACTGTCCTATGACGGCGACGGGAAATTCAGCGGCCAGACCACGCCGGACTACGCCAATATGGTGGGTCCGTTCGGTGGGATCACCGCCGCGACGCTGCTCCGTGCGGCGCAACAGCATCCGGAGTGCATCGGTGAACCGCTCTCGATCACCGTCAACTATGCCGGGCCGATTGCCAACGGGCCCTTCATCATTTCCGCGGACCCGATCCGCACCAACCGGAATACGCAGCACTGGACGCTCACTCTGAGCCAGGACGGTGTCATCGCGACGACCGCGACAGCCGTATTCGGCAATCGCCGCCAGACGTGGTCCTCCACTGAGGTCACCGCACCGGTCGTACCGCCCGCCGACACCATCGAGCCCGAGGCGCTGCCCGAGTTCATCAACTGGGTCCGCAATTACGACATGCGATTCGTCGAGGGCGCCATCGCCATTCAGGACGCGGACCCGAACCACAGCTCGACTACCACGCTGTGGGTACGGGAGACGCCCGCCCGGCCGCTGGATTACCCTGGCCTGACCGCGCTCAGCGATGTGTTCTTTCCGCGGGTCATGCTGCGCCTGGGCCGGATCGTGCCCGCCGGGACCGTCTCACTGACGGTCTATTTCCACGCCGACAATGAACTGCTGGCAGCACAATCCGACCTGCCGGCGCTGGCCACCGCTCGCTCACAGCACTTCGGCAATGGCTTCTTCGACCAGTCCGCCGAACTGTGGGCGAATAACGGCACCCTGCTGGCAACGAGTCACCAGATGGTCTATTTCAAGGACTGAGGGAGCCTGAGCAGTAGACCCATTTATTCGACAGACACACGTGGGACTGATCTGCTCATCAAGCGGATCGCCAACAGCGCAATCCACATGCCGCCGCCGATGATGCCAATACGTTCAATGAGTCCTGTTGGTCCCCCGTCTGACAATTTGGCGGTGAGGACGAAGGCAATATAAGAGGCGGCGACAAGGAGACCAGTGGCAACCGAATACCAAGACCAGCCGCGCCTTTCGCGCGCCTCATCGCGCCGTGCCAGCACGAAGCAAGCCGCAATCAGCGAAGCGAACTGAAGCAGACCAAAGACAGTATGAACAGCTCCGTGAACGGTTAGCGCGCTCGACGCTCCTGGTGGGTAACCGAGCGACGGGTCGGGAAGGATAGGCCCGATGACGATGAAGGTGAGGCCATAGCTGCCGAGCAGGATAGGTCCCCAGGTGGAACCACGCCCGGTACGCAGGCGCAGCCTCATCCCGAGGGCAAAACCGAGCATGAGCGCTCCGGTGACGATGTAGTTGGTGATTTGTATCCACCCACCATCCCCCAGTTCGAGGTTGCTGTCGGGGACTATCCAGGCGTTGTAGCCAGGGCGTATGGCCCCGAGGATGAGAATGACAACAATGTTGAGCAGCGGAGCGATGACACCGCAAGCCAGCAGCAGTCTCATCGCCACCGACTGCTCTCCAGTGCATTGTGCTGAGGTTTCCATGCGTTTCTCCCTTGCCGTAAGACACCACTATCGAACGGCAGGTCGCGCCCTGTATTGGAAAAATGTCCCCCAGGCCCGGGCAAGGACTGACGCTCAGAGGATCGCGACCGGGGCTACCGGAGTTCCGGTCGCGCCCACGAAGGGCTCGGGCATGGCAGAGAGCAGGAATTCATAGCGGCTCTCCTGCGCGCAGACCTCGGAGAGCTCCTGCAGATTCCAGTTCTGCCCCTGCAGCATGCCCATCTCCACGAGGTGCAGGGCGTGCACGGCCAGCATCAGATTGCCGATTTCCGGCGGGAAGATTTCGAACGTGAGCGTGTCGTTGGCTACCGCCGCGACATCGCGCGCATGGAACCATTCAGGGCACCGCACGGACAAGCCCGGCGCCGGTACGGCATAGCCCTGGCGGTCCCCGGCCAGGAACAGTCGCATCTGACCGGTGCGGACGAGCACGATATCGCCCGCACGCACCTGGACGCGGCCGAATTCCTCGGCGGCCTCCAGATCCTCCGGCGTTACCGCGTGATCACTCGCGAGACCGTCCACCCCGCGCGCTCGCGCCACATCGAGCAGGACGCCGCGGGACACGATGTGCGGCACCTTGTCGATCCCGCTGAAGGCAGCGCCCTTGTGTGCGGTGATGGTGTCGGCGGAACGGCCGTTGTAGATCCGCCCCGAATGCGAGATGTGAGTCAAAGCGTCCCAATGGGTTCCGGCCTGCAATCCCATCGTCACCACGTCATCGCTGGTCGCAATGGTGTCCGGCCCGAACATCTCCCAGTTCACCGCGGTCATGGTGTGCAGCGCATTGACGCGGCCCGGAATCATGCCGGTCTGCACTCCGTGCTGACTCAACGGCAGCGCCAGCGCCACCCGGCGCCCACTGCGCACCGTGCCCGCCGCCGCCCGCACCACCTCATCGGTAATAAGATTGAGGGTGCCGATCTGATCGTCGGAACCCCAACGGCCCCAGTTGTTCACACGCTTTGCGAGGTCGAGAAATTCCGGTGGAAACGCCATGCACCCGAACTTACAGACCGGTGGAACACGACGACGCCCCGGCTGCGCCCTCATCGCGCCGCCGGGGCGTCATCCCAGGTTCGAGTTACTTCGCTGCTGCGGCCGAAAGGGCCCAGCGCAGGTTTAGCAAGTGACGAGCAAACTCTAAGTTCATATTCGTCTTGCGACAATGCGTAGGACTGTGACCTGCATGACCGCACCGGTTCGGTGAACGGCGGGCGACCAGTACACGGGTACCGTGGACTGCTGGTCACCGTGGTGTTTGCCCACTGGTAACCCTTATGTGAAACAACGGACATCGAAACGCCGGACAGTTCGCTGACCGGGCAGTTCTCTGAGAGGTGGGCAGGACTTGATGGTGCAGAACGAGGTCGACACCGCGACGGGCGTGAGTCCGATGCTGCGGGCCGCACTCGCACCACCCGCCCGCACCCTGGTCGATATCTTGGCCGTGACCGCACAGGAACACCCCGACGCACCCGCCATCGACGACGGCGAGGTAGTGCTCAGCTATGCCGAGCTGCTGACGGAGATCGACCTCGTGGTGGACAAGCTGGCTGCGGCCGGCGTGCGCGCCGGTGACCGTGTCGGGGTGCGGATGCCGTCGGGCACCGCGGAGCTGTACCTGACGATTCTGGCGGTACTGCATGCGGGCGCGGCCTATGTACCGGTTGATGCCGACGATCCCGATGAGCGCGCCCGCCTGGTCTTCGGCGAGGCGAAGGTCACGGCCATGGCCACCGCCGGCGGTATCGAAAGCACCGCTGCGGCAAATGAATCGACCGCCGAGTCGACCGCGCCGCCCGCGCCGGCCGATGACGCCTGGATCATCTTCACCTCCGGTTCCACCGGAACCCCGAAAGGTGTTGCGGTAACCCACCTCAACGCCGCCGCCTTCGTCGATGCCGAGGCCCGGCTCTTCCTGCGGCAAGCCCCGATCGGTCCCGGCGACCGTGTCCTCGCGGGTCTTTCGGTCGCCTTCGACGCCTCCTGCGAGGAAATGTGGCTGGCGTGGCGGCACGGGGCCTGCCTGGTGCCCGCACCCCGCGCGCTGGTGCGTACCGGTGCGGACCTCGGCCCGTGGCTGGTGCGGCGCGAGATCAGCATTGTGTCCACGGTGCCCACTCTCGCCGCCACCTGGCCCGCGGAAGCGCTGGACTCGGTGCGACTGCTCATCTTCGGCGGTGAGGCGGTGCCGCCGGAACTCGCCGAACGCCTCGCGGGCACCGACGAGCGCGAAGTCTGGAACACCTACGGCCCCACCGAAGCCACCGTGGTGGCCTGCGCCGCGCTGCTCGACGGCTCCTTCCCCGTGCGCATCGGACTGCCTCTGGACGGCTGGGACCTCACCGTCGTCGACGCGGCCGGAAACCCGGTGGGCGAGGGCGAATCCGGGGAGTTGGTCATCGGCGGCGTCGGTTTGGCCCGCTATCTGGACCCGGCCAAGGACGCGGAGAAGTACGCGCCGCTGGCCTCGGTCGACTGGGAACGCGCCTACCGCAGTGGCGATCTGGTCCGCAACGACAGCGAGGGACTCGTTTTCCTCGGCCGTGCCGACGATCAGATCAAGCTCGGCGGCCGCCGTATCGAACTCGGCGAGATCGATAATGCCCTGCAGCACCTGCCGGGGGTAACAGGGGCGGCTGCCGCCATCCGAACCACCAAGGCGGGCAATAAGATCCTGGTCGGCTATCTGACCGGACCAGGTGCGGACTACGACATCAAGGCCGCCAGAGCCCAACTCGGGGAACAGCTCCCGGCGCCGCTGGTGCCCCGACTAGCGGTGGTCCCGGAACTGCCCACCCGCACCTCCGGCAAGGTCGATCGCGACGCCCTGCCGTGGCCGCTGCCGAAGGCGACCGACGCCGATCCGGGACTCTCCGCCACCGAGCAATGGGTTGCCGGACTGTGGGATTCGATCCTCGGCGCCGAGGTCAGCGATCCGAATGCCGACTTCTTCGATCTGGGCGGCGGTTCGCTCGCGGCCGCGCAGCTGGTCACCGCACTGCGGGAGCGGCAGCCGCGCATCACCGTCGCCGACCTGTACGACCATCCCCGCCTCGGTGCGCTGGCAGCACTACTGGATGCGAGCGCCCCGGCCGTCGCAGTCGTGGACCGCGTGGTGCGGCCGGTCCCCTTGCGCGCCCAGTGGTTCCAGGTGCTGGCCACCATCCCGCTGACCACCCTGACCGGGCTGCAATGGCTCACCTGGCTGGCCATTGTCGGCAATATCGGGGCCTGGACCGGGTCGCTGCCCTGGCTGCCGCGCCTGTCGTGGTGGTGGGCGTTGATCGCCTTCCTACTCTTCATCTCCCCGCCCGGGCGCATGACACTGTGTGTGGCCGGTGCCCGAACCCTGCTGCGCAATCTGAAACCGGGCAGCTACCCGCGCGGTGGCTGGGTGCACCTGCGGCTGTGGACCGCTGTTCGGCTCTCGGAGGCCAGCGGGGCCGAGAACCTTTCCGGCGCACCGTGGATGGTGCCGTTCGCCCGGGCGCTCGGCGCGAAGATCGGCAAGGGCGTGGATCTGCACACCCTGCCGCCGGTGACCGGCATGCTGGAATTGGGCGACGGCTGCAGCGTCGAACCCGAGGTGGATCTGTCCGGCTACTGGATCGACGGCGACGTCGTGCATATCGGCCGCATCGAGATCGGTCCGGGCGCGGTGGTCGGTGCGCGTTCGATCGTGTTGCCCGGCAGCAAAATCGGCAAGAATGCCGAGATCGCGGCCGGTTCCGCGGTGTCCGGCAAGGTCAAGGCCGAGCAGTCGTGGGCGGGATCTCCGGCGGTGAAAGTCGGCAAGGCGCAGCACCGCTGGCCCGACCAGACGCCCCCGCGGGCCCGGCACTGGGTCGCGATCTTCGGTATCACCTCCATGCTGCTGGCGGCCGTGCCGATTCTCGGCCTGGGTACCGGCGGGCTCTTCATCGCCTGGGAGATTCGCAAAACCACCACGCTGACAACGGCTCTCGGCCAGGCGTTCGCCATGCTGCCGATTGCGACGCTGCTCAGTTTGGGCGTATACGCCGTGGTGACGATTATCGCGGTGCGACTGCTCAGCATCGGACTCACCGAGGGCTATCACCCGGTGCGCAGCCGCATCGGGTGGCAGACCTGGGCTACCGAACGCCTACTGGATTCGGCACGCACCTTCCTGTTCCCGCTGTACGCGAGCCTGCTGACCCCGGTGTGGCTACGCCTGCTGGGCGCGAAGATCGGCAAGGGCGTCGAGGCCTCCACCGTGCTGCTGCTGCCGAAGTTCACCACGGTCGCCGACGGCGCGTTCCTGGCCGACGACACCATGATCGCGAGTTACGAACTCGGTGGCGGCTGGCTGCATATCGGCGAGTCCAAGGTCGGTAAGCGTGCCTTCCTGGGCAATTCGGGGATGACCGCGCCGGGCCGCCGCGTACCGAAGAACGGTCTGGTCGCGGTGCTCTCGGCCGCGCCGTCCAAGTCCAAGGCGGGCTCGTCGTGGCTGGGCAGCCCGCCGGTGCGCCTGCGCCGCACGGCCGGAATCAGTGACACCGCACGCACTTTCGATCCGCCGCCGCGCCTGCTCATCGCCCGCGGCATTGTCGAGACCTGCCGTCTGATTCCGGTGCTGGTGACCTTCGCGATCGGCCTGGGCGTGCTGTTCGCGCTCGCCTGGTTGGCGCAGACCCTCGGACATCTGCCCACCGCACTGCTCAGCGGCCTGGTCCTGCTGACCGCCGGCGCAGTCGCGGGCGCGAGTTCCGTTGTGGCCAAATGGGTTCTGGTGGGACGTATTCGCGCCGAAGAGCATCCGCTGTGGAGCTCGTTCGTCTGGCGCAATGAAGTCGCCGACACCTTCGTGGAACATGTTGCGGCACCGTGGTTCGCGCGGGCGGCGACCGGTACGCCCGTACTCAATTTGTGGCTTCGCGGACTCGGCGCCGAGATCGGCCGCGGGGTATGGTGCGAGTCCTACTGGCTACCGGAGGCGGACTTGGTGACTCTGGGTGACGGCGCGACCGTGGAACGGGGCTGCGTGGTGCAGACCCACCTGTTCCACGATCGAATCATGGCCATGGACACCGTCACCGTCGGCGCGGGCGCGACCCTCGGCCCGCACTGCGTCGCACTGCCCGCCGCGAGCATCGGCCCGGGCGCCACCGTCGGCCCTGCCTCGCTGGTCATGCGTGGTGACACCGTGCCGCCGTCGACCCGGTGGTGGGGCAATCCCATTGCGCCGTGGCCCGATCGGGCGGAGGCCGGCGAATGATGCCGAACAAGTTCTCCGAAGAGGCCATCGACGATTACCTGCCGCAGAACGGAAACCGCGGTTACCGGGTATCGCGGTACGACCTGGAACTGATCTACAAGGTCTCCAGCAACCGGCTGGCGGGCCGGGCCGAGATCACGGCGGTGAGCACCGGCGTGCGGGATCGTTTCGCGCTGGACCTCTCCCAGGCGCTGGCCGTGTCCAAGGTCTTGGTCAATGGCTACAAGGTCGCGAAATACACGCACCAGCAAGGCAAGCTGGTGATCACGCCGTCGATCAAGATCCCCGCGGGCGGCGCGCTGGCGCTGGTCGTCCAATACGCGGGCACGCCGAAGCCGGTGCGCGGCCCGTGGGGTGAGGTCGGCTGGGAGGAACTGACCGAGGGCGCGCTGGTGGCCAGTCAGCCCAATGGCGCCGCCTCCTGGTTCCCGTGTGACGATCACCCGAGTTCCAAAGCCAGCTACCGCATTTCGATCACCACGGACACCCCGTACTACGCGCTGGCCAACGGCACCCTGATGCGTAAGCAGACCAAGGCCAGCCAGACCACCTGGGTGTACGAGCAGCCCGAACCGATGGCGACCTACCTGGCCACCGTCCAGATCGGGCCGTACCGCAAGCATCGGCTGGAAGCCCCGCGCGGCGCGGTGCCCATGCAGGCCGTACTGCCGCAACGCCTGCGTGTCGCATTCGATCACGACTTCGCGCGCCAGCCGGAGATGATGGCGGTCTTCACCGACAAGTTCGGCCCGTACCCGTTCGACGGTTACACGGTCGTGGTCACCGACGACGACCTGGAAATCCCCATCGAAGCGCAGGGCATCTCCATCTTCGGCGCCAATCACTGCGACGGCCACCGCGGCTCGGAACGCCTTGTCGCACACGAGCTTGCGCACCAGTGGTTCGGCAACAGCCTCACCATCCGCCAGTGGCGCGATATCTGGCTGCACGAGGGCTTCGCCTGCTATGCCGAATGGATCTGGTCCGAGGCCGCCGGTGGCTCGACCGCCGACCACCTGGCCCGCACCGCCCGCCTGCGCCTGTCCCACCAGCCCCAGGACATCCTGCTCGGCGATCCCGGTCCCACCCGCATGTTCGACGACCGCGTCTACAAACGCGGAGCCCTGACCCTGCACGCCCTCCGCCTGCAGCTGGGCGACCCGAAATTCTTCAATCTGCTGCGCGAGTGGACCACCCGCTATCGCCACAGCTCGGTCACCACCGACGAATTCATGGACCTGGCAGGGCATTACAGCGCAGCGCCACTGCGCGCACTGTGGGACGACTGGCTACACAGCCTGCCGCTCCCCCAGCTGCCGCCGCCCGCCGCCGCATCGGCCTGACCACCACGGGCGGCCGGTCTCCACGACGGCCCGCCCGTGCCCCTGGTGGCAATCGGCGAATGCGCGCAGGATGTAGGTGTTGGCGATCTTGTGATCGCGCATCGACAGGAGGAACACCATGTTCCGCACTCGACACCCCGCGCGTGCCGCGGTCCTCATCGCAGCCACCGGCTGCCTGGGAATCACCGCCGCACTCGCGTCCGCACAACCGCCGGCCTCCATTTCCGTCGACCGGCAAATGACCTACAACGTCACCACCTTGACCGTCAATGGGTCGGCCACCTGCGCAGGAGGTGGCACCGCCGGAGTCAATATCGTGAGCGGCTCCCTGGAACAAATGTTCCAGGGCGGCATCGGCGGCCCCATCGCCGTACAGCTCGACGGATCGGTCCTGGTCACCTGCGACGGCGCACCGCACAACTGGTCCGGACAGCTGACCGCACCCGGCCGCGCCCTGCCCAACGATTCCGGCGGCACCCTCACGGCGAACCTCTCCCAAGGCTCGACGGTCATAGCCACCACAGGAGCCCAGGGCGTCTACATCGCCCACTGACCGCACGCTCTACCGTCCAGGTGACCATGAGCGCGGCGTGATGAATAGACCAGCCACGGTGGCCGGTGATGGGCGTGACGAGTGACCGGTTTTCTCGGCACACTCGAAAAACTGGCACCGGTCGCGCTGATCTGCGGAATGGGCGTGTTGTTCGCTCGCCCCCTGGCTGAGCTACCTCACCGTGATCGCAGCCATGCCCGCCCCGCAAAACCTGTTCATCTTCGCCGCCCAGTACGACACAGACGTCGACCTCGCCGCGTCCGTGGTCATCAAAACCTCGGTTGTCGCACTCTTGCTCCTGCCGATGTGGGTGGCCCTCGCGCACTGAACCCGTCCGATCCCGCCCCTCGCTCTTGATCACGATAGGCCGCTGATTACGAGCGAAGCCGTTGCGCACCAGCGCATGTTGAGTCACTGAACGCGGCGGCCATCCGCAATGCCGAGTCCGATATCCGCGCGTATCGGATGGGGGTGGCGGACAGACTGGGTTGTATGGGTGAGGCTTTCGATGGGATCGTCGACCGGTTCGTATTCGCGAGTAGGGAATTCGAGCGGAGGCTGCGGACGGTGCGGGGTGGTCAGTGGGTGGGGCCGACGCCGTGCACCGAGTGGAATGTGCGCCAGTTGGTCAACCATATGGTTCGGGGAAATCTCAACTACGTTCTGCTTGTGAACGGTGGTGGCCGCGAGGAATTTCTGCGTATGCGGGAGGTTGATGCGATGGGCGATGATCCGGTATCCGCGTATGTCGCGTCGGTGCGCGAGAGCAGGGAAGCGTTTGCGGCGCCTGGGGTTCTGGATCAGGTTGTCGATTACCCGATGGGGCAGGCTTCCGGCCGGCAGGCCCTCGCCGTGCGTACTGCCGATACCGTCATTCATACCTGGGATCTGGCTCGGGCCATCGGTGCGGAGGATCTGCTCGATACCGACCTGATCGCCTGGATCGACGGCCATCTCGAGGAGATCTACGCCGGCCTCTCCGAAATGCCGGCGTCCGTGGACACGTCCCACCGGTACTTCGCGGTCCCCGAGAGTGCGAATGCCGGTGCCGAGACGCGACAGGACCGGCTGCTGCGGCTGATGGGCAGAAACCCGGACCGCAGCGGTGACGGAATTGCTTCTGCGCGTGCCGATCGACAGTTGCTATCCGATCGGCACCGACTGCAGGACGTCACGCACGGTGCCGAGCGCCTGCGGGAGATCCGCCAGGGCGGGTGAACCCACGGCGATCCGAAGTCCGTGTGGCACATGGGCGGTGGTGGCGAACAGGTCGGCCGTGGAGATGCGGACGCCGCGGCGGGACAGCTCAGCGGCAATGCGGTCCATGCGCTGTTCCGGGTCGACACGCAGCCAGCCGAAGTACGAGTGGGGGTGGGCGAGCACGTCCATACCCGCGAGTTCGCGGCGTAGCACCTGCTGATGCGCGGCCGCGGTATCGCGACTCACCTGTTCCAGCGCAGTGACCGTTCCATCGGCGAGCCAGCCTGTCCCGACCGCGGCGACGAGACCCGGCGGGCTCGACATGGTCGCGCGCACAGCGGATTTCATCAACTCGCAATGGCGGTGCGGGACGATCATCATGCCGAAGCGCAGACCGGCGGCGACGCTCTTGGACAGACTCGACACCCAGAAGGCGCGCTCCGGAGCTCGCGTAACCAGCGCTGCCGGAGCTGGATCGGTCAGGAAGGCGTACGCCGCATCCTCGAACAACAGGAGATCGTGTTCGCGGGCAAGCTCGACCAACCGCGTACGGGCCGTCTCGCCGAGTACCCATCCGAGCGGATTGTGCAGCGAGGGCATCGAATACAACGCCCGCACGCGCCGGCGACGGCACAGCTCGGCGAGCGCGTCGAGGTCGGGACCGTCGGCTCCGGCAGGTATCGGAGCCAGCTCCAGCCGGTGCAGAGCCGCCAGTGACTTGAATCCGGGATAGGTCAGGGCATCAACCGCCACGACATCGCCGGGTGAAAGTACCGCGCGCCCAATCAGATCCAGTCCGTGCTGCACACCGGAGGTCAGGAAAACCCGATCGGCCTCGACCTCGATATCGCGGTCGGCGAGAAAAGCCGCCGCCACTTCCCTATCCCGAGGTCGCCCGCCCGGCGGTTGCTGTCGCAGCAGCGCGTCGAGATCACCGCCGGCGGCCAGGTCTCGCAGCGCGGAACGCAGCAATTCGCCCCGCCGCGGCGATATCGGTTGTGTCATAGACAGATCCGCCCACACGGTATCGGGCCCGGGCCCGTACTCGGCGGGCACCAGCCGCACGGAGAGGTCGCGAACGAATGTGCCCCGACCGGGCTCACCGACCGCGAGCCCGGTCCGTTTGAGCTCCGCGAAGACGCGGGTCGCGGTCGCCACCGCGACCCCCCATTCTGCCGCGAGCTGCCGGTGCGTCGGCAGTCGCTGACCGGGAGCCCACCGCCCAGCGCGGATGTCGGCCGCGACAGCATCGACAATGTCCAGGTACGAGCCCATGACCGCACTGTACTCAGGACAATTTATTGATTGTCCCAAGCGATGATCTCTACAGTCACCGCTCATGACCACCACCACCCGGGAGCTTCCGGTGCTCGAATTCCTGCGCAGGCATATCGCCGGAACCCTGGCCGAGGGCGAGTGCAGCCAATTCCGTTATCCGACAGCCATTTCGCGCACCCTCGGCATCCGGCTGGCCGAGGTCGAACTCGGCTGCGCGACGGTCGAGATCGAGGTGGATCCGGAGATCCACGGCAATCAGCAGGGCACGGTGCACGGCGGCCTCATCACCGAGCTCGCCGACGCCGCGATCGGGACGGCGCACTCCACAGTCGTCGCCGCCGGAGAGTCGTTCACCAGCATCGAGCTACGCACAGTCTTCCTGCGCCCGGTCTGGCGCGATACCCTGCGCGCGATCGCCCGCCCCACCCATTCCGGGCGCAGCATCACCCATTACACCTGCGATGTAGTGCGGAGCGACGGTAAGCCGGTCGCGACCGTCACCAGCATTGTCACAACGCTGCGGGGTGATCGGTCGCAGGGCCGCTGAGGAATTCCAGGACATGCCCGCCGAACTGCTCCGGGTACTGGAACAGGAAGCCGTGGCCCGCGTGGGGGTAGAGGATGAGCTGGGCGTCGGGCAAATGCTGCGACAACACGAAGGATTCGTAAGACGGGACCATCACATCGTGGGTGCCATTCGCGACGAGGGTCGGCATCGGGATCTTCTCCAGGTGCGGATAGGCAGCGTCATTGCTCTTGTAGCCACCGATCGCGGCGACCTGCGCCTGGACCGACTCGAAGCCGACAACCGAACCCGATTGCGCCAGACGTGAATCGAGGCGGCGCAGGTGAGTGTGGCCGGCGCGGCGGCCGATGCCGTCCTCCGTGAAAAACAGGTATAGAAAGTCCTCATCGTCATTGACGGGCTTGCCGGCGACCTGCCACACCTTCGCCGGAACGGCAGGTGAATCCGGCACCGCTCCGGGTCCGGTTCCGGCGAGCACGAGTCGGCGCACCAGATGAGAGTGGTTCAGTGCCAGCCACTGTGCGACCGTGCCACCCATGGACCAGCCGAGCACGTCCACCTGGGTGTAGCCGAGCGCTTCGATGAATGCCGCCGCCGACCGCGCCATCTCCGGAATGCTGCCGGACACCTTACCGCCCGAGATCCCTACCCCCGCATTGTCGAAGACGATGACCCGGCGCTCGCGGGCGAGCACGTCCAGCAGTGCCGGATCCCAGTGATCAATGGTGCCGCGGAAGCGCTGCGCCAGCACCAGCGGAACACCCCGGTCGGGGCCGAACTGGCGATAGCCGATCGGGACTCCGCTCACATCGACGAATTCGGTCGGGGCAGCTGCAGATACAGACATGTGAATTCCTTTCGGAGTGCTCCGCACGAGCAACTCATTCCTGACTATAGTTAACAATAGTTAGCCTGCCAGCACGACTTCGGCCTGTCAATCCAGCCAAGGGGTTGGCGACTGGGCGCCCCTGATACATAATCACCGTTATGCCAAAACAGGTCGACCTTGTGGAGCAGCGGCGGACGATCGCGGCTGCCGCTGTCGCGGTGATCGACAAGGCCGGGATCGACGGGGCACGGCTGCGCGATGTGGCGGCCGCCGCCAATGTCACCACCGGCGCGGTCACGCACTATTTCGACGGCAAGGACGCGGTGCTGGAAGCGGCATTGGCGGAGGTTGTCCGGCGGATGCTCGAGCGGCCTGCGCCCGCGACCAATGCACCGTTCGACAGCGCGAGCTGCATCGAGCTGTTCTGCGGATACCTTCCGCTCGATGCGCAGGGGCTCGGCGAATGGCGGGTGTGGCTCGCTTTCTGGGGCCGGGCGATGACCGATGAGCGGCTTGCCGCGGTGCATCGCCGCTACTACGAGGAGATCGTCGAGCGCATTACGCACCGGCTTTCGACGATTCCGGGTGCACCCGCGCAGCAGGAATTGGGCATCTACGCAGACTCGGTGCTTTCGGCGATCGACGGCGTCGGCACCCGAGCCACGCTGGAGCCGCAATCATGGCCCGCCGAACGCCAGCGCCGCACGCTGTCGGCGCTACTTCTCCCCCTACTCACCACCCTCGCGAACGGAACCCGGGAAGTCTGACGATGACGCAGCAGAACCTGTCCGCCGATGATGCACTGGCGGACTTCACCATTCGCGAGATCACCCTCGAAAACGTCACCAAGAGGGTGTATGTCGCCGGAGTCGGCCCGGCCGTGATCGTGATGACGGAGATGCCGGGCATCAGCCCGCATGTCGCTCGCTTCAGCCGCTGGGTACGCGATGCCGGATTCACCGTCTACATGCCCTCCCTGTTCGGCAGGGACGGAGCGGTAGCAAGCGCCGAGGAAGGTGCCACGGTGTTCCGAAAGGCCTGCGTCAGTGCCGAATTCCGTGCCTTCGCCGCCGACGAACCCAGTCCCGTCACCAGTTGGTTGCGTGCGCTCGCGCGGCTGGCCCACGAGCAGTGCGGCGGACCAGGAGTCGGCGCGATCGGAATGTGCTTCACCGGCAATTTCGCACTGTCCATGATGCTCGAACCCGCCGTGCTCGCCCCCGTACTTTCCCAGCCGACGCTGCCGATGGATAACCCGGCGGGCCTCGAAAGTCCCCCCGATGAGCTTGCCGCCGTACGCAATCGGCTGGAGCGAGACGATCTCACAGTGCTCGCCTACCGATTCGCGGGCGACAAGTTCTGCCGCGCCCAGCGTTTCGCCGCCTACCAGCAGGCCCTGGGCGACCGATTCATCGGGAAAGTACTTCCCGACCATGCGGCCAATCCCGAAACGGCACCGTTCTTTTCGGTACACGTCGCGAGCCCGCACAGCGTCGTCACCGCCCACCTGATCGATGAGGCAGGCCAGCCCACCATCGCCGCCCGTGATGAAATCCTGGCCTTCTTCCAGCAGCGCTTGACCCCGGATGCCGCGCCGAGGCCCTGATGGCTACGGCAGTATTCCGTTGCGGTTGATCCGGTTCAGAGCCAGGGCGATATGCAAGCGGTTACGGCCGGGTGCCGTATCGGGCCGATAACCTAGAACTGTTGCGAGGCGCGGAATTCGGGCCTGCAATGTGGAGTGGTGGAGGTAGAGCGCTGTCGCCGCCGCGCGCAGGCTGTCATGTTCGGAGAGTGCCGTCAGGGTCGGCAGCGCCCCGGGGATCTGATCCTGCGCAGCTCGAATCGCCAGCACGTCGTCGACCAGTGCCTCTGCTGGTGAGATCCGCTCAGCGATGATGCCCAACCCACCGAGGTCGTCATACCGCAGCCGCGGGGGGCCGTCAGTTCCGGTGAGCCGCAACGCTTGTAGCGCACCCTGCCACGAGCGCGGGAGATCCACGGGCTCGACCGCGGGCCCGAGCCCGATCCGCGCGGACGTCTCGGGCTCGAGGTCGGCGGGCACGATCGCTGCCAGCACTCGGCCCAGTTGCGCACTCCATCTACTGAGGTCCGCGGACTTCGGCGCGACCGAATCCGGCTCGGCGAGAATCGCGACCACCTTGACCATGAGATCCGTGGGCAAGGCAATGCGACGCGCGGCCTGCCGGCGGGCACTCGCCGAGGTATCCGGGCTGAGCAGCGCCTCGACACTGGCCGGATCACGAGCGGGTCCGCGCCCGCGCGTGCGGTCCAGCCCGACCCGGACGCCGACGGCCAGCCGTTCCAGGATGATCGCATCGGTCGGACTCGGATCGGCCTGCCGTTCCAGCCAGACGCGCCCGCCGTCTCCCCCCGCAAGCTCGACCATCGGCCATTCGTCGAGGAAGGCACCGGCTTCGAGCCGGTGCCCGTCAGGATGCATGCGAACCAGCACATGACGATCCGGATCATGCAATCCAGCCGGGCAACCCGCAAGGATCGCCGCAGCGCGGACGAAGGCCTCGAGCCCCGCTCGGCCCTCCACGAGTTTGTCGAAGTAGGCGATCGCCCGCACCGCGCCCTCGGCGGCGGGATCGAGCGATGCGAGCCGTTGGAGTAGTTCTTCCATATCCACTCCTCGCTGCGACGACCGCCGAATCATACCGCCAATCGGCGGTCAGTAGAATCGGAGCACCGCCATATGGCGGTGACCGAGCGGTGTCATCCGCGGGAAGCTGGATGAACCATCCGACAGGAGACACCGCAGATGACCACTCGCCCGCCGTTCGATCCAGAGCTGGAAGCCATCCTCGCTTCCTACCCGCTGGAAATGCGGGAGCTCGGCTGGACAGCGCCACGCGCACTGGCCGAGTACCGAAAGATGAACTCCAGCACCGCGAATCCGGAGGAGCTGCGGCGTCATGGCGCGGTACAGATCGAGCAGCGCACGATCGCGGGCGCCGACGGCGGGCCGGAGTTGCCCGTAGTCATCATGCGCCCGACTCGCGGACCCGGCCCGTGGCCGTGCGTCTATCACACGCACGGCGGCGGAATGATCGCCGGCGACGAGTGGGAGCTCGCCGATACCCTGGCCCGCTGGGTCGATGAGCTCGGCATCGTCGCGATCTCGGTCGGCTATCGCCTGGCCCCGGAACATCCGTTCCCCGCCTCGGTCGAGGACTGCTATGCCGGCTTGCTCTGGGTCGCAGCGCAAGCCGAGGAACTGGAGATCGACGCCGAACGGCTGATCATTTTCGGCAGCAGCGGAGGCGGCGGGCTGGCCGCCGCGACCGCACTGCTGGCGCGCGACCGGGTCGGTCCGGCGCTCTCCCACCAAATCCTCTGGTGCCCAATGCTCGACGACCGCGGCCGTACACCCTCCAGTCAGGAACTCGATCGCGAGGGCTTCTGGGATCGCACTGCCAACACAGAGGCGTGGGCAATGTACTTGGGCGAGACACCCGGCGGCCCCGATGTGTCGCCCTATGCGGCCCCCGCGCGCGCGACCGAATTATCCGGCCTGCCACCGACTTTCCTCGATGTCGGACAGGTCGAGACCTTCCGCGACGAGGTGCTGGACTATGCCGCACGCCTATCGCAAGCCGGAGTACCCGTCGAGCTGCACCTCTGGCCGGGCGCATGGCACGGATTCTCCATTGCCGCACCACAAGCCGCGCTCTCACAGCTCGCCGATGCCGCACGAACCGCCTATCTGCAACGCGTGCTGAGCTAGGCCCCCGAGAGTCCGTCAGCGTCCGGGCAGGGCGCCGAGCGATTGGGAGCGGCGCTCGACGAGTTCGGCATAAGTGCCGTCACGCTCTGCCCACCGATGCATAAGAACGCCGTTGACCAGGATCTCGTTCGACGTCGGGTTCACGCTGAGGAGTTCGATGACCTCATCGAGGAAGCCATCCAGTGGCAGCGCGGCGGGGTTGACCTTCTCCTGGCCCGCCGTCGCGACAGCCGGCGGAATAAGCTCGGTGACCTCGACGCCCGTACCCGCGAGCTGCGCCCGAAGCGATTCGGTATACGCGTGCACTCCTGCCTTCGACGCGGCGTAGGTGGGCATGAGCGGGAACGGAAGGAAGGCAATGCCGGAAGTAACCGTGATGATGGTGCCGCCACCGCGCTCGATCAGGTGCGGGGTGAAGGCATCGATCACCCGGATGGTTCCGAGGAGGTTGATCGCGATGGTGGTCTCCGCCTGGGTGATGTGGGCGGGGTCGCGCAGGTCCTCGACGAGCATGACGCCCGACATCGTCACCACGACATCGAGACCGGGGTGTCTCGCGAGCACCTCGTCGCGGGCACGAACGATGGAGTCGGGGTCGGCAACGTCGATCTCGACGGTCTCGACGGTCTCGAGATCATCCACCCTGCCCGTATTGCGCCCTCCGACAATGACCGTGCTGCCCGCCGCGACGAAGAGTCGTGCCAGTCCGAGCCCGATGCCGGAGGTGCCTCCGACGATCAGGACGGTACGTCCGCTGATGTCCATGTCTGTCTGCTTCCTGTCCGATGACGGATACATCAGAATGGTCACGCCGAACGGCCCGGTCAGGAAGGGAGCGACAGTCCCCCTCTCGATCACGGACCCGCAGTCAGCCGCGCCGAACCGGCAAGCGCATGAATGTGTGCCGCCCGAACAGTGCGGGCAGCCAGCGCCGCACCGGCTGCTCGAAGACCAGCCTCAGTTTTCGGAGCAGAACATGCGGCGGCAGGCGCCACTTCGACATGCGCTGGAAGCCGTGGCGGGCGAAGTAGACCGGCTTCGCGGTCGCGAGCCAGACCGAAGTCGCCCCCACCCCATCGGCCAAACACGCCCGCATGAGCATCGTGCCGACACCGCGGCCGTGCGCGACCGGGTCGACCGCAACCGCCAGGATTTCCGCATAGGCCCACCGGTGGTGGTGCAGCGCAGCACAACCCACCAATTGACCAGCGTCCATCACGACCACAAAGTCGTCGAGGTCGCGGCGGATCCGGCCCGTGGACTGCTGGAACAATGACGTGTCGGCTGCATTCGCGACGAGCACTCGGTGGATCGCCTCGACATCGGTTTGCACCGCCCTTCGCACGGTGAACTGTTCGAACTGGGTCGCCACCTGTCGAATTCAACCATCCGCGCAGGCGCTACTTACACAAGTTGCGTTGCAGTACTAGGGCGTTGGAGATTTGGGTGGGGTTAGGCGGTGGTGGAAGAAGGTGAGGATTTCGTCTCGGGCGGCGACGGTGGGTTGGCCTGCTTCGTCTATGAGGTGGGCGGTGACGACGCTGTGGGGGGTGGTTACGTGGGTGGTGAAGAAGGGGGCGGTGTCGGGGTTGGCTGCGGTGTCGGGGAGGACGCGGGGGAGGAAGCGGTCGCCTAGGGCTTGTTCGTAGGCGGCGAAACGTTCGGCGCGGCAGAACTTGTCGCCGGCGAAGCGGTAGGCGAGGACGGTTAGGTCGTCTCGGTCCAGGCGGGTGCGGACGGCTTTGAGCTCGTCGGGGGAGATGTGCAGGCCGGCGGGGTTGTCCAGGGGGAGGGTGGGCTGGGAGAGGACGGGGGCGAGCATGGCGGGTTCCAGCATCATGGTGAGGGCGAAATTGCCGGTGAAGCACATGCCGATGGCGCCGACGCCGGGGCCGCCGGACTCCTGATGCGCCAGGCGGGCGAGGGCGCGGAGCCAGGTGGTGACGGGGCTGGATTCGTCGGCGGCGAAAGCGCGGAATTCGGCGCTGACGCAGGCTTTTCGGAATACTTGGGCGCCTTCGTCGGCGGTGGCGACCACGCCGTCGCGGCCGAAGAGGGAGGGCATGTAGACGGTGAAACCGGCGTCGCGGACCCAGCGGCTGAAACGTGCGACGTGCGGGCTGATGCCGGGCATCTCGGTCATGACGATCACGGCGGGGCCCGATCCGGCGAGATAGACCTTCTTGGTGACGTTTTCGAGGGTGATGTCGCGAATGGTGAAGTCCGCCAGTGCGTCATCGGCGGACATGTCCTGCTGTGTCATTGGTCAGAATTCCTCGGATCCATCAGCGAAGGCGGTGAGCATGGGCAGTAAGAGCATCGAGAGGGCCTTGCGCTGGCGGTCCGCCGGCCACGAATCCGACTCCAGCACAGCGCGACTGCCGACGCCGTCGATGGCGGCGAGTACCGAGTCCGCGCAGGTGGTCAACGCGATGCGCGAGGCCGGAGTTGCCGTTCGGATTGTGGAGAGACGACCGGAGATGCGGTCGATGATGTCGGCGTAGTAGCGGCGGTGCACCGCGCGCAGCCGCTCATCGGTCATTGCCCGGCCCCAGAAGGCAAGCCACACACGCCATTCGCCGAGACCGTCGGCATCGAGGGGTAGGTAAATGCTGAAGAGGTCGATGCAGCCGCGAACGTCGATCGGTGTGGTGGCCGACGGCGCGGGCCGGTCCAGGACCCGTCGGACGACCTCTTCCAGGGCTGCTTCCAGTACGGCGTCCTTGCCGTCGAAATAGTGGGTGACCGCGCCGGTGGTGACATTGGCGGCGGCGGCGACATCGCGCAGGCGGGCCCCGTCGATGCCTGCGGAACCGATCACCGCGACCGCTGCGGCCGCGATCATTCGGCGTTGCTCCGCCACCTCGACCTGTTTTGGCATAACGGCGATTATGTCTCGAGCCCGGGTAGTTGCCAAGACCACATTGGCGTCCCGGGCGTCGGGTGCGATCGAAACACCGGGCCCTGCACGGAATTCCACGTCGGAGGACTGGGTTTCGCGGCCGTCCTCGTCGACCAGCGCCAGGCGGAGGATCTTGCCGGTGGCGGAATCGGTCGCGATCACGGGAGGCCGATCCGGGTCGTTCACCTGCGAGTCGCCCCAATGCATCAAAGCGATGAGCAGGGGGATCAGCTCGTTGCCGGCTGCGGTCAGGTGATAGCTGTCCCGGGCGCGACGCCCGGGCTCGCGATACGGGCGCTTCTCCAGAATTCCGGCGTGCACCAGCTTGCGCAGGCGATCGGTGAGCACGTCGGGTGGTAAGCCGAGCCGTTCGGCGAAGTCGGAGAAGCGGGTTGCGCCCCGGGAGGCATCGCGCACGACCAGGAGCGTCCACCGCTCGCCGAGCAGGTCCAGGGCTCCGGCGATCGAGCAGGGCGGCGTCGGGGAGGTGCGCTCGACGGCCATGGGCGAATCCTACTCAGCTGGATTGACAATTCAAAGCCAGCCTGACACGCTGACTATCGCTCAGTATAGTCAAATAGGGAGATCGCATGTCGACATCTGTATCCGCCGCAGCCCCAACCGAATTCATCGACGTGCACGGGGCCTCGATCGCCTATCGCCGCTTCGGGCCCGATTCGGGTGTTCCGCTGGTACTCACGCAGCGCTTCCGCGGCACCATGGACCACTGGGACCCGGCCCTGCTGGACGTGCTCGCCAGCGAGCGGCGCGTCATCGTCTTCGACAATGCCGGGGTTGGTGCCTCCGAGGGGGAGACCCCCGGCAGCATTCCGCAGATGGCGCAAACCGCCGCCGCCTTGATCGAAGAGCTCGGTTACGCCGAGGTCGACCTACTCGGCTGGTCGATGGGCGGAACAGTCGCACAGTGGTTGTCGCTCAACCACTCTCACCTGGTGCGGCGACTCGTCCTCGCCGGTACGGGACCGGGAGCGGTACCGGATTCGCCCGCCGTCCCGGCGAAGGTCTGGCAGGTCGCGGGAAAGCCCGTCAATGACGACGAGGATTTCCTCTACCTGTTCTTCACCGAAGACGGCATCGGCCGCAGCGCCGGCCTCACGCATCTGCGCCGCCTCGATGCGCGCCTGGAGCAATCGGGTTCGGTCGTCAGCCCGCAGGCGGTCCAGGCGCAGGTCGCCGCGATCGGTGGATACAAGACGGCCGATGCCGCGTACCCGCACCTGGGCAAGATCACCGTGCCGACATTCGTGGCCAACGGCGCGCACGATGTGATGGTCCCGTCGTACGAGTCCTTCGTCCTGTCCCAGCGGCTGCCCGAAGCCGGGCTCATTCTGTATCCGCAAGCGGGGCACGGCTTTCTGTTCCAGTACCCCGAGCAGTTCGGGCAGCACGTCCTGGAATTCCTCGACACTCGTGCGACCGTTCAGCTCGTAGCGCGCTGACAACGCTGTCGATCGCGGCATGTGGCAGGTCTGCCGTAGCGGAGACACGTATGATGTACCCGCCACGGCGACAAGGAGTTTCGCGTTGAGGATTCGTTATCCCGCCATAGCGGCGCTCCTGTTCGGCACGGTCATCGCGTTGATCACCGCGTTCGCGGCCCCGCCCGCATCGGCCGAATCGGACACCACCTGGCTGTGTCAGCCGGGTCAGGCCAACGATCCCTGCGGCGGACGCTCGGGCGCGCCGATCGACTGTTTCTACGTGTACCCAACGGCTTCGCTGCAACAGTCGACGAACACGAACTTCGATGCCTCACTGGAACTGCGGGAGGTTGCTCGCGCACAGACAGAACCCTTCGGCGCGAACTGCAATGTGTGGGCGCCGGTGTACCGGCAGGTGACGCTGAACGCACTGTTCAACCCGCCCGCTGGAGGTGTCGCCGCCGCACGGGATCTCGCGTACCAGGATGTCGAACGCGCGTGGGACGACTACCTCGCCAACCACAATGGCGGCCGCGGCGTCGTCCTCATCGGCCACTCGCAGGGCAGCCGTATGCTGCGGACCCTGATCCGCAACCGCATCGACGGGAAACCGGTGCAGTCCCAACTGGTTTCGGCCCTCCTGATCGGTGGCGACGTCCTGGTCCCCAAGGGCGCGAAGGTCGGCGGCGATTTCACCTCCATCCCGGCCTGCACCGACCCGGCCCAGACCGGTTGCGTCGTCGCGTACTCGTCCTTCACCCGAACCCCGCCCTCGAACACGCGCTTCGGTCTCCCACCCCAGGTGCCCGACACCTCGGAAATTCGCGGCACTCTCCCGTTCGGCCCCGACTACGAAGTCCTCTGCACCAATCCGGCATCGCTGCGCGACAACGCCAGTGCCCCGATCCACTCCATCGTCGCGGGCCGTCAACTGAACGGCCTCAACGCCCAGTGCACCGACGGCGATGAACCGCACGTCCTCCTGGTCGACGGGCCTGGCGCGGCACTCTTGCCAGCCGTTCCGGACGCAACCTGGGGAACGCATCTGCTCGACATCAACCTCGCGCAGCATGACCTGCTGGACTTGGTCGCCACCCAGACCACTGCCTACCAGCACCACTGACCTCGCCTCCACGGGCTCGTGTGATCGGGCCGCGCGAGAACCGGCCTGAGCGGTCAAAATCCGAGCCTGGAAGGCAAATTCCACCCTCTCGCGAGGATTTTTGACCGCGTAGGCCGGTTGTTCGGCTACCTCGACGGCATTGAACGTCGGCGATACCTCCGGTTTTGGCTTCGACGACGACGGCGGCCGCCCATCGCAGGGCTTCGACCGGCTCGAGGTCGGCGACACGGTGGCCGGGGACTGGCTGCGGGCGTGGGGATCGGGAAAGGTGGGCGTAGTTGATCTTCGGGGTATACGGGAGGAACGCTATGACCGAACCGATACCGGCGGCGCCCGCGATTCCGCTGCGGCGGCGCGGGCCGATGCTGGGGCTGCTGGTGATTCCGGGGGTGCTGTACTGCCTGGCGCCGGTGATCGCCGACCGGATCGAGCCGCGGATCTTCGGTATCCCCTTCCTGATCTTCTACCTGCTGGCGGTGACGGCATTGACCGGACCGCTGGTGGCGCTGGTCGCGCGGTTCGATCCGGCGTACCGGGCGGGTGCGGAGGAATTCGTGCCCGCTGATGAGAATGACGGTGTGCGGGAGGATCTTTCGTGACGGGGCGCGCGGTGGTGGCGGTTTCGCTGTTCGCGGTGGCGATGCTTGCGACGGTGGTGGTCGGCGTGCTGTCCGGGCGCGGGCGGGAACGGTCGATGGCGGAGTGGTCCGTTTCCGGGCGCGGGCTGGGGACCTTGTTCGTACTGCTGCTCATGGCGGGGGAGACGTATACGAGCTTCTCGTTTCTGGGCGCGGCCGGGTGGTCGTACCGGTATGGGATACCGATCTTCTATCTGATCGCGTACCTCAGCACCGGACTGGTCGTCGCCTACTTCGTGGCGCCGCTGATCTGGACCTACTGTGCGCGGCACAAACTGCTGTCGATCGCCGATATTGCCGAGCATCGGTTCGGGTCGCGGCGGTTGGGTGTGGCGGTCGCGGTGATCTGCACGATCTTCCTGGTTCCCTACGTGCAGTTGCAGATTCAAGGCATGGGCGTGGTGGTGCACGCCATGTCCTATGGCGCAGTCGATTTGAAGGTCGCCGCCGTGGTGTCGTTCGTGGTGGCCGAGACCTTCGTGTTGGCGTCCGGATTGCGTGGTTCGGCGTGGGTGAGTGTGCTCAAGGACGGGCTTGCGGTGCTGTCTGTGTTGTTCCTCGCGATCTATGTGCCGTGGCACTACTTCGACGGGCCGGGTGAGTTGCTCGATCGCCTCGTTGCCGAAAAGCCCGAGTGGCTGACGTTCCCGGGCGCCGGCGGCGGCACCTTCGGTGCGGCCTGGTTCGTGTCGACCATCGTGCTGAATGCCGCGACCATATGCATCTTCCCCACGACGGTAGCCGGATATCTCTCAGCCGCGAATCCCACAGCGCTGCGCCGGAATTCGATGCTGCTGCCCTGGTATCAGTTGCTGCTGGTGATTCCGATTTTCATCGGCGCGGCCGCGTTGTTCGTGGTGCCCAAGCTGGCGAATCCTGATCTGGCGCTGTTCGATTTGGTCACCGATTCGCTGCCGCCCGCGGTGGTGGCGGTGATCGGCATCGCCGGGGCGTTGTCGGCCATCGTACCGATGAGCGTATTCCTGGTATCCATCGGAACCCTCTGGGGCAGAACAATTCTCGGCGGGGGTCTGCAAGGTGGCCGGTCGCCCGCGGACGGCGGACGCGGGCGCTCCCAGCTGGTCTGCTTCATCGTCGGAGCCATCGCGCTGGCGGGGGCCCTGATCTATCCCAAGGCGCTGGTCAACCTGTCGGTGGTGTCCTACGAGGGCGTCGCCCAACTGGTTCCCGCGGTGCTGCTCGGGCTGTATTGGCGGCGGCTCTCGACCCGCGGAGTTACCGCAGGACTCATCGTCGGCACCGCTGTCGTACTGCTCCTGCACGCTCTCGGCCGTGATCCACTGTTCGGGATCAATGGCGGGCTGATCGCGCTGCTCGCGAATATCACTGTGGCCGTGCTCATTTCACTGAGCGGGCCGGACAAGTCTGTGATCGGGAAGCACGAGCGCCCAGCCAAGGCGCTCCAGCTCGGAAGCTGAGGTCTCCGGCCCAGCCGCTGAGAGATGCTCGACGATGAGCTCGATCGCCGCCGCCGCGCCCAGCGGAATGGGCTCGCCAACACCGCCGCTGAGGCAAGATGCCTGGCATGAAGGTAATCCTCTTCGGCGCGACCGGCATGATCGGGCAGGGGGTGCTCAACGAGTGTCTCCGGGACGCGCGGGTCGAGCAGGTCCTCGCCGTCGGACTCAGCTCGCTGGGCATCGAGAACCCCCAACTGCGCGAGCTGGTCCAGCCCGATCCGACCGATCTCTCCGCGATCGCCGGTGAACTGCCCGAGTTCGACGCCTGCTTCTTCTGCCTCGGCGTCTCCTCCGTCGGCATGAAAGAGGAGGACTACCGCCGGATCACCTACGATCTGGCGTTGCGGGTCGGTCGCACGCTGGCGGCCGCGAACCCGAAGCTGACGTTCATCTATGTCTCCGGGCAGGGCACCGACAGCACCGAGCAGGGCCGCTCGATGTGGGGGCGGGTGAAGGGCAAGACCGAGAACGATCTGCTCGCACTTCCCTTCCAGGCGTACATGTTCCGGCCCGGATTCGTCCAGCCGATGGACGGCGTGGTTTCCAAGACCCGGCTCTATCGTGCCGCGTATGCGATCACGGGGCCACTGATCCCGCTGTTCAAGCGGCTGGCGCCGAACGCGGTCAACGACAATCGGGAGATCGGCCGCGCCATGATCGCGGTCGCTGCCAACGGATCGGAAACCCGCGTGCTCACACCCCGCGAGATCAACGCGCGCGCCCAAGGCCCTGTCTCCCGATGAGGTGAATCCACTGGCGGCGACAACGTTTACAGTCGCCGAACGCGCAGCACGCAGGTCAGCATCGGAAGGGTGAACTCGCCGCTGGCAGTCTCGGGTCGACTCGCCAGGAAACCGCGAATCCGACCCAGCGTGGCCTCTTGTTCCCGTTCCGACATGACCAGCATCCCGGCCCGCGTCGCGAGTGTCGCGACGAGCGAGTCGGCGGTGCGCCGCTGCCCGTGCGGGAACTCGGCCTGCTCCGGCGAGCCGAACCGAACGGCCTCACCGGTCTTCGGCAGATGCATCTCGGCCGTCGCAGCACGCCAACTGGCGGGCGTGTCCCGCGGGCCGATAACCGCACTCCCACTGACCCGCGCGAGCCCGGCAACCCAGTCGACGCGGTCATCCATAACGTTCCACAGACCAGCGAGAACGCCGGCGGGTGCGAGAACCCTTGCTATCTCGGCTCCCGCGACGCTCATGTCGAACCAGTGCATGGCATTACCTGCCACCACGGCATCGACCGACGCATCCGGCAACGGTATCGCCTCGGCGCTACCCGCCAGGGCACGAACCCCCGGCAATGCACGGCGCAACTCGCTCAACATCGCCGAATCAGGCTCGACCGCAACAACTTCGACATCCGTCGCGAGCACCGTGGCAGTCAGCTTTCCAGTTCCTGCCCCGAGATCGAGCACTCGCGCCCCGGACGCGCCCTCGAGCGCCCACCGCACCGCATCCCGCGCATAATCCGGGCGATGCTCGGCGTACGCCGCCGCCGCGGTACCGAACGACGATCCAAGAACTATCCGGTCATCCTGGTCCACCCAATCACCCTACCTACCCGTGATATCGAGTACGTCCGATACAAATTCACCGCCCCCTCGACGCCTGCTGGAATGCGTTTACCGCAGCCACCTCCATTGCCGGGCAGCGGAAACCCGGTTGCAGACCCCAGTTCTGCCCAACACACTGCTCGTGTGAACGATAAGACCTCGGCGGACGAACTCGTCCTTGCCGAGAGGATCGGGGAATGGCGATGGATGGGCACGAGACA
This sequence comes from Nocardia sp., assembly GCF_025465275.1. Classification (GTDB taxonomy): domain Bacteria; phylum Actinomycetota; class Actinomycetes; order Mycobacteriales; family Mycobacteriaceae; genus Nocardia. Next base: position 1,814 of record NZ_JAODNK010000091.1, on the reverse strand, counting down.
CTGACTTTGTGGCGGCCGACCGGGCCGGAAGAGTTGGCGCTGGTCGAGGAATCGGGGTGGACGGCGTGGCCGGCGCGGTTGCCCGATCAGCCGATCTTCTACCCGGTGCTGAACGAGGACTACGCGATACGGATCGCGCGGGACTGGAATGTTCCGGCGTCCGGCGTCGGCTATGTGACTCGGTTCGAGGTCGAAGCCGACTTCGCGGCTAGGTATCCAATCCAGCAGGCAGGCGGCCGCACGATCCTCGAGCTGTGGGTGCCCGCGGAGGAACTCGAGGAGTTCAACCGCCACATCGTGGGCAAAATCGAAGTGGTTCAGGAGTTCCGGTAGGCCAACTCCAGCTCCAGGATCGGCGAGGGGGCCTATTGTCCGCATCCTGGCGGGTTATGTCCCCGAGGCGGTGTGGGACTCCGGCCTAGGTTCGGGGTATCGAACCTGGATTGGAGCTTGTTCAATGCCTTTTGCGCGCATCACCATTGCCGATATGGATGTCCCCTCTGAGGTGCAGGCTGACCTTGCCGCCGACATCACCGGACTTCTCGAGCGGGACTTGCTGAAGGAGCCGGAGGTTACCGTTGTTCAGGTGAATTTGACTCCGGCGGATCGGTGGTTTGTTCAGGCGGTTCGCCCTGTGGAGGCCACCGGTGTGCATTTGGAAGTGAGTATCACGCTGGGCACCAATACCGCTCAGGAGAAGGCCGCGTTCATTGAACACGCCTATGCCGCGCTGGCGAAGCGGCTCGGCGCGCTGCCCGGCGCGGCATATGTCGCGCTCTATGAGCTCGATGGCGAGAGCTACGGGTACAACGGCGTGACCCAGCTGGCACGGCGTCGCCTGGATCCTGCCGAAAAGGATTGAGCGGCAGCACCTTGGAGAGGCTCGCGGGTCTCGAGCCCCTGCACGCGGGGTCAGGGGTTCGGTGCACCGGCCGGGGGGAGTTGGGGGAGGGGGAGGGTGTAGAGCCAGGTGTCCCAGAGGTCGCGGAGTGCTGTTGCGGTGTAATGCCCTGCGAGGTCGGTGAATTCGTCGGTGGTTACCGAGGTGTACCGGTAGCGGGTGGTCCATTCGCGCAGGAGGTTGAAGAATTTGGCGTCGCCCAGGTGCAAACGGAGGGCGTGCAGGGCGACCGCGCCGCGTTTGTAGACGCGGTCGTCGAACATGCGGGTGGGGCCGGGGTCGCCGATGAGGATGTCCTGCGGATGGCGCGAGAGCATGTGGTGGGCGGCGCGGGCGAGGTGGTCGGCGGTTTGGCCGCCGGCGGCCTCGGACCAGATCCATTCGGCGTAGCAGGCGAAACCCTCGTGTAGCCAGATGTCGCGCCACTGGCGCAGGGTGAGGCTGTTGCCGAACCACTGGTGTGCGAGTTCGTGTGCGACAAGGCGTTCCGAGCCGCGGCGGCCGTCGCAGTGGTTGGCGCCGAAGACCGAGATGCCCTGGGCCTCGATGGGGATTTCCAGCTCGTCATCGGTGACGACGACGGTGTAGCCGTCGAACGGGTACGGCCCGAACTTCTCGATGAAGACCTCCATCATCTGCGGTTGCCGCGCGAAGTCATGATCGAACGCGGCCCGCAGGCGAACGGGAACCACGGCCTGCATGGGCACGGTGCCGCGCGGAGCGTCGATCCGATGCTTGCGGTACGGGCCGATCTGCACGGTGGCCAGGTAGGTGGCCATCGGTTCGGGCTGCTCGTACACCCAGGTGGTCTGACTCGCCTTGGTCACCTTGCGCATGAGCGTGCCATTGGCCAGCGCGTAGTACGGCGTATCGGTGGTGATCGAAATCCGGTAGCTGGCTTTGGAACTCGGGT
>NZ_JAODNK010000083.1 GCF_025465275.1 Nocardia sp. | reverse complement strand
GCCATCATGGTGCACCGCGCCCAGCGGCCGGGAATCGGTGTGGGCGGCCATATTTCGACCTATGCGTCGTCGGCGGCGCTCTATGAGGTCGGCTTCAACCACTTCTTCCGCGGTAAAGCGCATTCCGGCGGCGGGGACCATGTGTTCATCCAGGGCCACGCGTCCCCGGGGATTTACGCGCGCGCCTTCCTAGAAGGCCGATTGACCGCCGACCAGCTCGACGGCTTCCGGCAGGAACACAGCCACCCCGGCGGCGGATTGCCGTCCTATCCGCACCCGCGACTGATGCCCGACTTCTGGGAGTTCCCCACCGTGTCGATGGGCCTGGGCCCACTGAACGCCATCTATCAGGCGAGGTTCAACCACTACCTGCAGGACCGGGGCATCAAGGACACCTCCGAGCAGCACGTGTGGTGCTTCCTGGGTGACGGCGAGACGGACGAGCCCGAAAGCCGCGGACTCGCGCACGTCGGGGCGCTGGAAGGCCTGGACAACCTGACCTTCGTGATCAACTGCAACCTGCAGCGCCTCGACGGCCCGGTGCGCGGCAACGGCAAAATCATCCAGGAACTGGAGTCCTTCTTCCGCGGGGCGGGCTGGAACGTCATCAAGGTGGTCTGGGGCCGCGAGTGGGACTCGCTACTGCAGGCCGATCGCGACGGCGCACTGGTCAACCTGATGAACTCCACGCCCGACGGTGACTACCAGACCTACAAGGCCAATGACGGCGCGTACGTGCGCGAGCACTTCTTCGGCCGGGATCCGCGCACCAAGGAACTGGTGAAGGGCCTGTCTGACAACGACATCTGGAACCTCAAGCGCGGCGGCCACGACTACCGCAAGATCTACGCGGCCTACGCGGCGGCCATGGCGCACAAGGGCCAGCCGACGGTCATCATCGCCAAGACCATCAAGGGCTACGGCCTGGGCAAGCACTTCGAAGCCCGCAATGCCACGCACCAGATGAAGAAGATGACCCTGGACGACCTCAAGGCCTTCCGCGATGTGCAGCGCATTCCGATCAGCGATGCCGATCTCGAGAAGAACCCCTACCTGCCCCCGTACTACCACCCCGGTATGGAAGCGCCGGAGATCCAGTACATGATGGGCCGGCGCGCGAATCTGGGCGGTTTCGTCCCCGAACGACGTACTGCAGCAAAGCCTCTGCAACTTCCGGGTGACGAGGCCTACCGCAGCGTCCGCAAGGGCTCGGGCAAGCAGAGCATCGCGACCACGATGGCCTTCGTGCGGCTCATGAAGGACCTGTTGCGCGACAAGGAAATCGGCAAGCGCATCGTGCCGATCATTCCGGACGAGGCCCGTACCTTCGGTATGGACTCGTGGTTCCCTTCGTTGAAGATCTACAACCGTAACGGTCAGTTGTACACATCGGTCGACGCCGAGTTGATGCTTGCCTACAAAGAGTCGGCCACCGGGCAGATCCTGCACGAGGGCATCAACGAGGCCGGTTCCACCGCATCCTTCACCGCGGTGGGCACCTCGTACTCGACGCACGGCGAGCCGATGATCCCGCTCTACATCTTCTATTCGATGTTCGGATTCCAGCGCACCGGTGATGGTCTCTGGGCCGCGGCGGATCAGATGGCACGCGGATTCGTACTCGGAGCTACCGCCGGGCGAACCACACTGACCGGTGAGGGCCTGCAGCACAACGACGGTCACTCGCTGCTGCTGGCGTCCACCAATCCGGCGTGTGTTCCCTACGATCCGGCGTTCGCCTTCGAAATCGCGCACATCGTGCGGGACGGACTGCGCCGCATGTACGGCGGCGGCGTCGGAACCACCGGTTATCAGGAGGCCCTGCCGGGCACCGATCCCGAGGCGCATTCGGTGCACCACGAGTTCGGCGGCGAGGACATCTTCTACTACATCACCCTCTACAACGAGCCGCAGCAACAGCCGACCGAGCCGGAGAACCTCGATGTGGAGGGCCTGCTCAAGGGCATCTACCTCTACAAGCGCGGTGGCGAGGGCGAGGTGCGCGCGCAGATCCTGGTGGCGGGCGTGACCATGCCCGACGGCCTGCTCGCGCAGCAGATGCTGGCCGACGAGTGGGGTGTGCAGGCGGACGTGTGGTCGGTGACCTCGTGGGGTGAGCTCCGAAAGGACGCGCTCGCCAAGGAGATTGCCAAGCTGCACCACCCGGATGCCGATCCGGGCCTGCCGTACGTCACCCGGGCGCTGTCACAGGCTCCCGGCGCGACCGGATCCGGGACCGGCCCGTTCGTGGCCGCTTCCGACTGGATGCGTGCGGTGCCGGATCAGATCCGCCAGTGGGTTCCGGGCAAGTTCATCTCGCTCGGCACCGACGGTTTCGGTTTCTCCGACACGCGTCCGGCGGCGCGCCGCGTTTTCAATGTCGATGCGGCGTCCATCGTGGTCGCGGCACTCTCCGGTCTGGCCGAAGCCGGAACGATCGACCAGGCCAAGCTGGTCGAGGCAGCTGCCCGCTACCGCATCGACGACGTGAACGCCGCGCCGAAGGCGGCACCCGGTACCGAAGGTGGCGACGCATAACGCACCATAAGCACTGTGGAACGTAAACCGCCGAGGCCGCGCCGGATCAACGAAGGCTCCTCAGAACACGAGGTCTACCTTCCCACCGGCGCGCTCTCTCCGAATCGGCAGACACGCGACCCACTACCGGACACCCTGCTCAAGCGGGTGAAGCAGTTCTCGGGTCGCCTGTCCACCGAAGCAGTCTCCTCGATGCAGGAGCGGTTGCCGTTCTTCGCCAATCTGGATGCCGCCCAGCGGGCCGGTGTCCAGATGCTGGTGCAGACGGCGGTGGTGAACTTCCTGGAGTGGCTGCAGGATCCGGAGAGCGACATCAGGTTCAGTCTCGATGCGTTCCAAGTGATCCCGGACGATCTGGCGCGGCGTTTGACGCTGCGCCAGACCGTCGACATGGTCCGGGTGGCCATGGAGTTCTTCGAACAGTGGCTGCCGGCGCTGGCGCGCAACGACCGGCAGCTGGTGGCGCTCACCGAGGCGGTGCTGCGGTACGGGCGTGAGCTCGGTTTCGCGGCCGCCTCGGTGTACGCCAGCGCCGCCGAATCGCGCGGCGCCTGGGATACCCGGCTCGAGGCCCTGGTCGTCGACGCGGTGGTGCGCGGCGATACGGGTCCCGAAATGCTTTCGCGCGCGGCGACTCTCAATTGGGATGCCAGCGCGCCCGCGACGGTGCTGATCGGCACTCCCCCGAAAGATCAAGTGGCAGTGGTGGGTTCGGTGCACTCGGTGGCAGCGAGACACGGCCGCAACGCACTTGCCGTGGTGCAGGGCTCCCGCCTGGTGATGGTGGTGAGCGGCCATCTCGGCGACACCCTGTATCCCTCACCGTTCCTGGCCGATCTGCTCAGCGAGGCCTTCTCCGACGGTCCCGTGGTGATCGGCCCGACCACTCGCACCCTCGGTGTCGCACACATCAGTTCGGTGGAGGCGATGGCCGGCATGGAGGCGGTGGTGGGCTGGCGCAGCGCGCCACGCCCGGTGCACGCGACGGAATTGCTGCCCGAACGAGCACTGCTCGGAGACCGTGCCGCGGTAACCGCCCTCAACGAGTTGCTTGTGCTACCGTTGGCCGCTGCTGCGGGCGAGCTGTCCAATACTTTGGAGGCTTACCTGGACTGCGGCGGAGCCGTCGAGACCTGTGCGCGGCAACTGTACGTTCATCCAAACACCGTGCGGTATCGGTTGAAGCGCATCGCCGATATCACGGGCCGGGATCCGATGAATCCGCGCGATGCCTACGTGTTACGAATCGCCTCCACTATAGGAAGGCTGACTCGAACACGTAACGAATCACCTACTTCAGCCCCAGATGTGGCACCCGTCACAGATCCTAAGGACGGGCTGTAACGCAAGTCGCGAACCGGACGATCGGCTCGGGCCACTTGCCCTTTTGTGGACACCCCACAAAAGACCAATCAAAGCTTCATTCGCGCCGACATCTCTTGAGAGCGCCCTCACAGTGTTGTCTTAGAGGCGTGATCGCGTTGCTTGCCCCGGGACAGGGGTCTCAGACACCCGGCATGCTCACCCCTTGGCTCGAACTGCCCGGCGCGGCTGATCGAATCGCGCTGTGGTCGAAGGCCTCGGGACTGGACCTGCTGAGGTTGGGTACTACCGCTACGGCCGAGGAGATCACCGACACGTCGGTGACCCAGCCTCTGGTCGTGGCGGCCGCGCTGCTGGCGTTCGCGGAAATCCCTCAGGATTCACTCCCCGCGGATACCATCGTCGCCGGACACTCGGTCGGTGAACTTGCCGCCGCTGCCATCGCCGGAGTTCTCTCCGCTGATGACGCGGTGGCCTTGGCCGCACTCCGTGGAGCGGAGATGGCCAAGGCCTGTGCGCTCGAGCCGACCGGTATGTCCGCGGTGCTCGGTGGTGACGAAGCCGCCGTGCTCGCCCGGCTCGAGGAACTCGGCCTGATCCCGGCCAACCGCAACGCGGTCGGCCAGATCGTGGCGGCGGGTAGGCTGAACGCGCTCGCGGAACTCGCGAGCAACCCACCCGAAAAGGCTCGGGTCCGAGCCCTTCCGGTCGCCGGCGCCTTCCACACCGCGTTCATGGCACCTGCCCAGGACGCAGTGGCGGAAGCGATCGCCAAGATCGCTCCCGGCGAGCCGATCCGGGTCCTGCTGTCGAACTTCGACGGTAAGCCGGTCGTCTCCGGCCAGGATGCGGTCGACAAGCTTGCTGCCCAGGTCACCCGCCCCGTGCGCTGGGACCTGTGCACCGAATCCATTCGTACGGCAGGCGTTTCCGCAGTGGCAGAGTTGCCGCCTGCGGGAACCTTGGTCGGCATCGCCAAGCGGGAGCTCAAGGGCACCCCGAATCTGGCGTTGAAGACCCCTGCGGACATCCCCGCGCTGGCCGAACTCACCACCACGGGCTAGCTTGACTCGCGGTCTTGCTTCGTCAACGGCGACGGGCGCGGTGACTTTTCAGTGACCAGACCGCAAGCACGAAAAATCCCAACCATCGACATGAATTAAGAAGGGAGCCACCACAGTGGCCGCTCTGACCCAGGAACAGATCGTCGAAGAGCTCGGCAAGATCATCGAAGAGGTGACCGGTATCGAGCCCTCCGAGGTGACCATCGAGAAGTCCTTCGTCGACGACCTGGACATCGACTCGCTGTCGATGGTCGAGATCGCCGTTCAGACCGAGGACAAGTACGGCGTCAAGATCCCGGACGAGGATCTGGCCAGCCTGAAGACCGTCGGCGACGCGGTGTCGTACATCCAGAAGCTCGAGGCCGAGAACGCTGAGGCCGCCGAAGCCATGAAGTCCAAGTTCGGAAACGAGTAGGACCGACCTGTGACCACTCCTTCCACCTTGAATGGGAACTTCCCCAACGTCGTCGTCACCAGCATGGCGGCGACCACGTCGATCGCCGGTGACGTCGATGCGACGTGGAAGGGCCTCCTCAACGGCGAGAGCGGCATCGACGTTCTCGAGGACGACTTCATCACGGAGTACGACCTTCCGGTCCGCATCGGCGGTCACCTGAAGGTTCAGCCGGACACGCTGCTGACCCGGGTCGAATGCCGGCGGCTGGCCTATGTCGAGCAGCTGGCCATGGTCCTCGGTCGCGAGGTGTGGAAGAACGCCGGCTCTCCCGAGGTCGACCCGCTGCGGCTGGGCGTAGCCATCGGCACCGGCCTCGGTGGCGGTGACGCGCTGATCGACTCGGTCGACAAGCTGAAGAACGGTGGCTATCGCAAGATTTCGCCGCTGGCTGTTCAGATGGTCATGCCGAACGGTCCGTCAGCTGTCGTCGGTCTCGAACTCAAGGCCCGGGCAGGAGTGATCACTCCGGTCTCGGCGTGTTCGTCGGGTTCCGAGGCAATCGCCAATGCGTGGCGCATGATCGTCATGGGTGACGCGGATATCGTTGTCACCGGTGGCGTCGAGGGCTACATCGATGCGGTGCCGATCGCGGCATTCTCGATGATGCGCGCGATGAGCACCCGCAACGACGATCCGAAGGGCGCTTCGCGTCCCTTCGACAAGGATCGCGACGGCTTCGTCTTCGGCGAAGCGGGCGCGCTCATGGTCATCGAGACCGAGGAGCACGCCAAGGCTCGTGGCGCCACGATCCACGCCCGATTGCTGGGCGCGGGTATCACTTCCGATGGTTTCCACCTGGTCGCTCCCGATCCCACGGGTGACGGTGCGGCGCGTGCGATGACACGGGCGATTCAGACTGCCGGTCTGACCAAGCAGGACATCACCCACATCAACGCCCATGCGACCGCCACCCCTATCGGTGACGCCGCGGAAGCGAACGCGATCGCCAAGGCCGTGGGCAACCACGCCTCGATCTACGCACCGAAGTCCGCCCTGGGCCACTCGATCGGCGCCGTCGGCGCGCTCGAGTCGGTACTCACGGTTCTCGCGATTCGGGACGGCATCGTCCCCCCGACGCTGAACCTGGAGAACCAGGATCCGGAGATCGACCTGGATGTCGTGCACGGCGAAGCCCGTCGTCAGGACATCCAGTACGCGATCAACAACTCGTTCGGTTTCGGTGGGCACAATGTCGCGCTCGCCTTCGGCCGGTACTGACGCACTGCTGAACCCGTAACAGGTTCAACATCAGCGCCGGTTTGTAAGACAGGTGGTCCCGGCGGGGACTCGGATCGAGATCCCGCACCCCTCTGGGTTCTCTCAAAGAATCCCCGCCGGGACTTCGACATTGGCAGCCGCTCTCTCAGCGACCGCACTTCCTTAATCTAAGGAGAGTTTGCGATGACCATCATGGCTCCCGCGCACGCGGACACCGTGACCGATCCCCGTGACCCGCTGGGTCGGTTGCAGCGTTTCTTCGATCCCGGAACCGTTCTACCGCTGCACCCCCGCGACAAGTCCGGCGTGCTCGCCGCGATCGGCGAGGTCGACGGCGTTCGTACCGTCGCCTACTGCTCCGACGCGACCGTCATGGGCGGCGCGATGGGTGTCGACGGCTGCAAGCACATTGTCGATGCGATCGATACCGCGATCGACTCCAAGACTCCTGTTGTCGGCATCTGGCATTCGGGCGGCGCCCGGCTCGCCGAAGGTGTCGAAGCGCTGCACGCTGTCGGCCTGGTCTTCGAGGCCATGGTCCGCGCGTCCGGCCTGGTCCCGCAGATCTCCGTGGTGCTCGGCTTCGCCGCCGGTGGCGCCGCCTACGGTCCTGCCCTGACCGATATCGTGATCATGGCCCCCGAGGGCCGTATCTTCGTCACCGGCCCCGACGTGGTGCGCAGCGTCACCGGTGAGAACGTGGATATGGCGACCCTGGGCGGGCCGGTCACCCACGGCAAGAAGTCCGGCGTCTGCCACATCGTCGCCAATGACGAGGCCGACGCTCTGCACCGCGGCCGGCGCCTGGTCTCCATGTTCGCCGAGCAGGGCGAGTTCGATCTCGTTGCTGCCGCGCATGGTGATGTGGATCTGAAGGCCATGCTGCCTGCTTCGGCCAAGCGCGCCTACGACGTGAAGCCGATCGTCAACGAGCTGCTCGACAATGTCGACGGCGAAAGCACTTTCGAGGAGCTGCAGGGCGGTTACGCCCGCAGCATCGTCACCGGTCTGGGTCGCCTCGGCGGCCGCACCGTCGGCGTGCTGGCCAACAACCCGATTCGCATGGGTGGCTGCCTGAACTCCGAAAGTGCCGAGAAGGCAGCGCGTTTCGTGCGCCTGTGCAACTCCTTCGGTATCCCGCTGGTAGTCATCACCGATGTGCCCGGCTACCTGCCCGGCGTCAGCATGGAGTGGGAGGGTGTGGTGCGCCGCGGCGCGAAGCTGCTGCACGCCTTCGCCGAAGCCCGCGTCCCGCGTGTCACGCTGGTGACCCGCAAGATCTACGGCGGCGCCTACATCGCCATGAACGCCCGCTCGCTGGGCGCCACGGCCGTGTACGCCTGGCCCGAGTCCGAGGTCGCCGTCATGGGCGCGAAGGCCGCGGTCGGCATCCTCCACAAGCGGGCCATTGCGGCTGTCCCGGAGGAGGATCGCGAGGCCCTCATCGAGCGTCTCACCGTCGAGCACGAGCAGATCGCGGGCGGTGTCGAGCGCGCTGTCGCCATCGGAGTCGTGGACGAGATCATCGATCCCGCCAAGACTCGCTCCATCATCGCCGCCGCGCTGGCCGCGGCACCGTCGCGGCCGAGTCACCTGAAGAACATTCCGCTGTAAATCCTTACGCGGCAACAACTGTGGGCGGTCTCCTCGGAGGCCGCCCACAGTTGTCGGTCCGTGCGGCTAGCTTTGCTTCGTATGCAGGACAGCGCAGACCTCGCCGTGCGGAAGAAGCCGGTGGTGGTGACGGGATTCCATGAGCCGCAGCCCCTCTCGCTCGCATGGGAGGAGGGCGAACAGTCCGTGTGGGCGGCGATCGATCTCGACAATCGAAACTGGCGGATGCCGGGCGATTGGCAGAAATCCATCGACAGCGAGCTGAAGTACCCGACGCCGAGCGGTATGCGGCTGTCCTACATCCTGGCGCTGGCGCCCAATGACATCGCGCTGCCCTATCTTCGCCGGCCACCTGCGGTCAGTCATGTGGTCCCGATCCAGCCGCTGTGCCGGTTGCTGGCCCGTTTCGGCACGGAGGCAATCGATTTCGTCCTCGCCATCGCGCAGACGAGACGGTCGTTCGTCCCCGCCGTCATGATGCCGATCACCGGATCGGACATGACCCGGTGGATGGCCAACTGGCTGAACGGCAAGACCTATCACGACTCGGCCCAGGCCTGGTTCGATCGCCATATCGACTGGGCCACAGCGGATCTGATCGCCGCCGCACTCGCCACACCCGGAAAGGACCGGAGGTCCGCCGAAACAGCCTTGCGCACACTGGCACTCATCGACGGCTACCGCGACCTGATCCTCACGGTGGCAGCGAATTACGGCCCGGAAGTGGCCACGCCGATCACCGCGCTCCTAGACGGAGATCAGGCCGGGACGAGGCGGATCTTTTCGGCGGATTCGTTCTGACTGGAGCATTCCGGGTAGGTCTTGGAGTCTTCGCCCTGGCGCTCACCGCAGACCCACCGCAAATTATCGACGGTGAGAGCGGTGTCGCCGGTGTGCTGGTCGTGGACGAGAGCCTGGGAGTAGGCGTTGGCGACGGCTTTCGCGGTGGGACAGAAGTCGGCGCCCTTGGCCGTGTAGGCGACAACGGTCAGGCCGTAGTCTCCGACGCCGCAGCGGACCTCGGGCAGCGTGGTGGCCGATGCCTGCGGCGCCCCGGAGGATGCCGAGGAGGTGGCGGCGACGGTGCTCTGGGCCTTGTCTGCGGTGTCGTCGCAGGCGGTGAGGCCGAGCGTCACGACACCGGACAGGACGAGGATCGGTAGGGTCGCGAAAAGGCGCACGGTGGATCTCCTTTCGGGTCGGCTGGGCTGTCGAATGGGCGTTGTCGTCTGGGCTCTGCCGTCAAGCGGTCAGCCGACGTCGCGGCGCAGCCAGGTGACCTCCGCACCGCCTTCGTCGCCGAGACGGAGGGGTTCCAGAGCATCGTCCCAAGCGGTGCCGAGGGCGCGGTCGATTTCGGCGGCAATGTCATTGGCACTGCCTTGGCCGCGGTCGCGGGCCTCGGCGACGATGGCGCGCAGCCGCATCTCCCCGACCATGACATCACCGCTGGCGCTGGTCGCACCGTGCCACAGACCCAGGCCGGGCACGAAGCTGTAGCGCTCGCCGTCGACGCCTTCACTGGCGTCCTCGGTGATTTCGAAGGCGAGTACCGGCCAGTCTCGCAATGCGCCAGCTAACCGCCCGGCGGTACCGACCGGGCCGTACCAATCAGTGGTGGCACGCAAATTCCCGGGGGCCGCCGGCTGCGCGGTCCAGCGCAGTTTGGCCGGGGCCTTGAGGGTCGAGGTGAGCGTCCATTCGATATGTGGGCACAGCGCGGCAGGCGACGAATGAATGTAGACAACACCACACGTCGCGTCGGCGAACTGACTAGATCCGCGCACTACTAACACCTCCGGCTCGGACGGGTGCGTCTTCCCCAACGACCCTTCGAGCCAGCGTTGCCCGAGTGTACTGGAGTGCCCGGTGTTGCGTGTGTTACTTATTGCCCGTGTCGGATTTCAAGCAAACTCCGCGATCACAGCGTCACTGAAGGTCGGCCACGCCATGCGCGCCCAGTCTCCGAAATTTTCGTCCGCCAGCGCGAGACACGCTATGCCGACTTCCGGATCGACCCACAGAAAAGTGCCGGATTGCCCGAAGTGCCCGTACGTCCTGGGGGAATTCGCGCCGCCGGTCCAGTGCGGGACTTTATGATCGCGAATTTCGAAGCCCAGACCCCAATCGTTGGGCCGCTGCGACCCGTAACCGGGAAGTACACCATTGCGTCCTGGGAACTGCACTGTGCTTGCCTCGCCGAGCAATTCCGCACTCAGGATAGTGGGGTTCAGCAATTCTTCGGCGAACCGTAGGAGATCTGCGACCGAGGAGCTCGCCGCATGCCCCGCCGGACCGGCCAGCGCCGAGGACGCCATGCCGAGCGGCTCGAAAACCCCCTCGTGCAGGTACCGGTCGAACGGGATTCCGGTCTGCAGGGCGACGAAGTCCGCCAGCGCCTCGAACCCCGCGCTGGAGTAGATGCGCCGCACGCCCGGCTCGGCCAGCACCTCGCTGGTATCGAAGGCCAGCCCCGAGGTGTGGGCGAGCAGATGCCGCACGGTGGCGCCCGGCGGACCGGCGGGCTGATCAAGTTCGATCGCGCCCTCCTCCACGGCCACCAGGACGGCGTATGCGACAAGCGGTTTGGTCACCGAGGCGAGCCGGAACACCCGATCGAGGTCGCCCGCGGTATCCACCACGCCCTTGCCGCGGACCACGACACCCGCCGCGGCATTCCGTACCGGCCACTCTCGAATCTGCTCCAGCGCTCGCACACCACCGAGCCTACGAGTCGGCATGCACCGCATCCGGCCCGGGCCGATTCAGCACCGACCGGCGGCGCCCGTAGGTGAAGTAGACGACCAGCCCGACAGCGGACCACAGCGTGAACGCCAGCCAGGTCACGCCCGGCAGATGGGCGAGCAGCCACACGCACATACCCACCCCGAGCAGCGGCACCACCGGCACCAGGGTCCGGAAGGTGCGCGGCAGATCGGGTTTGGTGCGGCGCAGCACCAGTACGCCGATATTGACCAGGCCGAAGGAGACCAGCGTGCCGATATTGGTGGCGTTCACCAGTTCGCCGAGTGGAATCAGCGCCGACAGCACCGCGACCAGGCCGCCGACCAGCAAAGTATTGATCGTCGGCACCCGCCGGGCCCCGACCCGCGAGAGCACCTTGGGCACCAGCCCGTCGCGGGACATGGCGACGAGAATTCGGGTCTGCCCGTACAGCACGGTAAGCACCACGGACGCAATGGCAATGACCGCACCCGCGGCCAGAATGGTTGCGGGCCAGCCTCTTCCGGTCACCTTTTCGAGCACGGTGGCAAGTGAGGCGCCCGAACTGCTCACATCGTCCACGCCGACGGCGGCGACCGCGGTCAATGCGACCAGCACGTACATGAGGGTGACGATGCCGAGCGAAATAATGATGGCGCGCGGCAGATCCCGCTGCGGATTCTTGGCCTCTTCACCAGCGGTGGAGGCGGCATCGAAACCGATGAACGAGAAGAACACCATGGACGAGGCCGCGCTGATGCCCGCCACTCCGGCCGGTGCGAACGGATGCAGATTGTCCGAATTGAAGGCAGTCACCGCCACGACCACGAAGAAGATCAACACCGCAATCTTGATCATGGTGGTGACAGTGGTGACCCGCGCACTCTCCCGAATCCCGTCCAGCAGCACCACAGTCGCAAAGAGCACGACCACCGCCGCAGGCACATTGACGACCCCGCCCTCACTGGGCGCGGAGGACAGCGCATCCGGAATCCGCCACCCGACGGTCGATCCCAGGAACTCGTTCAAATACGCACCCCACCCGACCGCAACCGCCGCCACCGAAACCCCGTACTCCAGCAGCAAGCACCACCCACACACCCAGGCAACGATCTCCCCGAGCGTGGCATAGGTATACGAATAGGCCGACCCCGACACCGGCACCGCCCCCGCCAATTCCGCATACGACAGCGCCGAGAACAAGGCAGCCAATGCCGCAACCGCGAACGAAATAACGACAGCGGGCCCCGCCAGCGGTGCAGCCTCACCCAGCACCACAAAAATGCCGGTACCCAACGTCGCGCCCACCGACAGCGAGATCAGCGAAATGAGCCCCATACTGCGCCGCAGTGCGGTGTGCTCCCCCTCCGAAGCAAGCTGTTCCACAGGCTTGGTCCGCAGCAAAGATGTGGCGATTCGAGATAGTCCGGGCACGTGTTTGCACGCTACCCGGTCAATGCCCCCAAAATCGAAAACAGCACCGCACAGAAATCCCCAACACCCACTACCCGTTACCTCCCCGCATCCCCCAACTCTTCCGCTCTTCGTTTTTCACGTTTTGTTCTCGAGAACGGGCACCACAGCCGGAAGACTGGTTGTGGTCCGGTTTTCGAGAACAAAACATGAAAGACCGAGAGCTTGAAGAGCCAGGACCCGAAACATCAAGTTGGGCAGCGGCCTGTCGCACCGACAGGCGGCACCGCCGATCTCGTGGTCAGCGGCGGGTTCCCGTTCGTGAGCCCGATGCGCCCGGCGGCGTGCGCCCGGCCACGGATCTCGCCCGGCTAGCATCGGACGCACCATGAGTGAGCAGGTCACGGTCCACGGTGAGGTGGACAGCGGGTTCGGTCCGGTAGCGGATGCTTTTCGGCGCAATTTCGAGCAGCACGGGGAGATCGGCGCGGCGGTGGCCGTCTATGCCGGGGATCGGCCGGTGGTGGATCTGTGGGCCGGGTATCGGGATCGCAAGCGCAGGCTCGTGTGGGAGCGCGACACCATGGCGCCGGTGTGGTCGTCCACCAAGGGGATGGCGGCTTTCGTAGTGGCTTCGGCGGTTTCGCGGGGGCTGCTGGATTACGAGGCGGCGGTGGCGAAGTACTGGCCGGAGTTCGCGGCACACGGCAAGGAATCGATCACCGTCCGGCAGCTGCTGGATCATCAGGCCGGGCTGGCGGCGCTCGATCGGCCGGTGCGGCTGCCGGAGATGGCCGATCTGGACGGCCTGGCGACGCTGCTGGCGGAGCAGAAACCGCTGTGGCGGCCGGGAACTCGGCAGGGCTATCACCCGATCACAGCGGGGCTCTATCAGGGTGAGCTGATTCGCCGGGTCGATCCGGCGCACCGCACGCTGGGCCGTGTTTTCGCGGAGGACTTCGCCGGGCCGCTGGGTCTGGATTTCTATATCGGCCTGCCGGAAGAGATCTCGCTGGATCGTGTCGCCGTTCTTTCGGCGACCGAGGGCTTGGACGTCCTCAAGTACGAGCGAGATCTGCCGCTGCGCATCGGCGCTCAGCTGTACGCCAAGCGCGGGCTGTCCTTCCGCGCCCTGAACAGCCCGCAGGTCGGTGCCCCCGCCCGGGCCACCCGTCGTGAATTCCTCGAGGTCGAATCTCCGGCCGCGGGTGGCGTCGGCACCGCCCGCTCGCTGGCCCGGGTCTACGGCGCGGCGGCGGCCGATACCGGCGAACTGCCCATCGACTCGGATCTGTTGCAGCGCTTGGCCGCCGCCGATACGGCACAGGATGTCCCCGCCGACGATCTGGTGCTGCTCACCCGGAGCCGCTATCACCTGGGCTTCCGGAAGTCCTGCGGCAGTTTCCGTTTCGGCGCCGACGCCCGCGCGTACGGCACCACCGGTTATGGCGGTTCCTTCGGATTCGCCGATCCGGCAACGGGTCTCGGCTTCGGTTACACCATGAATCGGCTCGGCATGGCCGTCCTCGACGATGCCCGGGCCCGCAATCTCCGTCAAGCTCTGCGCCGCTGTCTCTGACCGCTCCCGGCCGGGAGCGCGACCACCCGATGTGAGGAGCGATTTCGATGCCATGGGAGATGCCCGACGAAGGTAGGCCGCACCGGCGCACCTGGATGGCATTCGGTGCGAGCGAACAGGTGTGGACCGCCGATCTGCTACCGCTGGCCCAGCAGACCCTGGCGAGTATCGCGCGCATCATCTCCCGCTTCGAGCCGGTGGCCATGCTGGTGCGCCCGGCGGAGCTGGAGCTGGCTCGAAACCTGGTGGGCCCCACTGTCGAACTGTTCGAGGCCCCGCTCGACGATCTGTGGCTGCGCGATTCCGGCCCGACCTTCGTCACGGACCCGGATGCACCCGGCGCCAAGGCCGGCGTCGACTTCAATTTCAACGGCTGGGGTGGCAAGCAGGAGCACAGCGAGGATTCGCTGGCGGCCAGCCTCGTCACCGCGCACGCCGGTGCGGAGGCCCTGCATACCGAACTGGTGCTGGAGGGCGGCGGCATCGAGGTCGACGGTGCGGGCATGGCGATCATTACCGAAAGCTGTGTGCTGAACGACAATCGGAATCCGGACTGGACCAAGCCGGAGGTGGAGCGGGAGCTGCAGCGGCTGCTGGGCATCGAACGGATTCTGTGGCTGCCGGGTATCGCCGGGCGCGATATCACCGACGGGCACACCGATTTCTACGCGCGCTTCGCCGGGCCCGGTGTGGTGGTGGCCGGGCTGGAGAACAATCCGGACGCGTACGACTACGAGGTCACCCGCGAACACCTCGATATTCTGCGTGAGTCCAAGGATCTGTACGGCCGGCCGCTGCACGTCGAGGTCATCGCGGGCCCGAATACGGTGCGATCGGAGTGGGCGGACGACGACTTCGCGGCGGGCTACATCAACTTCTACCTCTGCAATGGCGGGGTCATCGCACCGCAGTTCGGTGACGCTCCGTCCGATGCCGCCGCCAAGGCGACCCTCGAACGCCTGTACCCGGACCGCGAGGTGGTGCAGATCGAGATCGATGCCATCGCGGCCGGCGGTGGCGGAATCCACTGCACGACCCAGCAGGAACCGGCCGTGCGTTAACTGGTTGTGGCGCTTTGCTTCTCGATGTCGTGGACGTGGTGCACAACATCGTGCGTGAAGTAGCGCGCCAGTGATTCCACCGTGAACAGCGAGCCGTTGCTGCGCTTGGCGGGGCGGCCGCGCTCGCCGGCAGCAACGGATTCGAATGCGCGAGCGGTGGTTTCGCCGGCGGCGCGCAGTTCGGCGGCGACCTGCGCCGGGTGCTGCGCGCCGTAGTTCTCCACGAGTGCGGTGACGTCCTGATCCCAGTTGGCGAACATGGGAATGCCGGAATCGTCGACGACGACCGACGTGTCGTACCCGCCGATCACCGGGCCGGGGCGTGCCGAACCGGTGCGGGTGATATCGAGGCGGTGCTCGAAGATGCGGCACACATCGCGCACGTGTGCGGCGTATTCGAGTGGCGACCAGGTCGAATCATCCGGCCGCACCGCGGCATTCGGATGATTGAGGGCATCGGCCACTGCGGCGGCGCTCTCGCGCACCTGCCCCGGGATCGACTCGAACGCAACGGCGTCCGGGTCGAATCCGCATTCGGCGCAGGTGCGTTCGAGCACCCAGGTCCAGTCCTTGGCATCGGGAACGATCGACATGCCCATCAACCTAGTGTGGCAATAACTTACCGTCCACCAACATTCAGCCACGCGTCGCCAAGATAGCGACAAGTGCACCAGGCTGCACGCCGCAGCGCCCACCAGGCACGGGCGCCCCACCCGCAACGCGAGGGGGGCCTCGCCGCGCGACTCACTCCATCAATTGGTGCGCCATTTCGAACAGCTCGAGGGTGATGGCATGCAGGAAATCGCCGACCTGCTTGGGCGCCTTGCCCGCACAGGCGCGCGCATGGGTGCCCTCCAGCACGATGCCGAGCTTGAAACAGGCCAGCACCGTGTACCAGGTGACATTGCTCAGATCGCGGTCGGAGAACTTGCCGTAGTGCGCGATCATCTCCTCCGGCGTGGGCAGCCCGCCGACCGCGCCGAGGGTGCCGATGAGCGCGGACCCGGTGGTGCCGGGTCGCGGCCGGGTGGCGATCTGCCAGCCGAGGTCCAGCAGCGGATCGCCGATGGTGGACATCTCCCAGTCGACGAGCGCCGCGACCTGCGGGCCGTCGTAGGAGAACATGATGTTGGCCAGATGGCAGTCGCCGTGCAGGATGCCGGCTTTCCATTCGGCGGGCCGATTGCGGTCCAGCCAGGCGCCGACGCGGTCGACGCCCGGGATCTCGGGCCCGGGGTAGCCCTCGTTGACGCTGTAGGACTCGAGCTCCTTGGTCCAGCGCGGCACCTGTCGTTCCAGGAAGCCTTCGGGCTTGCCGTAATCGGCCAGGCCGAGCGCCTCGTGATCGAGCGAGCCGAGCCGGGCGATGGCCTCCACCGCGGACAGGCCCATCTGCCGCCGGATCTCCGGATCGCCCGCGTGCAGGTCCGGGAGTTCGTTCTGCGGGTTGAAGCCGATGATCGGCTCCATGAGATAGAACGACGCGCCGATGAGGGATTCGTCGCCGCCGGCGGCGATGACCTTGGGCGCCCGCACACCGGTGCCGTCGAGGGCGCCGAGAATGCGGGATTCGCGGCGAATGACATTGTTGCTGGCGGCGCGCAGATGCTTGGGTCCGCGCCGCAGGACGTAGTCGCGCCCGCCCCGGCTGAACTGCAGCATGATGTTCTGGGTGCCGCCGCCGAGCGGTTTCACCTCCTCGAATTCACCGCTGGGCAAGCCCTGCTCATCCATCCACTTCCCGACGACTGCGAAATCGACGAGGTCGCGATCCACATCGACCGGCTGCACTTCAGACATGCCCCACATTGTGCCGCAACCGTCCAGTCCAACTGAAGGCATATGCCAGCACAAGTGGCGCGCGCCTCGTTCGCGCAGGTCAGGCATGGCTATTCGGGAGCAGAGTGAGCAACCGCCCGCGCGCGGTGATGCGTAATGCGCGTGCAGTGGTGGCGTAATGTGCCAGCCAAATGCGCACGCTGCTGATCGACAACTACGACTCGTTCACCTACAACCTGTATCAGCTGATCAGTGAGGTGAACGGGGTGGAACCCGTCGTCGTGCGCAATGACGAGGCGGCCGAACTGTCGGCGCTGGATCTCGAGTCCTTCGACAATGTTGTCATCTCCCCCGGGCCCGGGCGGCCCGATATCCCCCGCGATTTCGGCATCTCCGCCGCGGTGATCGCGCACTCGACTCTGCCGGTGCTCGGCGTCTGCCTCGGACATCAGGGCATTGTGATCGCCGCCGGTGGCCTGGTCACGCCCGCGCCGCAGGCCCGGCACGGGTTCCCGGATCGCATTACGCACGATGGCCGCGACCTGTTCGCCGATGTGCCGCAAGA
The DNA here is from genome assembly GCF_025465275.1 of Nocardia sp. GTDB lineage: Bacteria > Actinomycetota > Actinomycetes > Mycobacteriales > Mycobacteriaceae > Nocardia. The sequence goes on along the minus strand of NZ_JAODNK010000083.1, from coordinate 5,470 downwards.
CTTCACGGCCGTCCGCTATCACTCGCTCTGCGCCGCGCGGCCGCTGCCGGAGGACCTCGAGGTCACGGCGACCACCTCCGATGGCGTCATCATGGGTGTGCGGCACCGGACCCGGCCGCAGTGGGGTGTGCAGTTCCATCCCGAATCGATTGCCAGTTCGCACGGGGCGGCGCTGCTGCGAAACTTCAAGGCGCTCACCGCCGCTCACGGTGTGCCGCGACGGCTGCGCGGGGAGACGGTGGTGTTGCGACCGGCGGTGGCCGGGGATGCGCCCGCGCTGGCCGCGATCCGGGCCACGCCCGAGGTGCGCCGGTGGTGGAGCACCGAGGCCGATGCGCTCACGCAGGTGACTGCGGAACTGGCCGATCCGGATACCCGGCAGTGGGCGATCGAGTCCGCGAATCATGTTGTGGGACTTATCCAATGGTATGCCGAGGAGGATCCGGAATACCGTCACGCCGGGATCGACCTGTACCTCGATCCGGCGGTGCACGGTCGCGGTCTCGGCACCGATGCGGTGCGCACGCTGACCCGGCATCTGTTCACCGAGCACGGCCATCATCGATTGGTGATCGATCCGGCGGCCGACAATGCCGCCGCGATTCGCTGCTACCGCAAGGCCGGATTCCGTCCTGTCGGCGTGATGCGGCAGTACCAGCGCGGGAACGACGGCGTATGGCAGGACGGTCTGCTGCTGGAACTGCTCGCCGAGGACACGGCCGGTCCCGAACCGCGTGAAACCCTCGCTCCCCCGGTCGATTACACGGTCGAGCAGACGGTGGTGGAGCGGGCCGTGGATGCCGAGGCGGTATTCCTGCGGCTGCACCGCGATTCGCCGACGGCGTTCTGGCTCGATAGTGAGCATGTGGAACCCGGACTCGACCGGTTCTCGTTCCTCGGCGACGCGTCGGGGCCGCTGGCCGAAACCGTGCGATACCGGGTCGGATCCGGGCAGGTGGAGATCGAGTCCGCGACCGGGCGCCGGATCGTTCCAGGCGGGGTGCTGGACTACCTATCCGGTGAGCTACGGCGACGGCGGATCGAATTCCCGGATGTGCCTTTCGATTTCGTGGGCGGCTATGTCGGGTATCTCGGCTACGAGATGAAGGCCGAATGCGGGGCGAGCGCCGCACATCGCGCGCCCACCCCGGATGCGCAGTGGCTCTTCGCCGATCGGCTGATCGTGGTCGATCACGAGGCGGGACGCACCCACCTGCTGACCCTGGCCGAGCCGGATTCCCTTGCCGCCGCACAGGATTGGCTGGCTGCTACGCGCGCCATCGTGGAAACCCTTCCTACCTGGGAGAATCCGCCGGATCTTGAATTGCGTGCCGAGGAGCGGACGGTGGCTCCGCTGCTGACCCGGGGCCGGGACCGCTATCTCGCCGATGTGCGCGCCTGCCAGGACCAGTTGCACGCGGGCGAATCCTACGAAATCTGCATTACCGACAGCGCCTATCTGCCTGCCGACAGCGACGGCCTGAGCGTCTACCGCACCCTGCGCCGCTGTAATCCCGCGCCGTACGCGGCTTTCCTGCGCTTCGCCGATCTGGAGGTGGCGTCCGCCTCGCCGGAGCGCTTCCTCAAACTGGATCGCGCGCGCACGCTGGAGAGCAAGCCCATCAAAGGCACTGCCCCGCGCGGCGATACCGCCGCCGAGGACGAGCAGCTCGCCGCCGAGCTCGCCCGCAATCCCAAGACCCGCGCCGAAAATCTGATGATCGTCGACCTGCTCCGCAATGATCTCGGCCGCGTCTGCGAGGTCGGCTCGGTGCATGTGCCCAAGCTGATGACGGTCGAGACGTATACGACACTGCACCAACTGGTTTCGACGGTACGCGGCACCCTGCGCCCCGGCCTGGACATCATCGACTGCCTCCGCGCCTGCTTCCCCGGCGGCTCCATGACCGGCGCACCCAAACTCCGCACCATGGAGATCATCGACGACCTGGAGACCGAGGCCCGCGGCATCTACTCCGGCACCATCGGCTTCCTCGGCCTCGGCGGCACCGCCGACCTGAACATCGTCATCCGCACCGCAATCCGCCACGACGGCCGGTGGCGCGTAGGCGCAGGCGGCGCCATAGTCCTGGACTCGGACCCCGAGGACGAATACCAGGAAATGCTCTGGAAAGCCGCCACCGCCCTCCGCGCCCTCCGCGCCCTCCCTGGCCTGGGCGTCACACCCCCGACGCCCCTCCCCTCAGCCTGACGTCCAGGGCCTCCCACCCACTTTCATGATCACCAGGAACTGACGCAGGCCCCCACTCGGCGAATGCCGCCACCATTTCCTGGTGAACATCCGCCCAGGTCGACCCGGCGCGATTCGGCATCGACTGGCGGTCAGCACCATCGTCGACCCGAGCTATTCGATCCTCGAGGAGCCCCGTGACCAAGAACCTTCGCGGCACGCTCCAGGACTTCCGTTACGAGTACTTCCGGTGCCCGGTAGCGAGTTCGAATGGATCCGCCGCACTCACACGATTCCGCGGTTCCTCAGGGGTGCGGCTTGCCATGGCGAGGGTGCGGTTCACTATTTGCTGCGGCGGGGTTTGGGTTGGGGTGGTTCGGGTTCGGGGGTTTCGCGGGTGCCGGTCAGGCGGGTGAGGAGGGAGATGCCGGGGAGTTTGTCGAGGCGGGAGAGTGCTTCTTCGCCGAGGGCGGTGAGGGATTCCAGGCGGGTGAGCAGGCGGTCGTAGGCGACGAAGGCGGGTTCGGCGAGGGCCAGGGTGCGGTCGAGGCGGTCGATGGTGGAGTTGAGGCGTTCGACTGCGGTGGTGAGGTTTTCGATGAGGTCGGGTAGTTGGGCGGCCAGCTGGATGGAGGCCGGTGGGAGGCGGACGGCGGTGTCGAAGGCCTGGGTCGCGGTCAATTGGGCGGAGTCGAGGGCTTGGCCGGCCGCAGCCTGGGCGGCGTCCACGGCGGCCTGGGCGGCGGCGAGTACGTCACCGACGGTCGGGACGCGCGGGGGCTGGGGTTTGCCGCGCGGTGGTTGGCGGCCCTTGGGTGTGGTCATAATTCCACTGTGCCGCAGGTTCGGGACTACGGCCGCAGGTTCGGTACCACGTAGATCACGTGTCGGACCGGGTGGTTTTCCGGGCGGCGGAGGGTGTCGTAGCCGCGTGGCATAGTTCGATCACAATGAAACTCACCGAGGGTGGCCATGCACCGGTCCCGACATCGCTTCTGACGGTTGTCCTTTCGTGGCAGTCCGATCACGAGGTCGATGCGCACGCCTTGCTGCTGTCGAACGCCGGGCGGGTCAGATCGGATCGGGATTTCGTCTTCTTCAACAATCCCCGGCACGTCTCCCAGGCCGTGACGGTGGATCCCGAGCCCGCGCCCGGCACCGCGCGCCTCTCGGTGTCGCTGCCGCGCACCGAATCCGAGGTCGAGCGCATTGTGGTCACCGGTTCGGTGGCGAGCTCCTTCGCGGAGGTGCCGGGGCTGATCCTCACGGTGTTCGACCACAATCGGCCGGTAGCCTGGTTCGAGGTCGCCGCCGAACCGGTGCCGGCCATGATGTTCGGGGAGTTCTATCGCAGCGACGGCCAATGGCGGTTCCGTGCCGCAGGGCAGGGCTGGACGACAGGATTGAGCGGCGTCGTCACCGAATTCGGGGTGCGGGTCGACGATCCCGGAAACGTCGATCCGCCGCCGCAGGCAATCGGCCCGGATCGGCAACCGCCCGGCGCGAACGGACAACCGCCCGGTGCCAACGGACAAGTGCCCGGTGCCAACGGACAGCTGCTCGGCGCGAACGGGCAGACGCCCCGTGCCAACGGACAGTCGCTCGGCGCGAACGAGCAGACGCCACGTGCCAACGGACAGTCGCTCGGCGCGAACGAGCAGACGCCCCGTGCCAACGGACAGTCGCTCGGCGCGAACGAGCAGACGCCACGTGCCAACGGACAGTCGCTCGGCGCGAACGAGCAGACGCCACGTGCCAACGGACAGTCGCTCGGCGCGAACGAGCAGGCACGCGGCGCAGCCGGGCGGGCACTCGGAGACGCGCAGTCGCGGCCGGTGCGGCGTGGGTTCTCGATCGAGCGCGAAGTCCCCCCGGTGCCGCCACAGTTGCCGCCGGATCCCGAACGTGCGGACTGGCATCCGGATCCCGAGGACGGCGGGGTGCTGCGCTGGTGGGACGGTGCGGAGTGGACCGCGGCCACCCGTGAGCGGGTGACCGCCGATGCCCGGCATTGCCCGCGTTGCGGACGGCCGCGTCGCTGGCGCGTATTCGGCGGCCCCGCACTCTGCCGTGAGTGCACGGATCAGGTCGATCACTATCTGTCGTCCTGGCGCGGCCGCGCCGAGCGGGTCCTGCGCACCACCGGACCGCAGGGCGACGACTGGGATGCATTGTGGGCGGGGCTGCGCTATCAGCGCATCGACGCGATCCCCGCCCGATCGGCGCTCCGGCCGGTCGCGCACGATCATGTGGAGCGCCTGGTGGCCTTCGCTTTTGCGGACGGCAGCATCGACCAGCAGGAAATGGACGCCTTCGACGCTGCCGTCACGGTGCTGACCCTGGACGGTCCGCTCATCGAGGATCTGCGCCGCCGTATGCAGCGCGGCCGCATGCTCACGCGTCTGCGCGCGGGCGAGCTGCCGGTGCTCGGCGCGGCGGGCCTGCATCTGGACCCCGCCGAACAGCTGCACCTGAATGTCGCCGCCATCCATATCCGCCAGCTCTCGCGCGGCCCGAAGCTCACCGAGGGCCGCTTGATCTGCAGCAATAAGAAGCTCCGCTTCACCGGCCCGGACACGGGCACCGAAATGCCTTGGACGCGTGTGGTTTCGGTGGTCGCCGAGAGCGGCAGGGTGGAGGTGGCCGCCACGTCGGCGCGCGGTGGCGCGATCTTCGAAGTCGCCGACCCGGATCACGTGGCCGCCACCATGGAGGGCGCGCTAAGGGTAGCCAAACGCCTCGCCCTCACTCCCGGCCGCCGGGACACCCGCACCATCGGCCAGGATATCAAAGCGCAGGTCTGGCAGCGTGACGGCGGCAAATGCGTGGAATGCGGCGACAGCCACTACCTGGAATTCGACCACATAATCCCCCTCAGCCGAGGCGGTGCAACCAGCGCCCCGAACCTCCAAATCCTCTGTCGCGCATGCAACCGCGCCAAGGGCGCCCGCATCTGACGCCAAACTCGTGGCCGAAATCCACCGAAACCCGCTGCTGCGCGGCCTGTGTGGATCCCGGCCACAAGCATGCCGGGATGACGGGGACGTCCCGACCGCGAGAATGGCGAGGCGCCGGTACGCCGGAAGCCGCGAGGGCGGTATGCCGGGGACCACGAGAGCAACCGCCGCCCGGAACGGGGAGGTACGCCCGGGGGACGGTCGGGGGGCGGTACGTCCGGGGGGCGGTACGTCCGGGGGGCGGTACGTCCGGGGGGCGGTACGTCCGGGGGGCGGTACGTCCGGGGGGCGGTACGTCCGGGGGGCGGTACGTCCGGGGGCG
>NZ_JAODNK010000077.1 GCF_025465275.1 Nocardia sp. | reverse complement strand
CGCTGATGGGATCGGAGACAAGGTGCCTCGGCAGACGCTCGACTCACTGGTAACCCAGGTTGCCTCCGAGTTGATGGGTGTCGACGCCACCACGATGGTGGCGGCGAGTGAGCGCGTGCTGTCCTGGCTCGTCGAGCATTTCGATGTGGACTTCAGCTACCTGCGCCACACCGACCGGGAACGACGCGCCTCCGTGCTCATTGCGGAGTGGCCGAGCCGTTCGGTCACCATCGAACCGGACCCACTGCGCGTCACCTACTTCGATCGCGCCGACTCGGTGTTCGCGAAGCTGGAGAACGCCACCGAGCCGCTGATCGTGCGGCCGATCCCCGAACATGCCGACTATCAGCACACGATCCACCTGTCCTCCGGGATTCCGCAGGTGTCGATGGCGTGTGTGCCGCTGGTATCGCGCGGCGAATCGACCGGTGTGCTCGGTTTCGTCAAGGAGGGCGATCGCGAATGGAGTACGCGAGAGCTCAATGTGCTCAAGGCGATTGCCGCGCTGTTCGCCCAGCTGCAGGCACGCGTGGTGGCCGAGGAGCGGCTGCGCTATATCGCCATGCACGACGACCTGACCGGGCTGGCCAACCGGCGCGCGCTGCTCGAGCATATGGAGGAGCGGCTGCGGACCGGAGCTCCCGGTCCGGTGGCGGCGTTCTTCCTGGATCTGGATCGGCTCAAGGCGCTCAATGACTTCCTCGGGCATACGGCCGGGGACAATTTCATTCGCACGCTGGCTACGCGGCTGCGTGATCACCTCGATCCCGGCGACATGATCGCGCGGCTGGGCGGCGACGAGTTCGTCATTGTCCCGGCCAAGCCGATGGATGCCGGCGCGGCCGATCTGGAGGCCACGCGTATTCAGCAGCTGATCGCCCGCCGGGTGACGGTCGGCGGGGAGACGGTTAGCCGCGGCGCGAGTGTCGGTGTGGCCGTGGGCATTCCGGGGGAGACCACGGTTGCCGATGTGCTGCGCCGCGCCGATCACGCACTGCTGTCGGCGAAGTCGAGCGGCGGCAACGGCGTCGCGGTCTTCACCGATGCCATGCGCGCCCAGTTCGAACTGCAGGACGATGTCGAGCTGAACCTGCGCGGCGCGGTGTCGGACGGCTCGCTGATCCTGCACTACCAGCCGGAAGTCGATCTACGCACCGGCCGGGTGGTGGCCCTGGAAGCGCTGGTGCGCTGGCAGCATCCGACCCGTGGACTGCTGCCGCCGGGAGCGTTCGTCGGGGTCGCGGAAGCCACCAATCTCGCCGGTGAGCTGGGGCGCTGGGTGATTCGCACGGCCTGCGAGCAGTTCGCGTCGTGGCGTCGGCGCGGGTTGGCCTCCAGCGTGGTCATTCGTATCAATGTGTCGCCGGTGCAGCTGGTGAGTCTCGACTTCGTGGAGACCATGGAGGGGATTCTGCGGCGCTTCGGCATCGACGGCAGTTCGGTCTGCCTGGAGATCACCGAACATGTGGTGGTGCAGGATCTCGCGCGCACCCAGGTGACGCTGCGCGGCCTCAAGCGCATGGGTGTGCAGATCGCCATCGACGACTTCGGTACCGGCTATTCCTCGCTTTCGCATCTCAAGGCGCTCCCGGTCGACGCGGTCAAGATCGACCGGGGTTTCGTGCAGCGCCTGGGCGCCAGCGCGGACGACCTAGCCATTGTGAAATCGATTGTCGGACTGGCCGGTTCGTTCGGTCTCGGGGTGGTGGGCGAGGGTGTGGAAACGACCGTCGCGGCCCGCACCCTGGTGGCCCTCGGGTGCTATCGTGCGCAGGGATTTCTGATCGCGCGACCCATGCCCGCCGACGAGGTGGAGAAGCATCTGGCGGCCGGGCGAATCGCCCTCGACCTGGATCTACCGGGTACCGGGCGGATGGGTACCCCCTGAAAATAGGGGCGCAGTCGGTGGGACGCGCTGCTCGCGAGCGCACCTGAGCGCGTAGTACGTTCGTGGACTAAAGGGGCGATCAAGGGATGTGGACCGGCGTGCGCGAGCGAAGCTTCAGCGGCAAGAAGACTCTGATCACCGGAGCTGCCAGCGGCATCGGGCGCTCCACCGCCCTGGCCGCGGCCCGTAGCGGTGCGCAGCTGGTCCTGACGGACGTGAATTCCGACGGCCTGGATTCGGCGGTCGCGGAGATCCGCGCCGCGGGCGGGGTCGTCGACTACGCGCAGGCCCTCGATATCAGCGATTACGACGCCGTCACCGCCTTCGCGAGACAGGTGCACGAGCAGGTCGGTGCGCTCGATGTGGTGATGAATATCGCGGGCGTCTCGACCTGGGGCACGGTCGAGAACCTCGAGCACAAGCACTGGAAGCGCATGGTGGATGTGAACCTCATGGGTCCCATCCACGTGATCGAGAATTTTGTACCGCCGATGATCAAGGCCGGACGCGGCGGGGCGCTGGTGAATGTGTCCTCGGCGGCCGGGCTGATGGCCTTCCCGTGGCATGCGGCCTACAGCGCCAGCAAGTTCGGGCTGCGCGGGGTCTCCGAGGTGCTGCGGTTCGATCTGGAGCGGCACGATATCTCCGTGCACCTGGTGGTGCCGGGTGCGGTGGACACTCCGCTGGTGCAGAGCGTGGATATTGTCGGCGTGGATCGGGACGATCCGCGAATCCAGGCGTGGATCAATCGTTTCCGGCGGCACGCCAAGAATCCGGACGAGGTGGCGCAGTCGATTCTCACGGGAGTGCAGAAGGGCCGGTATCTGATTCACACCCAGTTCGATATTCGGTTCGGTTACTGGTGGGTGCGCAAGTTCGCCTGGCCGTACGAGTTCGCCATGCGCCGCGCCAATGATTTGTTCACGACGTTCCTGCCGCGCCCGGAGCTCACGAAGCCCGTGTCGAAGCCGGAGCTCGTGAAGGCCCCGAAGCCGGAGCTCACCGAGGTCCCGCCGGAGGCCTGAGGGTTCAGGAAGTTTCCGCCAGCGGCAGTTCGCAGCCCTGTTCCTTGGTGCAGGATTCCACGGCGTGGACGTCCAGCACGCGTGCGCCCGGACCCTCGTCACCGAGGTGGTCGTGGGCATTGACGATTTTGCAGGTCCCCAGGGACAGGCAGCCGCAGCCGATGCAGCCGGTCAGGCTGTCGCGCAGGCGAATCAATTGTTCGATGCGCTCGTCGAGATCGGACCGCCACGCCGTCGACAGCGCCTCCCAATCGCGGCGGGTGGGGTTACGGCCGTCGGGCAGATTGTCGAGGGCCTGCCGGATTTCGCCGAGCGGAATCCCGACACGCTGTGAGATGCGGATGAAGGCCACCCGGCGCAGGGTTTCCCGGGGGTAGCGGCGTTGATTGCCGCTCGTCCGGCGGGCTGTGATCAAGCCCTCACGTTCGTAGAAATGCAAGGCGGACACCGTAACTCCGGCGCGTTGTGCCAGTTGGCCCGGCGTCAATTCCTTCGCCTGCCATGACGCGGTCTGCATACCTGAAGGTTAGTCGAGGTTTTTCCCGCGCGCGAATTGCATGCCTTCTGTGCCGCGGGGAACTACCGTCAGGATATGGGAACAAAGGCTGCGCCCACGGCGCGACCGTTTTCCGTGACTTCGGAAGTCGGCGCACTGCGCACGGTGCTGCTGCACCGGCCGGGTGACGAACTGCGCCGGCTCACCCCTCGCAACAATGATCAATTGCTCTTCGACGCCATCCCGTGGGTGGAGCGGGCGCAGCAGGAGCACGACATCTTCGCCGGGGTGTTGCGCGAGCGCGGGGTCGAGGTGTTGCTGCTGGCCGATCTGCTCACCGAGACCATCGCGGTCAGTGGAGCGGCCCGGATACAGGGCATCTCCGGTGCGGTGGACGCGCGGCGGCTGGGGCATGCGCTCGCCGACGAGCTGGCGGCCTACCTGCGCACGGTGCCCGCGCCGGATCTGGCGCAGCTGCTGATGGCGGGTATGACCTTCGATGAGCTGCCCTTCGGGCCCGATCACACCTCGCTGGTGGTGCGCATGCACCACGGGCACGATTTTGTCATCGACCCGCTGCCGAATCTGCTGTTCACCAGGGACTCCTCGTTCTGGGTCGGCCCGCGGGTGGCCATCACCTCGCTCGCGCTGCCCGCCCGGGCGCGGGAGACCTCGCTGACCGATCTCATCTACGCCTTCCACCCGCGCTTCCTGGGGGTGCGGCGGGCCTACGAATCGCATACCGCGCCTATCGAGGGCGGCGATGTGCTGCTGCTGGCCAAGGGTGTGGTGGCGGTCGGGGTGGGGGAGCGCACCACGCCCGCCGGTGCGGAAGCCTTGGCACGCAGTCTCTTCGAGGACGATCTCGCGCATACCGTGCTGGCGGTGCCGATCGCGCAGACCCGCGCCACCATGCATCTGGACACGGTGTGCACGATGGTCGACACCGATGCCATGGTCATGTACCCGAATCTGCAGGATTCCCTGTGTGCGTTCACCATTCGCAAGGAGGTGGACGGGACGGTGCAAATGCTGGGACCGGACCCCTTCCTGCCGGCCGCGGCGAAGGCCATGGGCATCGGTGAGCTGCGAGTTATCGATACCGGCCTGGATGGTGTTGCCGCCGAACGGGAACAGTGGGACGACGGCAACAACACGCTGGCGCTCGCGCCCGGTGTGGTCGTCGCCTACGAACGCAATGAGATGACCAATGCGCGGCTGGCCGACGCCGGTATCGAGGTACTGGCCATCCCGGGTTCCGAATTGGGTTCCGGCCGAGGCGGTCCGCGCTGCCTGTCCTGCCCGCTGTCGCGTGACGAGGTGTGAAAAACCATGCTCGACATCCCGGTTGACCACCATTCGACGGTTCCACCGTACGAACAGCTGCGACAGGGCATTGTCGCCCGGGTGCGATCCGGGGAGCTCGCCGCCGGGACCAAGATCCCCACCGTGCGCGCCCTGGCGGCGCAGCTGACGCTCGCACCCAATACGGTGGCGCGCGCCTACCGCGAACTCGAGCAGGACGGCGTGCTCGAAACCCGCGGCCGCCTGGGCTCTTTCATCGCATCATCGGGTGATCCGACCCGGGATGTGGCCGGACGCGCCGCCACCGAATACGTGGCGGTGATCCGGCGGCTCGGCCTGGATGACGAAGCGGCAGTGCGTTATCTCCGTGCGGCGCTGGGCGAGATCCGGATGTGAGCGTGGATCCCGGCCGAAAACATGCCGGGATGACGACTATCGCCAGCTGGGTAACCACAGGTGGTCGTGCCAGCTGCCCGAGGTGATCGGCATGCCCGTCAGAATCGGCCAGAGCCAGATGAAATTGGCGATGACCAGCGCCACATACAGGCAGACCAGCAGCAATCCGAGGCCCTGCCGTTCGCTCTGCGGCGCCAGATGTTGCCAGCCGGGTGCGCCCGATAGTCGCCGCCCGCTCGGTGGGGCGTGGCCGAGGACATCGCCGAGCACGAGCGCGACGCCCATGGTCAGGAAGGGCGCCATCGGGACGGCGTAGAAGAAGTACATCTGGCGGTCCAGCTGCAGGAACCACGGCAGCAGTCCGGCGGAGTATCCGACCAGCATGGCCGCGTACCGCCAGTCGCGCCGCACGAAGCTGCGCCACAGCGCCCAGCCCAGCATCGGGAATGCCACCCACCAGAGCGCGGGTGTGCCGATCAGCATGACGGCTTTCACGCATACCGCTTGCCCGCAGCCGCCCACGCCGTTGTCGGCGTAGTAGTAGAGCATGGGCCGCAAGCCCATCGGCCAGGTCCACGGCTTCGATTCCCACGGATGGTGATTGCCCGCGGAATTGGTGAGGCCCTCGTGGAAGGTCAGCACCTCGCCGCCGTAGTACCAGAGCGAGCGCAGCGCGGTCGGCACCCAGTCGAAGGCGCCGTCGCGGCCCACACGGACGCCGACCGCGTACCGGTCGTAGCTGGTCTCATTGGCGAACCAGGCCCAGAAGGTGCCCATGTAGACCAGGAACGGCATCACCACGAGTGCCCAGAAGGCGGGCCCGGCATCCCGGATCGCCGTGCCGGCCCACGGCCGCCGCACCCGGTAGCCGCGCCGGGCGGCCAGGTCGAAGGCGACGCTCATGACGGCGAAGGCGGCCACGAAATACATGCCGGACCATTTGGTTCCGCAGGCCAGCCCGAGCAGGATGCCCGCACCGAAACGCCACCAGCGCACACCGAAGCGGGGTCCGTACTCGCTGTCGTCGATGCGTCCCTCGGCATAGACCAGGGCGATGCGGGCCCGCATTTCGTCGCGGTCCACGATGAGGCAGCCGAACGCGCCGAGCACAAAGATGGCCTGGAAGATATCGAGCATCCCGAGCCGGGAGGAGACGAAGCTGACGCCGTCGGCAATGAGCAGAATGCCGGCGAACGCGCCGATCAGCGTGGATCGGGTCATGCGCCGGGTTATGCGAATCACCAAGAACACCAGCAGGGTTCCGCAGACGGCCGCCGAGAACCGCCAGCCCCAGCCGGTATAGCCGAAGATGGCCTCGCCCAGGGCGATCATGTCCTTGCCGACCGGTGGGTGCACCACCAGCCCGTAGCCCGGGTTGTCCTCGATGCCGCCGCCGGTGAGGATCTGCCAGGCCTGCGGCGCGTAATGCTTCTCGTCGAAGACGGGTGTCTTGCCGTCGGTCGGATAGCCCAGCTGGATGAAGCGGGTGAGTCCGGCCACGGCCGTGAGGAAGAGCGTGACCACCCATCCGCGGGCCCGGTCGGTGGGCCCGAAATCCGGTGAGGGTCGCAGCGGCGCCGGGCTGGACAGCGCCACCCCCGCCTCCGTAGCTGGCGGTCGCGCGTCGGTCACCTGGGTCACGCCGTTGATGTTAGGCGGTAGACGGCCTCAGGTCCGCCCCGACGGCTGGTCGGTCCGGCGGAGGCGCCCGGCCGCGCCCGTATGCTGGCACGGTGCCGGATCGCCGGAGGCGTACGCGGCAGCCGCAGGGTTGATGCGGCCGGGTCCATGGGGGTCCATGGGGGTCCATCTACGAACAGGAGTGCAATGAGCGGCGAGCCGATCGCGGCCGGACGACTGGTGCTCGCGGCGACCCCGATGGGCGATATCGGTGACGCCTCGCAGCGACTGCGGGACGCGCTCGGCTCGGCGGATATCGTCGCCGCCGAGGACACCCGCCGCACCCGTTCGCTCGCCAAGGCGCTCGAAGTGGAGATCACCGGACGCGTGGTGAGTTTCTACGATCACGTGGAGACGGCCCGGATTCCCATGCTGCTGGACGAGATCGGCGCCGGTCGCACCGTGCTGCTGGTCACCGATGCGGGCATGCCCTCGGTCAGCGATCCGGGCTACACCATGGTCGCCGCCTGCGTGGAGCGCGGCCTGCCCATCACCTGCCTGCCGGGTCCCTCGGCGGTCACCACCGCACTCGCGCTGTCGGGCCTCCCGGTCGAACGCTTCTGCTTCGACGGTTTCGCTCCCCGCAAATCCGGCCAGCGCAAGGAATGGTTCCGGACGCTGGCCTCGGAACAGCGCGCGGTCGCCTTCTTCGAGGCCCCGCACCGCCTCGCCGATTGCCTGGCCGACGCGGTCGAGATCCTCGGCCCCGCCCGCCGCGCCGCGGTCTGCCGCGAACTCACCAAGACCTACGAGGAGGTTCGCCGCGGCACCCTGGCCGAGCTGGCCGCCTGGGCCATCGAGGGTGCGCGGGGCGAGATCACCGTGGTTCTCGAAGGCTCGCAACCGGTTTCGGAGGAACCCGCCGACCTGGTGAGCCAGGTCGAGGCCCTGATCTCCGGCGGGCTGCGCCTCAAAGACGCCTGTGCCGAGGTGTCCGCCGCCACCGGCGCTTCCCGCCGCGAACTCTACGACGCCGTTCTTTCCGCCCGCACCGCCGACTGACTCACCGCTGATCTGCGAGCGCAAACTCCGTCATCCCGGTGCGCTCGTCCTCCGTCATCCCGGTGCGCTTTCGGCCGGGATCCACGTAGCAAGTGTGGATCCCGGCCGAAAACATGCCGAGATGACGGGGGCTTACCCGCTCCGGGTGTCTTGGGGAAGGGCGGTTTCGGAGTCGAACTGGTTGTGCGGCAACGGTTTTACTCTTGTGTGCGTCGGCGTCCACCAGTTGGCGGGGCCCATGAGCTTCACCAGGGCCGGGACCAGGAGCATGCGGACCAGGGTGGCGTCGATGATCAGGGCGATCACCATGCCCAGGCCGAGGACGCGCATCGGGGTGAGGGGGGAGAGAGTGAAGGCTCCGGTGATGAGGACGAGAAGGGCTGCGGCTGCGGTGATTACGCGGGCCGTTTGGACGGTGCCGGTGCGGACCGATTCCTCGGTGTCGGCTCCGGCTTCGTGGGCTTCCGCCATGCGGGAGAGCAGGAAGACCTCGTAGTCGGTGGAGAGGCCGAAGACCACGGCGATGATCAGGACCATCATGCTGGCCGATACCGGGCCGACGCTCACGCCCAGGATGCCTGCGAGGTGACCTTTGTCGAAGATCCAGGTGAGTATGCCGAAGGTGGCGGCCAGGCTGAGGAAGGCCATGAGGACCGCTTTGACCGGCAGTACTACGGACCGGAACGCGAGGCCGAGCATGAGCAGGGTGGCGAGCACCATGACGGTGATCATCAGCGGGAGATTGGACAGCACCGCCGTGACACTGTCTGCGGTGGCGGCACTTTCGCCGCCGACCTGTAGCGCGAGGCCGTCGAGTTGCAGGTCGCGCAGGCGGTGCACCGTCTCCTGCGCTGCCGGTGACCGGTCCGGTGCGACCAGCACCGTGTGAATAATGGCGACATTGTCGTGGGTTTCCAGATGCAGGGCCTGTTTGACGCCCTGCACCGCGCCCAGTTCACGCAGTGCTGTGCTGATGGCGGTGGGAGTCGGTGCGCTGCTGTCGGATTCGCGGACCAGCACGGTCGCACCGCTGTTCGCGGCGGGGAAGCGGGCCGACAATTCCTCTACGGCCGTGCGGGTTTCATTGCCCGCGGGCAGTGCGGTGTGGTCGATATCGCCGAGCCGGACGCCGGTCAGCGGGGAGGCCAGCACCAGCAGCAGTGCGCCGACCGCAATGGCGACCGAGCCGGGGCGGCGCATAACAGCGGTGACTACGCGGCCCCAGAACCGCTGTGCGCGTTCCTCGGACCGTTCGAAAGCGTCTGCGCGCCAGCTCCATGTGCTGATGCGGGGACCGAGCAGGGCAAGTGCGGCCGGGAGTGCGGTCACCGACAGCAACGCGGCCAGGCCGACGGCCGCGATGGCGCCGAATCCGAGTGAGCGCAGCACTGCTTGCGGGAAGACGAAGGTGCCCGCGAAGGCGCACATCAGCAGGACCGCGGAGAACAGCACGGTGCGGCCCGCGGACTCGAGCGCGCGGGTGACGGCCGCTTCCGTGGAACGACCCTGAGCGAGTTCCTCACGGAATCGTCCGACCACGAAAAGCCCGTAGTCGATGGCCAATCCGAGCCCGAGCAGCGAGACGACATTCATCGCGAACACACTGACTTCGGTGAATTGGGCGATGATGCCCACGGCGCCGAGCGCACCGATGACCGCGAGCGAGCCGACGATCACCGGCAGCGAGGCCGCCACTATGCCGCCGAAGACGAGCACCAAGACCAGCGCGGTGAGCGGAATCGAAATCGATTCGGCGACAATCAGATCGTGCCGGGACTGATCGCTGATGGCCTGTGCGAGCGCGCTGTACCCGGTCATCTTGGTCTGGACGCCCGGCACCCGCAGTGCGTCCGCGATCTCGGGATACACCGCAATGCGATGGTTTTCGTCGCCGGCCGCGAACACCACGGCCACCGCCTCCCGCCCATCGGCGGAGCGCAGATACTGCGATCGTGCACTGTTCCAATAGGTTTCGACCGGCCGATCCAGCAACTTCGGATCGACCTTCGCGACCGCCGCCTGCACCTGCGGCACGATATCGGCCAGCGTCTGCCCCTCGGGCGCGGTGTAAATCGCCACCACATCCGGATTCTGCGGCCCCACAGCCTGTTTCACCCAGTCGTCGACCGCACTGGATTCACTCCCCGGATCGGTATACCCGGCCGCACTGACCTTGCCGGCCAGCCCGGTGGCGAACAGCCCGCATGCCAGTGCGAACAACACCGCCACCACCAGCACAGTCTTCGGCCGCCCCACCACGACCCGCGCCCACGCCGTAATCATGCGGTCCGCCCGCGCATACCGGCCGAAGCGCCCCGCATCATCCCGGCGTGCACACCTCTCGCCGGGGTGACGGTCGCCCGATGCGATCGGGCAGCCCCTGTCGGGGTCGAACAGCCTCTATCAGCGCTGTGCGATACCGATACGGGCTGTTCGGTGCTGGAGACTCCGGATAGGAGCGCGGGGGAGGTCATGACGCGGCCGAATCCGAGGGGGCGAATTCGGTTTCCAGGGTGGTGACTATGCGGTCCAGGAGGGCGTCGAGGCGGGCGGGGATGCCGCGGCCGCTGCGGGCGGAGACCGTGAGTTCGGTGCGGCCGCCGCCTTCGGTGAGGCCGAAGAGCAGGGGCATGGCGACGCTGTGCTGGGGGAGGACGCGGACCGACGTTGGGGTGAAGCCGGGGACGGCCATTTCCTCGAAGTTGTAGCGGCCCATATGGGAGACGGTGGCGGAGGCCAGGTTTCGGCCCAGTCGGGCGCCAGCCCAGTTGAGCGAGCGCAGCAGGACCTTACCGGCGGCGGGCGGCACATTGGAGAGCCGCGCGGCTTCCATCTGGTTGAGTTCGCGGCGTTCCTGCAGCCCGATCTTCTTGTCCGCGTTGAGCTGCTTCCAGTCCGCGCCGGGGCTGGCATCCAGGAACAGCGGCAGTGCCAGATTGCCGGTGGAGCGCAGTTCCGGATCGTGGCGGCGCAGGTCGACAGGGATCATGATGCGCGAGACCGGCCCACCCTCATCGGCCAGGATGGCGGCGACGCGCACCATGGCGCCGGGGCCGGTGGCATTGATGGTGCGGTGGCGCAACAGGTGTCGCGGCTGGCCCGTATCCTGGCGGCCGGTGCCGAGCGCCGAGCGCCAGCGCGGCAGCATGAGCGCGGGACGGCCCGGCGCGCCGACCTTGCGCACCAATTCCTCGTCGGCAATCGGGTCGGCCGCACCGATCGGTTCCTGGCCGCGCAGCACCCGCAGCACATCGGTGGCCCACATGACCATGCCCATACCGTCCATGACGCCGTGGAACACCCGGAATATCACGGTGACCGGATCAGCGGTCAGCAGCAGCACCTCGGTGGTGGACTCCGGCGTCGGCCCGATCGGGCTGTTCAGCACCGGATCAGCCTCCAGCGCAGGGTATTCCAGCGCATGAGGCACCGCCCGCACGGCGGGGGCCAGCCCGCTGTCCACCCAGTACTTACCTTCGCGGACCAGCCGCGCACCCGGATTCGCCTCGGACGCAACGGCTACGGCACGCCGCAATTCCTCCGCGTCCAGGCCGCCGGTGCCCTCGATGGCCAGTTGCATGAGGAACGGGGGAGCCAGTTCCCGCATGGGGAAGTACATCAGCTCGGTGGGGGAGATGGGGCGGCGGAAGGTGCTCATACGTGCGTCTCCTGCATGGGTGACCGCGAATTACCGCAGGTCTTTGGTCAATTCGACAATGCCGCCCTGGGTTTCGAGCCAGGCCAGGAAATTGGTGAGCCCGGTTTCGCGATCCATGACCGGCCGGTACCCGAAATCCCTGGTGGCGGCGCCGGTGTCGTAGGTGGCCGTGCGGGTCATCAGGGCGACCACATACCGTGAGAGCGGCGGTGACCAGCGGGTGGCGACCGCCGGAATGCGCCAGATGGTGTCGATGATCGATACCGCCGCATTCAGCACACGCGGGTTGGGTTGCCGGCTGGGCGGCTCGTAACCGAGGTCGGTCGCGACCTCACCGAGGAAACCCCACACATTCGTCTGCTCGCCGTCGGCGATGAAATACGCCTTGCCACCGGACTTTTCGGTGGCTGCCGCCCAGACGCCGGCGGCGGCGATATTCTCGACGTGGCACAGCGAGGCGTAGACGTCCTTGCCGAACGACAGATCCGGCAGGCTGCCCGCGGCGGCACGGCTCAGCAGCCGCACGATCGGCCCCGACCGGTCGCCCGCACCCCAGATGGCGCGCGGCCGCAGTGCACAGGTCGAGAAGCCCGGCGAATTCGCCGCCAGCACAGCGCGTTCCGCGGCGGCCTTGGTCTCCGAGTAGAGGTTCAGGTAGCGGCTCGGATACGGCACCGATTCGTCGATATCGATCTGGTCGCCGCCGTCGCGATCCATGAGCGCGCTGGGGCTGGAGATGAAGACGAAGCGGGAGGCGCCGTTGCGACTGGCGGACTTCAGCAGATGTTCGGTGGCCGTGAGGTTCTCGGCCACGAACTGGGCGCGGGTGCCGCGCTCGTCGACCCGGGCGGCGCTGTGGAACACCACATCGATGCCCTTGGTCGCGGAATCCAGGGAGGCCGCGTCGGTGAGGTCGCCGGTGACGACCTCCACCTGGTCGATGACATCGCCGAGATCACGCAGATTGCTGGTGGCGCGCGCGAGGATCACCACCTCGTACTGCCCGTCCCGCACCAGGCGGCGCACGATCGCCCCGCCGAGGAAGCCGGACGCGCCGGTGACCAGCGCCTTCATATTATTGCTCGATGCGGGCATCAGGCCGCCTCCTGAGTCTTCCACCATGTGGCCCCGAAGATCTGGGTCAGCACGGCTGTTTCCACGGGGGATCGATCGGTGTCTGCCGCGGCGCGCAGTGCGGCCGGGATCTGCGCCGCGTGCACCACGGTGCTCAGGAAGACGTCGATCCACCAGATGGCGCGCAGTAGCCGGTTGGCCGGTGCGCGATCGGTGAGCGCTGCGATCAGCCCGGCGGCCAGGTACAACCAGCCCAGAATCGGAATTGCCCGCAGCACAGACGGTTTCAGCATC
Source organism: Nocardia sp. (assembly GCF_025465275.1). GTDB lineage: Bacteria > Actinomycetota > Actinomycetes > Mycobacteriales > Mycobacteriaceae > Nocardia. The sequence continues at coordinate 20,634 of NZ_JAODNK010000077.1, read as the reverse complement.
GTTACTTGTCCTCTCCGAGCTGCTGGGTCGCCCAGATGGACAACTGCTCGCGGCCGATCTTGGCATTGTGGCGGATATCGACCGGAAACTTCGGATGGAACAGGAAGGTCGATACCGGCGCCGTCACCTCGAATTCGGTGGCCCGCGTGCGTAATTGCGCCGCCAGCAGCACAGTGTCCGCGCCGGGTTCGGCCTCCACACACAGCACCGGCTGTTGCGCGCCGCGCGGTCCGACGCCCACCAGCGCGGTGCGCACGACGCCGGGCAGCGTATTGAAGACCTGCTCCACCTGCACCGAGAACATGGGTCCGTCCGCGGTGTGCACACGCTGACTCTTGCGCCCGCAGAACCAGATTCGGCCCTCCTGGTCGATCCAGGCCAGATCGCCGGTGCGATGCCAGACGACATCGCCGTCGGTGATCTTGCCGGCGCGATTGGCCTCGCGCGGCCAGTAGTACCGGGTGCTCACATTCGGCCCGGCCACCACGAGCTCGCCGATGCCGCGGGTCGCGACCAGCTCGGCCTCCCGGGCCTCGGCATCGGACCAGAGCTTGATCGGATCATCGGTAATGGCCACCAGTCGCGCCCGGACACCCTCGGCCGGGCGGCCGATGCAGGTGCCTTCGCCGTGATGGGCGCGCTCGACCAAACCGCCGAGCAGTTCCCGTGATTCGATGGTCGACATGGGCAGCGCCTCGGTGGAGCCGTATCCGGCATGCACCTCGGCATCGGCGGGCAGCACCTCGCGCAGCCCGGCAATGCACCAGTCCGGCACCGGCGCGCCACCGGAGTAGATGCTGTGCAGCGTAGGAAGTTCCGTCCCGGAACTCTCCAGATGCCGCAGCAGCGGGATCAATACGGCGGGCGAGGCGAACATGGTCCGCACCCCGAACCGATTGATGGCATCCGCGACATGCGCCGGCTCGGTCGACCCGACCTGACTGGGCACCAGTGGCGGCAGCACACACCGCGCCCCGAGCAGCATGTCCAGAATCCCCACCAGCGGCAGCGTGATCAGCGACGTATCCGGTGCGACGCGACCGCGCGCCGCATCAACCTGATCGACCATGGCCGAAAGGTTCCCGTGCGTCATCTCGACCGCCTTGGCCGGACCCGTACTGCCCGTGGTGAATGCGATGAGCAGCAGCTCTCCGTCGGGTGCGGGCACCCGATCGGCCAGTACGCCCGCTCCGAGCGCAGCGGTGTCCCGCGCGCCGAGGGCGGCAGTGCCCGCCCCGCGCGACCGCCGCTCCCAGCGAGCTCGCGTGCCCGCTGCGGTGGAGCGCAGAGTACGCAGGCGCGAACCTATGACCGGCCCGAGCTGATCAGCGGTCGCAGCGGCCTTGGCGACTGCCGCCCCGCCCCGCCCCGCGGGTGCATGCTGTTCCAGCGCGGTCAGCAATTCGTGCAAGCGCACGCTCATCGCCCCGGCAGGAGATGGCTTGCTGCCGCGCGTGTTTCGTGCCGTCACCGGACCGGTGGCAGCTTCGTCCGATGCAGGCAGCGTACCGAGTCCGCCGTCCGCGCTCGTGGTGGGCGCGAGGGCGTCGCCCGGAGTCGCGGGCGTGCTGACCTCGCTGTCCAAGCCGAGGGCAGCCGCTTCGACGTCGTGCTGGTCCGCAGCTGTGCCGGGTGCACCGGCCGCGACCGCGCTCTGTGTGGCCGCAGCAGCGGTCAGGACATCGCGGGTGGCACCGGACTCTTCGTCCAGGACTGAGGTATCCGTATTCGGATGTGCCGCAGTGGCTTCCGAGCCGTCGGGTGCGGCCCAGCTCTGCAGAGTTTCGCCGCCCCAGAACCAGCGGGGGCCGACGGTGATCTTCACGCGCACGTCGCGGAAGTAGCGGCTGAACAGGACGCGGGCGGCGTGCGCCTGCGGGATGCCGATGAACGCCTCGGCGTCGGCGGCGCGCAGGCAGTTGAGCATTTTGCGCAGGCCCATGCCGGGGTCGATGACCACCGGGACCGCGCCGATCTTCAACAGCCCCAGCATGATCGCGTACAGCTCGGGGCTCGGCAGGACCAGCACGATGGTGCGGGTACCGCGGCCGACACCCGCGGCGGCCAGATGGCCGCCGATGGTATCGGACCAGGTGTCGAGCTCGCGGTAGGTGAGGTGGCGGTAGTCCGGCAGGCCGGTCGCCGTCGTACCGGCAGGGAAGATCACCGCTTCCCGGTCGGGCTGGTCGGCCACGACCGCGCGGAAGCGGTCGATGGCCTGCCAGTAGGTAGCGGTCGTCACGCCGCGGCTCCGACGGGGGCGGGTAGCCGGTAGAGGACGGCCGCGGCCGAGGGTCCCGCACCGGCCGCGACGAACAGCACGTGGGTGAAGGCGTCCAGTGCCTTGTCCGCGAGCGCCGCGTCGTAGGCCAGCGGCAGTGCCGCGGTGTGCGGATCACCCTGGGACAGATCGGGTCCGAAGACCGCGTTCGGCGCGATACCCAGTTCGGCCGCGAGCCGCTCCGGGAAGGCGCCGGTCGGGGTGGACGCGATCAGGGCGGTGCCGGCCTGCTCCGGATCGGCTTCCGACAGCGCCAGCCGGGCCGCCTCGGCGGCGACGGCGAGCAGCCGGTCCTCGGCATCGGGTTCGTGGATGACGGTCATGAGTTCGCGACCGCGCGTACCCATGGTGTTGAGATCCACGTAGGACTCGATGGCGGGCGAGCCGCTACCGGCGACGGTGTGCACCTTGCCGAAGCCGTCGGGCTCGGTGGTGCGCTCCAGCAGCAGCGCGGCACCCGAAGTGGCGTAAGGGAATTCGTCATCTCCCGCACCCCGCTTCATGGACGGGTGGGTGTCCCCGGAGACGATGAGCACGTGCTCGGCACTGCCGGTCTCCAGAATGGACTGCGCCACCTGCACCGCATTGAGCACGCCGACACCGGCATTCATGAGGTCGAAGGAGAACGACCGTGGGTCTTCCTTCACATAGTCGAGCCCGATGCCGGCGGCCTTCTGGATGAGCGCCGACACGGCCGGCTCGACCGTATTCGAGTCGCGGAAGATGCCCGCATTGATCAGCACGCCGACCTGGTCGGGGCGGACCCCGGCCCGCTCCATGCTCTGGCGCGCAGCGGCTCCGCTGAGCTCGACAATGCTGAAAGTGTCTCCGGCCCGGCTGATTCCGGTGGATTTGATACGCACGCCCATGTCAGACCTTCAGAGATGAAATCGTGGTGGACAGGAATCCCCCGACGACGCCGGAGGCGGCGGGGACCATCAGGACCTTGGATCCGGATGCGATGTTCTGCTGGCTCAGCTGATCGTGCAGCACAATGAAATGTGAAGTGGTGGAAGTGTTTCCGTACTTCTCGATCACATTCAGGTCCGGCGGCATCGGTGCGCCGAACTCGCGTGCGGCAATCGCGTTCATGAACGGGATCGCGCCGGCGCCGAACTGGTGGTGGATGATGTAGTCGAAGCCCTCGTCCTCGAACGTGGTGCCGCGATCCGCCATGAAATTGCCCTGGGTGTCGGTCCAGAGCAGGAAGCGCGATTCGTTGTGCATCTTCCGGTTGTCGGTGTACAGCGAGACGCCCTGGGATTTTTCACTGGGCATGCCCAGGCACAGGTGCGAGAACTCCGACGCGGTGGTCAGTTCGATGTAGTGGATCTTGTCGTTGTCGTCGACCGCCTCATCGATGATGACGGCCGCGCCCGAATCGCCGACGGTGAGCGACGCGAATTGCAGATCGTATTTCTCCGTGATTTCTTCGACCGCGGTTTCGGCGATCGGTGTAATTGCTTCACCACTCACAACCATGCCGCGTTTCACCGCACCCGACCGAATCATTCGATCGAGAATGTAGGTGCCGGTCATCATTCCGGCGCAGGCATTGGAAAGGTCGAACGAAATGGTGTCGGCGCGCGCTCCGAGATCACGGGCGAGAGCGCCGGCGAAGGAGGGCTGCATGTACATCTTCGTGCCTTTGCTGCGTGTGATCGAGGTGGAGATGATCACATCGAGATCGGCTGCCGCATACTGTGACCTGGACAAACAGTCCTGAGCGGCATTCATTGCTAGAATGTACGAGTCTTCGTGGTTTTCGGGTGTAGTGTCGCGGAAGCGTCTTTCCTTAACACCTGTGATTTTTTCGAGATCGAAGCCGGGGGTCTCCTTCAATTGCGAGACGAGCTCTTCGGTGGTGACGCGTTTCGAAGGCAGGTAGGCGCCTATCGACTCGAATCGAGAATGCGACACAGGGACTCCTGAAAGTGCGAAGAATTGCAATCTGAATCGGTGACGAGCTGAGGCTACCCGACGGTAACCATGGGTGCGACCGGACGGATGGCCGCGCATTGTCTGAGACATGGTGTTCGGCAAAGGTTTTCGCCGGTGAGAGCATTGCCCTATCAGTCGGGGCTGTGAGGGACTTCACCTCGGTCGACGCGGCCTGGAGATGTAACTTTCGGTAACACCTACTTTCATATGAAACTGTCTGAGCGGCAGTGGATTTCGCTTCAGCGCAAGTCAGCCGGGAAGACGGGTAGGTCCGACGACGAACAACGGCCCTGAGCGAATTGCTCAGGGCCGTCGGATGATTCGAGGCTGTGGCTAGACCTTGGCCTCCACGTACTTCGGGAACACGACCTCCGGCTCCGGCAGGGCGGTACCCGGCTGGATCGCGGTGGCGATATCGGCGAAGGTGCGGCCGGTCTGGCCGAGCAGATCCAGGATCTTCTCGGCGGAGGCCGGAATCACCGGCTGAACCAGGATCGTCACGATGCGCAGCACTTCCATGGTCACGTAGAGGATGGTGCCCTCACGGGCGACATCCTCCGGCGTGCCGGACTTGGCGAGGGTCCACGGGGCCTGGGCGGAGAAATAGCGATTGGTCTCGCGCAGGGCGATCCACAGCTCCTCCAGGCCCAGATGGATCTGCTGCTGGTCGAATTCGGCCCGCACCCGCTCCGCCAGACCGTTCGCGATCTCCAGCAGCGCCTTGTCCTCGTCGGTGAAATCACCGGGGGCCGGAACGATGCTGCCGAAATCGCGCGCGACCATCTTCAGGCAGCGCTGCGCGAGATTGCCGTACTCATTGGCCAGATCGGTATTGATCCGGCTGACAATGCCCTCGTGGCTGTACGAGCCGTCCTGCCCGTAGGAGATCTCGCGCAGCAGGAAGAACCGCACGGCATCCAGGCCGTAGGTATCGACGAGCTCCGTCGGATCGACCACATTGCCGGTCGACTTCGACATCTTCTCGCCCTTGTTGTAGAGGAACCCGTGCACGAAAACGCGCTTGGGCAGCTCGATTCCGGCCGACATCAGGAACGCCGGCCAGTACACGGTGTGGAAGCGGGTGATGTCCTTGCCGATGATGTGCAGATCGGCCGGCCAGAACTTCTGGAAGGCAGCCGAATCCGTATCGGGGAAGCCCGCACCGGTGAGGTAGTTGGTGAGCGCGTCCACCCACACGTACATGACGTGCGCCGGATCGCCGGGCACCGGAACACCCCAGTCGAAGGTGGTGCGGGAGATCGACAGATCCTTCAGCCCGGCCTTCACGTACGAGACGATCTCATTGCGCCGAGTCGTGGGCGCGATGAATTCCGGCTTGGTTTCGTACAGTTCGAGCAGCCGGTCCTGGTAGTTGGACAGGCGGAAGAAGTAGTTCGACTCCTCGGTCCACTCCACCGGCGTCTTGGTATCGGTGGAGATGCGGGTGCCGTCGGCCTGGAGGGTGGTCTCCTCCTCGGTATAGAAGGCCTCGTCGCGCACCGAATACCAGCCGGCGTAGGTGTCCGGGTAGATATCGCCATTGGCGACCATCCGCTCCCAGATGGCGGCGGACGCGGCGAGGTGGTCCTCGTCGGTGGTCCGGATGAACCGGTCGAACGAGATATCGAGGGCCTTGTCCATGCGCTCGAACACATCGGAGTTGCCGGAGGCGTATTCGTGCTCCGGAACACCGGCGGCCTTGGCGGCCTGCTGCACCTTCTGGCCGTGCTCGTCGGTGCCCGTCATGAAGAAGACATCGAACCCGTCGAGCCGCTTGAAGCGAGCCAGCGCATCGGTGGAGATGTACTCGTAGGCGTGGCCGATGTGCGGCGCGCCGTTCGGGTAGGCGATGGCCGTGGTGACATAGAAGGCGGGGCGTTCGGATGCACTCATGGTGTGTCTACTCTAATCTGCGTGCCCCGAGTCGCTCGCGTGAATATCCCCATGGCAGGTATCGCCCATGAGTAGCAGCCGGCCCGCGCCCGAGCCACCGGAGCCGCTGGCGCCGCTCATCGACGCGCATACGCATCTGGATGCGTGCGGGGCGACCGATGCGGAATCGGTTGCGGCCATTATGGATCGCGCCGAAGCGGTCGGTGTGCGCGAGGTGGTGACGGTGGCCGACGACCTCGCCGCCGCGCAGTTCGCCGTACGGGCCGCGCACTGGGATCGGCGGGTGTACGCGGCCGTCGCACTGCACCCGACCCGAGCCAATGCGCTGGACGATGCGGCCAAGGCGGAGCTCGAACGGCTCGCCGCCGACCCGCGCGTGGTGGCTGTCGGTGAGACCGGGCTCGACTACTACTGGCCCGGAAAGCTGGAGGGCTGTGCCGATATCGAGGAGCAGGTCGAGGGTTTCCGCTGGCACATCGACCTGGCCAAGCGGCTGCGCAAGCCGCTCATGATCCACAATCGTGAGGCCGATCACGACCTGCTGGCGGTGCTGCTGGATGAGGGCGCGCCGGAAACCGTGATCTTCCACTGCTTCTCCTCCGACGCGAATATGGCGCAGGCCTGCGTGGACCAGGGGTACGTGCTGAGTTTCTCCGGCACCGTGAGTTTCAAGAATGCCCATGAATTGCGGGAGGCCGCGAAACTCGTTCCCGACGACCACATTCTGGTCGAAACGGACGCGCCGTTCCTCACGCCGCATCCGTTCCGGGGTGCGCCGAACGAGTCCTACGTGCTGCCGTATACGGTGCGCGCGCTGGCCGGCGTTCGCGAACAGGATCCGGTGACGCTGGCCAAGATCACCACGGCGAATGCCCGGCGGGTGTACGGAATCTGATTGCGGCCCCGGCTATGCCGATGTGGCTTGGCTCACTATGCTGCTGCGTGATCATGATTCACCTGCGGCTCGATATCTGTTCGTAATTTCGATGCGCACAGTTCCGGTGGATCGGTTGTCAATTGCTGACCCCCTCGTTATCGTACTGTGACCATGCCGGGATTTCCTGTGAACGCTTTGGCGAAGATCAACTCGTCGCGCTCGCCGTTGCTGTACGGCGCTATCGCGGCGATGCTTGCCACGCTCATAGTCGGCGCGGGCCTGGCCATCATGAACAAGAAGGTCGTCACCGTCGTGATCGACGGCCAATCCAGCAGTCGCAGCACCATGTACCTGAATGTGCGCGGCGTGCTCAAGGATGCCGGGTACGACATCAGCTCGCGGGACGACGTATCCCCTTCTGCCGGTTCACGAGTCCACGACGGCGACACCATCACGCTGAATCGGGCGCGTGAGGTCTCGCTCATCACCGACGGCACGCCGTCCAAGGCCTGGACCACCGCGCTCACCGTCGCCCAGGCGATCGTGCAGCTGAAGTTGCCCGGCGATGTCTTCACCTCGCCCTCGCGGCCGACGCCGCTGCCGCTGGTGGGCGCACAGTTGCTCATCACCAATCCGCGCACCGTGGAGCTCGCCGACAACGGCAGCTCGGCTTCACTGGTACGCCTGGCCGCTCCCACCGTCGGGCAGCTACTGGAGGTGCAGGGCCGGCCGCTCATCAATCAGGATTTTGTCGTACCGGCCGCCGATACCCCGCTCACCGACGGCATGAAAATCGTGGTCACCCGCAAGGTTGTCGAAAACCGCACCGAGCGCGTGCCTTTGGATCCGCCCGAGAACGTCATCGACGACCCCACGCTCAATATGAGCCGGACCATTGTCGAAAACCCGGGCACACCAGGCACTCAGGACGTCACCTTCGCGGTATCCATCGTGAACGGCAAAGAGGCGGGCCGGGATCCGATCCACTCCAACGTGATCGTCCCCGCCGCGCCCAAGACCATCCGCAAGGGCGCCAAGCCCGGCACCGAAGTCCCCGACGTCCGCGACGGCAATACCTGGGACGCGCTCGCCAAATGCGAATCCACCGGCAACTGGGCGATCAATACCGGCAACGGCTTCTTCGGCGGCGTCCAATTCGACCAGAACACCTGGGAGCGTCAGGGCGGCACCCGCTACGCCCCCCGCGCCGACCTAGCCACCCGCGAAGAACAAATCGCCATCGCCGAGGTAACCCGCGCCCGCCAAGGCTGGGGCGCCTGGCCCGCCTGCACCAGCCGCCTCGGCATCAGCTAGCTGTATTTTTGGCCTCCGCTTCGCTGCGGCGGGTTCGCGGCCCTGGAAGTCTCGTTCTTCCCTCCCTCCGCTCCTCCGCTCCTCCGCTTCGCTCCCCCGCTCCACTCAGTCCAGAACGAGACGGGCCGCGAACATGGGGGGGAATCCACATGAAGACCGGGGTTCAATTCCACCTGTTCGCTCCCCCGCTCCAAGGCGCAGGTCTATGGAGCCGCAGTCCAGACCCGGGCGGGCCGCGAACTCGGGGCGTGGGACTGCTGTTGTGCCGCAGGAGTTTCGGAGGCTAGGCCCCCGAATTTCCTTCCTTGCGGGTGTGAAGCCCTTACATCAGTGCGCCGCCGTCTACGCGGAGTTCGGTGCCGGTCATGTAGCGGCCGTCGTCGGAGGCGACCATGGCGACCACACCGGCGATGTCTTCCGGCTTGCCCAGGGCGCCGCCGTCGATCCAGCCGGGGAGGCGGGCCATGAGGGACCAGTCGGCGTCGGCGGGGAGGGAGAGCCCGGAGGTGATGCCGGTGCTGATGCCGCCCGGCACGATATTCACCGCGCGCAGGCCCTTCTTCACGTATTCGAGGGCGATGGAATGGGTCAGCGCGTTGACGCCGGCCTTGGATGCGGCGTACGCGGCCATGTAGGGGTTGGAGCCGAAGGCCGCGGTGGAGGAGAAGTTGACGATCACGCCGCCGTGCGTGGATTCGATGAGCTGCGGGATGGCGGACTGGATCATCAGGAAGGTGCCGGTGAGGTTCACCGCGAGCACCTGGTTCCAGACTTCCACCGGCATCTCGTGGGTGTGCCCGGCGCGCATGATGCCGGCGGCATTCACCAGAACGTCGAGGCCGCCGAGGATTTCGAAGGCTTCGGCGGTGGCGGTGTGCACCGACTCCGGATCGGAGACGTCCAGGTGCACGGTGCGCAGCCGGTCCCGCTGGTCGGCGGGAGCGGCCTCGATGGTGGCGGTCAGCCCGGCGTCGTTGATGTCGGCGGCGACCAGCTGCGCGCCTTCGGAGAGGAGGCGCAGGGCGATGCCCTGGCCGATACCGGAACCGGCTCCGGTGACGATTACTCGGCGTCCTTCATATCTGCTCAGCATGGCGCGAAATTAGAACAAGTTTCACCGGGCGTCAATGGCCGATGAGCGGTCGCCTGATCACAGAGTTTTCTCATACTGGACGGTCGTTTGAATGGCTAAGCTAATTCGCGCACGCAATGTGTTTGTGGGGCGGGGTTTATGGAGGACTGATGAGGTTGTCGGGTTGGCGGACGCGGGTTTTCACGGCGTCCGTAGTTTCTGCGGGCGCGCTCCTGATAATGCCGGGATCACCGGCCCAAGCGGAGACACCAGGCGCCGTCATCGCGACGACCGCAGCACCCGACGGCTTCCGCGGCATGCCCAACGGCTCGATCATCGACTACTGGACCACGCGGTCCAATGGTGAAGCGGTCAAGGCGAGCGGTGCGCTCTTCGTCCCGAACGGCACGGCGCCGGCTGGTGGCTGGCCGATCATGGCCTACGACCACGGCACCTCCGGTCTCGGACCCGGGTGCGGCGGCCAGACCGACACCAGCCACGTCAGCCGCGCCGCCGAAGACCATGTGCTGCAGTACTTCCTGGGCAAGGGCTTCGCCGTCGTCGCCCCCGACTACCTCGGGCTCGGCCGCTTCGATACCGGCCCGCATCCGTATCTGGAAATCCGCACCGAGGCCACCGCGACCATCGATATGGTCCGTGCGGCACGTGCCGCCAATTCTGATCTGTCGCGCACCTGGGCGCTGACCGGCGTCTCACAGGGCGGTCACGCGGCACTGGGCGCCGCCAATCTGCAGCATGCCGAGGCTCCCGATCTGGACTTCCGCGGCACCATCGCCGTCGACCCGGCCTCGGATATCGAGAAGGTGTCCCGGTTCGTCGGCCCCTATGTGCCCGCGATTCCGGGCGAGGCCGGTAATGGTGTCGGCGGGTTCGTGGTCAGCATGCTCGCGGGCCTGCGGGCTACCCACCCGGAACTCGACCTGAACGCCAATTATCTGACTCCGCGCGGACGCGAAGTGGTGGATCAGGCATCGAGCCTGTGCTTCAAGGACATCATGAAGGTCATCGACGGGACATCGATCGGGGATATGATTTCGCGCCCGCTGAACGACGACCGCTTCATGGCCGCGTTCAACGACTACATCACCGTGCCCACCAGTGGCTACGACGCGCCGATTCTGTTGCTGCTCAACACGAATGACATCACAGTGCCGTCCCCGCTGCATGCCGCACTCGCGGCTCAGTTCGCCGCCAACCGGGTGGATTTCCAGGCGGTGGTCGGAACCGGCACGCACACTCAATTGAATCCGCAGATGTGGGATGCCATCGGGGCGTTCAGCGACCGCATTCTGGCCATGCCGACCAAGTTCTGAATCGTCCATCGCACCGCCCCGAGTGACTGCGGCTATCCCATAGCAAATAGGTTGGTCGCAATGTCTTCGAAAGTTCGGCCCGTTGTCGGGGCGGCATCGGTGGAGGAATTATGGGATTTACAAGCACATTTGGCAGAGGTCTGATCGCGACGGCAGTGGCCGCGGGCGCCTTGCTCGTCGTCCCGATGAGCGCAGCGCACGCGGATCCGGCGGGAACGCCGATCACCCAGACCGCGCAGACCGCCGGCTGGCACAACAACACCGGGAACGGTTCGGTCCTCACCTACTGGACTACTCGCTCCAATGGTGAGGCCGTCCAGGCCAGCGGTGCGTTCTTCGTCCCCGAAGGTCCGGCCCCGGCGGGCGGCTGGCCGATCATGGCCTACAACCACGGCACCACCGGGCTCGGCGCGAATTGTGGCGGGCAGTCCGATCCGTCGACCGCGCCGCTGGCGGTGCCGCTGAAGGCCGACCAGGAACTGATGCAGTACTTCGTGTCGAAGGGCTTCGCCGTTGTCGCCCCCGATCACCTCGGCCTGGGTGTCTTCGACACCGGACCGCACCCCTATCTGGAACTGCGCACCGAGGCGACCGCCACCATCGATATGGTGCGTGCCGCGCGTGCCGCCAACCCCGGACTGTCGCGCACCTGGGCGGTGAGCGGGATGTCGCAGGGTGGTCATGCCTCGCTCGGCACCTCCAATCTGCAGGTGACCGACGCACCGGATCTCGACTTCCGCGGCACCATCGCCATCGATCCGGCCACGGATGTGGAGAAGGTGCTCCCGATCGCGGGCCCGTGGGTGCCGGAACTGCCGGGTGCGATCGGCACCGGCGTCGGTAGCTTCAGCGCCAGCATTCTGGCCGGTGTGCGCGCTGCTCGTCCGGACGCGCAGGTCGACAGTTATCTGACCGACCGCGGCCGAAAGCTGCTCGACGACATCGGGACCGAATGCCTGCCCGCGATCAGCAAGCGGATGGCCGATGTCTCGATCGGTGATCTGCTCTCCCGCCCGCTGACGGAGGGCCCGTTCCCCGGTGTGCTGAACGACTACATGACCGTTCCGGTCCGCGGCTATGACGCGCCGATCCTGTTGCTGGTCAACGCCACTGACACCACCGTCCCGTCGCCGCTGCACGGTGCGCTCGTCGCGCAGTTCGCCGCGAACGGCGTGGACTTCAACACTGTCGTCGGCACCGGCACCCACTGCCAGCTGAACCCGCAGATGTGGGCCGCCATCAACAACTTCATCGCCCACGTCCTGTCCACGCCCGTCCAGTCCTGACCGCCCCACCCGGTGCAGCAACCCCAGCCCTCAAGTGGATCCACTCGAAGTTCGCGGCCCGTCTCGTTCTGGACTGAGTGGAGCGGGGGAGCGAAGCGGAGGAGCGGAGGGAGGGAAGAACGAGACAGAGGGGGCCGCGAACCCGCCGTAGCGAAGCGGAGGCAAAAGATACAGAACGAGACAGCGGGGGCCGCGAACCCGCCGTAGCGAAGCGGAGGCAAAAGATACAGACCGAGACAAAAGGGGCCGCGAACCCGCCGTAGCGAAGCGGAGGCAATTAGACACGGTAGGTTTCGCAGGGTGTCCGAATCCGAAATCGCCGGTCGTGGAGAAGCAGCCCTGCTGGGCCCTGCTGAAGTGCGGGTGCTCGCCGAGCGGTTCGGGGTGCGCCCGACCAAGCAGCTCGGACAGAACTTCGTGCACGACGGCAATACCGTTCGCCGCATCGTCTCGGCCGCCGGTGTGGGGCGCGATGATGTGGTGCTGGAGGTCGGTCCCGGGCTCGGCTCGCTGACCCTCGCCATTCTCGATGTGGTCGACCGGGTGATCGCCGTCGAGATCGATCCGAACCTGGCCGGGCATCTGCCGGGCACCGTGCAGGATCGGGCGCCGAAGCTGGCGGACCGCCTCAGCATTGTGCAGGCCGATGCCCTGCGGGTGCGGGCCGCCGATCTTCCGGCCGCACCGACCGCGCTGGTCGCGAACCTGCCCTACAACGTGGCGGTCCCCGTCCTGCTGCACCTGCTCGCCGAATTGCCCAGTATCCGAACCACTCTCATCATGGTGCAGCTGGAGGTCGCCGATCGCCTCTCCGCCAAGCCGGGTGGCCGTATCTACGGCATCCCCAGCGTCAAGGCGGGCTTCTACGGCACCGTCCGCCGCGCGGGCACCGTCGGACGCCAAATCTTCTGGCCCGTACCGCAGGTCGAATCCGGGCTGGTTCGCATCGACCGCTTCGACGAAGCGCCCTGGCCCATCGACGAGGAACATCGCAAGAAGGTCTTCGAGGTCATCGACGCCGCCTTCGCGCAGCGCCGCAAGACTCTGCGCGCCGCGCTGGCCGGTTGGGCGGGTTCTCCGGTCGAGGCCGAAAGGCGTTTGGTCGCAGCGGGAATCGCTCCGACCGCCCGCGGTGAAACCCTCGATACCGCCGCGTATGTGCGCCTGGCAGCGCAGGCCTAGACGCGGATTTCCAGGCCGCCGAGAATGCCGGCCTCCGAACTGATCTGATCGGCCTTGGCCGTCACGGTGAGCTGGATGAGGAACTCATTGGCGCCGACCGCCGCGATGACGTAGCGGGTGTGCACCCACAGGACCAGGGTGTCCAGGGCGTAGGTGCCGGTGACCGCGGCCGACGGGTAACCCTTGTAATCACCGATTTCCGCGCCGAGTTCCTGCCACTGCGGCAATTGCCGCGCATCGGTGAACGCCGACTCCAGCAGTTCCGCGGCGTGCACCGGCTTCGACAGCCGTCCCACCAGCAGCACCACATTGTCGGCCCACCCGTCCTCCGGCGGCCGGGTGAAGACGCCGTACGCGCCCGGGAACATGGCGGCGTCGATCGTCTGCCAATCCTCCGACAGCGCGATGGAGACCTCGGGCGTCCCGTCACTCCCGCGCTCCACGGGCGCGATCTGAATATCCGCTGCGACCAGGTACTCGGCAATGGTGGTCACGAAGTCTGCTCCTCGGCTACGCGGGCGAGGCGGTCCCCACCGCAGTCGCTCGCCATTGAACACGAGTTGCGTACCCGCCGGTGCACCCACCTACCCGTGCGCAGGGGCCGTTCGGATCGTGGATCCGAACGGCCCAGTGCGGCAACGGGTATCGCCGATTCGTCCGTGCCTAGCCGCGGAAGCGGCGCAGGCGCAGGCTGTTGCTGACCACGAATACGCTGGACAGCGCCATGGCGGCCCCGGCGAGCATGGGGTTCAGCAGTCCGGCGGCGGCCAGGGGGATGGCTGCCACGTTGTAACCGAACGCCCAGAACAGATTGCTCTTGATGGTGCGCAGGGTGGCCCGCGACAGCTTGATGGCCGTCGGCACCGAGCGCAGATCGTCGCGCACCAGGGTCAGATCGGCGGCCTGGATGGCCACATCCGTACCGGTGCCCATGGCCAGGCCCAGATCGGCCTGGGCGAGCGCGGCCGCGTCATTGACGCCGTCGCCGACCATGGCGACGACCTTGCCCGCCGCCTGCAGCCGCTTCACCACATCCAGCTTGTCGCTGGGCAGCACCTCGGCAATGACCTCGTCGATGCCGACCTGATCCGCGACCGTGCGGGCGGTGGCGGCATTGTCTCCGGTCAGCAGGATCGGGGTGAGCCCGAGCGCCCGCATATCCGAGATCGCCTGTGCACTGGTGGATTTGACGGCATCGGCAATGACCAGCACGCCGCGCGCCACCCCGTCCCAGGCCACCACGACGGCGGTATTGCCCGCCTGCTCGGCCCGAGTCTTGGCCGCTGCCAATACTTCCGGCAACTGGATCGACCAGTCGTCGAGCAGTTCGGTGCGTCCGATGACCACCGCACGGTCGCCGACCAGACCCTGCACACCCTTGCCGCCGTGGCTGACGAACTGCTCCACCTGTTCGGTGCCGAGTCCGCGCGCGGCCGCTCCCGCCACCACGGCCTTGGCGACCGGATGTTCGGAGCCGTGCTCCACCGCGGCCGCGACCGCCAGCAGCTCGTCGGTATCGACGCCGTTGCCCGGAATCACCTCGGCGAGAGTCATTTTGCCGGTGGTGACGGTGCCGGTCTTGTCCAGCACCACGGTGTCGATCCTGCGGGTCGACTCCAGCACCTGCGGGCCCTTGATCAGAATGCCCAGCTGCGCACCGCGGCCGGTGCCCACCAGTAGTGCCGTGGGTGTGGCCAGGCCGAGGGCGCACGGGCAGGCGATGATCAGCACCGCTACCGCCGCGCCGAAGGCGGTCGAGACCGCAGCGCCGGTGCCGAGCCAGAAGCCCAGTGCCGTTATGGCGATCGCGATGACAATGGGCACGAACACCCCGGCCACCCGATCCGCGAGCCGCTGCACGGGCGCCTTACCGTTCTGCGCCTCCTCCACGAGTGAGGCCATCTGTGCCAGCTGGGTATCCGCGCCGACCCGGGAGGCCCGCACGGTCAGCAGACCGCCCGCATTCACGGTCGCACCGACCACCGGATCGCCGGGGCCGACCTCGACCGGCACCGATTCGCCGGTGAGCATGCTCATATCCAGCGCTGAATTGCCCTGCACCACAACACCGTCGGTGGCGATCTTCTCGCCGGGGCGGACGAGGAACTCTTCGCCGACCTGCAGTTCGCCCACCGGAATCCGGGTCTCGACCCCATCGCGCAGTACCGCAACATCTTTCGCGCCCAGCTCCAGCAGCGCCCGCAGAGCGGATCCGGCCTTCTCCTTGGACCGGGTCTCGAAATAGCGGCCCGCCAGAATGGCCGTGATCAGGGTCGCCGCCACCTCGAAGTAGAGGGCGGAGGACGAGTCACCACGCACAATGGCAAAGCTGAACGGGTGTTTCATGCCGGCCATGCCCGCATCGCCGAAGAACAGCGCGTACACCGACCAGCTGAAGGCGGCGAGGGTGCCCAGCGAGATCAGCGTGTCCATGGTGGCCGCGCCGTGCTTGGCGTTCACCCAGGCGGCACGGTGGAATTGCGCGCCGCCCCACACCACGATGGGTGCGGTCAGCGTCAGCGAAAGCCACTGCCAATTGGTGAATTGCAGCGCCGGGATCATGGCCATGGCGACCACGGGGACGGCCAGCGCCAGCGTCACCAGCAGGCGATGCCGCAGCCGCCGGGTGGCGCTGGGAGCCGAATCGCCTTCGGTATCAGCGGTTTTCACCGGCTCCCTACTGTGCACGGCAGCGGTGTACCCGGTATCGATCACCTTGGCGATCAGATCGTCGGTGCTCACCGACTCCGGGAAATTGACCCTCGCCTTCTCGGTGGCATAGTTTACCGTGGCCGTGACGCCGCCGATCCTGTTGAGCTTCTTCTCGATTCGGGACGCGCAGGAGGCGCAGGTCATGCCGCCGATCTCCAACTCGATCGACCGCTCCGGTGCGGGGGCGCTCATCAGTGACCTCCTCCGTGCTGCGAAGTCGCATCCGAGGCGGATGCGGCGGTTGTGGTCTCGTCGGTGAATTCCGCGGTGTGGACCGCGCCATTATGCGAAAAGTCCAGGTACAGGCGATAGGTGCCGTCACTGGGCGCTTGTGCGTGGAATGCTACGTCGGGGCCAGGGGCGGTCTTGCCGACCTCGCCCTGCGGGTGCACGTGCAGGTAGGCCAGATCGTTCGCGCGCAGTGCCACCAGGTGTCCGTACGCGCCCAGGTAGGGCTGCAGATCGGTCACCGCCTTGCCGTCCCGGGCGACATTGAACGTCAATTCGCTTCCGGCGGTGGACATATCGCCGGTCATCGTGACCTGATAGCCGTCTACCTCCGCGGTCTTCGATACCGGCGGCAGCGGCTGGTCCGCGGCGCTGCCGGCGACGTGCACCGTCCGGCTCAGTGTCAGTTCACCAGGGCCGTCGGTGGGGGAGAAGTCGGTGAAGACCCGGTAGGCGCCGGGTGCGGCCCACGTCCAATCGATGGACCAGGTGCCGTCGGCGGCGAGCTGCGGATGGACGTGCCGGAACTGGCTCGCATCCGAGCGGACCACGATCAGGTGCAGGTTCTTCTCGTGCAGGCTGTTGTATCGGGTGACGGTGCCCTGCGGGCCGTTGATCCGGAAGCGCAGTGCGCCTTGCTGATTCGTGGTCGCGGGGGCGGTGATATCGGCGAGGGTGTAGCCGGACTCGCTGTCCTTCAGCCCGGGGGCCGCTTCGCTCCGGGTGTGTTCACTGTGCGCGGAGGTCGTGCCGGAGGCCGGCCCGGTCGGATCGCCCACCAGGGCTCCGACGCCGAGCGCGGCCCCGAACAGTACGACCAGTCCGCCGCCGAAGGCCGCGAATCTCAGTCGATCGTTCATTCAGCTCGCCACCTGATATCCGGCTTCGTCGACGGCGGCAGTCACATCGGCATCGGCGATCGGGGCGGCGGATTCGACCTTGACCAGGCCGGAGGCGAGGTCGATATCGACACTGGTCACGCCGTCGATCTTGCCGATCTCCTTCTGGACCGACCCGACGCAGTGGCCGCAGGTCATTCCGGTGACGGTGTAGGTGCTGGTGGCCATGTCTGCTCCTCGGCTCGCGCTCTATACGGTGCGGGGGTATCCCCGACATCCAGAAACATACCCCCCATGGGTACCTGGCGCAAGCGGTTCGGCGCGGAATTTCAGTGATCTACGGGCGCGTCCTCCGGCCAGGCGCGTAGGGCCAGCTCAGCGACCTGCTGGAGTTCGGCGCGGCTCGCGCCGTCGCGGGCGCCCTGTGACATGCCCTGCATGACGGTCCCGATATAGCGGGCCAGGACGGCCGCATCGGTGCCGGCGGGCAGCAGTCCGGCGGCCGTGTCGGCGCGAATCCGCTGCGCGAAGGCATCGACATTCGCCGTGCGCATCTGCTCGAGCATGGCCGCCACCTCGGCATTCGTGGTGTTGATTCCGGCGCTGATCACCATGCAGCCGCCCGGCTGTCCGGGTGTGGTGTATTCGACGGCCGCCTCGCGCAGCGTGCGGGCCATGGCGGCCCGGGCGGTCGGCTCCTCGGCGAGCGCGCGCGCCGCGAAGCCCGCGTAATTGGCGCCGTACACCGCGATGGATTCGTTGAACATCTTCTGCTTGTCGCCGAAGGCGGCGTAGAGGCTGGGCGCGCCGATGCCGAGCGCGGTGGTGAGGTCGCTGATGGAGGTGGCCTCGTAGCCCTGCTGCCAGAACAGGCGTAATGCCTTGTCCAGCGCGGCATCTCGATCGAATTTCCGGGGTCGGCCCCGAGTGGGTGTGGCCATACCAGTCATTTTATAGCGCTCGCTAAATAATGTGCTACCGTCCCTTTCTGTAACGATCGCTAGAGAAAAGGAGGCGCAGTCATGAGCGCACTCGCAGGTAAGACGGCCCTGGTCACCGGCAGTGGCCGCGGCATCGGACGGGCCATCGCCGAACGCCTCGGCCGCGACGGAGCCCGGGTGGCCGTGCACTACAACGGCAATACCGCCGCCGCGAAGGAGACGGTCGCGGCCATCGAGGCGGCGGGCGGATCGGCCTTCGCCATCCAGGCGCCGCTCGGTGTTCCCGGCGATGCCGAAGCCCTCTGGAGCGCCTTCGACGCGCACGCCGACGGCCTCGACATCCTGGTCAACAACGCCGGTACCGATGGCGTCCGCGAACCCATCGGCGGCACCGACGAGGAATCCTTCGACCGTGTCTTCGCGGTCAATGCCAAGGCCCCGTTCTTCGTCACCAAGCTCGGCCTGGAGCGGCTGCGCGACGGCGGCCGCATTGTGAATGTCTCCACCGGTTTGACGCGGGGCGCGCGCATGCCGGAGCTCATCGCGTACACCATGACCAAGGCCGCCATCGACTCGCTGACCGGCGTGCTCGCCAAAGAGGTTGGTGCACGCGGTATTACGGTCAATGCGGTGGCTCCCGGTGTGGTCGACACCGATATGAACGCCGACTGGCTGCGCAATGACGAGACCTGGGCCGCAGTGTCGGGCTTCTCTCCGCTGAACCGTGTCGCCGACCCTTCCGATGTCGCCGACATCGTTGCCTTCCTGGCGTCCAACGACTCCCGCTGGGTGACGGGCCAGTGGATCGATGCCACCGGGGGCGCACTGCTGTAGGGCCAACTACTCTGTGACCGTGCTGTCTGTTGTGCCTAGTCCCCTCGTCGTGCGCGCGCCCTCCAAGGTGAATCTGCACCTGGGGGTCGGCGATCTTCGCGAGGACGGATATCACGACCTCACCACGGTCTTCCAGGCGCTCTCGCTCGGTGACGATCTGCAGATCGCACCGGCCGCCACTCTCACCGTGAAGGTGAGCGGTGAGGGCGCCGACCAGGTCCCCACCGACCGCGGCAATCTGGTGTGGCAGGCGGCGGTCCGCCTCGCCCACCTCGGCGGCCGCGCGCCGCTGGTGGAAATCGCGATCGCCAAAGGCATTCCGGTGGCGGGCGGTATGGCGGGCGGCAGCGCCGATGCCGCCGCCGCCCTGGTCGGCCTGAACGATCTGTGGGAACTCGGCCTCGGCCGCGCTGAATTGTCCGATATCGCAGCAGAACTCGGCAGTGATGTCCCCTTCGCCCTGCACGGCGCGACCGCGCTGGGTCGCGGTCGCGGCGAGGAACTGCTCCCGGTGCTGTGCCGCAATACCTTCCACTTCGTGCTGGCACTGGCCAAGGGCGGGCTGTCCACCCCGGCCGTATTTCACGAACTCGACCGCCTCCGCGAAGTCGGCGATCCGCCGCGCCTCGGCAGCCCCGAGGCGCTGCTGCAGGCCCTTGCCTCGGGGGACCCGCAGCAGCTCGCACCGCTACTCGCCAACGACCTGCAAGCCGCCGCGCTTTCCCTCGCGCCCGAACTCCGCCGCACCCTGCGTGCGGGCGTCACGGCGGGGGCGCTGGCCGGCATAGTCTCCGGTTCCGGCCCCACCTGCGCTTTCCTCTGCGAAAGCGAAGACGCGGCCGTGGCCGTGGCCACCGAACTCTCCGGCGCAGGTGTCTGCCGCAGCGTCCGTACGGCCCACGGCCCGGTCCCCGGAGCCCGAATTACCTCCGCCTCGTGATCTGGTAAGAGCGACAGTTGATTTCGTGCGATCGGGGTAACTCGCCGGGTACGACCGGAATCGGTTTCGCACCCTGCCGCCGCTACGCGTCGAGAACCGCCGACGGCACTGGGCCGGGCGCTAGAGTTCCGGAGAGGCGGAACCGACTATGTCGGCGAGGCGGTCGATCTGGGCGGCGTCGCGGCCGTAGCAGTAGAACATGACTTCGTTCGCACCCAGATCCGCGAATTGGCCTATGGCCGTGCGGATTTGGTCCGGGGTGGTGAGTATGCCGTCGAGCATGTGATCGGCGCGGCCGGAGAATTCGTAGTAGGCGCCGAGGGAGGCGCGGGCGTCGTCGATCACGTCCTGGGTGCCGAGGGCGGCATTGACCTGGGCGACTATGCGCGGGGAACCGGTGCGGCCGTGCGTGGTCCAGGATTTGCGGGCGGTGTCGAACAGGCCGCCGGCCCAGCTCGGCGCGGCGGCGGCGAGGAAACCGCCACCCCACCGGCCGACCCGGTCGAGGGCGGCGGGGCTGAAACCGCCGAACAGGATCTCCGGACCTTCGGGGTGTAGCGGCGCCGGGCCGATCGGGCCGCAATCGTCATTGAACGCCTTGCCCGACCACAGGCGGCGCATGATCTCCAGCTGCTCGTCGAGGCGCTTGCCGCGGGTGCGCAGATCGGTGCCGGAGGCGATGTGGTCATCCTCGCGACCTCCGACACCGAGTCCGAGCACCAGGCGGCCACCGGACATGACATCGAGCGTCGCGGCCTGCTTGGCCAGCAGCGCCGGATCACGCAGTGGGGCGATCAGCACCTCGGTCTGCACCCGGACGCGGCTGGTGGCGCCCGCGATCATGGCGAGCGCGACGAGCGGCTCGGGGTTGTCCCAGACCAGGCGATCGAGCAGCCCCAGACTGGCGAACGGGCCCGCTTCTGCGCGCCGAGCCCAGTCGAGCAGCGTGGTGGGAGTGGA
>NZ_JAODNK010000033.1 GCF_025465275.1 Nocardia sp. | reverse complement strand
ATCAACCGATGCAGCAAGATCGCAATCGTTTGGCTACCGTGGACATCGGCAACTTCGGTAGCCAAACCTTCATCAGGTTGGTGGCCCCGGCCGGTCCCTCATCCCGACCGGGGCACAACCAAATTTTCCGGAGGAACTCCCCGTGCCGTCGCACGACGACATTGCAGAAGCCTGGCTCTCCAGCACCGAATTCGCCGGCGATCTCGCCGCAGTCGGATTGCTCAGTCGAGCCATCAGCCCGCAGAACTACGACATCAAACGCGATTCGCTACCGGTCTCGGCTGCGGCCGACCCGGCCACCGCGGGCGCGATCCTGGAACTACTGCAGCGCGGCCAGGTGCCGACGCTCGCGGCCATCCAGACCCTCATCGTGCAGAACGATATGCGCGCCGAGGCCGAGCGCATCGAACGCCTGGGCCGCCGCGCGCAGCGCAGCGTCGAGGATTTCGGCCGGGTACTGGCCAAACTCACCGACGAATACTGGACCGCACACGGGACCGGGCCGACGCGGCGCGACATCCTGCTGTCGGAACCGGTCTTCGACCTCATCCGCGATCGGGTGGGCGATATCGCGCCCGCCGCGGTCAAACATCTGTGGTTGATCGAGCGGGCGCAGCGCGCCGGCTGGATCGCCTACAGCGCGACCCCCCGATCCCTGTGTGCCGGAAGGCGTTTTCATGCCGCGCGGTACGGCAATCGGGTGTCGCTGCGGCCGGTGAATACGCTCGGCGCCCTGGTCACCGCGTATCTGCGAGATCAAGTGGCCGAGAACGGGCGACCGCCGCGCTGGTCGGTACTGGCCTACGAGCTGCGGGACGATCGCGGGCGGCGGGTGTTCAATGACACAGCCGACGCCCGGGCCCAGCAGCAGTGGCTGACCACCGCCGAGTGGATGGCGCTCGAGGACGATCTGCCTGTGCCGGGACCGCGTGGAATGCGCGCGCTCGCCCGTAAGGGCCGGGAACGCCGCAGCTGACGCTGTTACGGACAGGTATCCAATTCCTCATTTTCGTAACAGCGCCGAAACGTGAGGATTCGGTAACTTCCCTGCAACGCGATAACGCGCGAAGGGAGTTACTCCATGACCACGACCATCGACCCGGCGGCCACGGCCTGGCTGCTCGCAGCCACGGCCATGGTGCTGCTCATGACGCCGGGGCTGGCCATCTTCTACGGCGGCATGGTGCGCTCCAGCGGTGTGCTCAATATGCTCATGATGAGCTTCATTTCCATTCCGCTGGTGACGGTGGCGTGGCTGGTTGCGGGTTACAGCCTCGCCTTCGGTGATGACGCGGGCGGCGGGCTCATCGGAAACCTCGGACATATCGGACTTTCGGGAATCGACCCGAAGACCGTTCATGCCGCCAGCGGAATTCCGGAGCTGCTGTTCGTCACCTTCCAGCTGACCTTCGCGATTCTCACCGTCGCCCTCGTCAGCGGCGCCATCGCCGATCGCGCCAAGTTCTCGGCGTGGATGATCTTCGTACCGGTGTGGGCGCTCATCGTGTACGCCCCCATCGCGCACTGGGTGTGGACTCCGGACGGCTGGCTGGCTTCCCTCGGCACCCTGGACTTCGCGGGCGGCCTGGTGGTCGAGATCGCCTCCGGCGCTTCGGCGCTCGCCCTGGCCCTCGTGCTGGGTCCACGGGTCGGCTTCAAGATGGATGCCATGCGGCCGCACAATCTGCCCTTCGTGCTGCTGGGCGCGGGCCTGCTGTGGTTCGGCTGGTTCGGCTTCAATGCCGGTTCGGCGCTGGCCGCGAACGGCACTGCGGCGGCGGTCTTCCTGAACACGCTGGTCGCGGGCTGCCTCGGCATGCTGGGCTGGCTGATCGTCGAGCAGATTCGCGACGGCAAGCCGACCACCTTCGGTGCGGCGTCGGGTGCGGTGGCCGGTCTGGTCGCCATCACCCCGTCCTGCGGTTACACGAACACCATGGGTGCGCTGATCGTGGGTCTGGTTGCGGGCGTGGTGTGTTCGTTCGCGGTGGGCTGGAAGTTCAAGGGCGGCTACGACGATTCGCTCGATGTGGTCGGCGTGCACTTCGTCGGCGGCATTGTGGGCACCCTGCTCATCGGCTTCCTGGCCAATCGGGCGATGACCGGTGATGACGGCCCGCAGGGCCTGCTCTACGGCGGCGGGCTCGGCCAGCTGGGCAAGCAGCTGGTCGGCGTGATCGTGGTGGCGGCCTTCGCCTTCGGTGTGACCTTCGCGCTGGGCAAGCTGATCGACAAGACCATCGGCTTCCGGGTCAGCCACGAGGACGAGATCGGCGGCATCGACTTCGCCCTGCATGCGGAGACCGCGTACGCCGAGGGTGTGCACGGGCACGGCGCACCGCGACGCCTCGGCGACGGCCCGTTCGGGCACTGAGTCGTGTTCGGGCACTGAGTTGCGCGGAAACGGCCGGGGTGGCGAATGATTCGCCACCCCGGCCGTTCTCGTAGGTCAGTTCACCTTGCTCGCGGCCGCGCCGAAGGTATTGCACTGTGCGGTGCGGTTTTTGTCGTAACCGAGCGACCACCAGGTTCCGCCGTTGTTCGACGTCCCGTGGTCACGCATATCGCCCGGGGCGTCGCCGCGGTGGAACATGTCGTTGCGGGCCACGCCGGCCTGCGCGGAGGTCAGCGAGCCGCCGCTGTTCGAGCCGGCCAGGAACATGCCGTCGAAGCAGTTGGCCTGCAATTCGGTTCGGCGGGACAGCTCGAGCCCGGTGGCGCTGGTCGCACCGGCATCACGGCGCTCCTGATGCACCTTGCCGAGGATCCCGGACTGCGCCTGCACGTGATGCCCGTATTCGTGCGCGAATACCGACAGGTAGACCACCCAGTTGTCCTTGTAGATATCGGTCTGCAGCTGACTGACCGGCATGTAGATGGTCTGGTCGGCCGAGCAGTAGAAGGCGGCGAAGTTGGTGCTGTTGCCGGTGCACAGGGTGGTGATGCCGCTGGTGGTCGCCGAGACATTCAGTTTGGGCGGTACGAACGGCAGCTTGATGTCGTCGAAGAGCGGCTTCCAGGCTTCGGCGAGACAGCCTGCGGCCGTTTCGAAGAACTTGCGCGCGGTGTCTACCTGGGTACCCCACGGCGAGTAATTGCAGCGTTCGGGGACCAGGGTGTAGCTGTCGTCGGTGACCAGCGGATTGTCCGAGGTCTTGGGGACGCCGGCGTTGTCGTCCGGTGAGTTCGTGTAGGTGGTCTGCACCTTGTCACCGGGGCTGCCGGAGCCGAGGTTGTTCAGACCGTGGGAGACGGCGGTGCGCACCAGGGCGGCGGTCACCAGCAGGACGAAGATGACAATCAGTGAGCCCCAGCGGCCGCGGCGCGGAGGCGCCGGACGCTGCGGTGGGGGCATGCCGATCTGGAAGCCCGCGGTGGGCGGCGGCAGGGGCTGCCGGTAGGCGGGTTGCATCGGCTGGCCGTAGCCCGGCGGTCGGTATCCGGGCGGCGGGCCGTAGCCCTGCTGCGGCGGAAAGCCTTGCCGCTGTGGATAAACCGGGCGCTGCTGTGGATAGCCGGGTTGCGCGGGGAACCCGGAGGGCGGCGCGGCGGGTCCGGACGGCTGCATCGGCCGACCCGTCGGCTGTCCGGATTGTCCGGGATATCCGGGTTGCTGCGGGCGTCGTGGATCGGGTTGGGGCGGCCAACCCCCAGGGGGAATCGGTCCGTATCCGGACGGTGGGCGAGTCATCCCCCGCACCCCCTCGTTCTCTGCGATATCCGACAGCCGCTGAGGAAGAATAGCAAGCTGTCTAAAGTAACCTTCCATGCAGATTTTTCGGGGGGGCGCTCTCGTTGCGCTGCTGCTCGCTCTGGCAGGAGTAATCGCGCCTGCCGCACATGCGCAGCCCAGCGACGGTGTGCGGATCACCGCCGATGTCGACCTCGGCGACGACGGTCTGCTGCGCGTCACCGAAACCGTGGAAGTGCCTGCGGGCAGCGAGTTCCGGCAAGTGCTGCCGCTGCGGGTGCAGGTCACCGATGCGGTGCAGCGCAATTTCCAGGTCACCGATATCAAGGCCGACGGCGACGGTGATGCGGGGGTCGCGGACGACCGGTTCACCCTCGATGCCCGGCCCGGGCAGGTGACGTTCAAGTACACGGTCCACAACACGGTCACCGAGACCTCCGGTGCGCAGCTGTTCCATTGGACCGGCGTCCTGAATACCGATGTGGCGTCCATCAGCGTCACCGTGACCAGTCCCGATTTCCGGATGGGTGTCACCAAGTGCACCATCGGCCCGCCCGGAAAGCCGGAGGACTGCGCGGATATTCGAGTGGAGCCGGACGGTGTGGCGCACCTCGACAAGACCGACCTGCACAAGGGCGATGTCATCGATGTGACGCTGCAGGTCCCGGCGGGCACGGTGAAGGCGAACGCCGATATCGCGGATGACAATGCCCCCGGCCCTTTTTCGGTGACCGGGCCGGTGCTGGCGGCGTTCGCGGTGCTGCTGGCCGCCCTCGCCGCGGCGGCCGGATATGTGGTGTGGGCGCGGCGCACGACGCCGGGCGGGTCCGAGACGCTCGATCCGCTGGTGCGCGAGGGGAATCGGGTGGAGTTCACCTCCCCGGACGGCGTGCTGCCCGGAACCGCCGGACTCCTGGCGGACGGGCATGTGGATGCCCCCGATATGGCGGCCACCGTGGTGGATCTCGCGGTCCGCAGCTATGTGTGGATTGCGGCGGTGGGTGATTCGGCGTGGCGGATCAACCGGATGAACCCGGTGGACGAGCAGCTGACCGATTACGAGAAGACGGTGTACTCGGTCCTGCTGCCCGAGGGCACGGATTCGGTGCTGCTGTCGGAGCTGAGCGGCAAGGTGCCCGCGACCGCGGTGCGCACGGCCCTCATCGACGATGCCACGGCGCGTGGCGCTTTCATCGATCGCACCCGGCGCGGTTTCGAATTCTGGCTGGGCGTAGCGCTGATCGTCGCCGGGGTGGCCACCACCATCGGACTGGCGCTGGGCCCCGGCCATGCGCTGATCGGTGTGGCGCTGGCGCTCGCCGGGGTGGCGGCGCTGCTGCTCCCCCGCTACCTGCCGTCCCGCACCGCGCTGGGCCGAGAGCTGACCGGCCGAGTGCAGGCCATGCTGCGCGGCCTGGATGCCATTGTCCCGCAACAGATTCCCGCCCCCGACCAGGAAATGGTGTTCTCCCGCGCCCTGCCCTTCATGGTGGCCGGCCGGCGCACCGACCAGTGGGTGCGCACCTTCCGCGAGCTGGACCCCACCGCCGACGGCACCCCCGGCCTCTACTGGTTCGGCGGCTTCGAAGGCGACCGCGACCTACACCGCTTCGCCGCCCACTTCCCCTACTTCATCACCGAACTCGAGCGCCTCTTCACCTAACCCCACACCCCGTCCCCAACCCCACACCCCTGACGGACCGCACAGCACATCGCGCAGCGGCACAGGACCGATACAGGTTGTGTGGCGGGTAGACGCGCTGTTCGGTGGCTGGATCGGCGGGACCACACAGCACATCGCCGACCGCACAACACGTGTCGCAGCGGCACAGGACCGATACAGGTTGTGTGGCGGGGAGAGGTGCTGTTTGGTGGCTGGTAGTGGGCGGGGTGCTAGGTGCCGGCGTGGACGGCTAGGGCGCGGCGGGCGTAGGCGCGGACGTCGGCGTCGGTGTCTGCCAGGGCGGATTCCAGGGTTTGGCGGGCGGATGCGGATTCCGGCCAGGTGCTGAGGGTGAGGACGGCTGCCTTGCGGACGTCGGGGTGGACGTCGGCCAGGGCGGCCTGTAGCGGTGCTGCGGCCCGGTCGGGACCGGCCGAGGGGAGACCTCGCGCTGCGCCTTCGCGGACCTGCCAGGCCGAATCACCCAGGGCTGCAGACAGTGTGGCGGTGTCTTCGGCATTGCCCAGGCGGGATAGTGCGGTGAGGGCGGCGGCACGGACCAAGGGGTCGCGGTCGGGGATGAGTGCGCGGACAGCTTCGATACCGCCTAGACCGACTGTGGCCAGGCCGCGGGCGGCGGCGATGCGGACCTCGCGGTTCTCATCGTGCGCGGCGGTGGCCAGCGAAGACCACTCGTCGAGGGAGACAAGACCGTTGACCGCTTCGATGCGAACGCGGTGGTCGCTGTCCACGGCGGCCTTGGCGAACAGTTCGACGGAACCGGCGTGCAGTGCGCGCAGTAGATCGATCACCGCGGAGCGCACGGCCGGATCGGGGGAATCGGCATGCGTGGCCAGATCGTCGGCGCCCGGCAGGATTTCCACCAGCTCCCGCAGTCCGGCGATGGCCGAACTACGCACCGTCACATCGGAATCGTCGAGCGCGGCAATGAGGCGGTCACCGAAGCCGTCCGGCGTGCCCTCGGTGAGTACCGACAGCGCGGTGGCACGCACCTGCGGGTCCGGATCGTCCAGGAAGGACGCGAGTTCCGCGATCGACGGCGAATCCAGGCTGAGCAGCAACGCAATTCGCGGGGCGACGGGAACCTTCCCGGCGGCGGACGCGGCGGTGCCGACGGTCGCGGGCGCGGTATTCAGGTTGGGCGGGCTGCCGACGAGTGCGGGCTGCGCCACCGGGATGACGGTGTCGTCGGCGGAGGGTAGATCGTCGAGCCCGGGTACCGGCACGAAATACGGTGCGACCGGCCGCTTCAGGAATTCCATCTCATTGTCGGCGTTCTTGCGCAGGTTGAGGTGGTACCGCCATTCGACATCGTCGCGCTCGGGCAGGTCGGCGCGTTCGTGGTACAGCCCCCAGCGCGATTCGGTGCGGGTGAGCGAGGAGCGCGCGGCCATTTCGGCGCAGTCTCGAATGAAGCTGACCTCGGCGCAGCGCATGAGTTCGTGCGGGGTCTGCGCGCCCATGGCGTTCAGGTCGTCGATCATGCGGTCGAAGGTCTCGATGGCGAGCGACAGTTTGGTGGCCGTCTTGGGCGGCGCCACATAGTCGTTGACGAAGCGGCGCAGCTTGTATTCCACCTGCTGCTGCGGCGGGCCGTCCGGATTGCGCAGCGGCTGGTAGACGAGTTCGTGTGCGGCGGCGATCTGGTCGGCGGGAAGTTCCGCCGGGGCCGGGGTGTCGGCGAGGGTGCCCGCGGCGTGTGCCCCGGCCAGATCGCCGTAGACGAACGCGCCGATCATGTAGTTGTGCGGTACGCAGGCCAGGTCACCGGCGGCGTAGAGGCCGGTGACGGTGGTGCGCGCGTTCTCGTCGACCCACACGCCGGACGCGGAATGCCCACTGCACAAACCAATTTCGGAGATGTGCATCTCGATATCATGGGTGCGGTAGTCGTGTCCGCGATTGGCGTGGAAGGTGCCGCGGGTGGGTCGTTCGGTGGTGTGCAGAATGCCTTCGAGCGCATCGAGGGTCTCGGTCGGCAGGTGCGAAACCTTGAGATAGATGGGCCCGCGGGCGGATTCGATCTCCCGCTTCACCTCCGACATCATCTGGCCGGACCAGTAGTCGGAGTCGACGAAACGTTCACCGAGTGCGTTGACCTGGTACCCGCCGAACGGATTGGCCACATAGGCGCAGGCCGGGCCGTTGTAATCCTTGATGAGCGGGTTGATCTGGAAGCATTCGATGCCCGAGAGCTCCGCACCGGCGTGGTAGGCCATGGCGTAGCCGTCGCCCGCATTGGTGGGGTTCTCGTAGGTGCCGTAGAGATATCCGGACGCGGGCAGGCCCAGGCGGCCGCACGGGCCGGTCGCCAGAATGACCGCCTTGGCTGCCACGACGACGAATTCGCCTGTGCGCGTGTTCAATGCGGCAGCGCCGACCGCCCGCCCGTTCTCGGTGAGGACGCGCACCGGCATGAGCCGGTTCTCGATCTGGATCTTCTCGCGCATCTTGCGTTGCCGCAGTACGCGATACAGCGCCTTCTTGACGTCCTTGCCCTCCGGCATGGGCAGTACATACGAGCCGGAGCGGTGCACCCGCCGCACCGCGTATTCGCCGTAGGCGTCCTTCTCGAATTTCACGCCGTAGCTTTCGAGCCGCTGCACCATGGCAAAGCCGCGCGTGGCTGTCTGATAGATGGTGCGCTGGTTGACGATTCCGTCATTGGCGCGGGTGATCTCGGCGACGTAGTCCTCGGGTTCGGCCTTGCCGGGGATGACGGCATTGTTGACGCCGTCCATACCCATGGCGAGCGCGCCGGAGTGCCGCACGTGCGCCTTCTCCAGCAGCAGCACGTTCGCGCCCTGTTCGGCGGCGGTCAGCGCGGCCATGGTGCCGGCGGTGCCGCCACCGATGACGAGCACATCGCAGTCGAGACGGGTCGTCTCGGCCAGATCGGGAATCTCCATCAGCACACCAACATTCGGTCGGGAATCGGTCGGGGGTCGGCGCCGTCAGAGGGCGGCGAGATCGCCCGAGTGATCCAGGGCGGTAATGATTTCGGCGCGCAGTCGCGAGCGGTCCACTCCCACCGCGCGCGGTTGCGGCACCTCCAGCAGCGCGCGCAGCGGTGCGCCGGCGCGGCCGAGGACGGCGACCCGGTCGCCGAGCAGCAGCGCCTCGTCCACATCGTGGGTGACGAAGACGATGGTGGTCGGGTGCGTCTGCCAGGTGTCGACGAGCAGGCGCTGCATGGTGGCACGGGTCTGCGAATCGAGTGCGCCGAACGGTTCGTCCATGAGGACCGAGCGCGGTGCGCCCGCCAGGCCGCGAGCGAGCTGTACGCGCTGCCGCATGCCGCCGGAGAGGCTTTTGGGCAGGAAGTCGGCGAATCCGGTGAGGCCGATCTCCTCGATCCAGCGCTCCGCCAGTGCTTTTCGCCCGGCGCGCGGTTCGCCCCGGAGTTTCAGGGCCAGTTCGATATTCGACCGTACGGTGCGCCAGGGCAGCAGCGCATTGTCCTGGAAGACGACCGCGCGGTCCCGGGAGGTTCCGGTGACCTGGGTACTGTCGGCCAGCACCTGACCGGCGTCCGGTCGCAGCAGTCCGGCGAATGCGCGCAGCACCGTGGACTTTCCGCAGCCCGACGGGCCGGTGAGGATGAGGATTTCCCCCGGCCGAACGTCCAGGGACAGCTCGGTGATGACCGGTGTTCCTGTGTAGGACAGGTCGATTCGATCCAGCCGCAGGCTCATGCCGATACCACTCACTTCGCCGCCTCCGGTACGCGCGGCAACCAGTGCGTGACCCGGCGGCCGATGAGCTCGACGGCGGAGGAGGTGCCGTACCCCAGCACCCCGATGGTGATGATGCCGACGAAGACGCCCGGGTAATCGACGATGGTGTAGGCCTGCCAGGTCCGGTAGCCGACACCGAGCCGCCCGGAGATCATCTCCGCGGAGACCACGCAGATCCAGGCCACGCCGATGCCCACCGACAGTCCGCTGAATACGCCGGGCAGGCTGCCCGGCAGCACAACTCGCAGCAGCACATCCCAGCGACTGCCGCCGAGCGTGCGCACCGAGTCCTCCCAGAGGGTCGGAAGCGCGCGCACCGCATGCCGCGTGGACACCATGATCGGGAAGAAAGCCGCGAGGAAGGTGATGAATACGATCCCCGCCTCATCATCGGGAAACAGCAGAATCGCCACCGGCACCACCGCGATGGCCGGAATCGGCCGCGCGAGCTCGGTGAGCGGCCCGACGATATCCGCGAACCACCGCGAACGCCCCAGCGCCACACCGGTTGTCAAGCCGAGCACGGCGGCCAGGCCGAACCCGGTCAGAATCCGAATCAACGACTGCCCGAGATCCAGATAGAAGGTGTCGGTCCCCAGCTGATGCCGGAACGCCTGCACGATCTGCGTGACGGTGGGCAACGTATCGAACCGTACCCACGCCCGAATGTGATTGGCGGTCAAGAACTGCCAGCCCCCGATGGCCAACAGCACCGAGGTGAGTCGAACCAGCCGAGAGCGCCACACTCCCCCACTCCTGCGCGGCCGAGCCTCGACGACCGCGCTTTTACCCACAGCCGCAACAACATCGGATCGGGTGACAGTCGACGTACTCACCGCCCGACCCCCTCAGTTCCGGCAAGGACCCACACCTTCGTCGTCCCATTCGTCATCCCGGCATGCTTTTGGCCGGGATCCATACGGACAGAGGGCCTACGGGTTCCCATGGATCCCGGCCAAAAGCGCGCCGGGATGACGAGGGCGGACCGCGCTCGGAGGACGAGGGCGGTCACTGCCTGACCTCACTGACCGCCTGGTCGTACGTGACAGTCACGCCCGACGGGTGTGCGGCCAGGTAGCGCTGGGCCGCGGCCGGAGTGGTGAAGGGGAGGTAGGTTTCGCCGTCGCGGACCCAGAGGGATTTGTCGGCGAACCAGCGGGTGCCGAGTTCGGCGTCCGGGATATAGGCGGCGCGGACCGTTTTGCCCTGGGCGCGGGCCTGTTTGATGGCGCGCAGGAGGCTGGTGGGGTCGGCGGCGGGCTGGGTGGTGTCGGATCCGGCGAACCAGATCTCGCCGGCCAGTGCCGGGTTGGTGGCGGGGCGGTTGCTCACCGGGTCGGTGCCGGAGATGAGCGCCGGGTTGGCGTTATTGCCCAGTGTCGCATCGTAATTGGCGTCGGATTCCTGGAACGCCTGACGCAGCGCGGCGTCGTCGACGAACTTGTCGATATCGAGGTCGGCGAAGTCGCCGATCGACTTCAGGTACGGCACATCACCTTTGAATGCCTCGAGCAGGCTCGGCTTCAGCGTGGTGTCGAAGGAGGTTCCGCCCGGCCCGTTGTAGAGGTACACGACCTCCTGGGCCAGCCCGGAGTTGTCCGCGACAACCTTGGCCGCCGCCAGGGGCTGCTGGTGAATGAAGTCGGTCGCGTCCAGCTGTGCGCGCAGGAAGGCATCGAGCACCTCCGGGTGCTGTTTCGCGTAGTCGCGTCGGGCCACCACGCCGTGGAAGGTGGGTACGTTCAGCTCCGCGCCGTCGTAGAGCAGTTTGGCCTTGTTCTGGAAGACCAGCAGTCCGGGCCAGGCGACAAATTGCGAAAGTGCCGCCACCTGACCGGAGTCCAGCGCGGACGAGCCGATCTGCGGCTGCTGGTTGAGCACCTCCACCCCCGACTTGGGGTCGATCCCGGCACGGCTCAGCGCCTGCACCAAAGTGCCGTGCCCGGCGGAGCCGACGCTGGTCGACACCTGCTGCCCGGCCAGATCCTTGATCGACTGCGCCTTCGAATCCGGCGCGACCACCACCATGTTCAACGCGCCCTTGGGGTTGTATCCGGTGATGGAGACCAGTTCGGTCTTCGCTCGCTCATTGGCCTGGGTGCGAGAGCCGTTGATGAGCAGCGGGTAGTCGCCCATGGAGCCGATATCGATCTTCTCCGCGACCATCTGCGCGGTGATGGGCGCACCGGTGTCGTAGTCCTGCCACTCCACCTGATACTTCGCGCCGCCGTGTGCGGTCAGGTCAGCCAGTCGCTGCTCCAGAAATCCCTTGGCCTTCAGCAGGGTTCCGGCGGTCACGGTATTGAGGGTCTTGGACTGGTAACCGATGACGAGCTTGACGGTGTCGCCGCCACCGCTCGAATCGAGCGAGCAGCCGGAGACGGTGAACGAGAGGGCAGCGGCCAGTGCCACCGCGACTGAGCGGTACTTCACGGGAGATCCTTCAGCGCAGCAGGTAGGGCATGTTGACGGTGACCGCGCCGGTGGGACAGCGGGCCGCGCACGGCCCGCAGTACCAGCACTCGTCCACGTGCATGAAGGCCTTGCCGTTCTCGGGATTGATCGCCAGCGAATCGAGCGGGCAGATCTCCACGCAGAGCGTGCAGCCCTGAAGGCAGAGGGATTCGTCGATGGTCACGGGAACATCTGTCCGCTGGTTGACGAGCGCCATTCAGATCAGCCTCCATGTCTCTGCTCCGAGGAGAGCGTCGGTGCGTTCGGGCGGGCGGGCGAGGCTGCCGCGCATGGTGATCCGGTCGCCGCGCATCCGGATGTATTCGAGGTCCACCGGGCGGCCGTCCTCGAGCTTGGTCAGGCGTTCCAGCAACAACACGGCGCCGCCCTCGGGCAGCTGCAGGGTGGCGGCCGAATGCGCGTCGGCGGTAATGGCTTCGAGGGCGAGGTCGGCCGCGCCGAGCGGGCCGCCGCTGATCTGTTCGATGAGCGCGAACACGTCGTTCGTCTCCAGATCGCGGGTGATGACCTCATCGCCGATATCCGGAACGAGGTAGGTGAGATCCAGGCTGAGCGGCAGATCGCCGAAGTACCGGAGCCGCTCGATATATACGGCCTGCTGTCCGGGCTCGAGCTGCAACTTGCGGGCAACGGTCGGCGGCGGGTTCACCCGCATGGCGACGCGCACCTCATTGCGTACCTCGCCGTGCCCGCGCAGCGTCTCCTTCAGGCCGAGCAGTGTGTCCAGCCCGTGGTCGTATTTGCGGCGGGCGACATGGGTGCCGATCTTGGGTGCGCGTTCGATCAGGCCCTCGTCCTTGAGGAGGGCGAGCGCATCGCGAACGGTATTGCGGGAGACCGTGAATTCGGCGGCCAGCTCCGGCTCCGACGGCAGCGCGCTGTCGAATGCTCCGGCGTGAATCTGCTGGCGCACGATATCCGCCACCTGGCGGGCGCGATCGGCCCGGCGGATCGGGCCGCGCAGCGGTACTGGTTCCGGCGACACTTCATCTCCTTTCCGCCTTTGACCTGCGGCTACAGACTGTAGAGGCGATACGGAGAACCATCTGCGGCATACCTGGAGGCGGCCGGTGGCCCCTCGGGTTTTGCGCCGCCTGCCGAGGTGCCGGGCCAGCCGCGATGCGGCGGTTTCCGGGCATTGCGCCACCCCGCCGACCTGGGCTGTGACTTGTAATCACGCTGATCGGAATGCGTGTGCGCGTACGAGCCGAGGAGTGGAGTGGTCTCGAGTGAGCTGCCACTCATTTCTCGAGATGTGGACAGATGGATTCCGTTCAGCTCGAGTGCAGTGTTAACTTGAATGCATGTCTGCAAGCCGTCCCCATGCCGCACACGTCACGTATGTGACCGTTGCGCTGGGTGTACGGCTGCCACGGCAGCGGGAACTGTGTTGTCCCTGCCGTCGCGCAGCCGAGTACTGATTCCCCGATTCACTCGAGTCCGGGCATCCTCGCTGCCCCCGCTGAATTTTTCATCTAGGCATCCGTCCCGTTGATCACCCGCGGGACTGCAGCGAGGACTTCGAAATGACCAGCCCCACGCTCGAACGCACACAGTCCGCTTCCGTCACCACCGCGCGCCTGGCTCCGGCCCGGCCCGCGGTACCGCCGGAGCTGCGGATCACCGATAACCCGGCGGCCGCCGTGCTGCGCGCCGCCGCTCGCGGGCCGATCTTCCGCGATATCGCCGCACAGTCCACCGGCCTCAGCATTGCCACCGTGAATCGCCAAGTGTCGGCGCTGCTTTCGGTCGGACTGCTCCGTGAGCGCGCCGATCTCACCGCCTCCGGCGCCGTCGGCCGCCCCCGCGTGCCCTTCGAGGTCGACACCGATTCGTATGTCACCGTGGGTGTGCACATCGGTTCCACCCTCACCCGCATCGTGGCCGCGGATCTGTCCGGCAAGATTCTCGGCGGACTCGAAATCGCCACTCCCCAAACAGGTCAGGACGCGGCGCTGACCATAGTGGCGCGCAGCGCCAAGGCCTTCCTGGATCGGCTGCCGCGCCGTCGCCCGCTGTGGACGGGTGTGGCACTGGCCGGTCGTGTCGATCCGGCCGCCGGGGTGGTCGATCACCCGCGGCTCGGCTGGCAGGCCGCGCCCGTCGCCGCCGTATTCAGCAGCGTGCTGGATCTGCCGGTATCGGTCTCGGCGCATGTCGAGGCGATGGCGGCCTCCGAGCTCTTGCTCGCCGGCCGGGAGCCGGGCGAGGGACCGCGCCCGGGCAGCAGCCTCTACATCTACGCTCGGGAAACCGCCGGAATCGCAGTGACACTGCATGATCGGGTGCATACCCCGGCCAATGGCCCCGGCTCCATCGCGCACCTGCCGACCGGCTCGGATGCCGATTGCATCTGCGGCCGGCGCGGCTGCTTGGAGGCCACCATCGGTGAGCGCTTCTTCCTGGAGCGTGCGGTGCGCCAGGGCGTGCTGCCCAAGCCGGAGGCCCCGCGCCGCCCGGTGATCACCGATCTGTACCGGGCCGCCGACGCCGGTTCGGTCGCCGCACGCGACCTGCTGCTGGAGCGCGCCGAAATCCTCGGCCGCACAGCGGCACTGGTGCGCGATATGTTCAATCCGGATCGAGTGGTGCTGGGCGGCCAGGCCTTCACCGGTTACCGTCCCGGAATGGATCGGGTGGCAAAGGCTTTCGCGGATAGCACCACGCTGCCCGCCGCTGATCTGCGCATCAGCCGCTTCGGTGGGCGGGTGCAGGAGTTCGCCGCCGCCGTGACCTCGCTCAGCGTTTTCTACGCCGATCCGGTCTCGGCCATGCGGCGCGCCACCCGCACCGCGCGCTGAAAGTTGGTGCGCGCCTGAGGGTATGGATCCCGGCCAAAAGCATGCCGGGATGACGGGGGTGTGCGCCCTGCCGGGATGACGGGGTGAGACCTCCAGCCCGAATGACGGGGTGGTCCTGGATACGGAAAAGCCCGGCCGGTATATAGGCCGGGCTTTTCGGTGCGTCAGGTCAGCGGAAGATGGTCATGTACCACTGGCCGTCGTTGCCCTGGTCGCAGCGGTACTGCCAGCCGTCTTCGCCGCGCAGCTGCACACCGTTGGCGTGGAAATTGCCGTTGGAGCCGTCCGCATCGCAGCCCGCGGCGGAGGCGTAGCTGCCATCGACCTGCAACGTCTCGGCGTGGGCCAGGCCGGCGCCCAGACCGGCGGTGGCGAGAGCGAGGGCGGCGATGGTGAGTGTTTTCTTCATGGGACGTATTCAATGGGGCGCATCATGACGATTTCGTGACCGGCACAACGGGATAGCGCTCCCGGATATAGCGGATCGGGCCCGGGCGGTCCACGGCCCGGGCCCGATCCTGTGCCGCATCTGCGGTCGGCCCATTGGCGCAGATGCGGCTTCTCCCTCCGCTCGCGTACGGAGTCCCCTTCCTCGGCGAGCGGCGGAGAGATCTCAGGCCGCGCGAATGTGCGACAGTCCCCATTCGCGGGCGAGCAGGCGGTGCGAGTTCAGCCGATCCTCATGATCGTGGGTGACGCTGGTGATCACGAGTTCGTCTGCGCCGGTGAGCTGTTGCAGCGCACGCAGGCGCTCCGCGACGGAGGCGGCCGACCCGACGAACTGGGTGGTGACGCGGTCGTCGACCAGGCGGCGCTGGTGACCGGCGAGCGGCGGCGCGGTATCGGGGGCGAGGTATTCGGCCGCGCCGGCGCCACTGCGAATGCTGTACACCCAGTGGCCGTAACTGGAGGCTAGGTGCCGGGCGGTCGCATCATCCTCTGCGACAACAACATCCGCCGACACCACCAGATAGGGGCGGGGATAGCGGGCCGAGGGCCGGAAGGCCGCGCGGTATGCCTCCACCGTCTCCAGAATGGTGCCGGGCGAGACGTGATAGTTGGCGGCGAAGGGCAGCCCCGATTGTCCGGCCAGCTGCGCGCTTTCGCCGCCGCTGCTGCCGAACAGCCACAGCTGTACGTCCGCGCCTTCGCCGGGGTAGGCGTGCAGCGGCACCCCGTCGCTGCCCGTATAGGTGCCCTCCAGCAGATCACGGATCTGCTGTACCTGCTGCGTGTAGGGCAGCGACTGCGCACCGGGCAGGTTCAGCGCCTCCAAACCCGCTGCGATACGGGTGGTGTCGAGCAGCTGGCCGGGTTTGAACGGCGGCGGCAGCACCACCCCGTCACGAACCTCGATCGGCCGATCCGGGAGCGGCACCGGTGGCACACCGGCGGAGCGCAATTGGTCACCGCGGTGCCCGGAGCGACCGAGCCCCAGATCGAGACGGCCCGGATACAGCGCGTCGACGGTGCCGAACGCCTCCACCACGGAAATCGAGGTGTGGTGCCCGAGTTGCACGGCCGCGGTGCCCACCCGAATGGATTCGGTGGC
Organism: Nocardia sp.; assembly: GCF_025465275.1. GTDB lineage: Bacteria > Actinomycetota > Actinomycetes > Mycobacteriales > Mycobacteriaceae > Nocardia. Next base: position 11,733 of record NZ_JAODNK010000033.1, on the reverse strand, counting down.
GGCCGCGATCAGGCCGATCAGGGTGGTCGGTGCGGAACTGGCCACCGATACGAAGTGGTGTTCGGCGATCCAGAACCGGTTGTAGCCCCAGCGTTCGGCCTGACGCGCCAGATCGAGGGTATTGCGCAACGCCTGCCGGACATCGGAACCGGCGCTGATGGGCGAGAGGTCCAGGACCGAGAGTGGGATGGTCATGACAGCTGCTCCCGTCGCGGATCCTGCTCGCCTGCTTCGATGTCCAGCGCCAGCCGGTTCTCGGCCGGTGCGATCGGGCAGGTGGCGTACTCGGTGAAGGCGCAGGGCAGATTGAGGGTCCGGTTGAAATCGATGACCAGGGTGCCGTCGGTGGCGGGCCGCGACAGGTCCACCCGGCGCGCACCGCCGTAGGTGGTGGCGCCGCTGGTGCCGTCGGTGATGAGCAGGTGCAGGCCGAGCGTCTGATTGCCGAACACGACGAGCTGGTGCACACTGCCACCCAGCTCGAAAGTGACTGTGCCGGTGGCGACATGGTGGTGCTGGAGGCCCGGCACCACGGCACCGGTGGTGACCACGCGCGCCACCTCGAACGGCACGAAGTGACCGGTCACCACCCAGCGCGGATCGGGCCGGTAGGCCGGGATCTCGGTGAAGGCGGCCAGGGTGGGCGCGGCCGGATCGTGGATGCGCAGCGCGAATTTGCCGCTGCGCCGGATGACTTCGATGAGCCGCGCGCCGGTGCGTATCTCGAGCCCGGGCGCGCCCTCGCCGGGGGTGAGCACGGTCGTCCCGAGCAGCACCGCACCGCCGAGCCGCAGGGTCGCGAGGTCGGCGGTCTCGGCGACTGCGGATTCCGCTGTTACATAGACGTTTTCACGATCGGCGCGCCAGCGACCGGGCAGACCCTCGACGGTCTCCTCGGTATCGCCGAGCCAGTGCAGCCCCGTCAGGCTCAGCCAGCCCAGTGGCTGTCGCGCCCAGGCGTCGCGTTCGGAACGCCAAGTGGCCCACTGCTGTTCGAATTCGGTGACGGTCGCGGTCATGATGCACGTACTCCTTCGGTGCGGTGGTGCGGATGGCGCAGACCGAGGTGGTCGCGCAGGGTCGAACCGGTGTACTCGGTGCGGAAGCTGCCGAGCTCCTGAAGTTCCGGGATCACCTTGTCGACGAATTCGTCGAGGCCGGCGGGGGTGAGATGCGGGACCAGGACGAAACCGTCGGCGGCATCGCTCTGGACGTAGTGGTCGATGCTGACCGCCACCTCGCGGGGCGTGCCGATGAACTGCTGGCGCGCGGTGGTTTCGATGATCAGGTCGCGAATGCTGAGCGCCTGCGCCTGCGCCTTGGCCCGCCAGGCGTCGGCGACGGCACGCGGGTCCTTGGCATGCCGCACCCGGCCGCGGGTGATATCCGGATTGTCGACCGGATCGATATCGGGCAGCGGACCGTCCGGGTCATACGCGGACAGATCGCGACCCCACACCTGTTCCAGGAAGGCGATGGCCGTCGGTCCACTGACCTGCTGGCGGCGAATGCGGCGGGCATTCCCCGCCGCTTCCTCCGGAGTATCGCCGAGCACAAACCCGGCCGCGGGCAGGATCTTCAGATCAGCGCGGGCGCGGCCGTACTTGGCTAGCCGATCCTTGACGTCGAGGTAGAAACGCTGCCCGTCCTCGAGTTCGCCGTGCGCGCTGAAAACGACATCGGCCTTGGCGGCGGCGAATTCACGGCCCTCATCGGAGTCACCGGCCTGGATCTGCACCGGATGGCCCTGTGGACTGCGGGGCAGTACGAATTCACCGTCGATATCGAACTGGTCGCTTTCGAAGCGCACGGTCGGCGCGGGCTGCGCGAACACCCCGCGCTCACGGTCGACGACCAGAGCATCGGCGGGCCAGCTGTCCCAGAGTGCGCGGGTGGCATTCACCACCTCGCCTGCGCGGGTGTACCGCTTGGCATGCTCCAGATAGCCGCCGCGCCGGAAGTTCTCCCCGGTGAAGGCATCCGACGAGGTGACCGCATTCCAGGCCGCACGGCCACCGGAGAGGTGATCGAGGGAGGCGAATTGCTTTGCCAGCTCGAAGGGTTCGTTGTAGGTGGTGTTGATGGTGCCCGCCAGCCCGAGATGCGTGGTGACGGCGGCGAGCGCGTCCAGCACCGTGAAGGTGTCCGGGCGGCCCACCACATCCAAGTCGTGAATGCGGCCCCGGTGTTCGCGCAGTCGCAGGCCCTCTGCCAGGAAGAAGAAGTCGAAGAGCCCGCGCTCGGCGGTGCGCGCCAGGTGCACGAAGGAGTCGAAGTCGATCTGACTGCCCGAACCGGGATCCGACCAGACGGTGTTGTGGTTGACGCCCGGGAAGTGCGCGGCGAGGTGAATCTGCTTGCGTATCGGCTGTTCCGGCATGACTCTCCTCAGGCGCTGGCGTAGCGGTTGACGGGACGCGGGAGACCGAGCCGCCCGCGCAGGGTGGGCGCGACGGCGGCGAGGTACGGCAGCGCGGCGGCGAGCGCGAGCGGGCGCAGCACCACACCGTCTGCGGCGCACTCGGTTTCGACCTGCGCCAGCAGCTCGCGCAGTTCGGCGGGCGTGCCGATGTGGAAGACCGTCTGCGGCACGCCGGTAGGAGTCCAGTCCTCCAGCTGCGAGACATCGATCGCGGCATCGTCCGCGGTCCGCGCCAGGTGGATATCGATATCCAGCAGCACCCGAACCTGATTCGGGTCCCGGCCGGCGGCGGCCACGGCGGATCGCAGCTCCGAACGGGTGGCGGCGGCGGTCTCCAGATCCCGGGCGGCGATACGAATGAGATCGGCACGGTGCACGGCGACCCGGGCACTGCGCGGTTCGGCGGCGCGGATCGTGACGAGCGGCTGCCCCTGCGGCGGGCGCGGGGTGATGGAGGGGCCTTTCACCGCGAAGTTGTCGCCGGTGAAGTCGATGTAGTGCAGCCGGTCACGATCGATGAAGCGGCCGGTGGCGACATCCCGGATTTCGGCATCGTCGGCCCAGCTGTCCCACAGCCGCGACACCACCTCCACGGCCTCGTCCGCCTCGAACCAGCGGGAATGCGGGTCCTGTTCCGGCTTGCGGCCGAACAATTTCCCCTCACCCTCCCCGGAGACGCCGACCTCCCAGCCGGCGCGGCCGTGGCTGGCGAAATCGAGGCTGGCAATGGCCTTGGACAGGTGGAAGGGCTCGGTGTGGGTGACCGAAGCCTGCGGCACCAGGCCGATCCGGCGGGTGACCGCGGCGGCGCGGGCCGCGATGGCGACGGCATCCAGGCGGCCGACCGCGGACCCCGAAGCCTGCAGGGCGAACGAATCGGGCAGGAAGGCGAGATCGATTCCGGCGTTCTCGGCGGCCTGCAGCGCATCGACCCAGTACCCGCCGGTGAACAGCTCCTCGGCACGCGAGTCGGCCCGACGCCAGGAGGCGGGGTGCGCGCCGGTGCCGGACAGTTCCAGGCCCAGCAGCAGCGGTGTGGAGTACGGCATCACGCTGTCCTTTCCAGAGGAGCGGGAACCACACCGGGTACGGCGGCGAGGAGTTCGCGCGTGTATTCGTGCTGCGGATGACCGAAAAGGTCGGCGGTGGCGGCGGTTTCGACAATGCGGCCCTTGCGCATGACGGCGACGCGGTCCGCGAGCCGCCGGACCACGGCCAGATCGTGGGAGATGAAGAGGTAGGCGAGATTCAACTCGGCCTGCAGCAGTTCCAGCAGGTCCAGAATCTGCGCCTGCACCGAAACATCCAGTGCGGAAACGGGTTCGTCCAGCACCAGCAGTTCCGGGCGCAGCGCCAGCGCCCGGGCAATGGCCACCCGCTGCCGCTGGCCTCCGGAGAGTTCGGCGGGGCGGCGGTCGAGATAGGTGCTGGGCAGCGCGACCTGATCGAGCAGTTCGGCGACATTCTTCCGGCGGGCCGCGCGGTCGCCGATTCCGAAGGCTTGCAGGGGTTCCGCGACAATCTTGGCGACGGTCAGCTTCGGGTTCAGCGAGACGTACGGGTTCTGGTACACCACCTGGATGCGGCGGCGGAACTCGCGCAATTGCGCGCCGCGCAGGCCGCTGATGTCCCGGCCGTCGAAGGTGACGGTCCCCGCGTCGGGTTCGGTGAGCCGGGCGACAATGCGCGCGGTCGTCGACTTCCCGGACCCGGATTCGCCTACCACCGCGAGAGTTTCACCGCGCCCGACGGCCAGTGAAATGTTATCCACAGCTGTGACGGACTCTCCCCGCGCAATGTGGAAAACCTTGCACAGTCCGGTCGCCGTCAGCAGCGGCGACCCGGCGGTGACCTCCCGCCGTACCGGGAGGGCGGTATCGAGACTCGGCGCGGCAGCGATGAGGCGCTGGGTGTATTCGTGCTGTGGATCGCCGAGAACCTGTGCGGTCGGGCCACTTTCGACAATGCGACCCTGCTGCATGACGGCAATGCGATCAGCGCGCTCCGCCGCTACACCCAGATCATGCGTGATCAACAGGACTGCGGTACCGGATTCCCGGGTGCGCGCGGCGAGATGGTCGAGAATCCGGCGCTGCACGGTGACGTCGAGGGCGCTGGTCGGCTCGTCCGCAATGACCAGCTCGGGTGTGCAGGCCAGTGCGATGCCGATGAGCACACGCTGCCGCTGGCCGCCGGAGAGATCCTGGGGATACTGCCGCGCACGCAGTTCGGGACGGTCCAGTCCGGCCTCCTCCAGAATCCGGACGGCCTCGAGGTGCGCGGTGCGCCGGTCGGCGCGGCCGTGGATGCGCAGCACCTCCCCGACCTGATCTCCGATGCGCAGCACCGGGTTCAGCGAGGTCCCGGGGTCCTGCGGCACCAGGCCGATCCGCGCACCGCGAATGCGCTGCAGCGTCCGCTGCGAAGCCTGTTCGATGCGCTCCCCGGCGAAGCTGATCTCACCGCCGGTGAGCACGCCACCGTTCAGCAGCCCGATCACCGCATGCGCGAGCGTGGACTTCCCGGAACCGGATTCGCCCACCAGGGCCAGGGTTTCACCGGCCCGAACCTCCAGCGAGACGCCCCGGACAGCCGCGGTCGTCCCGGTACTGCCGACGTATTCCACCTGGAGATCGGCGATATTCAGCAGTGCTTCGCTCATCGGAGGGTGTCCTTCTGTAGCGCGCGGGCGAAACGCTGGGTGGCGAGCACCAGGACGATGATCACCAGCCCCGGGAGCGTGGTGAGCCACCAGGCGATCGCCAGGAAATTCCGGCCGTCCGACACCATCGAGCCCCACTCGGGTGTGGGCGGCACCGCGCCGTAGCCCAGGAAGCTCAGCGAGGCGACGAACAGGACGGCCATGCCGAAATCGACGACCGCAAGCGCGGCCACCGGGCTGTAGGCATTGCGCAATATGTGCCGCAGCAGCACGGTGTGCCAGCGGACGCCCGAGGCGAAGGCGGCCTCCACGTACGGGGCGCGCCGCACCCGCAACACCTCGCCGCGCATGACCCGGGCGAAGCGGGCGATGAGCGAAACACCCACGGCGATAGCGACATTGCGGGTGCCCATGCCGAGCACCGTGATCAGGGCGAGCGATACCAGCAGATCCGGAATCGACAGCAGCACATCGGCGATCCGCATGATCACGGTGTCGACCACGCCACCCGACGCACCTGCCACCAAGCCCAGCAGCGAGCCGACGACCAGCCCGAGCAGCACCGCGAAGAGGGTGGCGCTGATCGACAGGCCCGCGCCGTGCACCACCCGCGTGTACACGTCGCGGCCCAGATTGTCGGTGCCGAACCAGTGCTGCGCGCTCGGTCCACGCAACTTCTGCGCCGGCACCCCGCGCAACGGGTCACCGCTGGCGAACACTCCGGGCAGCGCAACCCAGCCCAGTACCAGCAGCAGCACCGCGCCCGCGATGAGCAGTCCGTAATTGCCGCGCAACCAGTCCCACACCTGTCGCACCGGAATGGCGGGCGCCGTGGGCCTCTCGCGCACCGCGACGGCCTCAGACATCGGAGGCCTCGTCGTCGACGAACCAGTACGCGAACCCTGGATCGAGCATCGCGTGCGACAGCGTGATCACCCGCAGCTGCGCCCCCCAGCGCGAATTCCCCTCGTCATCCCGGCGTGCCTTTGGCCGGGATCCACCGGATTCAACTGCACTGCTGTGAATCCCGGCCAAGAAGCGCGCCGGGATGACGAGGGTGCGGCTGCCGAAAGTGAGAATGACGAGGGCGACGGTGACGAGAGTGACAGCAAGCGCAGCAATGGCCAGGGCAGGTGTTAGGGCGGCGAACAGGTCGAGAGTCTCAGGCATGAGCTTGGTCCTTCCTCGAGCCGCGCTGGGCCACGCGGGGATCGAGTAGTGGATACGCGAGATCGATGAGCAGGTTGACCGTGACGAAGACCAGCGAGGCGAACACGACGATGCCCTGCACCACCGGAATGTCCTGGTGCAGCACCGATTCCTGGGTCAGGCGGCCGATGCCGGCGCGGGAGAACACGGTCTCGGTGACCACCGAACCCGCCAGGATGGTGCCGACCCACAGGCCCGACACGGTCAGCGCGGGCGCCACGGCCGGTCGCAGGACGTGCCGCACCTGCACCCACCAGCGTGACGCGCCCTTGGCGAAGGCCACCTCCACGAACGGCTGCCGCCAAGTGACGCTCAGGCTGGCGTACAGGACCTGGGCGATAACCGCGCCGACCGGCAGCGCGAGAGTGATCGCCGGCAGGACGGTCCCGCTGAAACCGGTGCCGCCGAAGGCCGGTACCAGCTTCAAGCGGAACGAGAAGAGTTGCAGCAGCAGCAATCCCACCCAGAACTGCGGCATCGACGCTCCGATCGGCGGCAGTGCGGTGAGCAGATTGCGCAGCCAGGAACGCTGGGTGTACGCCGCCGCCACCGCGAGCCCCGCGCCGCCGAGCACCGCCAGCACGATCGCCATGGCCGCCAGGGCCAGGGTGGCGGGCAGGGCCTCGGCGAGCGCACCGGTGACGGTCTGACCGGTATTGATGGAATGTCCCAGATCGCCGCGCACCGCGTGGGTGAGCGCCGTCCAATACTGCTCCCACAGCGGTTGATCCAGGCCGTATCGGGCCCGCATCTCGGCAATCGCGTGCGCATCCACCGGGGTGCCGGTGGCGGCGTCCGCGGCCATCTCCGCCGGATCACCGGGCAGCAGGTAGAGCACCGCGAAGGACAGCGTGAACGCCGCCCACAGCACGCCCACCGCCTGCACTACCCGTCCGATCACATACCGGCGCATCGGATTACCGCTTCAGCCAGGTGTCGTGGAACTGCAGCCGCGCGGACGCCTCGAACTTCACATCGGCCACGCCCTTGCCGATACCGATGGCCTGGGACAGCTCGATCGTGGGAATCCACAGGCCGTCGTCGAGCACCGCGCTCTGCGCGTCACCGATGGCCCGGGTGCGTGCGGCCGGGTCGGTCGTCGAAAGCTGCTGAGTCAGCAGCGTATCCAGCTTGTCGGCGTCCGGGCGGGCGTTCAGATTGCGCTGATCGAACGCGAAGGTGGTGCGCAGGATATCGCCGTCGGCGCGGGTCGAGTTGTAGTAGTCGAAGTCGAAGTCCTTGTTGTTCTGCCGGACCGTCGACTCCGCCACCGAGGCCGGTTCCAGCCGCAGATCGAAGCCGATGGCGCGCAACTGCTGCTGGGTCAGCTCCAGAATGGCCTGGTTGCCGGCGAATACGGGGGCGAACAGCACGCCCGCCGTCAGCCGCTGGCCGTCCTTGACACGAATGCCGTCCGCGCCCGGCACCCAACCGGCCTGGTCGAGGACCCGCTTGGCGGCATCCTGGTCGTACTTCACCCGCGACGAAAGATCCACGTACCCGGGAGTCGCGGAAGCGAGCACGCTGGTCGCCGGCTTGAACTGCGGGCCGAGGACGGTGTCCACCAGCTCCTTGCGGTTGATGGCGGTCAGCAGTGCGGCCCGCACCGCCGGATCGCGCAGCGCGCCGCGCGTCACATTGGCCTGCAGGCCGAACGAGACACCCGGGTTGACGGTGAACTGCACCCGCCCGCCGCTGCCTTCGATCTGCGAAACATCCTGCGGCAGTGCGTCACTGACGGCGTCCAGCTGCCCGGAGGAGAGACTGCCGGTGCGCACCCCGGCCTCCGGGACGACGGTGAAGACGATCTTGTCCAGGTAGGCGTCACCCTTGTTCGCGAAAACCGCCGAGCCCCAGTTGTATCCGGTGCGCTTGGCGAGCGTCGCGGAAGCGTTCTGCTTCCATTCGGCGTAGGTGAACGGACCGGATCCGATATTGGCGCCGAGGCAGCGATCATCTGCCGACTTCGCCACCGTCGCATCGGACTGGATGCCCAGCTGCGGGGTCGAAGTCGCCTGCAGGAACTGCGCATTGGGGGTATCGAAGTTCACCCGGACCGTATGCGGGTCCACCACGGTGCTGCCCGCATACCCGGCCAGGTAGCTGGCGCCCAGCGGAGCCTTCGCGCCACCCAGGGCCACAATGGAATCGAAGTTCTTGCGCACCGAATCCGCCGTGAGCGGGGTGCCGTCGCTGAAGGTGATGCCGTCCTTCACGTGGAAGCTGAAGGATTTGGCATCCGCGCTGACGAGCCAGGAGTCGGCCAGCCACGGCTTGATCTCGCCGGTGGCCGGGTCCTGATCGACCAGCGAATCCACTACCTGCCGGTCCACATAGATGGTCTGGTTCGTGGCCGACTGCGCCGGATCGGAGCAGGTCGGGGCGAGAGAGAGGCCGTAGCGCAGGGTGCCGCCGGCTTGCGGCGGGCCGGACGGCGCACCGCCGGCGCTGCTGTCGGATCCACCGCACGCCGCGAGGCTGAGGGCGGCGGCGACTGCGCCGACCAGGACGAGGGGACGTTTCTTCAGCACTGAGGATCTCCGGAGGGGTAGCGATCGGCGCCGAGCGGACGGCTCGGAATGTGATGGCGCAGTAGGGGCGCCACCTCCGCCGGACTGCCGATGAGGGCAGACGTATGCGTAATGAGGGTCAGCAGGAGGAATTTCATGGCTTCTGCTTCGGCAGGCCGGGCGGGTTGATCCGCGACTGCGCCACCACTTCGCTCTTCAGCCCCCAGCGGTCGATGACCTTCTGATAGGTCCCGTGGTCGATGGCGTACTGCACGGCCTTCTGGAACGCGCCGATCAGGCCGTTGTCCTTCCGGGTGAGCACGCCGATCTCGGCCTGCAGGGCATCGCCCGCACCGGAGAAGGTGGCGACCACCTTGGTCTGGCCGGCAGTGGCGGAGTGGTACCGGGCCGCCGGGTTGGGGCCGAGCAGGCCGTCCAGGCGGCCGGAGGCGAGCGCCAGGTAGTAGTCGGTGGACTGCTGGTAGTAGGTGATATCGATCTTGGGCAGACCCGCGGCGACATTCGCGTCGTTCCAGGACACCAGCACCTGCTCCTGATTGGTGCCGGACTGCACGCCGATCTTCTTGCCCGCCAGCGACTTCCGATCGGTGTAGGTCCAGGTCGCGGCGTTCGGTACTTCCAGTGCGAGATTGTCGAGACGGTAGGTGGCGAAGTCGTACTTCTCCTTGCGCTCCTCGGTGACGGTCACATTGGAGATGAAGGCGTCCACCTCGCCGGAGTCGACCTTCACGAAGTTCTGTGCCCAATCCGCCGCTCGCAGATCGACTTTCAGGCCCAGGATGTCGGCGAACAGCGTGGCGAAATCCACCTCGGAGCCGACGATGGTGCGGTCGTCGGTGGCATGGAAGCGCAGCGGCGGCGCGGACGTCGCGGCGCCGGTCACGATCAGCGTGCCGCGATCGCGAATGGACTGCGGTACCAGTGCGGCAATGGCATCCACCTTGTCGGCGTGCACCCGGGTGGCCTGCTCCGGCGACAGGTCGTAGACCTGACCGTTCACAGTGCGCACACTGTCGGAACCGCCGTCGCCACTTCCGCAGCCGCCGACGAACAACCCGAGCACGGCTACGGCGAGGGCGGTGCTGATCCGTCTGCGACGGCTCGACAGAGACATGAAATTCCTCCGGGCAGGGCGACGCGTCAGAGCGCGTGCGCGAGAAAGGCTTTGGTGCGCGAATGCGCCGGGGCGTCGAAAACCTGACAGGGCGGACCCTGTTCGACGATCTGCCCGGCCTCCAGCAACACCACGGTGTCGGCGACCTCGCGGGCGAAACCGAGCTCATGGGTGACGATCACCAGGGTGGAACCGCCGCGCGCCAGCTCCCGGATGACATCGAGAACCTCGCCGACCAGCTCCGGATCCAGTGCGGAGGTGGGCTCGTCGAACAGCACTATCTCGGGGCGCAGCGCCAGCGCGCGGGCGATCGCGACCCGCTGCTGCTGACCGCCGGAGAGCCGGCGCGGATACTCATCGGCCTTGTCCGCCAAGCCGACCCGGTCCAGCCACTCCAGCGCCTCGGCCCGGGCCTGTGCCCGCGGCCGCCGCAGCGCGCCGATGGGCGCGAGCGCCACATTGTCCCGAACCGTCAGGTGCGGAAAGAGATTGAAGTTCTGGAAGACGAATCCGATACGCGCCCGCTGGCGCAGAATCTCGCGCTCGGGCAGCTCGTGCAGTTTATTGCCCCGCCGCCGGTAACCGACCAGCTCACCGCCGACTCGGACGGTCCCGGCATCCACCTTCTCCAGATGATTGATGGTGCGCAACAGCGTGGATTTGCCCGATCCGGACGGGCCGAGAATCACAGTGACCTCACCGGGGCGCACCGTCAGATCGATCCCGCTCAGCACCTGATGCGTGCCGAAAGACTTTCGGACGCTGCGCAATTCGACCGCGTACTCACTCATCGCACACTGCCCTTCGCGAAGTGCCGTTCAATGTAGTACTGCGCAATATTCAGAAGCGTGGTCAGCACGATGTACCAGACCGTGGCCACCATCAGCAGCGGCACCACCCGGCCATTGCGGCCGAATATCACCTGCACCTGATAGAAGAGCTCGGCGATGGCCATTGTCGAGACGATCGAGGTGCCCTTGAAAAGGCTGATCACCTCATTGGCGGCATTCGGCAGAATGCCGCGCATCGCCTGCGGGACAATCACTTGGAAGAATTGGCGGCGCCACGGCAGACCGAGAGACTTCGCGGCCTCCCACTGACCCTGATCGACCGAAATAATGCCCGCCCGAATGATTTCCGCGGAGTACGCCGCCTGATGCAGCGCCAAACCGATGACGGCGGCGGTGAATCCGCTCAGCACATTGTTCGTATCGGCGTGCAGGAACTCCGGCCCGAAAGGAATGCCCAGTGACACCGTCTTGTACAGGTAGGCGAGATTGAACCAGAACAGCAGCTGCACGATCAACGGGATCGAGCGGAATGCCCAGATGTAGGTCCACGAAATGACCTGCAGCACCGGGTTTTTCGATAGCCGGCCGATCGCCAGCCAGATACCGATGAAGAAACCGAGCAGCGTGCCCCAGAAGGTCAGCTCCAGCGTCACCTTCAGTGCCGCCAGCACCGACGAGGCGGTGATGTACTGCGCGAAAGTCGACCAGTCCCAGCCCGGATTGGTCACCAGGCCGTGCGCGAACTGCGCGACCAGCAGTAGCGCGATGCCGCCGGTCACCCAGCGCCACGGATGCCGGGTGCGGGCGACCGTCAGTTCGCTGTCGTCCGCTGCGGTCGCCTCCCGGGATCCGGGTCGCGCAGCCAGGGTGCTCATATGGATTCGTCCTCCATCGGTCCCGGCGGTAGCACCCGCACCCGCGGGCGGGGGGTTGCTGCGACGTCTACGAGCCAGGTCTCTCGGTCGCTCTGGATGGTGAGGATGACGCTACGAGCCGGGGCAGCG
>NZ_JAODNK010000015.1 GCF_025465275.1 Nocardia sp. | reverse complement strand
CAGATTCGCATACGACTTCAACATTTACCCCGAAGCGGACTACCGTTGCGCCCATGGCAGCACAGCGCTCGAGCACGAACAGGGCGGCGTCGGATGAGTACGACGACGTGGAAGGGTTCGCAGTGGCGGTTGTCCGCGAAGAAGCCGACTGGAAATGCACTCCTTTGAGTGCGGAGGCACTGTCCAGTCTGTCCGCGGCCGAGGCCGAATTGCGTGAGCTGCGAGCTTCCGGCGCCGTTTTCGGTCTGCTCGATATCGACGACGAGTTCTTCATCATCCTCCGTCCGGGCCCGACCGGCAGCAGAATCCTCTTGTCGGATGCGACTGCCGCCGTCGACTACGACATCGCCGCCGATGTGCTCGAGGAATTGAACGTCGAGATTCCGGACATCGATCCGGACGACCTCGACGACGTCGAGCCCTGGGAAGAGGGTGACCTGGGCGTGCTCTCGGACCTCGGCCTCCCCGAACCGGTCCTCAGCGTCATCCTCGCCGAAACCGACCTCTATCCCGACGAACAGCTCGGCATGATCGCCCAGCGACTCGGCTTCGCCAATGAATTCTCGGCGGTGCTCGACAAACTCCCGCGCTGATCCCGGCCGGGATGAGTAGTCATAACGCATCCACCGGCGCTGACCGGCCCTCGCGGCCGGGCAGCGCCGTCTCGCTGTCCGGGGCAGTCGCCGCCGCATTGCCTCCCGGCGCGGCCTCGGCACCGCCTTCCGATGAGGCGATGATCCGCGCGGCCATCGAGGCCGCACAGACCGCCGACCCCCGCGATGTCCCCGTCGGCGCGGTGGTCTTCGACAGCTCCGGCCGCGAACTGGCCCGCGCCGCCAATGCCCGCGAGGCCCTCGGCGACCCGACCGCGCACGCCGAAGTCCTCGCCCTGCGCGCGGCAGCGCAGGTCATGGGCGACGGCTGGCGCCTCGAGAACGCCACCCTCGCCGTCACCCTCGAACCGTGCACCATGTGCGCCGGGGCCCTGGTCCTGTCCCGCGTAGGCAAACTCGTCTTCGGCGCCTGGGAGCCGAAAACCGGTGCCGTGGGCTCACTCTGGGACGTGGTCCGTGACCGACGTCTCAATCACCGGCCCCAGGTCCGCGGCGGCGTCCTCGAAGCCGAATGCGCCGCACTCCTCGACAATTTCTTCCGTTCCCAGCGCCCGTAGGGCCCTCTCCAGCCGATTTCGGTATTGGGCAGGTGGTCCGGTAAAGTCACCGGCGGTGGCGTGTCCGAGCGGCCTAAGGAGCACGCCTCGAAAGCGTGTGAGGGGTAACCCCCCTCCGAGGGTTCAAATCCCTCCGCCACCGCTGAGAAGCCCCGCAACTGGGAAACCTGTTGCGGGGCTTTTTCTTTGGCTCACTCGGGAACGCATTCAGCCCCCACTCGAATCGAGTGGGGGCCGAATGATGTGGCGGGGTCAGACCGCGGCGGGTTCCTTGTCCAGCACCGGTCCGGATTCCTTCAGGGCTGCGAGCTTGGTGCCCTCCACGTCGATATCGGGGAGGATGCGGTCGAGCCACTTGGGGATCCACCAGGCCCACTTGCCGAGCAGGACCAGCAGGGACGGGATGAGGACCATGCGGACCACGAAGGCGTCGAGCAGGACGCCCGCGGCCATGGCGAAGCCCATGGACTTGGCCACCACGTTCGGGTCCAGCATGAAGGCGCTGAAGACCGAGATCATGATGACGGCGGCGGAGGTCACGACGCGGGCGCCGTGGTGGTAGCCGCTGATCATGGCCTGCTTGGCGGATTTGCCGTGCACGTATTCCTCACGCATGCGGGTCACCAGGAAGACCTGGTAATCCATGGCGAGACCGAATACCAAGCCGATCAACATGATCGGCAGGAATGACACCAGCGGATGTGGATCGACCAGGCCGAACTTGCCCTCCTGGAAGATGAGCACCGTCGCGCCGAAGGTCGCCGCCATGGAGAGCAGGAAGCCCAGCGCGGCGGTCAGCGGCACCAGGATCGACCGGAACACCAGCACCAGCAGGAGGAAGGCCGCGCCCGCCACGATCGCCAGGTAGGGCACGATCTTGCTGAGCAGGCCCGCCGAGACGTCGGCGTAGATGGCGGTCGTGCCGGTGATGCCGTACTCCATGCCGTAGCGGTTGTTGAATTCCGATTCGGCATTGCGGGCGTTCTTGACCAGGTCCTTGGTGACCTTGTCGTTCGGCCCGGCCTTGGGCACGCCCGTGAAGAGCGCGGCCTCGCCGTCCTTGCTGGTCTGCGCGACGGTCAGGTAGTCCATGCCGTCGGCGTGGGCGACCTTGGCGCGCAGCGCATTCAGGGCTTCCGTGCGCTGATCGGCCGGCGTCTTGCTCATATCGACGGCGAACATGAGGGTGCCGTTGGAGCCCTCACCGAAGCCGGCGGTCTGCAGTTCGTACGCCTTGTAGAGGTAGGTGTCCTTCGGCATGGAATCGCCGCCGGGCAGGCCCAGCTGCATACCGGCCGCGGGTGCGGCCAGCAGTCCGAGCAGGACCACCGAGATCCCGAGGGTCAGTGCGGGCGCCTTGCCGATGAGATTGGCGAAGCGCATGCCGTTGGTGACGGAGTTCTCGTCCTCGGGATCGTGGCGTGCGACACCGGGCAGCTTCGGCTTGAACAGGAAGCGGCCGAAGGCGCCCATGAGCGCGGGCATCAGGGTAATGGCCACCAGCACGGCCATGAAGGCCGCGACAGCGCCGAAAACGCCCATGTAAGTGAGGAAGCTGACGCCGACGAAGCTCAGTCCGGCCAGCGCGATGATGACCGTCAGACCCGCGAAGATGACCGCGGATCCGGCGGTGCCGACCGCGGTGCCCGCCGCCTCTTCCGGCGAATTCGACACTGTCAGTTCATGTTTGTATCGCGAGACGATGAACATGGCGTAGTCGATGGACAGCGCCAAACCGATCATCGAGGCCAGCACCGGCGTGAAGGTCGGCACGGTCAGCCAGTGGGTGCCGAACATGATGATGGAAATGGCGGTGCCCACACCGACGAGCGCGGTGAGAATCGGCACGAACGCCGCGACGACCGCGCCGAAGCCGACCATCATGACGACCAGCGCGACCGCGATGCCGATCATTTCCGAGCTGCCCGAGGAGCCGCCCGGATCCTGCGCGATGGAACCGCTCATCTCGACGGTGAACCCGGCTGCGCGCGCGTCATCGCCGATGCCGTACGCCTGGGTTCGGTTGTCGGCGGTGATATCCGCGAACTTGGCGATATTGAACTTCGCCTTGACCATGGCGACCGAATCGGGCGCGGTCTTGCTCAGCACGTTCAGCGGTGCGCTACTGCAGGACCCGGAAAAGTCCGGGGAGTTGCGCACGGCCGGGTCGGCCGACAGGCAGTCGATCTTGGACGCGTCACCGACCTTCTTGGTGAGGTCGATCGGGTCGCCCGCCGGGACGGACTTGTCGACGATGTCGAGCCCGTTGAGCTTGTCGACGAACGCCTGCAGTGTCTGCGCGTTCTTCGGGTCGGTGAGTTTCTCACCGGCCGGTGCGCCGATCACGTAGGTGCCGGTGACCGCATTGGGGTCGAAATCGTTCGAGGCGCCCGGGAAGTGTTTGTCGAGGATTTCGGTCGCCCGCTCGGACGGCAGCCCGGGCATGGTGAAACTGTCCTGGAAGGGTTTGGCTAGTGAGCCGCCGACGCCGCCGATGAGAATCAGCGAGATCAGCCAGACACCGATAATGAGCCATTTTCGGCGGAAGGCGAACTTTCCCCACCGATAGAGGTAAACGGACACGAGGACTCTCCTGGCGATGGTCTTCGGGGCGATGGTTGTTTTGAAACTCCACAAGTACGTGTGAGCGCGTAGACAGCCCTGCCGCGGGAGCTTTCAGCTCCTCGCCTTCACGTCATACTTCTGCCTACCGTGCGGTAGGTAGACTACCCAGGGAATAAGCGGAGGAACAACCTCGACTTGATCGGCGTGACTCGCGCTGCGAGGCGTGGTGAGAGGATGGACCCATGGTGGGCCGAGGTGCTGCAGGAACTGTTGTCGCAGGTAGAAGCACGAAAGACGCGATCCGAGACGCCGCGATTCAGTTATTTACCAGCAAAGGCTTTGAACAGAGCAGCCTACGCGAGGTTGCCGATGCGGTGGGAATCACAAAAGCCTCGCTCTACTATCACTATGCCTCGAAGGTCGATCTGCTCGTAGCAATTATCGAGCCGATGTTCGACGACCTGCGTTCGACGGTGGAGAGCCTCGACGAAATTCCGCATTCGCCGCAGACCGTGCGCGAGGTGCTGACCGATCACCTGCGCTCCATTCTGGGCCATCGGGCCGCGGGAACGCTATGCATGCGTGACACGGTCGCTATCGTCAATGCCCTCGGCGACCGATATCCGGACCTGATCCAGCTGAGCCGGCGCATGAATACCTGGCTCGCAGGCCCCGGCGCCAGCGATGAGGAAATACTGCGCGCGGCCGCCGCCATGCAGGTGCTGGGCGCGGCGCTGATGTCGAAGGAGAGTGTGCCCGACGCCCCCGAAGAGCTGATCGAGAGCGTTCTGCTGAATGCTGCACTGGGCGTGCTGAATCCGGGGCGGTAGTATTGCCCGGTTTCACCGGGCTTTATCGAAGGTTCCAACTGATTTCGTGCGGGCCGGGTAACTCGTCGGGTACCCCCGGAATCGGTTCGGCACACGACCGCAAGCACGCATGCATGATTGTTCACGGCACCCGAGCCGTGCGCAGAAGTTCCGGGGAGGCGGCACAGTGCACATCACCGCGAAGGTTGATTACGCGGTGCGCACTCTCGTGGAAATCGCGAAGGCGCAATCGGATTCGGTGAAGGCCGATGCCATCTCCAGCGCGCAGGACATTCCGCCGAAGGTGCTCGAATCGGTGGTGGCGGATCTGCGGCGCGGGAAATTGGTCACCAGCCGCCGCGGCCCCGACGGCGGGTACCGCCTGGCTCGCCCGGCCGGCGAGATCAGCATCGCCGATGTGATTCGCGCTGTGGAGGGTCCGCTCGCCTCGGTGCGCGGGCAGCGCCCCGAGGATGTGGAATACGCCGGAGCCGCCGAACCCCTGCAGCGGGTGTGGATCGGCCTGCGCGTGAATATCCGCGCGGTGCTCGAGCGGGTGACGGTCGCCGATATCGCCAATGATCTGCTGCCGTCCTTCCTGGACGAGCTGCTGCACGATCCGGATGCCTGGACGCGGCGATCCCGCGGCACCGGTGGCCCGGTCTCCACCCAGTGGCAGGATCTGGACCAACCCTGATGTGATCTGGCCCATCTTCGCCCCTGGACCGCAGGTCATTCCGGGGGGCGGTGACGAGGCCGAAAAAGCTCGCGCCGGTCCCGCCGCTCTGGCGGTAACCTGCCAACATCATGTTGATTCGACTTCTGCGCACCTTCCTGGCGCCCTACCGCAAGCAGCTGGCGGGGGTGGTCGTGCTTCAGCTGATCTCGGTCATCGCCATGCTCTACCTGCCGACCCTCAACGCCGACATCATCGACAACGGCGTCACCAAGGGGGATATCGGCTACATCTGGAGCACCGGCCTGATGATGCTCGCCGTGACCGGCGTGCAGATCGTCGCCCAGTCCATCTCCGTATATCTGGGCGCGCAGGCGGCCATGGGCGCGGGCCGCGATATGCGCGCGGGCCTGCTGCACCGGGTCGGCGGCTTCTCCGCCCGTGAGGTCGGTGTGTTCGGCGCACCCTCGCTGATCACCCGCAATACCAATGACGTGCAGCAGGTGCAGCTGCTCGTGCTCATGAGCGCGACCATCCTGGTGATGGCCCCGATCATGTGCGTGGGCGGCATTGTGATGGCGCTGCGTGAGGGCGCGGGCCTGTCCTGGCTGCTGCTCATCGCCGTGCCGGCACTGGCGCTGGCGATGGGTTTCATCATCACCCGCATGGTGCCCGGTTTCCGGCGCATGCAGACGCGCATCGATGCGGTGAACCGCGTTCTGCGCGAACAGATCACGGGTATCCGCGTGGTGCGCGCCTTCGTGCGCGAGCGGCAGGAGACCTGGCGTTTCGGTGTCGCCAACAAGGATCTGACCGAGCAGTCGCTGTATGTCGGCCGCTATATGGCGATGATGTTCCCGCTGGTCATGCTCATCTCGAATGTGACCATGGTCGGCGTGATCTGGTTCGGCGGTCACGAGATCAATGACGGGACGCTGCAGATCGGTTCGCTGACCGCGATGCTGGCGTACATCATGCAGATTCTGACGGCGGTCATGATGGCCTCCTTCCTGGCCATGATGGCGCCGCGCGCCGCGGTCTCGGCCGAGCGCATCGGCGATGTGCTGGAAACGGACTCCTCGGTGCAGCCGCCGCAGCACCCGCAGCCGTTCAAGAGTGATCCCGGCACCGTCGATTTCGCCTTCGCGGAATTCAAGTTCCCGGGCGCGGAAAAGGCTGTGCTGCGGGCGATTCGGTTCCAGGTGCGGCCCGGTACCACCACCGCCATCGTCGGTGCGACGGGTGCGGGCAAGACCACGCTGGTCAATCTGATTCCGCGGCTCATCGATGTCACCGATGGCGCGGTGCTGGTGGGCGGTACCGATGTGCGGCATATCGATCTGGAGCTGCTGCGCGATCAGATCGGCCTGGTCCCGCAGAAGGGCTACCTGTTCTCCGGCACCATCGCCTCGAATCTGCGCTACGGCAAGCCGGACGCGACGGATGAGGAACTGTGGCATGCCCTGGAGATAGCGCAGGCCGCCGACTTCGTCCGGGAAATGGGGCAGGGGTTGGAAACCCCTGTCGCACAGGGCGGTACGACGGTGTCGGGTGGTCAGCGACAGCGGCTGGCCATTGCCCGTGCGGTGGTGCGCAGGCCGCGCATCTACCTGTTCGACGACTGCTTCTCGGCGCTCGACGTCTCCACCGATGTGCGGGTGCGGGACGCGCTGCGCCCGGAAACCCGTGACGCGTCGGTAATCATTGTGGCGCAGCGAATTTCGACCATCCGCGAGGCCGATCAGATCGTGGTGCTGGAAGACGGCGCCATGGCGGGTATCGGTACCCACGAACAGCTCCTGCAGGACTGTAACGAGTACAAGGAAATTGTCGAGTCGCAGTTCAGCGTTGAGGAAGTGCGATGAAATACGATGGCGAAGCCTTTCATTGCACTGACCGGGTGCGGGTGTCCCGCATGACACAGGCGGAGGTCCGATGAGGCCCGGAGCAGTCAATCCCGGTGCGCCGGATGCCAAAGCGAAATCCTTCGGCCCGTCGCTGAAGCGCCTGCTGCATCGGCTCGCGCCCGAACGCCTATACCTATCCATCGTTTTCGTGCTGGCCGTGGCCTCGGTGGTGCTCAATACGCTGGGCCCGCAGATTCTCGGTAATGCCACCAACCTCATCTTCAACGGCGTGGTCGGCAAGCAGTTGCCCGCGGGCATGAGCAAGGACCAGGCGGTCGAGCAGCTGCGCGCGGGCGGCGACTCCACCTTCGCCGACATGCTCTCCAGCATGAACGTGATTCCCGGTACGGGCGTGGACTTCTCGGCCGTCGGCCGGGTGCTGTCCATTGTGCTGGCGCTCTACATCAGCGCCGCGATATTCGGCTGGCTGCAGGCGTTCCTGCTGAACGTGGTCATCAACCGGACCATCAAGCGGCTGCGCAATGAGATCGAGGAGAAGATCCACCGCCTGCCGCTGAGCTATTTCGACTCGTCGCCGCGCGGTGATGTGCTGTCCCGTGTCACCAATGACGTCGACAATATGGCGCAGTCACTGAACCAGACCATGAGCCAGCTGCTCATTTCGGCGCTGTCGGTGATCGGCATCCTGATCATGATGTTCTGGATCTCGCCGCTGCTGGCGCTGATCGCACTGCTCACCGTGCCGCTGGCGATCATTGTCACCGCGCAGATCGCCAAGCGTTCCAAACCGCACTTCGTGGATCAGTGGAAGCTGACCGGCGAGGTCAATGCCCAGGTCGAGGAGGCCTTCACCGGCCACGAGGTGGTGAGCGCCTTCGGTCGTGTGCGCGAGGTCGGCGAGCGCTTCGACGAGACCAACGGCAAGCTCTACAACGCTTCGTTCAAGTCGCAATTCATCTCCGGCCTGATCATGCCCGCCATCATGTTCCTCGGAAACCTGAACTATGTGCTGATCGCCGTCGTCGGTGGTCTGCGGGTGGCATCGGGCAATCTGTCCCTCGGTGAGGTGCAGGCGTTCATCCAGTACTCGCGTGGTTTCACCCAGCCGCTCACCCAGATCGGCTCGATGATCAACCTGCTGCAGTCCGGTGTGGCCTCGGCCGAGCGGATCTTCGAGATTCTCGATGCCGACGAGCAGGTGCCGGATCCGGTGGACGAGGATTCGCGGCCGCTGGATCGCGGGCGGGTGGCGTTCGAGAACGTGTCCTTCCGCTACGAGCCGGAGACCCCGATCATCGACGATCTGTCGCTGGTCGCGGAGCCCGGGCATGTGGTGGCGATCGTCGGGCCGACCGGTGCGGGCAAGACCACGCTGGTCAATCTGCTCATGCGTTTCTACGAGGTGGATTCCGGCGCGATCACCATCGACGAGGTGGATATCACCCGAATCTCGCGAGATCGCCTGCGTTCTCGCATCGGCATGGTGCTGCAGGACACCTGGCTGTTCGGCGGCACCATTCGGGAGAACATCGCCTACGGCAATCCGAATGCCTCCGAGGACGACATCATCGCCGCCGCGCGGGCCGCGTACGTGGACCGCTTCGTGCACGCGCTGCCGCACGGCTACGAGACCATGATCGATGAGGAGGGCTCCGGCGTCAGCGCCGGTGAGAAGCAGCTCATCACCATCGCCCGCGCCTTCCTGGCCAAGCCGCACATCCTGATCCTGGACGAGGCCACCAGCTCGGTCGATACCCGCACCGAGCTGCTGGTGCAGCACGCCATGGCCGCGCTGCGCCGGGACCGCACAAGTTTTGTTATCGCACACCGTCTTTCGACGATCCGCGATGCCGACCTGATCGTGGTCATGGAGAAGGGCAAGATCGTCGAGACCGGTACGCACGAGCGCCTGCTCGCGCACCGCGGCGCGTACTACCGCCTCTACCAGGCGCAATTCGCCGCCGCCATCGAGGATGACGACGAGGAATCGGTCTCACTGAGCACCTGAGAATTGGTAGTAAAAGGTGACAACTGATTTCGCGGGGTCCGGGTAACTCCCCGGGTACCCCCGAAATCGGTTCGGCACCCAACCGCCGGCACGCGTGCATGACCGGTAACGGCACCCAAGCCGTGCGCCAAAGTTCCGGGGAGGCGGGACAGTGCGAGGATGAGCGCGTGTCTGCTCCCGAATTCTCCTTCAAGGTCGGTACCCGTCTGGAAGGCCACCACGGCCGGTCCGGGCTGATCAGTACCCCGCACGGGGAGATCGCCACACCGGCGTTCATCCCGGTCGGCACCAAGGCGACCGTGAAAGCGGTGCTGCCGGAGACCATGAAGGAACTGGGTTCGCAGGCGCTGCTGTCCAACGCCTACCACCTGTATCTGCAGCCGGGGTCCGACGTCATCGACGAGGCGGGCGGTCTCTCGAAGTTCATGAACTGGCCCGGCCCGACCTTCACCGACAGCGGTGGCTTCCAGGTCATGTCGCTGGGTGTGGGTTTCAAGAAGGTGCTCGCCATGGAGTCCGTGGGCGTGCAGAACGATCAGGTGATCGCCAAGGGCAAGGAGCGCCTCGCCCATGTGGACGATGACGGTGTCACCTTCCGCTCGCATCTGGACGGATCGAAGCGCCGCTTCACCCCCGAGGTGTCCATGGGCATTCAGCATCAGCTCGGCGCGGACATCATGTTCGCCTTCGACGAGCTGACCACGCTCATGAATACCCGTGGCTACCAAGAGGAATCGCTGGAACGCACCCGGCGCTGGGCGCAGCGCTGCATCGACGAACACGAACGTCTCACCGTCGAACGCGCGCACCGCCCGTACCAGGCGCTGTTCGGTGTCATCCAGGGCGCGCAGTATGAAGATCTGCGCCGCAAGGCATGTCGCGATCTGGAAGTGCTGCGCGGCAGTGCCGGAACGGAATTCGACGGTTACGGCATCGGCGGCGCACTGGAGAAGCACAATCTGGGCACCATTGTCGGCTGGTGCTGTGACGAACTGCCGGAACACAAGCCGCGCCATATGCTCGGCATCAGCGAGCCCGAGGACATGTTCACCGCGATCGAGAACGGCGCGGACACCTTCGACTGCGTGAACCCGTCCCGGGTGGCGCGCAATGGCGCCATCTACGTGGAACCGGGCCGATTCAATATCAATACCGCGCGCTTCAAACGCGATTTCACGCCGATCGACGAGAACTGCGACTGCTACACCTGCACGAACTACACCCGCGCCTACCTGCACCACCTGTTCAAGGCCAAGGAGATGCTGGCCTCCACGCTGTGCACAATTCACAACGAGCGCTTCACCGTTCGCCTGGTGGACCGCATTCGCGAGAGCATCGACGGCGGGTACTTCCAGGACTACAAGACCGAATTCCTCGGCCAGTGGCGCGGCCGCCTCAAAGCACCCGAGGACGTCTGAGGGCCGGGATCCACAGCAGCGCAGTAGATCCCGGCCGAAGTCGTCGTACTACTCGTAGATCGCCGCGCGCTCACGCGGTGCGTAGGTGGGTTCGCGCTTCTTGAGGAAGGCGATGCAGCGGTAGCTGATCGGCAGGATCATCATCTCCACGCCGGTCTTCCAGACGAAGCCGACGATCACGTAGTTGATGTAGTCGCCCCAGGTGGTGATGCCGATGGCCGTTGCGGCGATGGAGCAGAACACCAGCGTGTCGCCGATTTCGCCGGCCACGGTGGAGCCGAGTAGCCGCGCCCACAGGTGCTTCTCCTTGGTGCGCTCCTTGATGAGCACCAGGGTCACCGAGTTGAGGAACTGTCCGACGACGTATCCGGACACTCCGGCGA
The DNA here is from genome assembly GCF_025465275.1 of Nocardia sp. GTDB lineage: Bacteria > Actinomycetota > Actinomycetes > Mycobacteriales > Mycobacteriaceae > Nocardia. The sequence continues at coordinate 7,329 of NZ_JAODNK010000015.1, read as the reverse complement.
GCGCCAGTTGCGGTGTCTTGCTGAGCGCGACGCGGAACGAGTCGGTGCTGTCGCCGAGCGCGCCGGCGGGCATCTCGATGGCGATCCAGAAGCAGGCGATCATGAGCACCAACATGGCGAAGCCGTAGTAGACGGCCCGGCGGGTGGCGCGGAAACCGTAGACCTCGCTGAGGATATCGCCGATCACGTACGCGAGCGGGAACAGGAAGAACGCGCCGTCCAGAGTCAGCGGCAGAATGGTGACCGGGCCGACGGACAGGTGGTTGTGGGTAAAGAATTGCACGCCCTTGGTGGCGCAGATATTGGAGATCAGCAGAACCGCCGTGAAGATCACGACCACCTGCGTGTAGTAGCCCCCCGCTGCCGTAGCGAATGCTGCGTGCTCCGGCGCGGGGCTTCCAGATCGGTCCGAATCGACCGTTTTCGTATCACTCACGCGGAGAAGTATCCCCGGAATGATGGATGGGTATGGGCTGGTGGGGTGCCTTAGGCTGAACCTATGACACAACCCGGGGATTCCGACGAGTGGTGGAAGCAGTACGGCGGTGAGGGCGGCGCGTCCGATACCCCGTCCGCCGCGCCGCAGCAGGCGACGCCGCCACCGTTGCGGTACCCCCCAGCTCCGAATCCGCCGCAATCACCGCTGACTCCGCCGCCGCAGCCGCAGTATCCGAATTATTCTCCGCCGCAGCCGAATCCGGCCGCCGGATATCCGCAGCCGGGTCCCGGGGGTTATTCACCGGCCGCACCGGGCGGTTATCCACAGCCCGGTCAGGCGCCGGGACAACCCGCGTACGGCTATCAGCCGTACGGTTATCAACAGCCATCGAGCACCAATGGCCTGGCCACTGCCGCACTGATCGTCTCGATCGTCGGCGTGCCGCTGGCCTTCCTCTGCTTCTTGCTTCCGATCGCCCCCCTGATCGGGCTGATTCTCGGCGTGGTCGCCCTGAACCAGGTGAAGAACTCCGGTCAGCAGGGCCGCGGTCTGGCGCTGGGCGGCATCTGGATCGGTGCGGCCGGTATCGCGATCAGCATCCTGTTCCTGGCGCTGTTCATCGGCGGGATCGTGAGTTCACCCTCCACCTGAGCCGATTCGCTTTCGCGGCAAGCGAATTCGCTGTCGGACAAAGCAAAGCGGGTGCGCCTCCGGTGCGGAGGCGCACCCGCTTCTATTGTTCGAAGCAGCGTCAGTTGGTCTTGATGACCTGGGTGCCGCCGGCGAACTTGTCGTGCCAGCCCTGCTTGTTCGGGTCCTGCTCGATGGTGACCGCGATGTAGATCGCCAGGCCGATGCTGACCAGGGTGCCGAGGCACGGAATGAACTGGATCGCGACGAACAGATTGCGCTTGGCCGAGGTGACCGGGTCCAGCGGTGCGCCGCCGGCGCCGAGCACCCGCAGGCCGAGGATCTTCTTGCCGAGGGTCTGACCGCCCTGCTGCGTCTCCATGAAGACGAAGTAGCCGAACGTGATGAGCGGCAACAGAATGTCCCACACCAGCACGATCGAGCTGGGCAGCAGGACGTAGACGATCACGCCCACGATGGCGAAGATCAGGCCGTCGATGAAGCGGGCCGCGAAGCGGATCCACAGGTCACCCGGCTGCGAGCCGCCGCCCCCGCCGCCGAAGCCCGGAGGCTGCTGCTGGCCGTACGGCTGGTACGGCTGCTGGCCGCCGTAACCCGGCTGCTGGCCGAACTGCGGCTGCTGGTTGTAGGGATCGGACTGGCCGAACTGCGGCGGCTGCTGGCCGAAGCCCGGCTGCTGCGGCTGACCGTAGGGATCGGACGGCGGCTGCTGGCCATAAGGCTGCTGCGGCTGCTGTCCGTACGGATCCGACGGGGGCTGCTGCTGCCCGTACGGCTGCTGGGGCTGCTGGCCATAAGGCTGCTGCTGGCCCTGCGGGTACGGCTGCCCATACGGCTGGCCGCCCTGCGGATACTGGTTGGGGTCGTACCCACCGCTTGTCATTGTCTGTGCCGTCCTCGTCGAATTCGTTCGGGGTCTGGTCGAGTGCGTACGTTACGGACCCGAACTGGGTTGCAACAAGCCGTTCGGGTCGAGTGTCCACGGTTCTTGCGGAAGCTGTTCGGGGCGAAATTGCGTGAGCAGCTGCGCAATTGTGGTAGCGGTGGGATAACCCAATGAGGTTGCGAGAGCATTCAGTATCTGGTCGGGGGTCTCGCCGAGTGCGATTCTATCGCGCAGGGTGACCGCTCCGTCGCGTTTGGCGAGCCGCTGCCCGGCGGTATTGAGTACCAGCGGCACATGTGCGTACTGCGGTATCGGCAGCCCGAGCAGGGTGGCGAGATAGACCTGACGTGGGGTGGAAGCCAGCAGGTCGTCGCCGCGCACCACTTGATCGATGCCCTGGTCGGCGTCGTCCACTACGACGGCCAGGTTGTAGGCGGGTGAGCCGTCGCCGCGCCGCAGCACCAGATCGTCGACGGCGCCGCGGTAGCTGCCGAGCAGCTCGTCGGTGATCACCAGCTCGGTGATGTCGGCCCGCAGACGTAATGCCGCTGGTCGGCCCGCGGCGCGTTGTGCTGCGCGCTCGGCGTCGGTGAGCTCGCGGCAGGTGCCCGGGTAGGCGCCCATCGGTCCGTGCGGTGCGGTGACCGCCTGCTGTATTTCCTTGCGGGTGCAGAAGCATTCGTAGGTGCGCCCGGCGGCGGTCAGCTCGGCGATGGCCGCTTCATACAGCGGTAGTCGCTGTGATTGCCACACCACCGGCGGCTCCCAGTCCAGCCCGAGGGCTGCGAGATCTGCCGACTGTCGTTCCGCCGCACCGGGTTTCACTCTATCCAGATCCTCGATCCGCAGCCGGAAGCCGCGTCCGGTGGAGCGTGCGAACAGCCATGCCAGCAGTGCCGTGCGGAGATTCCCCAGGTGCAGATCACCTGAGGGGCTGGGTGCGAATCTTCCGAATCCGGACACGGTCGTCCATGCTAGGCGCAACCTTCGCAAACTTCGCGGCACTTTCGGTCATTCGCACTCTTGCGGGTGCACACAACCGATGCGAAGTAGCAGTTGCTGTGCGAATTCAGTGAAGCCGCAGGCGGGGGCGCAGCTCGTCCTCCGTCAGCGGCTTTTCCTGGTCCAGAGCTGCGAGAATGGCGTTCGCTCGGGTGATGAGACCGGGGGCGTCGATGTCGTACGGGGCTGGCCCGGCGGCTGTGAGGCGGTGTATCGCGCGTTCCAGAAGTGTGCGAGCTCCCTTGGAATTTCCGCGTTGAATGTGGGTCAGGCCAACGGCGTACTGGGCGAGCCCCTGCCACAGCATCCGCTCGGCGAACGGTCCGTGCTTCCAGGCCGCTTCCAATACCTCGTGGGCGTTGAAGGGGAGACCGTCGTCGAGCAGGCGCTGGGCGTAGTCGAGGGTCTCGCCCGGGTCGAGCTGGAGATCATCGGGAATGCGTGGTGTCCCGATGCTGCCGAATGGCAGGGGGCGGCCGAAACGATCACGCGGCCGGGCATTCCGCGCCCGCCCGTCGTCGTCGCGGTCTCGAGCGCTCTCGTCCTGCGTGGGGTCGGCCATGAAGTCCATGATCCCGGATGCCGCGCTCGGCGTCCGACCAGGAGTTAGCCAAACGGTCCGCAAACAAACCGACAACTTTATTGCGATCTTTATCATTCATGCGTTTCGGAGTGCGGCTATCTTTAGGCTAATAATTAGCTGGCTATCCTTGCCATATATTTGCTGATTGAAAACGAAAGAATGCGATCTCCTAATGACGAACCCTGCTAGGGTTTAGCCCGGGAACAGCCACCGGGGGTGCATTCCCATCGCGAAGTGCAGAGAGCAGGTTGTACGGAGAGGTTGCGTGCAACCTCGGGCGTACAAGGGATTCCCGAATCTCCATGGATCCCATTGCCACCAAGATCGATGCCAGCAAGATCTCATGCTTGACGCAACGAAGGAGCTAGAACCGTGAATGCGGATTACACAGGCGCCGTCTGGCGCAAGAGCAAACATAGCGGACCCAATGGCAACTGCGTAGAGGTGGCTTTTCTCGTAGATGGCAATGTCGGGGTTCGCGACAGCAAGGAACACGGTCACGGACCGAGCCTCGCTTTCACCCCGGGTGAGTGGGATGCATTCCTCGCCGGTGTGTCGGACGGCGAGTTCAAGCGGGCCTGAGCAGGGCCGGCTGGACCGAGAAAACAAGCCCCGAGTCGCGACGACTCGGGGCTTTTTCGCAGAAAGCCTCAGCAGCAGCTCCACTGTGCGGCAGCGGGTTCAGTGGTCCTCGCTCCCGTTCCCGTTGTGCTGCGCCCGCCGCAGTACCGCCAGTTGCGCATGCTCGGCCTCGCGCTCGACGGTCGCGTTCTGATCGCGCTCCTCCGCTGGATCGGCACGGAAGAAGCTGCCGGTGCCCGGCCGCCCGGCAATGCCGAGCTGGTTCATCTTCCGCGGCACCGTCGCACCCTGGTACTCGAGCGGAACCGGATGTCCGTGCGCGTCCACCGGTCCGAGCGGTTGGTGCAGCTCGATGTATTCACCGTGCGGAAGTCGCCGCACCACACCGGTTTCGATGCCGTGCTCGAGCACCGCGCGGTCGCCCCGCTGCAGGCCCAGACAGAGCCGGTAGGCGGCGAGATAGGCCAGCGGCGGCATGATCAGCAGCCCGATGCGGAAGATCCACGTGGTGGCATTGAGCGAGATGTGGAAGTTCAGCGCGATGATGTCATTGACGCAGGCCAGCGTGAGCACCAGATAGAAGACCAGTGACATGGCGCCGATCGCGGTGCGCACCGGCACATCTCGCGGTCGCTGCAGCAGATTGTGCCGGGCGCGATCGCCGGTGAGGCGTTTCTCGATCCACGGATAGCCGATGAGCAGGCCGAAGATGATCGGCATGGCCAGCGCGACGGAGAACGCGCCGGGCACCATATGGCCGAACAGATGCAGCTCCCAGGCCGGGAAGAGCCGCAGGAAGCCGTCGGTCCACATCATGTAGAAGTCCGGCTGGGTGCCGGCGGAGACCTGGGAGGGGTTGTAGGGCCCCAGATTCCAGATCGGATTGATCTGCAGCAGCCCGCCCATGAGGGCCAGCACCGCGAGTGTGAAGGCGAAGAACGCACCCTGGTCCAGGGAGAACACCGGCACGATGCGGGTGCCGACCACATTGCGCTCACTGCGCCCGGGCCCCGGATACTGCGTGTGCTTCTGGTACCAGACCAGGGCGATATGAGCGGCGATGAGCGCCAGCATGATTCCGGGGATCAGCAGCACGTGCGCGATATAGAGGCGCGGAATGATGACGGTGCCGGGGAAGTCGCCGCCGAACATGAGCCACTGCAGCCAGGTGCCGATGACGGGCGCGCTCATGGTGATGCCCGCGAAGGCGGCCCGCAGCCCGGTGCCCGAGAGCAGATCGTCGGGCAGCGAGTACCCGAAGAAGCCTTCGAACATGGCCAGGATCAGCAGGACCGAGCCGATCACCCAGTTGGCCTCGCGGGGTTTGCGGAAGGCTCCGGTGAAGAAGACGCGGCACAGGTGGATGATCATGGAGGCGCTGAAAAGCAGTGCGGCCCAATGATGTACCTGCCGCACGAACAGTCCGCCGCGGACGTCGAAGGAGATGCCGAGCGCTGATTCGTAGGCGCGCGACATGGTGACGCCGCGCAGCGGCTGATAGTCCCCGTTGTAGACCACATCCTTCATGGACGGGTCGAAGTACAAGGTCAAATACACGCCGGACAGCAGCAGAATGATGAAGCTGTAGAGCGCGATTTCGCCGAGCAGGAACGACCAATGGGTCGGAAAGACTTTGTTGATAGACCTTTTGAGGAATGCCGCGGCTTGATACCGCTCATCCGCAGAATCGGCTTGTTCGGCCAGACGATTACGAGTTGCCATTTGCGGTCACCCGCCCCCGGAAGAGATGGTAAGGCTTCTACTACACACGGTAGCACCCAGAGGGGTTGGCCTGTAGCGGCTTTCGATAGGCTCCGGGAGTGAATTCCCTGGCGCCCCGGGACGCCACCATGTATTGGTTGTCCGCCCGCACCCGCAACGACCTCTTCCTGCTCTACTGCTTCGCGGACACGGGCAGGTCCGTGGCTCGCCTCCGGGCGGAACTGGCCGCTCGGGTCGCTCGCATTCCGGATTTGCTGGTACACGTGCTGGACACTCCTGCAAACATTGCGTATCCGATTTGGGTGGATTGCGAATTCATAACCGACCAGTTCATCGACCACGAGTTGCCGGATGCCACCTGGACGGACGTCACGAGCGCCCTGGGCGACCTGCTGGGCACCGGAGTCCGTGCCGCGCACCGTCCCTGGCGCGTGCACATCTTCCGGGGCATCACCGGCGCACCGGGCTTCGCGCCCGGCGAGCCCGCTCTCGTAGTGGTCCTGCAGCTTTCACACGCGCTGGCCGACGGCCGCCGTGCCGCAGCCCTCGCCCGGTGCCTGTTCACTCAACCGGCGGGCACCGAGCCCGCACCGCCACGCGACCGCAGTTTCGCCGAGATCCTCCGTACGGGGACCGGAGCGGCAGGCTGGATGGCAGCCGCCGCGGCGCTGCCGGCCCTGCCGATCGATATGGCGCGCACCGTGATCCGCGGGCTGGCCGCGCATCGGGCGGAACAGCGGCTGGCCGAGCTCGCCGCGACCGGTGCGGTACCGCCGCCCGCGCCCGGCGCACCGCCGAATCTGCTGAACGGTGGCGGCTCGTCCCCGAGCGCACACGCGGTGCGTGTGCTCGTCCACGATGCCGAGGCGCTCCGGGTCCCCGGCCATACTGTGACGGTGGTGGCCGCGACCGCGATCTCGCTTGCCCTGCAGCGCTATCTGGCGCAGCGCGGTGAGCCCACCGAGGAGACGGCCGAGCCGCTGCTGGCCCAGATTCCGATGGCGGTTGCCGGGGCGGGCAAGACCCGCAACAGCTACTGCGATCTCTCGGTGGATCTGGCGGTGCACGAACCCGCGTTGCCGCGCCGCGCCACTCTCATCGCGGCCGAGCTGGCAATACGGCGGGAGCGCGCGGTACATCCACTGCAGGAGGCTCGCTCGCGGGTAGCCGACGCCATGCCCGCCCGGCTACTGCACGGTGACGTGACTCACTACCCGATCGAGCATCTCCCCGAACGAGTTTCGGGTCACACGGTGTTGTCCAGCGTCCATCGCGGCCCGGCCGACCTGTCGTTCGGCGGCGGCGTGGTGCGCTTCACCTCGGGCTTCCCGGGGCTCGGCTCGGTCATGCATCTGACACACGGCGTGCACGGCCTGGGCGACACCGTCACCGTCTCGGTGCACGCCGACCCGGCGGTGCTGCCCGACCTCGACCAATACGCCGAAATGCTGAACAAGGCGCTGT
>NZ_JAODNK010000234.1 GCF_025465275.1 Nocardia sp. | reverse complement strand
GGTTCATCACCTGCCGGATCACCCGCACATGATCGAGAGAAATCGCCCCCTCATCGAGAGCTTGAGCCGCACAGGGCAGGACCGGCGCCGCATCGGTATCGTCGCCGACGCGGTGCCACACCGCGAGATCTTCCGCCGCACGCCACCGGTTGATCGCATCCGCGTGCGAGATGTGCAGGACCGCTTGCAAATACAGGGCCGGACTCCCCGAGCCGTTGCGGGTGGGCAGGGACCGGGCACACGCCTGCACGATCAGATCCCGCATGACCGAGGACAGTTTGCGGGTGCTGGTTTCGATCTGCTGCATCAACTCCACGATGTCGGTGTCCGACACCGGAATCAACGACAACGCGGTGAGAGAATCGACCGCCGCGGCCAGTGCTTGCGCACCGGCCGCGATTGCGGTTTCTCCCCCTGATTCCATGCCTCTATTCTACTCCCGGAAAACAGACCCGGAAAGGCGAATTATGTTGTGATATAAGCCTATTCAGAATATTCGGGTTTCATCTTTCGTCTTGCGTTCTTATGTCTTGCCCTTCTTGTCCGGGCATCTTTTATCTAGTTGCTTTTTGCCTTGTTCAGTTGCACGCGGCATTGCGCTGAAGAATGCGCAGCGACCCCGTCACGGAAAGCTCGCGGAACTTTCCGCTGTCCATTGCTCGGCGGTAGATGTTGTACGGGGCCCGGCCGCCGTCGGCGGGGTCGGGGAAGACGTCGTGGATGGCGAGTAGGCCGCCACCTGCTACCCAGTGGGCCCAGTTGTCGTAGTCGCGCTGTGCGGCTTCCTCGGTGTGACCGCCGTCGATGAACAGCAGTCGCAGCGGCGTGCGCCAGATGCGGGCTGCGGCGGCGGAGGCGCCGATGATGGCGATGACGGTTTCGGCCAGACCGGCGCGAACTATGCTGCGGCGGAACGTGGTTACGGTGTCGAAGACTCCGGTCTCGGGGTCGACCAGGCTGGTGTCGTGGTACTCCCAGCCCGGCTGGTGTTCCTCCGACCCGCCGTGGTGATCGACGGTGAAGACGGTTGCTCCGGTTTCCCGTGCGGCCGCACCCAGGTAGATGGCCGACTTGCCGCAGTAGGTGCCGATCTCCAGAATGGTGCCGTCGCCCGCGTAGGCGAGGGCGGCTTCGTACAGTGCACGACCTTCTTCCGGCGGCATGAATCCGGTGGTTTGCTCGGCGAGTTCGAACAAAGCGCGGGTGTCGGCAGAAATCTCGGCCTGCGTCATACGAAAACCTTTCTGGGGCGCACGCATTGATGCGCATTGCACATCGGCGAGTTGCCCGGAGACCGGGCCCATAGTAGCATCCGGACACGTGTCTGATTCCCTTTCCGAACGCCCCACGGTGAGCATGGAGGCCACCCGCCGCCGGCTCACCGAGAAGCAGGCCGACACCGTCGATCGGCTCACCAGGGCGGCGATGGAAGTGCTGTCCAGGGAGGGTTTCGCGGGACTCACGGTGCGCATGGTCGCGGCCTCTGCCGGGGTCGGCACCGCCACCGCGTACACCTATTTCTCCTCGAAGGAGCATCTGGTCGCGGAGCTGTTCTGGCGGCGGCTGGCGGCCACGCCCGCACCCGACAACGAGGGGCTCGACAGCAAGGAGCGGGTGGTTGCCGTGCTGCGGCAGACCGCCATGCTCGTGGCCGACGAACCGGCGCTCGCGGGCGCGGTGACGAGCGCGTTGCTGGGCACCGATCCGGATGTGGCGCATTTGCGGCTGCGCATCGGCAGCGAGATTCGCCAGCGGCTCATCGACGCTCTCGGCGCGGAGGCGGATCTGGACCTCGTGGAGACTCTCGAACTGCTGTACGCGGGCGCATTGGTGCGCGCCGGCATGGGTTACGCCTCGTATGCCGAAATCGCCGACCGCCTGGAGAAATCCGCCCTGCTCGCGCTGCGCGACTGAGGTCTTCCGGAATCCGCGAATTCCGCTGCCGGGCAAACACTCCCGTAGTACCGTCCAGACAGATGTCTGCTGCACTGCGGGAGGTTTCCGATGACGCCGACCAGACCACGGCAGGTATCGGGCGGCGAACACGAGCACGGCCACCTCGAGGAATTCCGCACCGACCCCATCGCCCTCATGACGCGGGTCCGCACCGAATGCGGTGATATCGGCGCCTTCCGGTTGGCTCAGCGCGACGTCATCCTGCTCTCCGGCGCGCAAGCCAACGAGTTCTTCTCTCGATCTCCTCGAATTCTTCGCCGAACTCACCATCTACACATCGTCGGCCTGCCTCATCGGCGTCAAATTCCGCGAGGAGCTCGACGAACGCTTCGCGCACCTCTATCACGAGCTGGAGCGCGGCACCGACGCCTACTGCTACGTCGACTGGGAATTCGAACTGGCCCAACCGTCGGAGACGTACCGCAACGACCACTCGAAGATGGTCGTGCAACTGGAGCAGCCCTGCGCAGTCCGCTACCGGCGACGGCGCATGTAGCCGCAGGGTGTGGGTCCCGGCCAAAAGCATGCCGGGATGACGGGGGCACGGTCCGTTATGACGGACTAGGCCGGGATGGCGGGGCTCGTCATCCCGGCGCGTTTTTGGCCGGGATCCACACGTCAGCGACTAGAGCGCGGCTTCGATTGCGCTGGTTACCGACTCGTCGGTGGGCTCGGTGCGGGGGCGGATGCGGGCGAGCACCGTGCCGTCGCGGCCGATGAGGAACTTCTCGAAGTTCCACTGGACGTCACCGGCGGCGCCTTCGGCGTCGGCTACCTGGGTGAGCTCGCGGTACAGCGGGTGCGAGCCCTCGCCGTTCACCTCGAGCTTCTCCAGCAGCGGGAAGTCGACCCCGTACGTGGTGGAGCAGAATTCGGCGATCTCCTCGGACGTGCCGGGCTCCTGGCCCATGAACTGGTTGCACGGGGCGCCGACCACGCTGAAGCCGCGCGCGCCGTAGGTCTGCTGCAGTTCCACCAGGCCGGTGTACTGCGGGGTGAGGCCGCATTTGGAGGCGACATTGACCAGCAGCACCACCTTGTCGCCGGCCAGTTCGGCCAGCGTGGTGGGCTTGTCGGTGAGCGTCTGCAGCGGGATTTCGCGAAGTGAGGTCACGTCCACGAATATAGAACGAGTTCGTGGACGCCACCGTTCACCCACGTCACGCCCGGGTGCACGAATACCGGACGTCCGGTTCAGGCGTACCGGACCTGCCAGTGTTTGATGCCGTTGATCCAGCCCGCCCGCAATCGCTCCGGCGGTGCGACCTCGGCGAGATCCGGCATGGCATCGGCGATCGCATTGAACATGAGGTCGATCTCCAGTCGCGCCAGATTCGCGCCGACACAGAAGTGCGTGCCGGTACCGCCGAACCCGACGTGCGGATTGGGATCGCGCAATACGTCGAACGAGAACGGATCGGTGAATACCTCGTCATCGAAGTTGGCGGAGCTGTAGAACAACCCCACCCGATCACCTTCGCGAATCTTCTGCCCGCCGATTTCGGTGTCGCACAGCGCGGTTCGCTGGAAACACGTCACCGGTGTCGCCCAGCGCACGATTTCGTCCGGTGCGGTCCGCGGCCGCCGCTCCCGATACAGCCGCCACTGCTCCGGATTGTCCACAAACGCCTTCATGCCGTGCGTGATGGCATTGCGGGTCGTTTCATTACCCGCCACCGACAGCAGGATGACGAAGAATCCGAATTCGTCGCTGCCCAGTGCCTCACCGTCGACATCGGCGGTCACCAGCTGCGTCACGATATCCGCGGCCGGGCAGGCGCGCCGCTGTTCGGCCAGGTTGTAGGCATATCCGAGCAGTTCGGCATTGGCTGTCATATTCGCCCCGGCGAACTCCGGATCGTCATAGCTCAGCAGCTGATTGGACCAGGTGAAGAGCTTGTGCCGATCGTCCTGCGGCACTCCGAGCAACTCGGCAATGGCCTGCAGCGGAAGTTCGGACGCCACCTGCTGCACAAAATCGCCACTGCCGGCGGCCTTCGCCTCGGCGACAATGGCCTCGGCGCGCGTGGTGAGAGTCTTCCGCAAGGCTTCCACCGCGCGCGGCGTGAATCCCTGCGAGATGATCCGCCGAATCTTGGTGTGTTTCGGCGGATCCATATTGATCAGCAACGCATTTCGTGACAGCTCCAGCTGTTCCGGTAGCGAATCGGCAGGCATTCGGATGATCGCGCCCTTTTCGTGCGACGACCAGATCTCCGGTCTGCGGGATATCTCCTTGACGTCCTCGTGCCGGGTAATTGCCCAGAACCCGCCGTCATCGAACGGTGCGGCCTGTTCGGGGGTCTGCGCATTCCACCAGACGGGTGCCGTGCGACGCAGTGCGGCGAACTCCTCGACGGGGCTGCGATCGGCCCAGAGTCCCGGATCGGTGAAATCGAATCCGGCCGGTAATGACGGAACAGACACTGTTCCTCCTACGGCAGCTAGCCGCTATGATCTCGAAACTGGAACGTGTTTCACGACGATTGAACCACGTCGTCCGGCGCGGTAACCCCGGTTTCGATGGTGTGATCACGCCTCGGCCGCCCTCCGCCCATACAGTTACCGCTGGGCATTTCTAGAACACGGCCGCTCGTGACGCACTTGGGACCCTCCACCCCTTGAAGTCGATCTTGTGACTGGACATCATGTCCACCGTGCGGGCAGACTAGAACCTGTTCTACAGTGACCCCAGGCACACTCGAGGATGAGGTAACGAACATGACCGCTTCTCCGCGCTCCGCGGACGCCGCAACCGCAGCCGACTACGTAGTCGTCGGCGCTGGTAGTGCGGGCGCCATCGTGGCAGGACGTCTCGCCGAGCGCGGCGCCAGCGTGATCCTGTTGGAGGCCGGCCGCAAAGACAACACCCGCTTGGTCACCATGCCGGGCGCGATCAGCATGGTGCACACCGTCCCGCAGCTGAAGAAGCGCGTGACATGGAAGCAGTTCTCCACCCCGCAGAAGCACGCCAACGACCGCCTGATCCCCATGACGCGCGGCAAGGTGCTCGGCGGATCCAGCTCGGTCAACGGCATGCTCTACGTGCGCGGCAACAAGGCCAACTACGACTCCTGGGCCGCCGAGGGCAATACCGGCTGGAGCTACGACGAGGTCGTCCCCGCCTACAAGCGCCTGGAGAACTGGCAGGACGGCGCGACCGAACTGCGCGGCAGCGGCGGACCCATCGAGGTCACCCGGCAGCAGAACCTGACGCCGATCGCCCAGCAGTTCATGACCGCCGCCTCCGCTGTCACCGGCGCGCCGATCATCGAGGACTACAACGGCGAATCGCAGGAAGGCATCTCGATCTTCCAGCAGAGCGTCAAAGACGGTCTGCGATACAGCTCTTCGCGCGGCTACATCACCGATATGCCGAACTCGAACCTGACCGTGCTCACCCATGTGCACGCGACGCGAGTCGTCATCGAGAACGGCCGCGCCACCGGCGTCGAGATCGCCGAGAAGAACGGCACCCGCCGCATCGTGCACGCCGCCAAGGAGGTCATCGTCTCCGGTGGCGTCATCGGCTCGCCGCAGCTGCTCATGCTGTCGGGCATCGGCCCGGCCGCGCACCTGCGCGAACTCGGCATCGACGTGCTGGCCGATCTGCCCGTCGGGCAGAACCTGCACGACCACCTCTTCGTGCCGATGACCTTCATCTCGAAAAAGGCCATCCACCGCGGCATTCCGACCCACTTCGCCAGCGGCATCCTGCAGGAACTGGCCCGGCCGGGCAGCTCCTGGATGGGACGCACCGTGTTCGAGGCGTGCGGCTTCGTCAAGACGAAGTTCGCCGAGGGCGACTACCCGGACCTGCAGATCCACACCCTGCCGTGGAGCTACCCGATCCCCAACCAGGACGAGGACAAGCTGCACCTGGTCGATCGCCGTCCCGGCTTCACCATCTTCCCGAGCCTCATCTACCCGAAGAGCCGCGGCGAAATGAAGCTGGCCTCCAGCGACCCGTTCGCCTCCCCGCTCATCGACCCGGGCTACCTGAGCGACCCGCGGGACACCGAATTCCTCATCGAGGGCATTCGGATGATCCGGGAAATCATGGCGCACAAGAGCATTGCCGATGACTGGACCGAGGAGCTCGCCCCCGGACCCGCGCTGCAGGACGAGAACGCGCTGCGCGCCGAGCTCCCCAATCGCGTGCACTCCATCTACCACCCGGTCGGCACCTGCCGCATGGGCGTGGACGAGCGCGCGGTCGTCGACCCGACGCTCAAGGTGCACGGCATCGAGGGTCTGCGCGTGGCCGACGCCTCGATCATGCCCAGCATCACCGGCGGCAATACCAATGCCCCGAGCTACATGATCGGCGAGAAGGCCGCCGAGTTCATCGGCGCGTAGAGCGCTGACAGCACTCCGCCCCGGAACCTGATCCCTCGGTTCCGGGGCGGAGTGCTGTTGTCATCTCGGTCGATCAGGTGTCACCTCAGTCGATCACGATCGGTTCGCCGAGCTCGTACATACTGCGGTGACCGCTCATATCGGTCACCACCAGGCGCGGCAGGTTCGGTCCGGAATCGGCGTAGGAGTGCGAGACGGTCGGACCGGTCGTGGTCAGGTGCACGCCGTCGCCGAAGTACCACTCGTACTGGCGAATTGCGCCGCCCGCCGGGGTGGCGTCGAAATCCACCGACCCGGCCGGGCCGGAGGTGCGGGAGACGGTGAAGCCGTCACCCAGAGGCCCACCGCCGCCGAACCATTCGCGGACTCTCGGATTCAGCAGGAAGGTTTTCGCGTACTGCCGCGCACCCTCGACATCGGCATGCCCGGCCACCGCCTTCCCACACTGCGGCGCCTGTTCACTGCGCGGTGGACAGGCCAGCAGCCGCAGCGAGATCTCTTCGTCGCCCAGCGGATTCATCCACAGCTTGGGATCACTGCCGAGCGATCCGCCGTCCTGGCCGAACAGGCCGTCGGCGGCCACCGCGAAGGTCTCGCCGGCGGCGGTATTCGCACGATCCGCGGCCGTGCGGAACGCCTCCGCCGACGTCCGCACGAATTCCGACCAGCGCTGCTGCACAGCCTGCGGGGTGCCCGGTGCGGCATCACCGTAGAAGTAGTTGGATACCAGCACTTTCGGACTACCGGGCAGCGCGTGGGCCTTCTCGATGGCGTCCTGCATCCCGCGGCCGCCGTAACCCAGCTTGCTGCTGCTGAAGTACGGCACATTCGCGGCCGGGTTGACCGGTTCGGCTCCCGCACCCCCGCATTCGCGACGCACCGCGGCCGTCAGATCCTGACTGCCCGGCGTGAGTCCGACGGGGATACCGAAGATCGGATCCAGATCATTGATACAGCCGTCCAGCAGCACCAGGTCCACCTGATAACCGCGGTCCCGGGCCTCGCCGCCCGCTTCCTCCAATTGGCAGAACACATCGGGTAGTTCACCGCCGCCGGCATTCGCGGCTGGGCAGTGTGCATTGTCGGAGTGCAGACCCGGCGCGTCCAGCGCCGCCCCGGAGGCCGAATAGTCGTGCAGTCGGGTGACGCGGCCGGTCTGCGTGCCGAGCGTTTCGGTGGTGAGATCACCGAACTTGCGATCCAGATCCAGGCCCTGCCCCCAGGTCACCGAATCGCCGACCGAAACCACGTGCAGCGGACGGCAATCCCGGCTCACCCGCAGATTCCACGGCTTGCCGTAGCCGCCGACCGCACCACCGGGAATCCGGGAGCGGGCATCCACGCGGAGCCGGCCGTCCGCGGGTAGCTCGTCCTGCGGGATATCGAATCCCACCGTCACCACATCGCTGTTGACCGGTGCGATGCCGCTGCGAATCGGCTGCCCGCCACCCAGAATGCGCCACTCCACATCGGAGTGGGCGGGCACACCCGGCGGGACGTACACGGCCGTGGTGCCGTGCAGCCCTGTGTGTTCGGCTCCCTTCGTACCGGCGCACTGCCCGTCCGCCGGCGTACTGACATCGATGATCAGTGGGTAATCGGAATTCACGTCGGCCCGGGCCATCGGCCCCGACCACGCGGTCGCACCCACCAGAGCGGGCAGCAACGCCGCCCGCCACCAGCGAGATCGCCACAATTTCACATGCGCCTCCTGAGCATTCCGCAACTTGACAGCAGCCATAGTGCGGTCCCCCCGCCCAGTGCCAACCAGGCGCGCCGAATTGGCCTAATTTAGTCAATTCAAGCGGCGTTTCTGCTAGACAAACACTATGAATGCGAGAAACCTAACGCTCGCTACACTGGCCTTCGCGCTGACCTTCTGGGCCTGGAACCTCATTGGCCCGCTATCAAGCAGCTACACAGACGATTTGGGCCTCTCACCCGGTCAGACCTCCATGCTGGTGGCCACCCCCGTGCTGGTCGGGTCGCTCGGCCGAATTCCGGCCGGCGTGCTGGCCGACAAGTTCGGCGGACGGCTCATGTTCGCCATCATCTGCTTCCTCTCGATCATTCCGACGCTGCTCGTCGGCTGGTCGAATTCCTATGGCGCGCTGATCCTCTGGGGTTTCTTCCTGGGCATCGCGGGCACCTCGTTCGCGGTCGGCGTCCCGTTCGTGAACGCGTGGTACGAACCGTCCCGGCGCGGCTTCGCCACCGGCGTGTTCGGTGCGGGCATGGGCGGCACCGCACTTTCGGCGCTGCTCACCCCGCGCCTGGTCGATCACCTCGGCCGGGCACAGACCCATGTGCTCATGGCGGCCGCGCTGGCGGTCATGGGCGTGGTCATGCTGATGTTCAGCCGTAACTCACCGAAATGGACCCCTGCGACCGAACCTGCGCTGCCGCGCATCAGGGACGCGCTGAAGCTCAAGGCCACCTGGCAGGGCGCGCTGCTCTACGCGGTGGCGTTCGGCGGTTTCGTGGCCTTCTCCACCTATCTGCCCACCGTGCTGCGCAATGTCTACGAATTCGCGCAGTCCGACGCGGGACTGCGCACCGCCGGGTTCTCCATCGCGGGCGTGCTCGCGCGGCCGCTCGGCGGCATCCTCTCCGACAAAATCGGACCGGTCAACGTGCTGACCACCTCGTTCGGCGGCACGGCCGTCATGGCGGTGATGCTGAGTTTCGATCCGCCACAGGAGTTTCCGGCCGGCGTGAGCATGGTGCTGATGGCCTTCTTCCTCGGCCTCGGCACCGGTGGCGTATTCGCACTCATCGCCAAGCTCGTCGATCCGGCCAAGGTCGGCACGGTGACCGGTCTGGTCGGCGCGGCCGGCGGACTGGGCGGTTATTTCCCGCCACTCGTCATGGGATTGGTCTACACCTCCCGGGGCAATTACACGATCGGATACCTACTGCTCGCTCTCACCGCTGCCGCGGCATTGGCCTACACCCTGAAGGTGGGCCGCGAGATCCGCACCTGACGTCCCGGAAGGGGCCATGCGTACCGCACACCGCACACCCGAGCAGGAGCGCATATGACCGCCCTCGATGCCGACGCAACCGCCCCCACCACACCGCGCCCGGACCTGGAGCAGCTGCACGACAGCGCCACCGCCATTGCGGACCAGGTGCTGCAGCACCTGGATTCCTATCTGCTGCACCTGGAATCGACAGTGCAGGCGGCAGGCGGGACGGTGCACTGGGCACGCGACGCCGCCGAGGCCGACCGGCTGGCGCTCGACCTCGTACAGCGCGCCGGCGCCACCGAGATCGTCGAGACCGGGTCCGCACTCACCGCGGAGATCGGACTCGACAATGCCCTTGCGACAGCCGGAATCGTCACTTACACAATCGATCCCACCAGAGAACGGCGCGGGGTCACCGCTGCCGCCGAGCCGCAGCCGCGCGCTCATTCCCTGACTGCGAAGGTCGGTATCACCGGCGCGAATTTCCTGGTGGCCGAGAGCGGCACCGTGGTCGTGGTGGAATCCGACGGCAGCGGCCGTATGTGCCTGACCCTGCCGGAAATCCTCATCTGCGTGGCGGGCGTCGAAAAGATCGTGCCGACCTGGCGCGACCTCGAAGTGTTCCTGGAGCTGCCGTCGGACAGCGCCGCCGGTGACCGGATGCCGCCGTATGTCTCCACCTGGAGCGGCATCACCGCGGGCGACGGGCCGCGCGAATTCCACCTGGTACTGGTCGACAACGGCCGCATCCTCGCGCTCGCCCGAGCATCAGGCCGGAAAGCACTGCGCCGCAGACGGTCCGGCGTACAGGCGGCGATGACCGGGCGCGATGCAATCCTGGACCTGGCGCGCCGAGCCCGCCCGGATCTGCCCGGCGGGCGGCGGAATGTGGCCGCGCCACGCGACTACCTGCGGCACGCGCCCGGCATCAGCAACGGCGATCGCCCCGCCGTGCTCGCACTGTTCGCCGAACGTTCGAAACACTGTGGGGCCCAGGTATATCGGGTGCCGGGATCGGCGGTACCCGAGGCAATTTCCGCCGCGCTGACATTGTCCGGCGCGCGCACGGTAGTTCTCCCGGAGGGCGTGCCCGCCTCCTGGCCTGCCGAGTGGTCACGGACACCGGGGAATCGAGTGCTCTCGGACGAGCCGCAACTGACGCACCCCGAGCTTGCGGACATCGACGCGGTGATCACCACATGTGCAGCGGCCATTGCTGATTCGGCAACCGTGGTACTGGACGGCGGAGAAGGACAGGGCCGTCGCGCACCCACGCTCATACCGGACTGCCATATCTGCGTGGTCCACGCCGAACAGGTCGCCTCGGCCATTCCGGAAGTGATCGCCGTGCTGGATCCGGGTCGCCCGCTCACCTGGTTCAGTGGGCCGCCGACCACCGCTGACAGCAAGGGGATTCGAGTTCCGGGCGGGCACGGGCCGCGCCGGCTGGTGCTGATACTGGTCGAATCGGAGTAGTGAAAACACGCCGCTACCAGTGCTTTTCAGTACTGCAAGATCTTCTTAAGGGCGTGCCAAGCGCGGCCGCGCATCGTTTGTCTCGAGCACCGGAACAGTTCCGGCGCACAGACCACAACCAGCGGGGCGGGGGAAACGCCGGGGCACGATCCGACCACGAGGGGTGCCGGATCGCGCTCCAGCAATCCAACCAGCTGGTTCACATAGAAGGGGCTGTCCTGCCGCGAAGGGGGCGACAGGACAGCGAAGATCCCGCCGGACCCGTCCACGAGGGGTGTCGGGTCCGGCGGGTTCTTCGTGCACGAGCTACTGGCATGATAGGTAGTAAGTGCGCCAAGGAGATTGGATCAGACGATGGAAACCGTGGTCGTCCTCGTATTGGCCTGCCTGATCTACTGGTTCGGCCTCATCCACTGACCGGGCCGCGCTCAGGAGCGCGCTGCGGGCGTTGCCGCCACCGCGAGCAGGGCGGCGGCGATCTGACGGCAGAAATCCTCCGCACCGTCGGTGCCGTGCGTGAGTGCCCGGAACAGGGTCGCGCCGCGCAATAGCTCGAAGACGGCGTCGCTGTCGCAATCAGGGGCGGCCTGGCCACTGGCCACCGCACCGGCCAGCAGCTCCCGCAGCACCTCGCGGGTGGGCAGCTCGCCGCGATCCAGCAGACGGCGGTAGCTGTCGTGATCGTCGTGATACTCCGAGAGCAGACCCGGAATGGCCGAGCGGGCCGCCGGATGCGCCGAGGCGGACAGGAACAGGCGGGTCCAGGCCAGTAGGTCCGCACGCAGATCGCCGCTGGCGACGGGGTGATCGAACTCGTCCAGGGCGAAAATCGCGTCCTCCACCAGCGCCCGCTTACTCGGCCAGCGGCGGTAGATCGAGGTGGTGACCACACCCGCCCGGCGCGCGACCGCCGCAATGGTGGTGGCCTGGTACCCCTCCCCCACCAGCAGTTCCTGCGTGGCGCCGAGTACCTGCGCATCCAGTTGCGGGTCACGCGGGCGCCCCGGGCCGGAACGGGTCAGGCGCTCGGGTGCGCTCACCGGAACTTCTCCCTCGGGTCGACAGGCAATTCTGCGATTGAGGTTACAGCCAGCACCCCTTTCAAATACGCTGCACCTCGTATTCTAATTACGTGGCCATGGCCACAGTGCACCGAGAGGTACCCGTCGATGCTGACACCCCACGACGAACTGCTCTGCCACCAGTTGCCCACCACCTTCGACCACGTCCAGCAGAGCGATCTGCGCTGGACCGAGCGGGTGGTCATGTACGGCTTCGACAAGACCCGCCGGGTGAGCGTCATGACCGGGATGGCGCGCTACCCCAACCGGAACCTGATGGACGCCTACGCCATGATCACGATCGGCGACAAGGCGCACACGATCCGCATGTCCCGGCAGATCGACGACCGCTACGACGGACTCGGCTCCTGGCAGGTCGGGCCGTTCACCTACGAGATCGTCGAACCGCTGCAAAAGGTGCGCGCCATCCTCGCCGACAATGAGCACGGCATCAAGCTGCAGCTCGAATTCGATGCGCAGTTCCCGGCTTACGAGCAGGAGCCCGCTTTCTTCCGCACCCGCGGTCGGGTCCGCGAAGATGCGCGGCGGTACTACCAGAACGGCCGCGTCTCCGGCTGGCTGGAATACGACGGCGAGCGCATCGAGATCGATCCCGCGAACTGGTGGTTCGGCCGCGACCACTCCTGGGGCACCCGGCACGGCGGTGGCGGCGGCGCCATCAACGAGGGCGCGGGCGCGCTGCAGCCGAACGAGATTCCGGACGGCGTCCTCTACTACATGGGCATCTTCCAATTCGAGGACGAGTTGGTGCATTTCGCGCAGCGTGAGACTCCCGAGGGCGCCCGCTGGCACTTCGAAGGCAATGTTCTCTCGCCGCTCGGCTCCGATACCGAGCCGCAGCCGGTCCGCGACGCCGGGCACGATCTGACCTTCCGCGACGACTTCCGCATTGTCAGCGGCGGCACCTTCACTATTGTCGACGCCCTCGGCAAGACCCGGGAGTTCACCATCACCCCGGTCGGTGACTTCTGGCCCGGCATAGCCGGTTACGACTTCTACCGCGGCTACGCCTCGGGCCTGTGGAAGGGCGAGGACTGGAGCGACAGCTTTGCCGCCGACCTCACCGATACGGCCGACCTGAAGCAGGCCAGCATGCTCAGCGAGACCTTCTGCAAGATCGAAACCGAGGGCAAGGTCGGCTACGGGCTGGTCGAAATGGTCTTCATGGGCCGCAATGAGCGCTACGGATACAAGGGGTACTGAGCGTGAGCACTGAACGACTGTCAGCAGAGCGGCTGGCAGCGGCACTGGAACCCGCTGTGCACCAGAACTTCCCGGTATCAGGCACGGCCCGCGTTCGCAATTTCACCCGCACCGATCGTGGATTCGCCACCGAGACCTTCCTTTTCGAGGTCGAGGGCGAAAACGGCGCACTGCCACTGGTTTTCCGGCGACCGCCGGAGATGTCGCTGTTCCCCGACTACGACCTGCTGCGGCAGGTGCTGGTCATGCAGCGGCTGGCCGAAACCGATATTCCGGTCGCCACACCGCTGTGGCTGGATCGGGAGGGCGGCGAACTCGGCAGCCCGTACTTCGTGATGAACCGGCTCTCGGGCCAGGCGCCCAGCGACTACCCCTCGTACCATTCGGCGGGCAACTACTTCGAGGCCACACCCGAGCAGCGGGAACGCATGTGGTGGGGTTGCGTCGACACCATCGCCGATATCCACCGATTGGACTGGCGTGCACTGAATCTCGACTTCTTGGCGATGCCGAAGCACGGCAGCGGCCCGGTCGAGCAGATCGTCGACTATCTGGATTCGGCGCTGCGCTGGGCCACCGAGGGAGCACTGCCCGAGACCTATGAGCGGGCCCTCGCCTACCTGCGGGACAACCGCTACGAGCCGGAGCACACCACGCTCTGCTGGGGCGACGCCCGCATGTCGAACATTCTGTACGACAAGGACTTCCAGGTCAGTGGCGTACTGGACTGGGAGATCGCGTATCTCGGCGATCACGAGGCCGATCTGGCCTGGATGCTGTTCCTGGACTGGGCCAGTAGTGAATTCGAGGGTCATGCGCCGCTGCCGGGCACACCGACCCGCGCGGAAACCATCGCGTACTACGAAAAGCGCAGCGGGATGCCGGTCCGCAATCTCCGCTTCAACGAGATCCTCGCAGCCGTGCTGCTGTCGGTCCCCCTGCTGCGCATGGCCAATCGCATCCAACTGCCGCCGGAAATGAACATCACCGGATTCTGCACAGCCCGAATCGAGCAGCTACTGCCCTGATACACGAGACCGACTCTCGCTGAGAAGCAACTGACTCGAAGGACTCCACCCCAGACACCCATGGGGTGGAGTGCTTGTCTCATCGCAACTGGTGTTTCACGTCGACTCGTCGCAGACACCCCGGAACATCGCTGATACTCGCATGAACTGCCGATCGAAGGCGCCGTTCATATCGTTCGCCAGTCGCTCCAGACGGCTCGGATCGTTGAAAAGGCTTCGGACCCCATCTCGCGCAGCATCATCCAAGGGATCTGCCATGTCGTACCCGAGCCGATGTGCACTTGCGAGCACTGTGTCGTAGTCGTATCTCACCAGCAAATCGATGTACTCCTCGTACAAAAGGTCGAGGTGTCGTCCCATGTTGTACCAATCGAGCATCGTAGCGAGGTCGATAGCATCTTTTCTGTCATCCCAGTGCCGGTCCGACCAGGCGACGAGCTTCAGCAGTGCTTGCGCGGCTATCGATGGAATTCGAACAACGAGCCGATCGGGCAGTTGGACCTTCTCAGCGCAGGAAAAGGCTTCCTGAAATCCTAGCGTGTTCATAGCAAAAGAATTGGGCCAGTTGACTATTCGGTTGGCGTTCTCGATCGGTCCGCACGGGATGACGTCTACCTGGATCCCGCAGACGTCGAAGCGATGACATGAGCCGTTGATGGGTGACAACACTGCGCCCAGTTGCCGCACCTGCTCCCAACCGTCAACCGCGATCGCGATGTCCACATCACGAGTAGCCCGATCCGGGGTACGCCCGAGGATACCGATCGATGTGATGTTCCGGGCCGAAGCTCCGACCACGAGGAAGTCGATTTCCCGCTCTGCGAGCAATGGAATCAGCACTGCGAGAGCTGTTGCTACCAAGCAAATCTCAGGATCTGTCGAGCTCGACAAGTCGATGGTCATGGGAGCGGATTCTCTCTGCGTGGTTTCGTTGTCTCGGATCGCCTGAGGCCCACATGTCGGCATAGATGAGCGTGCTCGGGACTAGTAATTCGAAAGGCTCCGGCGCCATCCAGAATCTCCGGCGAATCAGCACATTAGGTTCCGATTCGGTGCGCCTCCATCGTCGGGTGGCGATAACAGGCGATGGAAGGAAATCGCCGTACAGCGTTGCCGTCACAGGCGACAGATCCGAGTCCAGAATGCTGCCTGCCGCCTCGCCACCTAGTTGAATCTTGTTTTCGGCGAGTAGTTCTCGCGTATCCATCCACCAACGCGGGCTGTCGTCGCGGAACTCGGCGATCGCGAGCTTGTGCGCGAGTGACGTTGTGAATGCCTCGGTCCACCGATCCAGAAGTTCCCGGCCATTGGCCAGAGTCCGCCGGGTACCGACGGTGTACAAGTATCCCCCGACCTCGAGTTCGTTCATGACGATCTGCGCTGTCCCCAGCGATACACCGCTGCGCTCCGCGATGGCGCGCAGCGGGAGGGTAACCGTGTCTGTCCAGCTGAGAAGCGTGAACAAAACCTGCGTGCCGCTAGGGCTGAAGGCTCGGGGCGCATGATGAGAAGTTGGCCGGCGAACATGCGCGGCCGCGTTGCCGAGAACCGTAATGTGCATCGACGGCCAGTCGATGGACATATTTCCCACCTGATCCACGAAGTCCACACCGTTTCTCTGCAAGACCTCAGCAGCAGCCCGCGAGATGTACGGCGCTATCACCAGCATCGAACGATCCGCTGGCGGGAGTGCCCGCGCATTCTCGCTGGTGAGGCGACTCCTGAGCTGGACAACGTAGGTTTTGTCACCTCGCTCACCGGCGTCGAGGCAGACGACCAGGTCTGTTCCCAAGTCGGCAGACACGACAATCCGCAACGTCACACCGCGCTCACCGAGCACAGAACGGACGTCTCGCACCAATTCGTTCATTATCTCGTCGTGTTCATTCTGAATGAACATAGGCTAATTATGAACGCCGACAGCCCGAGAAGCAAGGACCGGGCGGGTGCCATACCAGTCACAGCACCCGAGTCGATATCCGAAGCGCTCGCCCTACTCGACTCCGAGGGCATCGAGGCGCTGAGCTTTCGCAAACTCGGCGCGCGGCTCGTTCGTCATGGGCATCGCCCTCAGTGAGGCCGCGAGCCGGACCACCTTCCGGCGCAGCGGGCTCACCGAGGTCGAGTGGTACCGCAAGCTCTGGCCCGCCGCCGAGATCGCCGCCCGCCCGTACCCCACACTGCACAGGCGCTACACCAGCTTCGGAGAAATCACCGCCGATCCGAATCTGGACATGAATGAACTGCAGCGAAAGCAGTTCGATATCCAGATCGGCTGCATCCTCGACGGACTCGATCCGGAGCTGCGCGGGAAGCGCTGAATCACGCTGTGGCGGCGGCCATTCGACGGCGATGGAACGGGGCTTCCGCCATCACCGAGACGGCCAGGAGCACCGCCAGCGCGGTCAGCAATGCGGCCACCGGAACATGGGTTGCGAGCGGGAGCGAGGCCAGTGCGAGCGCCGCGGTGACCACCCGGATCACCACCACACCCTCCCCGAAACCGGTGAAGGCGGAGCGAATCATCGCCACCGAGAGCAGATAGACCGCCACGCCGCCGACAATGCAGGCGGCGGCGGTGCGGTTCAGATGGGAACCGCCGCCGGAGACCGCGATACCCAGCGACGCACCGGTCAGGGCCAGGCCCAGCAGCAGCGGCAGATGCCCGAAAACATAGATGTGCAGCAGCTTTCCGGTTCGGGCCAGCTGGGCGTGCGCGTTCGGCCGCATTTTTCCGCCATTGAAGTACGACCACCACAGCCCGGCGGTGAGCGCGAAGGCGGCCACCGCGGTCACCCCGGCCCAGCTCGCGGTGCGGGCCGCCGCCAGGCCATTGGTGAAACCGAGCACCGATTCGCCGAGCACGATAATCGTGAAGAGCCCGAAGCGTTCCTGCAGATGTTCGGTCTCCTGCGAGA
>NZ_JAODNK010000233.1 GCF_025465275.1 Nocardia sp. | reverse complement strand
ATGATGGTGCATATGGGTGTCGCCGACGGCATGGTGTCCGGCGCCGCGCACACCACCGCGCACACCATTCGCCCGGCGTTCGAGATCATCAAGACCACACCGGGCGTCTCCACCGTGTCGAGTGTCTTCCTCATGTGCCTGGCGGACCGGGTGCTCGCGTACGGCGACTGCGCGGTGGTGCCGGATCCGACCTCGGATCAGCTGGCCGATATCGCCATCTCCTCGGCGAAGACCGCCGCCCAGTTCGGCATCGAGCCGCGGGTGGCCATGCTGTCGTACTCGACCGGCGAATCCGGCTCCGGCGCCGATGTGGAGAAGGTGCGGACCGCCACCAAGCTGGTGCACGAGCGTTCGCCGGAGTTGCTGGTGGAGGGCCCGATTCAGTACGACGCCGCCATCGAACCGACCGTGGCGCGCACCAAACTGCCGGATTCGGTGGTGGCCGGGCAGGCGACGGTCTTCATCTTCCCGGACCTCAATACCGGCAACAACACCTACAAGGCGGTGCAGCGCAGCGCGGGCGCTGTGGCCATCGGCCCGGTGCTGCAGGGTCTGCGCAAGCCGGTCAACGACCTCTCGCGTGGTGCGCTGGTCGCCGACATCGTCAATACCGTTGCGATCACCGCCATTCAGGCTCAGCAGGAGGCACTGTGAAGGTCCTGGTGATCAATTCGGGATCCTCGTCCATCAAATACCAACTGCTGGACCCGGAATCGGCGGATGTGGTCGCCTCCGGCGTGGTGCAGCGCATCGGCGAACCGGTCGCCGCGGGCTCGCCCAGCATCGAACATCAGAGTGACGGAAAGACTTTCGAGCACGACGGGGAAGTGGGCGATCACGCCGCCGGACTGCGGCTGGTCTTCGACATCTTCGCCGAGAGCGGGCACGACCTGGCCGACGAGGGTTTGCGCGCGGTCGGGCACCGGGTGGTGCACGGCGGTGAGGTGTTCTACGAGCCGACGCTCATCACCGATGAGGTGGTCGAGGCCATTGCCAATCTGTCTTCCCTTGCACCGCTGCATAATCCGGCCAATGTGGTCGGCATCGAGAGTGCTCGCAAGCTGCTGCCGGACGTGCCGCAGGTTGCGGTGTTCGACACCGCCTTCTTCCACGGCCTGCCCGCCGCCGCCAAGACCTATGCCATCGACGCGAAAATCGCTGCCGCACATGGTGTGCGGCGTTACGGCTTCCACGGCACCTCGCACGAGTACGTCTCGGGTCAGGTCGCCCAATTCCTCGGTCGCGACCGAGGTGAGCTCAATCAGATTGTGCTGCACCTCGGTAACGGCGCCTCCGCCTCCGCCATTCGCGGTGGCAAGGCCGTCGATACCACCATGGGCCTGACCCCGCTCGAGGGCCTGGTCATGGGCACTCGCTCGGGTGATCTCGATCCCGGCATCATCTTCCACCTGATCCGCACCGCCGATATGAATGTCGACGATGTGGATGCCCTGCTCAACCGGCAATCCGGGATCAAGGGCCTCTCGGGGGTGAACGACTTCCGCGAACTCGGCCGCCTCATCGAAACCGGTGATGCCGCAGCGCAACTCGCCTTCGACGTCTACATCCACCGGCTCCGCCGCTATATCGGTGCGTACCTGGTGGAGCTCGGCCGGGTGGATGCCATCACCTTCACCGCGGGCGTCGGTGAGAACGATGCGAAGGTGCGCGCGGCGGCCCTGGCCGATCTCGGGCGCTTCGGCATCAGCGTCGACCCGGAGCGCAATACCGCGAAAGACCGGTCCGCCCAGTACATCTCACCCGAGGGCGCCGAGGTGGCGGTGCTGGTCGTGCCCACCAATGAGGAGCTGGCCATCGCCCGCGCAGCCGCGCGCCTGGTCGGCTGAACTTCATGCTGTGATCCTTCACGAAAACCTCACGATCCCACTGACACAGTGGTACTCGGGTCCGGTTCCTCCGGCGCCACCGGAACCCGTGTCGCACACGCACAGCTGCGGTAGGAACTGACCTTCCCTCGCCAGAACCGCCGACTCCTCGGCTGCCCCGAGGATCACCGCAGCGCGACACGGGGACCTTCCGGTCCCCGTTCAGATCCAGGATTTGGCGCGCACCGCATTGGCCAGGTCGATCAACGCGTAGCGGTGGCTGCGGCCGGGAGCCGAACGGGCCAGGCCGCGCAGGCCGGTTTCGATGCCGCGCCGCAGTTCTCGTTCGGTGAACGGTGCACTGAAGATCTTGGTGTCCGATGTGTTCGGAATGCGACCGGCCTGTAGCCATCCCAGGGCGGTCCCCAGTACCAGGACGCGCAATTGGGCCGCGCGGCCTTCGCCGGCCGGCAGCGCCTGCACCCGGGCGGCGGCCACATACAGCGTGGATTCGTCGAGTTCCTCGACGGGAGCCGAGGTCAAAAGCATGAGCACGGCGGTCATCCGCGCTTCGGCATAGTGCCGGGAGGCGGGCGGGACTTCGTCGAGGGCGTGCACCGCGGCGCTGATATCGCCGGCGGCCGCGAGTTGCCGGGCCAGGCCGAAGGCGGCGCTGACCACACCCCGGTCGGTGCGCCAGACCGTGGCGTAATAGTTCTCGGCGAAGGCCCGCCACTCCTCCGGCTCGGGCGAATCCCAGTGCTGCAGTGTGAGTTCCGAGGTAGCGGCCAGGGCCAGCTTGGGCGCGATCTCGCCCGGAACGGCCTGCAGCACCGAGTCGAAGCGGGCGAAGGCGCGTTCGTAGTCCTGTTCCAGCAGTTCGGTCATGCCGAGATACCAGTCGGTGCGCCAATCCGCGGCCTCCGGCGTGCCGGTGAGGCGTTGCAGCACCAGGCGGGCGGCGCCGGGCTCGAACAGATCGAGATGCGCGCGTGCCTCGGCCAGCGTCACCTCCATCTCGAAAGTGTCCGGCGCACCGCCCGGTTCGGCCGCCGCTCGCTGACGGGAGTGCCGCAGTTCGTCCAGGGCGTGCCGGGGTTCCGGATGCGCGGCGCCGGCCAGCAGCGGTGCGGACGGGTCGGCGGGATCGATGATGGGCACGGGCAGCGCGGCCACCACATCGCGCGCCCGCAGCAGCGTGCTGCGGGCGATGCCGTCGATGATGCCGTCGGTCTGGGCGACGAACTCCCCGGTCCCGAAACTGGTGCGGGGCGGGCTGAACAGGGTGGAGAGCTGCGGATGTTCATTGCCGAGTTCGACGGCGAGGATTTCCCGCAGCACACCCATGAGCTGACTGCCGAGCAGCCGGGCCGACCCGAATCGGCGGTCCGGGTCCGGATCGGTGGCGCGCAGCAGCAGTCGATGGAAGAACTCGTGGCGGGCCAGTACCGGCTGATCCTTCGGGTCCGGGATGCCGTCGACGTAGGCGCCCTTCTCCATCGGCAGATTCAGCGTGAGCACGGCCAGTGTGCGGCCCACCGTGTAGATGTCGGAGGCCACGGTCGGCCCGGTCTGCCCGACCTCCGGCGCCTGATAACCCCTGGTGCCGTACAGGTTTCCGTACGCCTCGAACTGCGCCACCGCACCCAGGTCGATGAGTTCCACCCGCTCGGAGGTGACCATGACATTGTCGGGTTTGAGATCGTTGTAGGCCAGCCCGCCGGAGTGCAGATACTCCAGTGCCGGAAGGGTTTCCAGCACATAGGCGATGGCCTCGGCCACCGGCATGCGTTCGGGCCGCACATGCTGATCGAGCAGATCGCGCAGGGAATGCCCGCCCACGTACTCCATGACGATGTAGCCGATGGGCGATCCGTCCGGCCCCGGATGTTCCACAAAATTGTGGATCTTCACAATGCTC
The DNA here is from genome assembly GCF_025465275.1 of Nocardia sp. Classification (GTDB taxonomy): domain Bacteria; phylum Actinomycetota; class Actinomycetes; order Mycobacteriales; family Mycobacteriaceae; genus Nocardia. The sequence continues at coordinate 38,449 of NZ_JAODNK010000233.1, read as the reverse complement.
GGATGCGCGACCTCGGCCAGGAACTGCCGTTCGGCGACCGCCACCGCCTGCGCCTCGGCGTCACCGGAGTGCAACAGGCCCTTGAGCACCACCCACCGGTCGCTCACATTCCGGTCGATGGCGAGATAGATCCAGCCCAGGCCGCCGTGCGCGATACAGCCCTGGATCTCGTACTGGCCCGTCACCACATCGCCCTGGTGCAGCGACGGCCGGAAATCATAAGGCGCCCCGCAGGTTTCGCACGTGCCCGCGGCATGCGCGGGATGCGTCGCGCTCGCCCGTCCCACGGGTTTGCCGCAACGCCAGCAGAATCGGCGTCCCTCGGACACCTCCGGATCGGCGAGCACCGCCTGTTCCGGATCCACCGGCGTGACCGCCGGAATGGGTACCAGTCCGGCCCCGAGCCGCCGCACCACCGGCCGCTGCCGCGACATGCGCGCCGTGCGCTGCGAAGGCCGGGTGGGTGTCCGGACCTCTGCCGAATTTCCCTCCACCACAGTCGGTTCCGGCTCTGCGGGCGCTGCGGCGCCATTATCGCTCAGCCGTTCGGTGGAGCGGGTCGCCGGACCGCCGCCGTCCAAGCGTTCGGTGGCCTGGGTCGGTGGCGCCTCCTCGCCCGCGCGCTGCGAGGCCCGGGTCGGCTCACCGATATCGTTCGGTTCGCTCATCTCAGTCCTGATACCTGGGCGGTGGCGGGACCGCGGCATCGCCGAGTTCGCTTGCGAGCCAGCGCTGATAGAGACGGTTCCAGGTGCCGTCACCGCGAATGCGCTCCAGCGTCGCGTTGACGGCGCGGACCAGATCGTCGGAGCCCTTGGAGATGCCGATGCCGTACTGCTCGGTGCTGAGGTCGGGGCCGACCACCTCGGTCTGCGGGTCCTGCTCGGACAATCCGGCGAGCAGGGTGTCATCGGTGCTGATGGCATCGGCCTGGCGCTGCTGCAGCACCACCAGGCAGTCGGCCCAGCTGGGCACGGTGACGATGGAGGCGGCGGGCTGCTGGGCGCGGACCAGATCGAGGGAGGTGGTGCCGGGCACCACGCACACTCGTTTGCCCGCCAGATCCGCGAGCCCGGTGACGCCGGAATCGCGCACGGTCAGCACCCGCTGATGCGCCTGCAGATAGGAGGTGGAGAACGTAACCCGTTGCCGCCGATCACAATTGATGGTCATCGTCTTCACCACGATATCGACGGTGTGCTCCTGCAGCGCGCGTTCCCGTTCGGCGGAACCGAGGATGCGGTACTCGATGAGATCCGGACTGCCGAGCAGATCCCGCGCCACTTCCCTGGCGATCTCCACATCGAATCCGGCGAGTGCCCCGGTGGTCGGATCGCGGAAGCTGAACAGATTGCTGCCCGGATCGAGCCCGACCAGCAGCCGCCCCCGACTGCGGATGGCATCGAGATCTGGCCCGGTCCGGGCGCCGGTGGGCCGCAGACTCGCGGTCGGGTCACCGCAATTCACCGGTGCCGGTGGTGCGGCCGCATTGGCCGGCGCGACCGTGGCTCCCGAGGGCAGCGGCGGTTCGACATAGCTGGGCACCCGTGGCAATTGCGGTGCGGGAGCGGAGTTCTCGGCACAGCCCGTGGCCAGCGCGACGGTGCACAGGGTCAGCGCGGCCACCGCCGGTCGCCAGGTCGCCCGGGCGGCAGGACGGCCGCCCGAAGGTGCGCGCCGCCGCCTCATCGGTACTCCCGCAGTCGCGGCCACAGGCCGGCCGCCACCAGTACGGCCGCCGCGGTGCTCAGCACCAGCGCGCCGGGCGCCAGCAGATCGAGGGTACGAGCGGCATGGGAGGCGTTGGTGCGCAACGTGTTCCGGCTGTCGGTAATGCCGTCGCCGAGGGCATGGTCGAGGGTGTCCACCTGGGCGGTGGCCTCGTTCGCGCCGGGTCCGGTGGCGACCGCGCCCGCGCCGATGAAGTCGCCTCGGGAGAGTGCGTCGTTCATGCGCTGGTGCGCGGCGCGCCAATGACTCAGGGCGTCGCTCGCGGTCTTCACCTCGCTCGCGCCCGGTGCGTCCTTCGAATAACCGGCCAGAATGCCGCTCAGTTTAGTGGTGGCCTGGTCGAAGGTGTTGTCGTATTCGGCGCTGGTGTCGCGGCGCACCAGCTTCAGGGTTTCGGCGGCGCGGGCCTGCTGCGCGAGAATGCGGCTCTCGGTGAGTGCCGCGGTGGGGACGCTGCCGTCGTCGCGGGAGTGGGTGGTGGAGACCGCGGAGATGAAGCCCGCGAGCACCGTCCAGCCCAGCAGCGCCACCATAATGGTGGTGGCCAGCAGCAGTCCGGGATTGAGCACCCGATTCCAGCGCCGGAACAGGAACAGCTGTGAGGTGACGAGAGCCGCGACCGCCAGCAGCGGCAGGATGATCGCCGGCCACGGCGGCTGCACATGATGGTGCTGGGTCGCGGTGATGGCGGCGGCGCGATGCTCCTGCAGTTCCTGCGCCATCGGCAGCATGGTCGACTGCATGAGGTTGGACGCCTCGCTCAGATAGGCCGCGCCGACGGGCAATCTGTTGCGATTGTCGGTGCGTGCCGTCTCCACCAGTCCGCTGTACACAGGCAACCCGGTGGCTATCCCGGCGCGCAGATCGGTGTCGGTATCCCCGCCGCTGCGATCGGACTGCGTCACCAGCTCCGCCGCCGCCTCGCCGATCGCCTGGTTGTACCTGTCCCGCACCGGTTTCGGTTCCAGCCCGCCGGAGATGAACGCGGTGCCGGCGGAGGCGTCGGCCACCGACAGCGAGGTATAGAGCCGCTGCGCCGAATAGGCGTCCGGCTCGGACTGATCCAAAAGCGAATCGAGTGCGTGCTGGCGGTTGTTGACGGCACTGGCCGTGACCACGCCGGCGGCCAGGCACATGCCCAGCAAGACCAACCCCACCGCGATCAATTTCGCCGGTGAGGAGTGTGCGAATGTCCGCATATCGGTCGACGAGAATCGTTCCCGGACGGCGGCGGCCGCGGCCCGCGGCGACAGCTCGTCGAGCCGCAGTTCCTCGTTGCGAACCATATTCACCTCCCACTGACCGAAACCGGACGATCGACTTGTTGCTGTCGAATGAGCTTATTGTGGACGTACCTGTGCCGTGACGCGGGAACACCCGGCAGTTATCGCGGTGCGGTCCGAAGATGGGATTGCGAAGTATGCGTGGTGACGGCGACGGCTGGGCCGAAAGTCCCGATGGCACCCGTCAATGGGGACGCTTCGGTGCTGCCGGACTGTTGCTGCGCGCCCCGCTCGTGGACGGGGGATCGGCGGTACTGCTGCAGCATCGCGCGGCCTGGAGCCATCAGGGCGGCACCTGGGCGCTGCCCGGCGGTGCCCGCGACAGCCATGAGACCACCGTGCACGCGGCCGTCCGGGAGGCCGAGGAGGAGGCCGGCATCACCGCCGGGTCCATCCGGGTGCGGGCCTCGCGGGTCACCGCCGTCGCGGACAGCGGCTGGACATACACCACGGTCATTGCCGACGCGGTCACCCGGTTGCGCACGCAGGTCAATCTCGAATCCACCGAATTGGCATGGGTGCCCGAGGACGAGGTGGACGCCCGGCCCCTGCATCCCGGTTTCGCCGCCGCCTGGCCGCTGCTGCGTGCCACCCCGACCCGGGTGAGCCTGGACGGGGTGGATGATCCGGCAGCGGTGGCGGCCGCATTGCCACGCACCCTGGAACTGTCCGACGCGGAGTTCCTGTGGCTGTGCTCCGGCGGCAACGGTGATGCCCGCACAGCACGGATCGGCGCGGCCGAGACGGGCTCCGATGTGGCCGATATGGCCGGAAATGTGTTGTTCCTCACGCTGGCTCAGGTGTTGTCTTGAGGCGTGAGCCAGCGTGAGATTCCCACATACTGCCGGATCTGTGAACCACTCTGCGGGCTGATCGCCACCGTCGAGGACGGGAAACTGGTGCGGCTGCGTGCCGATAAGGAGCACCCGCTATCGCGGGGCAATGCGTGCCCGAAGGGCATCGCGTTCACCGAGATTCAGAACGATCCGGATCGGGTGCTGTATCCGATGCGGAGGGTGACCACGGCGGGCAGTGAATCGGGTACTGCCGGTTTCGAGCGGGTCTCGTGGGCGGAGGCGCTCGACGATATCGGCGCCCGGCTGCGCACCGTCATCGGCGCGCATGGACGGGAAAGTCTCGGTTGGTATTTCGGGAATCCGTCCACCTTCTCCTATTCACATACGCTGTGGCTGGTCGGTTTTCAGCTGGCGGCCGGTCTGCGGCACGTGTATTCGGCGGGCTCGCAGGACATCAACAATCGCTTCGTTGCCAGTGAGCTGCTGTACGGTTCGCTCACCTCGGTGCCCGTCCCGGATCTGGACCGCACCGACTTCCTTCTCATGCTCGGCGCGAATCCCGTTGTCTCGCACGGGAGTGCGATGAGCATGCCGCGTATCCGGGAGAAGCTCACGGCCATCACCAAACGCGGCGGCCGGGTCGTGGTGGTCGATCCGCGCCGGACGGAGACCGCGCGCCTGTTCGAGCACGTCGGCGTGCGGCCGGACGGCGATGCCTGGCTGCTCGCCGCCCTGCTCCAGGTCATTTTCACGGAGGGACTGGCCGATGCGCAGGCCCTGCGCCGCCAAGCCGCCGGAGTGCGCGAATTACGTGATGCGGTCGGCCGATTCACCCCGGAAGCGACCGCCGTCGTGACCGGCCTGGAACCGGACCGGGTGCGTACCCTGGCCGGCGATCTGGCCCGCGCCGGCAGGGCCGCCGTCTACGGCCGCACCGGCACCTGCCTGGGCCGGCACGCCACCCTCGTCGCCTTCCTCATCGATGCGCTGGCGCTGGTGACCGGCAATCTGGATGCGCCCGGCGGCTCGGTATTCGGTAAGGAACTGGTGGCCGTCTCCAAGCTCAATGCCCGCCTCGGCCTCATCGGCTACGGCAAGAACCGTTCCCGCATAGGCGATTTCCCGGATGTGCTGGGCACCTTCCCGGCCGCCATCATGGCCCGGGAGATCACCACTCCGGGCCCCGGTCAGCTGCGCGCGCTGTTCACCTCGGCCGGCAATCCCGTGTCCTCGGTCCCCAACGGCCGCGAATTGTCTTCCGCCCTGGCACAACTCGACCTGTTCGTCTCGATCGACCTCTACCTGAACGACACCAATCGAATGGCGGACTACATCCTCCCCGCCACCACTTTCCTGGAGCGCGACGACATTCCGCTGCCGTTCACGGCGCTGTCTCCCACCCCGTACACCCAGTACACCGAGCGGGTCCTGGAGCCGTATGGCGAGGCCCGTGAGGAATGGCGCATCATCGACGATATCGCCACCCGAATCGGCGTGCAGCCCTTCGTGGTCGGTCCCGCCGCCGCCGGTGGCCTGCTGAGCCGCCTGCGCGGCCTGCCCGGCGGCCGCTCCGCCCGTCCCACCCCGAAGCTCCTGGCCGATCTGGCCATCCGCACCGGTCCGTACGGCGACTGGTTCGGCCTGCGCCGCGGCGGCCTCAGCCTCCGCATGCTCCGCCGCCACCCGCACGGCCTGGTGCTGTCCGATGCTGTCACCACGGGTGTGCTCCGGGAAATAGTGCAGCACAAGGACAATCGGGTACACCTGGCTCCGCAGGAGATTCTCGCCGAACTCCGCGCCCTCGAGACTCCCCAGGTGGACCCGGCCTACCCGCTCCGCGTGATCGGCATGCGGGAGCTGAAATCCCACAACTCCTGGATGCACAATTCCGAGCTGCTCATGCGCGGCGACCGCACCCACGCCGCCCGCATCAACCCAAAAGACGCTGCCGTGGCAGGCATCTCGGACGGCGCCCGCTGCCTGGTGACCTCCGCCCACGGCTCTATCGAGGTGACCGCTCGCCTGACCGAAGACATGACCGAGGGTGCGGTGGCCATCCCGCACGGCTGGGGCCACAACGGCGGCTGGCAGCGCGCGAACGCGGCGGGCGGCGCCAATGTCAACGACCTGATGTCGACCGACATCGCCGATGTCGAACGCCTCGCGGGCATGTCGAACCTCAATGGCGTCCCGATCCGCCTGGACCCGTTGTCTGCCGGCTGAATTCTTCCGTCATTCCGGCGCGCTTGTGGCCGGAATCCACAGCGAGCAGCCGATCCATCCGCTGTGTGGGTCCCGGCCACAAGCATGCCGGGGCGACGGGGTGGTCCTCAGCGGTCGAGGTTGTCGAGGATGCGCTGCTTGAGCGCGCGGGCGGCGGCTTCGGGGTCGGCGGCGGCGGTAATGGCGCGTACCACCACGATTCGGGTCGCACCGGCGGCGAGTACCTCGGGTAGTCGCGCGTCGTCGATGCCGCCGATGGCGAACCAGGGGCGGGTGGTGTGCGATTCGGCGGTGGAGCGAACGAGGTCCAGCCCCGAGGGCTGGCGTCCAGGCTTGGTCGGGGTGGCGTACACCGGGCCGGTGGCGAAATAGTCGATATGTTCGTCGACAGCGGCCAGCCCGGCCTGGGCGCGATTATGGGTCGAGCGCCCGATGACCACATCGGGGCCGAGAATGCGGCGGGCGTACCAGGGCGGTAGATCAGCCTGGCCGAGGTGCAGGACATCGGCTCCGGCGGCGAGCGCGATATCGGCGCGGTCGTTCACGGCGACGAGCGCCCCGTGGCGGCGGGCGGCCGCCTTCAGTTCTGCCAGGATGCCGAGTTCGGCCTTCGCCTCGAGCGAGCCGAACTGCTGCTCCCCGGGCGAACCCTTGTCTCGAAGCTGGATGATGTCGACGCCACCGGCGAGCGCGGCATCGGCAAAGGCGGCCAAATCGCCCTTTTCCCGCCGGGCGTCGGTGCACAAATACAGGCGCGCGTCGGCCAGACGTTCGCGCGGTGCCGCAGGGCGGCCGGGGTGGGAGGGCTGCACGTCCCAGACCGTAGTCGCGCTACCGTGGGCATGTGGAATGCCTCGCGGTCGGTTATACGTGAACAGGCGTTTACATCGGATGTGCTTACAGATGCAATTGCAGTTCCCGGTATGTCCGGGTAGTGAGGTGGAACCAGATGCGGACTCTGGCCGTCGTGGGCGGAGGTGTGATCGGGCTCTCGGTGGCCTGGCGCACCGCCGAATCGGGCTGGACGGTCACGCTGCTGGATCCGGCACACGGGACCGGCGCCTCCTGGGTCGCGGGCGGCATGCTCGCGCCCCTCTCCGAGGGCTGGCCCGGCGAGGACGGCGCCCTCGAATTCGGGGCCGCCTCGCTCGCGCGCTGGCCTGATTTCGCCGCGCGCCTGCGGGCCCGCACGGGTGCGGACCTGTTCACCGCGACCCGCACCCTCAGCGTCGCCCTCGATGCCGCCGACGCGGCCGATCTGCGCACCATCGCCGACTGGGTCAATTCGCACGGTCATGCGCTGCAACTGCTGGATCGGGCCGGTGTTCGAGAAGCCGAACCCGGCCTCGCCCGCACGGTTCGCGCCGGTCTGCTCTCGACGTCCGAACCGGCCGTGGACAACCGCGCCCTGGTGACTGCCTTACGCGCGGCCTGCATCGCCGCCGGAGTCGAATTTCGCGCCGAACAGGTGACGGCCCTGGCGGACCTCCCGCACGATCGGATCGTGCTCGCCGCGGGCGCTGCCGCCGCCACCCTGTGGCCGGGCCTCCCCGTCCGTCCGGTGAAGGGCGAGATCCTGCGCCTGCGCCGCCGGCCGAGCGCACCCACCCCGCCGCAGGGCGTGATCCGGGCGCGCGTGCACGGCCGCCCCATCTACCTGGTCCCGCGCAGTGACGGAATCGTCTTGGGCGCAACCCAATACGAGCAGGGTTTCGATACCGCCGTGACGGTCGCCGGGGTACGCGACCTCATCACCGATGCCGAGGCGATTCTCCCGGGCATCGGTGAATACGAATTCGCCGAAGCCGCAGCGGGTTCCCGTCCGGGTTCCCCGGACAGCGTCCCCCTCATCGGCTACCTGGACAACCGCGTGATCGCCGCAACCGGCCACGGCCGCAATGGAATTCTCGGTACGCCCGTCACCGTCGACGCGGTACTCGCGTTGCTCGCCGATACCGAGCTCCCCGAGGCCGCGGCCGCCGACCCCGGTCGTTTCGCCCGTCCAGGCCCGGCCGAAACCCGGCCCACCCGCACCGATGCCCCGATTTCTCCAGGAGGAATTCGATGACTGTTATCCCGATCGGCGTCACAGTGAACGGTGAGGATCACTCGTTCGCCGAGGCGCCCACGGTGCGCGAGCTACTGGAGCGGCTGAACCTGCCGTCCCAGGGCGTCGCGGTGGCGGTGGACGGCGCCCTGTTCCCCAAATCCAATTGGGATCAGCAGGTCGAACGTGGCTGGGAGATCGAGGTTTTGACGGCGGTGCAGGGTGGCTAGCCCGATCACGCCGCTGGTGATCGCGGGCCGGGAATTCGGCTCCCGCCTGATCATGGGTACCGGCGGCGCCGAGAACCTCACAGTGCTGGAGGAGGCGCTGATCGCCTCGGGCACCGAACTGACCACGGTCGCCATGCGCCGGGTGGATGCCGCGGGCGGTACCGGAGTGCTGGATCTGTTGAAGCGCTTGCAGATTGCGCCGCTGCCCAATACCGCGGGCTGTCGCACCGCCGCCGAGGCGGTGCTCACCGCACAGCTCGGCCGCGAGGCACTCGGCACCGACTGGGTGAAGCTCGAGGTGATCGCCGACGAGCGCACGCTGCTCCCGGACGCCATCGAACTGGTCAGTGCCGCAGAGCAATTGGTGGACGACGGTTTCACCGTGCTGCCCTACACCACCGATGATCCGGTGCTGGCCCGCCGGCTCGAGGACATCGGCTGTGCCGCCGTCATGCCGCTGGGCTCGCCCATCGGCACCGGTCTGGGCATCGGCAATCCGCACAATATCGAGATGATCGTCGCCGCCGCGGGCGTCCCGATCATTCTGGACGCGGGCATCGGTACCGCCAGTGATGCCGCGCTGGCCATGGAACTCGGCTGTTCCGCGGTGCTGCTGGCCACGGCCGTCACGCGCGCCCGCCGGCCCGCGATGATGGCCGCCGCCATGGCGCATGCCGTGCAGGGCGGCCTGCTCGCCCGCGAGGCTGGCCGCATCCCGAAGCGCTTCTGGGCGCAGGCGTCCTCACCCGCGATATGACCTGCCGGAATTGCGTTGCCGTCGGGTGCCGTCGCGGGGGATGATCCTCGGGGGAGCTCGGGACCAGGTCATCCTCGAGGGGGATGCGACGCGCGACCTCGGGTCGATAGTGCCCGGCCACTTCTTCGGGAAGACTGGGCAGCATGATCGAACTGAGGGGCCTGACCAAACATTACGGGCAGACCGTTGCGGTGTCGGATCTTACGTTCACCGTGCGTCCGGGTCTGGTGACCGGCTTTCTCGGCCCGAACGGGGCGGGCAAGTCGACCACCATGCGGATGATCCTGGGGTTGGACGATCCGACGTCCGGTACGGCGCTCATCAACGGTAAGCCGTATCGAGCTCTGAAGCGCCCGCTGGAAGAGGTCGGTGCGCTGCTGGATGCCAAGTGGGTGCATCCGAACCGTTCGGCGCGTTCGCATCTGCGCTGGATGGCGGCATCCAATGACATTCCGGCCTCGCGGGTCGAGGAGGTGCTGCGGCTGGTCGGTCTCGCGGAGGTCGCCAATCGCAATGCGGGCGGTTTCTCGCTCGGCATGTCGCAGCGACTCGGCCTGGCCGGCGCCCTGCTCGGCGATCCGAAGGTGCTGCTGTTCGACGAGCCGGTGAACGGCCTGGATCCCGAAGGCATTCTGTGGATTCGGCGTTTCATGCAGCGACTCGCGACCGAGGGCCGCACCGTGCTGGTGTCGAGCCATCTGCTGTCCGAAATGGCGCAGACCGCGGAGCAACTCATCGTGATCGGCCGGGGCAAGCTCATGGCCGACGTCTCCACCAAGGATTTCATCGAGCGCGCCTCGGAACAGTCTGTGCGCGTGCGTAGTCCGCAGCTGGATCAATTGCGCAGCGTGCTCACCTCGGGCGGTATGACGGTGCGCGAGGAGGGTGCGGACGCCGCCGGCGCCGCCCTGATCGTCACCGGCGCCACCTCCGACGCGGTCGGAAAACTGGCCGGCGCCAACGACATCACGCTCTACGAGTTGTCGCCGCAGCGCGCCTCGCTGGAAGAGGCGTTCATGCGGATGACAGGCAGCGCGGTGGAGTACCACGGCGAAGGTTTCGACCAGGTGATGGGAGGGGCGCTCTGATGGGCGTGCTCGCAGCGGAACGTATCAAGCTCACCTCGACCCGGTCGCCGTGGTGGTGCTCGGCCATTATCGTGGCGCTCGGTCTCGGCTTCGCCGCCCTGATCGCGGCGGTCAATCGCAATCCGAAGGCCGACTCGCCGCCGCTCAGTGTGACGAACGTCGTCGGCGGCGTGAGCGGCTTCGGCGTGCTGGTGCTGATGATTCTGGCGTCACTGGCGGTGACCAGTGAATACCGGTTCGGCACCATCAAGTCCACCTTCCTGGCCACTCCGGCCCGGGACAAAGTGCTCACCACCAAGGCACTCATGATCGGCGTGTACGGCGCGGTGCTCATCGGTGTGCTGACGCTGCTGGCCTTCGGCCTGGCCAAGATCATCACCGGTTCCAGCGGCGGTTCCGCGCTGGAACTGTCGTCCTCGGCCAATGCGCGGGCGATCTACGGCCCGGCCATCTATGCCTTCCTCGCGGTGCTGCTCGCGGTCGGTATCGGCGTACTGGTCCGGCAGACGGCCGCCGCCATTTCGCTGATCATCCTGTGGCCCACCGTAATCGAGTCGCTGCTGAGCGCCTTCGGCAGTTTCGGCCGGAATGTGGGCGCGTTCATGCCCTTCGCCAACGCGTCGCACTTCTATTCGGTGTCGGACGGCGGCAGCACCGATTGGCATTGGGGCCCGTGGGGGAGCCTGCTGTACTTCGCGGCCTTCGTCGCGATCATTTTCGGCGCGGCACTGTTCATGGTGAACAAGCGCGACGCATAGACCCTGCCCGGGGATGCCGCCGGCCACTGCCCGGCTCGGCGGCGACCATCGGCCCGATACGGAACCAGTCCGTATCGGGCCGATGTCATGTGTGCGGAAGAACAGTGTGTGAATACCGTCATTCCGTTCGAATGCGGCTGGCCATCGAATACCGGGCTCGGTAGCATCGTCCCAGCAACCAAAACACTCCATACATCGGCGGGCCCAACGATGTGGCCGCTCAGACCGATCGGAAGGTGTGCAGGTGGCAATCATTCATCCATCCGGAGATCAAGCGCTGAGATACGCTCTGGGCGTGAGCGAACGACCCTCCGACGACGGCGAACGCGCATCCGACGCCTCCCGTTCGGAAGGATTGGGCACCGATCGCAACCGGTCGCGTGAGGCGAACGGTGCTCGCGCGCGTGATGCGCGCGCCCCCCGCATCGACCCCGACCTGGTCATCCCGCTGGTCCCGACCGAAACGGTCGACGACAGCGACGAGCCCGACGATGCTCCCGGTCGCCGGCGTTTCCCCGGCCAGCTGTCGGGACTGGTTTCCGCGGCCAATGCGCGCGGTGACCTCATCGGCGCCATCCGCAAGGCCCGCGAGAACCTCCCAGGCGATCCCGCCTTCGGCGATCCGCTGTCGGTGTCCGGTCCCGGCGGTGCGCGCGCGGTCGCCCGCGCCGCGGACAAGCTGGTCGGTGATTCGCCCAGCGCCGCACGCGAATTGGGGCTGGGTGCGCTGCAGGTCTGGCAGGCCATGCTGGAACGGGTCGGCAAGGGTCGCGGCACGCAGGAGATCACCATCATGTTCACCGATCTGGTGGCCTTCTCCAGTTGGTCCCTGACCGCCGGTGACGAACAGACTCTGGAGCTGCTGCGCCGGGTCGCCAAGGCCATCGAGCCGCCCATCGCCGATCGCGGCGGCACGGTCATCAAGCGCATGGGTGACGGCCTGATGGCGGTCTTCCCGTCCGCCGACCGGGCCGTACGGGCCGCGGTGGCGGCCAAGGAGAACCTGACCGGGGTCACCGTCGGCGGTTATCGCCCGCAGATGCGGATGGGCCTGCACACGGGCACGCCGCGGGAGATCGGCGGGGACTGGCTGGGTTTGGACGTCACGATCGCCGCACGGGTCATGGAGGCCGGTGGAAACGGCAACACCATGATGTCGGCGGCCACCCTGGATTCCCTGCACGCCGAGACGCTCGAGGAATTGGGTTTCGGTGTGAAGCCCTATCGCCGCAGTTTCTTCGCGGCCCCGCTCAGCGGCGTGCCCGAGGATCTGCGCATCTTCCGGCTGGACGGCGAGTAGCTAACTATTAGCTAAATCACGTAGAGGATCGCGCCCCCGACCGCCAGCACTCCGGCCACGCCGAGTGCGATGGCGAGTGGGCGGAGGGTCTTCCAGGTCGAATAGGCCCCGCCGAGCAGGAAGCCGGCCAGGGCTAGCAGCACGATCACGCTGACATCTGAGGACACCCGACCCAGTTTGCCTGGTCCGGCCGGCCCGGTGCGAAGCGGCTCGTGAATTAACAAGCACGCAGGCTTGATTTTTTTCTGAGGCGATGTGACCCTGTAACCGACTGCCGCGAAGATGCGCGGGTGTACAGGGAGGCCCAGTAATGAGTCAGCTCGGCGACGACCCGGACCTCATTCGGATCGGCAACTGCTCCGGCTTCTACGGGGACCGGATGAGCGCCATGCGCGAGATGCTCGAGGGCGGGCAGCTCGATGTGCTCACCGGCGACTACCTCGCCGAACTCACCATGCTGATCCTGGGACGCGATCGCATGAAGGACGCGAACCTGGGTTATGCCAAAACCTTCGTGCGGCAGCTGGAGAACAGTCTCGGGCTGGCCCTCGAATCGGGCGTGCGCATTGTCGCCAATGCCGGTGGCCTGAATCCGGCGGGCCTGGCGCAGCGGGTGCGGGAAGCGGCCGAAAAGCTCGGTCTGGCACCGAAAGTCGCGTATGTGGCCGGTGACGATCTGCTGCCGCGTGCCGCCGGACTGGGGCTGGGTGCGCCGCTCACGGCCAATGCCTACCTCGGTGGCTGGGGCATCGCCGAATGCCTGAACGCGGGCGCGGATATCGTCGTGACCGGCCGTGTCACCGACGCCGCGCTGGTGGTCGGCCCCGCCGCCGCCCACTTCGGCTGGGGGCGTGGCGATTACGACGCGCTCGCCGGTGCCGTGGTGGCCGGACACGTCATCGAATGCGGAACACAGGCCACCGGAGGCAATTTCGCCTTCTTCACCGAGATCGCCGATCTGATGCGCCCCGGCTTCCCGATTGCCGAGGTGCGCCGCGACGGCAGCACGGTGATCACCAAGCACGCGGGCACCGGCGGCGCGGTCACCGTGGACACGGTGCAAGCGCAGCTCATGTACGAGATCCAGAGCGCGCGCTACGCCGGACCGGATGTCACCACCCGGCTGGACAGCATCGCGCTCACGCAGGAGGGCCCGGATCGGGTCCTCATCAGCGGTGTGACCGGTGAAGCGCCGCCGTCGCGCACCAAGGTGTCGCTGAACACCATCGGCGGTTTCCGCAACGAGATGGAATTCATCGTCACCGGCCTCGATATCGAGGCGAAAGTCGCACTGGTGCAACGGCAGCTGGAATCGTGGCTGCCCGTGCGACCGGCGGAGCTGGACTGGACGCTCGCCCGCCTGGATCGCCCCGATGCCGAGACCGAGGAGCAGGCCAGCGCCCTGCTGCGCTGCGTGGTGCGCGATCCGGACCCGAACAAGGTCGGCCGCGGCTTCTCCAGTGTGGCAGTGGAATTGGCCCTGGCCAGCTATGCGGGCTTCTCGATGACCACGCTGCCCGGCAACGGCGCGCCGTACGGCGTGTTCACCCCGGGATACGTGGATGCGAAGGAAGTTCCGCATATCGCGGTCCTGCCCGATGGCAGCACGGTAGACATTCCACCGGCGGGGGAGACCCTGGAATTGGCCGAGGTGCCGGAACCGGCACTGCCGCAGCTACTTCCGCAGGGCGAGACCCGCCGTGTCCCGCTCGGCACCTTCGCGCTGGCGCGCAGTGGTGACAAGGGCGGCAATGCCAATATCGGCGTCTGGGTGCGCACCGATGAGCAGTGGCGCTGGCTGGTGCACACGCTCACCGTCGACGAGCTGCGCGTGCTGCTGCCGGAAACCGCGAAACTGCCGATCACCCGGCACGTGCTGCCGAATCTGCGCGCGATCAATTTCATTGTCGAGGGCCTGCTCGGCGCGGGCGTGGCCTATCAGGCCCGCTTCGATCCGCAGGCCAAGGGGCTCGGGGAATGGCTGCGAGCCCGGCACATCGAGATACCTGTGGAGCTGCTGGCATGAGCGGTCAGGGCCCGAAGGAGCCGCTCCACCTCCCTGCGCTTGCCTGCGTAACCACGCAGGGCCCCCGAGCATGCCGAAAGGGCACAGCATGAGCTATGTGAACCAGTGGGAAACCCCCGAGCGGCGCGAATTACGTGCCACCGTGCGCGGATTCACCGAGCGTGAGGTGCTGCCGTACCTGAACGACTGGGAGCGGGACGGTGCGCTCCCGCGTGAACTGCATAAGAAGGCCGGTGCGCTGGGCCTGCTCGGCATCCAGTTTCCGGAGTCCGCGGGCGGTTCCAGCGGTGATCCCATCGACGCCGCGATCGTGTGCGAGGAAATGCATTACGCCGGTGGCTCGGGCGGCTTGTTCGCCTCGCTGTTCACCTGCGGTATCGCGGTGCCGCACATTATCGCCTCGGGCAACGCCGAGCACATCGAGCGCTGGGTGAAGCCGACCCTCGCGGGTGAGCTGATCGGCTCGCTGGCCATTACCGAGCCCGGCGGTGGCTCCGATGTCGGGCACCTCACCACCACCGCGGTCCGCGACGGCGACGAATACATCGTCAACGGCGCGAAGACCTTCATCACCTCCGGTGTGCGCGCCGACTACGTGGTGACGGCCGTCCGCACGGGAGGCAAAGGCGCGGCCGGTGTTTCGCTGCTGGTGGTGGAGAAGGGCACGCCCGGCTTCACGGTCAGCCGAAAGCTGGAGAAGATGGGCTGGCTGTGCTCCGATACGGCGGAACTGTCGTATGTGGATGTGCGCGTGCCCGTGTCGAATCTGGTCGGCCCGGAGAACTCCGGATTCGCCCAGATCGCCAATGCTTTCGTGAGCGAGCGGGTCGGCCTGGCCACCCAGTCCTACGCGCACGCGCAGCGCTGCCTGGACCTCACGCTGGCCTGGTGCCGCGATCGGGAGACCTTCGGCCGCCCGCTCATCAGTCGGCAGGCCGTGCAGAACACGCTGTCGGAGATGGCGCGTCGCATCGATGTCGCCCGGGTCTACTCCCGGCATGTGGCCGAGCGGGCCGCGAGCGGTGAGACCGATCTGATCGCCGAGGTGTGCTTCGCCAAGAACACCGCGGTGGAGACCGCCGAATGGGTGGCCCACCAGGCCGTGCAGCTGTTCGGCGGGCTCGGCTACATGCGTGAGTCCGAGGTCGAGCGCCAGTACCGCGATGTGCGAATTCTCGGCATCGGCGGCGGCACCAACGAGATCCTGACCGCCCTGGCGGCAAAGCGATTGGGGTTCCAGTCTTGAGTATTCTGCGCACCTCCGTAGATCCGAAGTCGGCGGACTATCAGGCCGCCGCCGAGGCCATGACGGCCAAACTCGATGAGGTCGGGGCCGAGTACGACAAGAACATCGCGGGCGGCGGGCCGGACAAGATGGCGCGGCATCGCAAGCGCGGCAAGCTGACCGCGCGCGAGCGCATCGAACTGCTGCTCGACGAGGATTCGCCTTTCCTGGAGCTGGCGCCACTCGCCGCGTGGGGCAGCGACTTCCATGTCGGCGCCAGCGTGATCGCGGGCATCGGCATTGTCGAGGGCGTCGAATGCATGATCGTCGCGCCCGATCCGACCGTGCGCGGCGGCACCTCGAACCCGTGGACGCTTCGAAAGAACCTGCGGATGAACGATATCGCGCTGGAGAACCGGCTGCCGGTCATCGGCCTGGTGGAGTCCGGTGGCGCGGATCTGCCTACGCAGAAAGAGGTCTTCGTCCCTGGCGGTCGCATGTTCCGCGACCTGACCCGGCTCTCGGCGGCTGGAATACCCACCATCGCACTGGTTTTCGGTAACTCGACTGCCGGTGGCGCGTACATCCCCGGCATGTCCGACTACACCGTGATGATCAAGGATCGCTCCAAGGTGTTTCTGGGCGGCCCGCCGCTGGTGAAGATGGCGACCGGTGAGGAGTCCGACGACGAATCGCTGGGCGGCGCCGAAATGCACGCTCGCGTCTCGGGTCTGGCGGATTACCTGGCCGTCGACGAGCAGGACGCGATTCGCCTGGGCCGCTCCATTATTCGCCGGTTGAACTGGGAGAAGAAGGGCCCGGTCCCGCGCGCGCTTACCGAGGTGATCGAGCCGCTGTACAGCCAGGAGGAGCTGGTCGGCATCGTCCCGTCCGACCTCAAGATTCCGTTCGACCCCCGCGAGGTCATCGCCCGCGTGGTGGACGGCTCCGATTTCGACGAGTTCAAGCCGCTCTACGGTTCGAGCCTCGTCACCGGCTGGGCCGAGCTGTACGGCTATCCGGTCGGCATTCTGGCCAATGCCCGCGGCGTGCTCTTCTCCGAAGAGGCGCAGAAGGCGGCGCAGTTCATCCAGCTGGCCAATCAGAAGAACACCCCACTGCTGTTCCTGCACAACACCACCGGCTACATGGTCGGCAAGGAGTACGAGCAGAAGGGCATCATCAAGCACGGCGCGATGATGATCAATGCGGTGTCGAATTCGAAGGTGCCGCATATTTCGCTGCTCATGGGCGCGTCCTACGGCGCGGGCCACTACGGCATGTGCGGCCGCGCCTACGATCCGCGCTTCGTCTTCGCCTGGCCCAGTGCGAAATCCGCCGTCATGGGCGGTGCACAGCTGGCCGGTGTCATCTCCATCGTGGGCCGGGCCGCCAATGAGGCGCGCGGCATCCCCTTCGACGAAGAGGCCGATGCCGGTATCCGCGCCATGATCGAGGCGCAGATCGAGGCCGAATCGCTGCCCATGTTCATGTCGGGCCGCCTGTACGACGACGGCGTCATCGACCCCCGCGATACCCGCACGGTATTGGGAATGGCCTTGTCCGCCATCCACAATGCCCCGATCAAGGGCGCCGAGGGCTTCGGCGTCTTCCGAATGTGAGCAGCGGCATGGACATTACGAACGTTCTGGTCGCCAATCGCGGCGAGATAGCGCGCCGGGTATTCGCCACCTGTCGTCGCATGGGAATCGCAACTACCGCGGTGTATTCGGATGCCGATGCCGCCGCGCCGCATGTGGCCGAGGCCGATGCGGCCATCCGGCTGCCGGGCAATACTCCGGCGGAGACCTACCTGCGCAGTGACCTGATCATCGAGGCCGCCCTGGCCGCCGGCGCCGACGCCATCCACCCCGGCTACGGATTCCTTTCCGAGAACGCCGAATTCGCGCGCGCCGTGCTGGCAGCGGGCCTGACCTGGATCGGCCCGCCGGTCGCGGCCATCGAGCAGATGGGCTCCAAGGTCGAGTCCAAGAAGATGATGGATGCCGCCGGTGTCCCGGTGCTCGCCGAGCTCGATCCGGCCGAGGTCACCGCGGATATGCTGCCGGTGCTCATCAAGGCTTCATCGGGTGGCGGCGGTCGCGGTATGCGCGTGGTGCGCGACCTGGCCGAACTGACCGAGCAGCTGGAAGGCGCACGGCGCGAGGCGGCGTCGGCCTTCGGCGATCCGACCGTGTTCTGTGAGCGCTATCTGGAGACCGGCCGTCATATCGAGGTCCAGGTCATGGCCGATACACAGGGCACCGTGTGGGCCGTCAGCGAGCGCGAATGCTCCATCCAGCGCCGCCACCAGAAGGTCGTCGAGGAAGCCCCGTCCCCGCTGGTCGAGAAGATCGACGGGATGCGGGCCCGGCTGTTCGAGGCGGCCCGGCTGGCGACCGAGGCCATCGGTTACGAGGGTGCGGGCACCGTCGAATTCCTGGCCGACGAGAAGGGCGACTTCTTCTTCCTGGAGATGAATACCCGTCTGCAGGTGGAACATCCGGTCACCGAACAGGTCACCGGACTCGATCTGGTGCGCCTGCAATTGCAGGTGGCGGCCGGTCGTCCGCTGCCGGCGCAGCAGCCGGCCATGCGCGGTCACTCCATCGAGGTGCGGCTCTACGCCGAGGATCCTGCGCACGACTGGCAGCCGCAGAGCGGTCCGGTTCACAAGCTCGAAATCCCCGGCACCATAGGCGAATTCACGGTGCTGACCGAACCGGGCGTGCGCCTGGACACCGGCGTGGTGGACGGTTCCGTGGTCGGCGTGCACTACGACCCCATGCTGTCGAAGGTCATCTCGTACGCCGATACTCGCGACGAAGCCGCGCACCTGCTGGCATCGGCCTTGCAGCGGGCCAAGATTCACGGTCTGGTCACCAACCGCGATCTGCTGGTGCGGGTGCTGCGGCATCCGGCCTTCCTGGCCGGGGACACCGATACCGCCTTCTTCGCCACCCACGGTCTGGACGTCCTGTCCGCACCGCTGGTCTCGGAGGCCGATGAGGCGCTGTCCGTCGTGGCGGCAGCCCTGGCCGATGCCGCCGCGAATCGGCAAGCGGCACGGGTGGTTCGGGGCGTGCCGAGCGGCTGGCGCAATCTGCCGTCGCAGTCCCAATCCAAATCGTACGAGAGCCGCCTGACAGGCAAGCACGAGGTGCGCTACCGCCTCACCCGCGCCGGCCTCGAGGTGGACGGGCATCCGGGCCTCGAATTGCTGGAAGCCACACCGGATCTCGTGGTGCTGCAGGTGCCGGGGGAGCGCGGCCCGGTCCGCCGCCGTTTCGAGATCGCCCGCTACGGCGATCTGGTCGCCGTCGATTCCCCGCTCGGCCCGGTGGCGGTGCGCCGCCTGCCGCGTTTCGAGGATCCGGCCGATCAGGTGGCCGAGGGCTCACTGCTCGCGCCCATGCCGGGCGCGGTCATTCGCGTCGCCGCGGAAGCGGGCAGCCGGGTCGAGAAGGGCCAGCCGATTCTGTGGCTGGAGGCAATGAAGATGGAGCACACCATCGCCGCCCCCGTCGCCGGCATTCTCACCGAATTGAACGTCACCACCGGCCAGCAGGTCGAGGTCGGCACCGTACTCGCCGTGGTCCAGGCCGACAGCGAAGATCAGGAGTAGGCAATGAGTTTCGTCGAGACCGATGAACAGAAGGCGCTGCGCGCTGCGGTAGCTCAGCTGGCCGCGAAGTACAACTTCCGCGATTACGCCGGACCCAAGGCCCGCAAGGGTGAGCCGTTCGACGAATTGTGGGACGAGGCAGGCAAGCTCGGCTTCCTCGGCGTGAATCTGCCGGAGGAGTACGGCGGTGGCGGCGCGGGCATCTACGAGCTGGCGCTGGTGCAGGAGGAACTGGCCGCGCGCGGCTGCGGCCTGCTGCTCATGGTGGTGTCCCCGGCCATCTGCGGCACCATCATCACCAAGTACGGCACCGAGGCGCAGAAGCGGGAATGGCTGACCAAGCTGGCCGACGGCTCCGGCAAGATGGTCTTCGGCATTACCGAGCCGGATGCGGGTTCCAATTCGCACAAGATCACCACCACCGCGCGCCGGGACGGTGAGGACTGGATCCTCAGCGGCCGCAAGATCTTCATCTCCGGTGTGGATCAGGCCGAGGCCGTGCTCATCGTGGCTCGCAGCGAGAATGCCAAGACCGGCAATCTGCAGCCCGCCCTGTTCATCGTCCCGACCGATGCCCCCGGCTTCGTGAAGACGAAGCAGGAGATGGACATTATCGAGCCGGACAATCAGTTCACGCTCTTCCTCGATGATGTGCGCCTGCCCGCCACCGCGCTGGTCGGCAAGGAGGACGCCGCCATCGCGCAGCTGTTCGCCGGGCTCAATCCCGAGCGCATCATGGGTGCGGCCATGGCCGTGGGCATGGGCCGCTACGCCATCGATCAGGCCGTCGCCTACGCCAAGGAGCGTGCGGTGTGGAAGGGCGTGCCGATCGGTGCGCACCAGGGTATTTCGCACCCGCTGGCCCAGGTGAAGATCGAGCTGGAGCTGGCCAAGCTCATGATGCAGAAGGCCGCGCACCTCTACGACGCCGGTGACGAATTCGGGGCGGCCGAGGCGGCCAATATGTCGAAATACGCTGCGGCAGAAGCCAGTATCAAGGCACTCGATCAGTCCATCCAGACGCACGGCGGGGCGGGCCTGACCTCCGATGTGGGTCTGGCGGGCATGCTCGCCGCCTCGCGCATTGCCCGGGTCGCCCCGGTCAGTCGCGAAATGATCCTCAACTTCGTCGCGCAGCACTCGCTCGGACTGCCCCGGTCGTACTGAGCCGCAACGATATTCGAGAAGCCAGGAGATCTGATGAGTGACACCACCCCCGACGCACCGTTCGTGCGCTACGAGGTGCAGGACGGGTTCGCCGTGCTCACCCTCGATTCCCCGCACAATCGCAATGCGCTCTCGTCCCGGCTGGTGACCGAGCTGTTGCAGGGGCTCGGCCGCGCGGCCGAGGACACCGAGGTGCGCGGGGTGGTGCTCACTCACACCGGCAATACCTTCTGTGCCGGTGCGGATCTGCGCGAGGCCATCGACGCCGATCCGTCGGCGGCAGCCGGCATCCGGACCGGCTGGATGGTGCAGGTGCTGCGCCGCATCCTGGAACTGCCGAAGCCGGTGATCGCCCGGATCGACGGCAATGTGCGTGCCGGCGGCATGGGCATCGTCGCCGCCTGCGATATCGCGGTGGCGGGTCGCGGCAGCAGTTTCGCGCTCACCGAGGCACGGCTGGGGCTGGCCCCCTTCGTGATTTCGCTGACGTTGCTGCCGCGCATGACCTCCCGTGCCGCCGCCCGCTACTTCCAGACCGGCGAGACCTTCGACGCCGCGGAAGCCGAACGCACCGGCCTCATCACCGTTGCCGCCGACGATCCGGTCGACGAGGTGAACGGGCTGGTCAGCGCGCTACTCAAGGGTTCCCCGCAGGGACTGGCCGAGAGCAAGCGGCTCACCACCGCGGCCACGCTCGGCGAGTTCGACCGCCACGCCGACACCCTGGCCAAGCGCTCCGGCAGCTTCTTCGGCACCGCCGAGGTCATCGAAGGCATGACGGCCTTCTTCGAGCGCCGCCCGCCGAGCTGGGCAGAATAGCCACCATGGCTACACCCCACGAACCCAAGCAGGACCGCAGCCGGGCCACCCGGCAGCGGCTGCTGGAAGCGACCATCGACTGCCTGGCCGAGACCGGCTGGGCAGCGGCGACGGTTGCCGTGGTCGCCGAACGCGCCGGGGTGTCGCGGGGCGCGGCGCAGCATCACTTCCCGACCCGGGAGGAGCTGATCACCGCCGCCCTCGAGTACATGTTCGACACGCGCATGGCCCAGTCCCTGGCCGATTCCAAGGCCATCGGTGAGGTGGCCGCGGGCGTGGGACGCACCGAGGCCGTGGTGACCGCGCTGGTCGAGGGCTTCACCACCCCGCTGTTCAAAGCCGCCCTGCAGGTGTGGACGCACGCCGCCGCCGATCCCGCCCTGCGCGAACGCATAGTGCCCCTGGAGGCCCGCTTCGGCCGCGTCTCGCACCGCATGGCGGTGGAGGCCCTCGGCGTCGACGACTCCGATCCCGTTGCGCACCACCTGGTTCAGGCCACCCTCGACCTCGCTCGCGGCCTCGGACTCGCCGATGTACTGACCGACGACTCCCTGCGCCGCAAGGAAATCGTCCAACAGTGGGCCGCCACGCTCCACACCGCACTCGCCGCCACCCAGAGCTGACCGCACGGTCCACCCCCTCGTCATCCCGGCATGCTTTCGGCCGGGATCCACGCATGCTGGTCGCAACTCAGGGGTAGATCCCGGCCAAAAGCGCGCCGGGATGACGGGTTGCTGTGCCGGGATGACTGCCGGGATGGCGGAGTCCTTCGTGCGGTGACTGCCGCCACTACTACCGGTCGCAGGTGGTGGGAATCTCCCCTGAACTGCGGCGATACGTGAATTGCATCATTGTTGGGCGCTTGTCCAGTGGCATACCTTTGGGGACAATTCTGAACCCGATCCTCGAAGGACAATGTTGTGCCCATCATCGATCTCGGCTCTGCCGCACTGAATCTCGCGAATCTGGTCACCAGCATCGCGTCCAACATCACGTATCTGCTGCACGCGTGGGGCCTCGCCTGATTCGGATGCCTCACCGGTGGTAATACGTCACTGGCGATAGACAACAAAACGCCCGTCCCGCTACT
This sequence comes from Nocardia sp., assembly GCF_025465275.1. Taxonomy (GTDB): domain Bacteria; phylum Actinomycetota; class Actinomycetes; order Mycobacteriales; family Mycobacteriaceae; genus Nocardia. The sequence goes on along the minus strand of NZ_JAODNK010000233.1, from coordinate 16,283 downwards.
GCGGCGACGGGCGTTCTGCTGTCCCCTGGCTACCGGGCTGTGCCCGGCTGCGAGGTTTTTACTGCGGTGTCGCGGTCTTCGGTGCGGTCAGGTCGTAGAGGGTGATCCCGTCGACCTGCTGTGCGGTGAAGTTCGCCTGCACCCACTTGGAGATTTCGGAACTCACATTGCTGCCACCGGTTCCGGCGGTACCGCCGCGACCGCCACCGCCGCCACCGTCACCACTGCTGATGAAGTAGTGGATCTCGCCGCCCGCGACATCCTGCTGGAACTGGTGCAGTGTCGGCGACGGATCGCTGCCGTTGAACCCGCCGATCGGCATGACCGGCAATTGGGTGGCCAGCTGGAATCCGGCGGCGCTATTGGAGCCGATGGCCGCGGCCACCCAGGTGTAGGAGTCGCCGTTCGCCGATAGCAGGGTGGTGACCTGCGCACTCGGCTTGCTGGCCATCATGAGACCGCCTGCCGCGCCACCCATGCGGTTGTCGCCGCCGCCCCAGGCTGCTGCCCCCGGACCTTGACCCGCGCCCGGTGCCTGGCCCGCGCCGGCTCCCTGGCCTGCGCCCGGTCCGGCATTGGTGCGCTGATTGCCACCACCCGTGTTCGGGCCGTGATTGCCGCCGCCACCCTGCCGCGGTCCGCCGAAGCCGCCGAAGCCGCCACGCACAGCCGGTCCGGCGCTGGGGATCGGTCCCTCATGTCCGGTCGCGAGGGTATCCACCGTGTAGGCGAGCGGTCCGGCAAGGCCGATGAGTACCGCGGCACTCGCCGCGATCAGCTCGAGCTTGCGCGGCAGCCGGATCAGAAGTGCTGCCGTGAAGATGATTCCGGCGATCAGCACGGTCCAGCGCAACCAGGGCTGGAAGGATTCGGTGCGGGACAGCAGCATCCACGACGTCGCAATGGTCAGGCCGAGTGCCAGCGCCAATGTCGCACGCACCCAGAGCTTTTCGCGCTCACCCCAGAGCTGCACTACGCCGATGCCGATCAAAGCCGCCACCGCCGGGGCCAATGCCACCGTGTAGTACTGGTGGAAAATGCCCTTCATGAAGCTGAAGACCAGCCCGGTGGTGAGCAGCCAGCCGCCCCACATGATCAGTGCGGCACGTTTCTGATCGGTGCGAGCGAGCTTGCCACGCAGGACGAGTCCGGCGATCAGCAGCACGAGGGCCGCGGGAATGAGCCAGGCGATCTGCCCGCCCTGTGCGGGCTGGAACAGGCGGGTAATGCCCGTCTCGCCCCACATGCCGTGCCCGCCCGCGCCTCCGCCCCCGCCTCCGGTGCTACCGGTCTCATCGCCGTTGAGGCGGCCGAGGCCGTTGTAGCCGAAGGTCAGTTCGAGAATCGAATTGTGCTGGGAGCCACCGAAGTACGGGTGATCGTCGTCCGGCCACAGTTCCGCGATGACCAGCCACCAGCCCGCGCCCGCCACCATGGCCGCGCCCGCGGTGAACAGTTGCGCGATGCGCTTGCCGAGCTTGGGCGGTCCGGCGATGAGATAGGCCAGCGCCAGCGGCGGCACCACCAGCAGCACTTGCAGCTGTTTGGTCAGGAAGCCGAGGCCCAGGAATACACCGGCGGAAAGCAGCCAGCGCCAGCGCCCGTCCTCCACCGCCCGGGTCATGGCCCAGGTGCCGCCGACCATGAGCAGCACCAGCAGTGCGTCCGGATTATTGAACCGGAACATCAGTGCCGCAACGGGAGTCGCGGCCAGGACCAGTCCGGCCAGCAGCCCGGCGACCGGGCCGAAGCTCCGGCGTACGGTCGCCCACAGCAGCGCCACCGAGGCCACGCCGATGAGCGCCTGCGGCAGCAGGACGCTCCAGTAGTGCAGTCCGAAGATCCGCACCGAGATTTCCATCGGCCACAGCGACAGCGGAGTCTTGTCCACCGTGATGGAGTTCGCGCCATCGGAGGAGCCGAAGAAGAAGGCCTTCCAGGACACCGAACCCGCCTGCACCGCAGCGGCATAGAACGAATTCGCCCAGCCGTTGATGGACAGGTTCTGCAGGTAGGCGATCGCGGTGCCGATCAGCAGCGCCGCCAGCGCCGGGTACTCCCAGCGCCGGGCGTGCGCCTGTGTCGGGGGCAGGTCGGGGGCAATCGGCCGGGGATCGGCCAGTGTCGCCGTCACGCGCGGATCCCTGTCACCGTCCGGTGCGGCGAGGCTCCGGCCTGACGAAACACCCAGCGCAAGCCCACGAATCGGATCAGCGTGGCCAGCAGGTTGGCGATGACCAGCACTGCCAGTTCCAGGTGCACGGCGGAGTCCGGAGCCCAATGGTGCAGGGCGAAGAGCGATCCGCTGGTGAGGAACAGGCCGATGCCGAAGAGCAGCAGGCCCTGCAGTTGGTGCGATACCGCCTGGGTGGCGCCGCGCACACCGAAGGTGAAGGTGCGGTTGGCCGCGGTGTTCGCGACGGCGGTGATGAGCAGCGCCAGGAAATTGGCGACCTGTGCACCCGTGAACGATTGCAGCAGTACGTAGAGCAGTATGTAGGCGAGAGTCGAGCCGATGCCGACGATGCCGAACCGCACCAGCTGTCCGACCATGCCCAGCGGCACGCCCTCCATGAGCGGTTCCCGGCCGATGGCGGTACGCAGTTCATTGATGGGCAGGCGGCCGCTGCCCAGCGCCCGGCCGACTCGCCAGACGCCCTGCAGATCCTTGCGGGCGGTGTCGATGATGTCGACGCTGCTGTCGGGATCGTCGATCCAGTCCACCGGTACCTCGTGGATGCGTAGTCCGATGCGCTCGGCCAGCACCAGTAGTTCGGTGTCGAAGAACCATTCGCCGTCCTCCACCAGCGGCAGCACCATGCGGGCCACCTGGGAGCGCATGGCCTTGAAGCCGCACTGCGCATCGGAGAACTTGGCCTGCAGCGAGGTGCGCAGGATGAGGTTGTAGCAGCGCGAGATGAATTCGCGCTTGGGTCCGCGGACCACCCGAGAGGAGGCGGCGAGCCGGGTGCCGATGGCCAGATCCGAATGTCCGGACACCAGCGGCGCCACCAGCGGCAGCAATGCGTTCAGATCGGTCGAGAGGTCGACGTCCATGTACGCGACAACCTGTGCATCGGAGCCCTGCCAGACTTCCCGCAGTGCCCGGCCGCGGCCCTTGCGATCGAGGTGCACGACCTGCACCCCTTCGAGCCGGGCGGCGAGCTGCTTCGCCACCTGCAGGGTGGAATCGGTGGATGCGTTGTCGGCGATGGTGATTCGCGCCGTGAACGGGAAATTGTCATTGAGAAACGCGTGCAGCCGCAGCACACACGGCCCGAGGTCGGCTTCCTCGTTGTAGACAGGAATGACCACATCCACTACGGGCGTGGTCAAGGACTCTACTGGTGCTGCCGCCCGGACGGCGGTCACGGTCTCCGACATGATCACTACGCTCGCCGACCACGCTGGGCCAGGACTGCGGCACAGCTGGGAAGTTCCTGGGAGCACGTTGCTGTTTGTTCGCGACGTCGTGCTATTGATCAGCTATCGCGGTCGGCATCGGACCGGCCGGTAGTCCGAGCATGGGCCACAAAAATACCGTGTGCGTGCAGGTGAACAGCAGGAAGCCGCCGAAAGTGGCCCGGAAATCGAAGTGTCCGATGAGTTTGCGACACATTCGCTGTAGTGATCTCACGCCCCAGCTGTTGAGCCTCAGGTACCGGCGGCCCAGACCCGTTCAGACCTCGTCGCCGAGGATCAGCACCACCAGTGGCACCGGACGCTCGACCTTGGCCTGATGCGCGGCCAGGAACGGATTGTGCACGGTGATCCACGCGGCGAACTCGTTGTACTCCGCGCCTTCGAGGACGCGTCCGGTGGCCTGATAGGTCTTATCGCCCAATTCGACCGTGACCTGCGGAGTCGCCCGGATATTGTGGACCCACGCCGGGTAGCGGCCCTCGATGAACGAGCTCAGGTACAGCGTTGTGTCGCGGTACGCGGCACCCAGCGGAACCACGTGCTGCTTACCGCTTTTCGCTCCGGTGGTGGTGAGCAGCAGGAGGGTGGCTTCCTTGTAGTCGCCGCCGACCTTGCCGTCATTGGTCCGGAACTCCGCGATGACGCCGTTGTTCCAACCGGCGAACTCCTCCTCCGTGAACTTCCGGTTCCACGGGGCTTCTGGATCGTCGTACGAGGTGTTCGCGCGATTTTGCTCTGTCCCAGCCGATTCCATTTCTCCCATGCCATCGAGTATGCCCGCGGGCACCGACAGTCCGGGGCTATTGCGGGCCGGTGTGCAGCCGCCACAGCGGGGAGACGGGCCCGTGGCCGGCGCCCAGATCGTACGAGGCCTCGAGGCAGTGGAAGGTCCACTCCTTGCCGAAGGCCACCGCGTCCGGCACCGAATAGCCGTGCGCGAGTGCACAGGTCACCGAGGCCGCCAGGGTGTCGCCGCCGCCGTGGTCATTGCCGGTGGCCAGGCGCGGGGCGCGGAGTTCGTGGAAGGTATCGCCGTCGAAGAGCAGATCGGTGCTCATGTCGGAGGTGCGCAGGTGCCCGCCCTTGACGATGGCCCACTGCGCGCCGAGGGCGTGCAGAGCCTCGGCGGCCTTGCGGGCGGTGGTCTCGTCGACGACCTCGATGCCGGTGAGCAGCCGCACCTCGTCGAGATTGGGGGTGACGAGAGTGGCGAGCGGAATGAGCGTGTGCCGCAGCGCGTCCAATGCTTCGGCGTGTAGCAGCGGGTCGCCGTGCATGGAAGCCGCGACCGGATCCACCACGAGCGGAATGGTGCCGTTGCGGCCGATGCCGACTTCCTGGCACACCTGGGCGACCGCTTCGATAATGGCGGTGGAGGCCAGCATGCCGGTCTTGGCGGCGCCGATCCCGATATCGCTCACCACGGTGCGCACCTGGCCGGCCACGATCTGCGGCGGTATCTCGTGGAAACCGCTGACGCCCAGCGTGTTCTGCACGGTGACCGCGGCGACCGCCACACACGCGTGCACGCCGCAGAGCGCCATGGTGCGGGAGTCGGCCTGGATGCCGGCGCCGCCGCCGGAGTCGGTGCCCGCGATGGTGAGCGCGCGGACGGGTGTCTGCCCGTTGGGGGAGAGCGGCAGGAGTTTCACGACACAGACCCTACTTTTCTCGCCGCCGCGCGTGGGGCGACCCCACCCTGACACCTGCTAATGAAAACCATTATCATTACCTGATGACTTCAGACCGAGAACCCGCCAAGCTGCCCGTGACCGTGCTCTCCGGCTTCCTCGGCGCGGGTAAGACGACCCTGCTCAACCACATCCTCGCCAATCGCGAGGGCCGCCGGGTGGCGGTCATCGTCAATGACATGAGCGAGGTGAATATCGACGCGGCCCTGATCGCCGGCCAGGGGCATCTGGACCGCACGCAGGAGAAGCTCGTCGAACTCACCAATGGCTGCATCTGCTGCACGCTGCGCGAGGACCTCATCGAATCGGTAGGTCAGCTGGCCCGCGAGGGCCGCTTCGATCAGCTGATTATCGAATCCACCGGCATCTCCGAACCCATGCCGGTGGCCGCCACCTTCGAATGGGAATTCGAGGACGGCTTCACGCTCGGCGAGCTGGCCCGGCTCGACACCATGGTGACCGTGGTCGACGCCTCCACCTTCCTCGCCGAGGTGGTGCAGGGGCAGGCGCTCGCGGAGCGGAATCTGCAAGCGGGCGAAGGGGATGCGCGCACCATTGCCGATCTGCTGGTGGATCAGGTCGAGTTCGCGAATGTGCTGGTGCTCAACAAGACCGATCTGGTGAGCGCGAAAGCCGTTGGCACCGTGGAGGCTACGATCCGGCGGCTCAATCCGGCCGCGCGCATCGTGCATGCCACGCACGGTGTGGTGGAGCTGACCGAGGTGCTCGGCACCGGCCTCTACAACCCCGATATCGCCGCCCAATTCGAGGGCTGGGACTCCGAACTCGCGGGCGGGCACACCCCGGAGGCCGAGGAATACGGGATCAGCAGCATTACCTTCACCGCCGATCGGCCGTTCCATCCCGAACGCCTGGACGCGGCGCTGGCGCAACTGCATCGGCTGTTGCGCAGCAAGGGCTTCTTCTGGCTCGCCAGCCGGCCCGATATGGCGGCCATCTGGTCGCAGGCCGGCCCCAATCTGACCTTCGAGGCGGGGGCGTACTGGTCCGCCCTGGAGATGCAGCCCGGTCAGGAGATCGTTTTCATCGGGGTGAAACTGGATCGCCCGCATGTGCGGGACCTGTTGTACTCCGCACTGCTCACCGACGCCGAAATGGAATCCGGGCGGCAGGCGTGGCTCGGTTTCCGCGATCCCTTCCCGTCCTGGGGACCTGCGCACGAGCACGCCTGAAACGCGTCAGCGCCCGCACTCCGATGTCGGAATGCGGGCCGCTGCTGCGAGTTTCAGCTCAGCTGGGCGAAGAACTGCCGGATATCGGCGACCAGCACCTCGGGCGCCTCGTGTGCGGCGTAGTGCCCGGCCGCATCATTGGCGCCGGTCGAATCCGCCGCGCTCACGTCGTAGGCGTGCCAGCTCACGATGTTTTTGTGATCGCGGTCGGCGAAGCGCCGGATGGACTGGAAATCGCCCTTGAACATGGCCAGCGCGGTCGGTGTGGTGGTCGGTTCGGCAGGCTGCTCGGTGGCGTGCTGGTCCTCGTAGTAGAAGCGGATCGAGGACCCCGCGGTGCCGGTCAGCCAGTAGATGGCCACATTGCCGATCACGAATTCGGGATCGAGTCCCTCGCCGAAAAGCTGTGCGTTCCAAGCCAGAAGCCCCACCGGTGAATCCGCGAGCGCGAAGGCCAGGGTCTGCGGCTGCTGGCCGTGCAGTGAGCTGAAGGCCATCTTGTTCTCGTAGAACCACTGCAGCTGCTGCAGTCCGGCCAGGTCTTCCTCGGACAGGTCCGCCATCTCGGCCGGATCGCCGGAAGGGAACGAGAACAGCTGTGTCACATGGACTCCGATGACCTGCTCGGGGGCGAGGCGACCCATTTCGGGTGCGACGAACGAGCCGCCGTCATTGCCGATGGTGCCGAATCGCTGGTAGCCCAGGCGATTCATGAGTTCCACCCAGGCGCGGGCGGTGCGGAAGCGGTTCCAGCCGGTGCTGCGGGTCGGGCCGGAGAAGCCGAAGCCGGGCAGCGACGGAATGACCACGTGGAAGGCCGGATCGTCGGCGGATTCGGGCGCGGTGAGCGGCGCGATGACATCCAGGTATTCCAGGATCGAGCCCGGCCAGCCGTGGGTCAGGATGACCGGCGTGGCATCCGGGCGCTCGGAGCGAATGTGCAGGAAGTGAATGTCCTCGCCCTCGATCTCGGTGGTGAACTGCGGGTAGGCATTCAGCTTCGCCTCCAGGGCCCGCCAGTCGAAGCTCTGCGCCCAGTACTCGGCCAGGCCGCGAATGCGGTCATTGGGGACGCCGTAGGAGTCGGCGACGCCGGGGAGCTCGTTCGGCCACAGCGCCCGGTGCAGTCGATCGGCCAGATCGTCGAGCTGGGCCTGGGGGACGTCGATGCGGAAGGGGCGGATGGCGGTCATGAGATTCTCCTTGTTGGAACGGAATGTTTCGTTCTGTTTCAAACCATATCGGAACGGATCATTCCGTTCAAGTGGTATTCTCGATTTATGCCCGAATCAGTCGAAGTCCCAGCTCGGCGCGCCCTGCCCGGCCGCAAGGCGCAGGCCGCTCGTAATGACGAGCTCATCCTGGCTGCCGCCCGCGATGTCTTCCTCGCCGAACCCAAGGCCCCGATCTCCGCGGTCGCCGAGCGGGCGGGGGTCGGCATCAGCGCTCTGTACCGCCGCTACCCCAGTAAGGAGGACCTGCTCCGCACCCTCTGCTACGACGGGCTACGCCGCTACAACACCGAAGCCGAAGCGGCACTGGCAGATTCGGATGGCTGGCACGGTTTCGTCGGCTTCCTGGAACGTGTGGTCGACGCCGATGTGCACTCGCTGACCACACATTTGGCCGGCACCTTCACCCCCGACGAGTCGATCCTCCCGGATGTGATGCGCTCTGCCGAGTTGAACGACGAGATCCTGCGCCGCGCACGCGAATCCGGAAGACTGCGCAAGGATGTCACCACCCCGGATCTGGGCCTGATTCTCGAATCCTGTGCTGCCATCACACTTCCCGACCCGCATCGCGCCGCCCAGCTGCGCCGCCGCGTCCTGGCACTGCTCATCGACGGCCTGACCGGCGCCGGAGACCTCCCGGGCCCGCCCCCGGCCCCGAATGAATTCGCACACCGCTGGCAACCGGCCGGCCGCTGATTCCGGCGACTCGCCGCCTGGATCCTTAGTCCCGCGTAGCGTTTGCGATCTCGTCTTCGACACATAAGCCGTACCCCGTTATCGACCACAGGAGTTTCGATGCGCTGGTTCCGCTCATTGCTTGCCGTGCCGTTCGCTGCCGGAGCGCTGCTCGCCGTTGCCGCACCGGCCCAGGCCGATCCCGTCACCACCTTCACGCCCGCCTATACGATCGGCGGTGGGGCCTTCCCCTGCGCCGGTCAGATCCTGGCGTTTCACGACCCGCAGAACACCTTCTACGGCAAGCAAACCGTCTGGGTGCGAGCCGATTTCACCTATCTCCCTGTTCTGACCGGCGGTTGCGGCGCGACCGCGACCCTCAGCTGGAAGAACCTCGACAGCGGAGCGAGCGGCACCTTCCCGCCGGTCCCGCTCGGTGACGACACTCCGTTCGGCCCCACCGATGCGCTCTGGGTCCCCGAAACCCTGCCCACCGGTCCCGGCCGCGTCCAGGTCACCATCGACACCAATTTCCCGCACATTGCCGGTGGCGGCACCTTCTACTCACCCGAGTAGCAGCGCGATCCCTCTTCAGAACCGGCTGGTAACAGCACCTGGGTAAGGTGCGGCGGGTAGCGCAGGTGAGAGGACAGCATGAATCAGGATCCGGCGGGGATGCCGCCACAGCAGCAACCGGTTCATCCGGCACGGGACGCGTATCCCGCGCTGCCGCCGGGCGCCTACCCGCCCGGTCCGCCGGTGTACGGCCCCGGTCCGGGATATCCGCCGCCGGGCCCGCCGCGCCGAAGGGTGCCGAGGTGGCTGCTGGTGGTCATTCCCGCGGTGGTCGTGGCCCTTGTTGTGCTCGTGGTCGCAGCGGTCGTCTATTCGAAGAAGTCCGAGGAGACGGGCACCGCCCTGCCCATGACGACGTCGGCCGCCGCGTCGGCCCCTGATTCCACTACCGCACCGGCCGCACCGGCGGCAGGCGCACTACCGGCTCCCGGAACGAAACCCGCTGCGGTGAGTTGTGTCTACCGGACGAAGGCGGCGGCGCAGCAGGGGCAGGCGCAATTGCCGAAAACCGATGGTGTTCCAGCGAATTCGAGTTCTTCGGTGACGCAGTATGTGATGGCGACCGGGCAGGGGAGCGTCGGGCTGAGTCTCAACAGCGCCGAATCACCCTGCACCGTCAATAGTTTCAGCAGTCTGGCGGCGCAGCACTACTTCGACGGCACGCACTGCCACCGGTTGACCACCGCCGACGACTTGAAGGTGCTGCAGTGCGGTGATCCGACAGGTACCGGAATGGGCGGTCCCGGATACGAATTCGATGACGAGTATCCGACGGACACCTTCGGCTCGACCGATGCCGCGGCGGCATCCGCACCAGTGCTGTATCCGCGCGGCACGCTCGCCATGGCGAATGCCGGGCCGGGCACCAACGGCAGTCAGTTCTTCCTCGTCTACGGCGATTCGCAATTGCCGCCCTCGTACACCGTTTTCGGGACCATCGACGCGGCCGGGCTCACGGTCCTGGACAAGGTAGCGGGCGGTGGGACGGACGAGAAGATGGGGCCGGGCGACGGCAGCCCGAAGCTTCCCGTCGACGTGAGTTCGATTCAGGCGCAGTAGATGGAACTGCGTCAGTTGCGGTACTTCGTGACGGTGGCCGAGGAATTGCACTTCGGGCGGGCCGCCGAGCGGCTGCATATCGCGCAGCCGGCGGTCAGTCAGCAGGTGCAGCGGCTGGAGCGGGATCTGAAAGTGCAACTGCTGGAACGCTCTCCGCGCCGGGTGCGGTTGACCGAGGCCGGGTCGCGCTTCCTGCCGGGGGCGCGCGCAGTGCTGGCCGCGGCCGATCAGGCGCGGGCTTCGGTGGCGGACCTGGCCGGCGGGCGGGCGGCTGTGTTCCGGATCGGGACGGTGACCGGACTCGGGGAGCGACTGGCCGCCGTGCTGGACGGGTTCGCCGAGCGCGCGCCACAGGTGCAGATCGAGTTGGTGGCATTGCCGGTGCAGGAGCGCGTCAAGCAGGTGGCGGACGGGCGGCTGGACGCGGCGTTCGTACGGTCCCCGCAGGACAGTCCGGAGCTGGATTTCCTTCCCGCATGGGATGATCCGCTGGTGGTGGCATTGCCCGCCCGGCATCCGCTGGCGGCCCAGGAGCGGCTGCGGATCACCGATCTGGCCGCGCTGCCCTTGCGTCTGACCGAGCGGCGTAATAATCCGGTCCTGGTGGATCTGGTGCTGTCCGCGTGCCAGCGGGCCGGTTTCGAGCCGACGCCCGCTCCGGCCGCCGGCAACCTGCAGGACACGCTCGCGGCTGTCGGCACCGGCGCACCCATGTGGACCGTGGTCTATGCCTCCAATGCGCGGCTGGTGCACAACCCGCGTGTGGTGTTCCGGCCCTTCGACGATGCCGCCATGGCGCTGCCCATCGGTCTCGCGGTGCGGGCGGGAACGGTGTCGCCGCACCTGAATCTGCTGGTAGAGCTGCTCTCCGAGAGTGAACAGGCGGACGGCGCAGAGCGATAAGGATTGCTTATCACTGCGTTCGCGTACTGCCCATTGGTTGCGGCCTCGCGTTGCGGTGAACTGTTCTCAGGCCGCCGGAAGAACCGGAAATCGGACGGGGCCAGTCGAATTCACCACTGCGCAAGAGGAGAACAGTCATGCCTATCGTCACCATTCAGCAGGGTCCCCGCACCGTCGAACTGAAGCGTGATCTGGTGCGCCGCATTACCGACGCCTTCGTCGACGCCCTGCAGATTCCCGCCGAAGCCGTGCAGGTGTGGATCCAGGAGGTCCCCACCGACAGCTGGGCCATCGGGGGAACGCTCACCGCCGATAAGAAATAGGTTGTGGCATAACAACGTCGGTGAATATCGCTCCGGCACAAACGAACCGAGCGTGCACTACTCGGACGGACTCCGAGTAGTGCACGCCCAGTGCGTATTACGTGTTTCTCAGGAGACGACCGGCAGGTAGACCTGATTACCCGTCGAAGCGAACTCGGCCGACTTCTCGGCCATGCCCGCCTCGATGGCCGCCACATCGGTGAGCCCCTGCTTCGCGGCGTATTCGCGGACATCCGCGGAAATGCGCATGGAGCAGAACTTCGGCCCGCACATGGAGCAGAAGTGCGCGGTCTTGGCGGGCTCCGCGGGCATCGTCTCGTCGTGGTACTCCCGGGCCGTATCGGGGTCCAGGGAGAGCGCGAACTGGTCGTGCCAGCGGAATTCGAAGCGCGCCTTGGAAAGTGCATCGTCGCGATCCTGAGCGTGCGGGTGCTGCTTGGACAGATCGGCGGCATGGGCGGCGATCTTGTAGGTGATCACGCCGACCTTGACGTCGTCCCGGTTGGGCAGGCCCAGGTGCTCCTTGGGCGTGACGTAGCAGAGCATGGCGGTGCCGGCCTGGGCGATGATGGCCGCGCCGATAGCGGAGGTGATGTGGTCGTAGGCGGGCGCGATATCGGTCGCCAGCGGGCCGAGGGTGTAGAAGGGCGCCTCTTCGCAGAGTTCCTCCTCCAGCCGCACGTTCTCCACGATCTTGTGCATGGGGACGTGGCCGGGACCTTCGATCATCACCTGCACGCCATAGGATTTGGCGATTTTGGTGAGCTCGCCGAGGGTGCGCAGTTCGGCGAACTGGGCCTCGTCATTGGCGTCCGCGACCGAACCCGGGCGCAGGCCGTCACCGAGCGAGAAGGTGATGTCGTACTTGGCCAGGATCTCGCAGAGTTCCCGGAAGTTGGTGTACAGGAACGATTCCTGATGATGCGCCAGACACCACGCCGCCATGATGGAGCCGCCGCGCGAGACGATGCCGGTGACACGCTTGGCGGTGAGCGGCACGTAGCGCAGCAGCACGCCCGCGTGCACGGTCATGTAGTCGACGCCCTGCTCGGCCTGCTCGATGACGGTGTCGCGGTACAGCTCCCAGGTCAGCTGGGTGGGATCGCCGTTCACCTTCTCCAGCGCCTGGTAGATCGGCACAGTGCCGACCGGGACGGGGGAGTTGCGCAGAATCCACTCGCGGGTTTCGTGAATGTTCTTGCCGGTGGACAGATCCATGATGTTGTCGGCGCCCCAGCGGGTGGCCCACACCATCTTCTCGACCTCCTCGGCAATGGAGGAACTCACGGCCGAGTTGCCGATATTGGCATTGATCTTCACCAGGAACTTCTTGCCGATGACCATCGGCTCGGACTCGGGGTGATTGTGGTTGGCCGGGATCACGGCGCGACCGGCCGCGACCTCGTCGCGCACCAGTTCCGGGGAGACGCCTTCGCGGGCTGCGATGAAATGCATCTCCGGGGTGATGATGCCCGCGCGCGCCCAGGCCAGCTGGGTGCGCGGACCCGGCACATCGGGCTTGGTCCAGGTGTCGCGCACCTTGGGTAGCCCGGCTTCCAGGTCGATGACGGCGGTGTCGTCGGTGTACGGCCCCGAGGTGTCGTAGACGTCGAACTTCTCGCCATTGGTGAGGTTGATGCGCCGCACCGGAATCTGCAGCGTCGTGCCATCGGCCTCGACCTGCTCGTAATGCTTGACGCTGCCCTGAATGGGCCCGGTTGTCACGGTGTCGACTACGGCGGAACCGCCCTTGCGCGCGACAGACTTCGATGACATGAGAATCCTCCCTACGCCGGCATTACCCGGTCAGGTTCATACGGTCGACGGCCCTGCTCCGCCCGAATGGGCTAGCCGTCCTCTCAGCCCGCTGGTGCGAGCCCCCGTTGGCATGATTACCGTGGCCGACCTTACCGGGTTGCCGGAGTGCGCGGACTCGGATAATCACACAGTTTTGCCCGCATAGGCGTCGCGCAGCTTCGCGACCTCGATCTTCTTCATCGTGTAGAGGGCGCGGGTGGCGCGGGTACGGGCTTCCCGGTCGGGACCGGCGATGAATTCCGTCGCCTCGACCGGGAAGATCTGCCATGGCACGCCGTATTTGTCATTGATCCAGCCGCATTGGACCTCCTGGCCGCCATCGGTGAGCAGGGCCGCCCACAGCCGATCCACTTCCTCCTGGTCATCGCAGTTCACCAGGAGGGACATGGCGTGCGTGTAGTGGAAGTCGCCGCCGCCGTTGATGGCGGTGAACTGCTGGCCGTTGAGCTGGAATTCGACGAGCAGCGTGCTGCCCGCTTCGCCCGGCCCGGCCTCGGTGTACGGCTGGATTTCGATGATCTTGGAATCTTCGAACAGCGAGCAGTAGAACTGGGCGGCCTCTTCGGCCTCGGTGTCGAACCACAGGTTGGTGACGATCTTCTGCATGACGGTGCTCCTGATCGGACGATGGTCGATACCTGTGCAGACGAGAGACCGCCCGGTAATTCATCGCTCCTGCGGGCCGATGGGCCAGCCCAGTGCGCCGAAGGTGGCGTTCAGGCTGATTTCGGTTTGGGTGGCGAGGGCGTCGAGGCTGCCGAGCATGGTGACGACATTGTCGGTGCGGCAGCCGACCGGATCGGGTGCGCCGGGCGCGAGCCGGCTCTTGATCCAGTTGAAGGCATCGGCCATGCCGAGGGTGGTCAGGGTCAGGTGTTCGCTGAGGTGATCGCGCTTGTAGTAGACCGAGGTGCCGCCGTCACACCACCGCTGCACCATGCGGTCGTTGGTGTACCAGGGCACGGCCTCGTCGTAGACGCCCTGATAGACCATGGTCGGTGCGGTGGGCGGATTACTGCCCAGCACGGTCGAATCGAAGACCTCCTTGACCTCCGGCAGCGCCAGGAAGTCGGCGATGGGGATGGTCAGCATGCGCTGGTAGTCGGTGAACATGAGGGTGAGCGCATTGCGCGGCAGGCACTGGTTGGCGGTGCGATCCATGATCGCCCGGCCCTCCGGTGTCATATAGCGATCGACGGCGTCCGCGAACTTCGGGTAGGCATTGCGCAGTGATGCGATGCCGACGCCGATCAGGGCGGCGAACATCGAACCATTCACGTGCAGAAGCGATTCCACGTCCGAGACGGGTGCGCCCATGGCGATGCCCTTGATATTCAGCTCGGGTGCGTAGGTCGGCTGCATCTCCGCCGCCCAACCGCTGCCCATGCCGCCGCCGGAGTAACCCCACAGTGCGACAGGGGTATTGACGCCGTCCAGGCCGAGCGGGGAGAAGCTCTCCGCCGCACGCACGCTGTCCAGAATCATGTAGCCGGGTTCCTTGGCGACCGCGAGATGCCCGTAAATCCCTTCGTAGTCGGGAACATTGATGGCATAGCCCTGGCTGATGGACGCCGCCAGCTCCAGGTACTCGACTGTGGAGTGGATGCCCTCCAGTGCGGGCAGTCCGCCGCCCTGCTGCAATACATACGACGGTGCGCAGTTCGGCGAGGTGCTGTCGTAGAAGAACTGATGCGAGACCAGCGGGCGGCCGTGCGAGGTATCGGCGCCTTCCGGAATCGCGACGGTGGTGGCCGCCACGGCGGGCTGACCATTCAAATCGGTTGTGCGGTAGAGCAATTGCCAGGACCGGATATGCACCGGCAGTACGGTGAGCACCGCCAGCTGCACCGGGCGCGAGCGCAGAATCGTGCCCGGTGCGGTCGATTCGAAACCGTCGGGCGCACTGTAGAACTGGTCCACATTCACCGGTTCCGGTTGTGCGGCGGCCGGTGTCGTGGCCGCGCCCCCCAGCAGCACCGCGATGGATGCCGTCATTGCCGTCGAGAGCGCGGCCGCGGTAAACCGCCGCCACCCCCTCCGCCGGCGATCCCCATTGATAGCCACGTCTGTTCCCTTCCTCATCGACGTGACGACGATTACAACACGGCATCCTGTTGTCAACAAGATGTCTTTCTGAAACACTCCCGGCTATCGTCATGGCATGACCCGCAGCAAACCGGCCGCGGCGCCAGACCGGACCCCCGTGCGGCGCCGGATCCGCGGCCTCGACGCGGACGAGCGCAGCGCGCAAAGGCGCCGGCAACTGCTCGCCGCCGCCACCGAACTCTTTGCCCAGCAAAGCTATTCGGGAACATCGATCGAGCAGATCTGTCAGCAGGCCTACGTCGGCACCAAAGGCTTCTACGACCACTTCGACAGCAAGGAGGCGCTGTACACCGCGCTCCTGGAACAGATCACGGCACAGATCCAGCAGCGTGTCGCTGCAATCGCCGCCGACACCGCCGACCAGGACTGGCCCGAACGCCTGCAGGCAATCACCGAAGCCTTCGTCCACGCCATCGCCGACGACGCGCGCCTGGCCAAAGTGACATTCGGCGAAGCAGGCGGAATCTCACCGGCGGTAGAGGCCAAACGCCGCAGTAACCGCCGCTGGGCCGCCGCCTTTCTCAACCATCAATGGCCACAGCAGGATTCACTCACCGAACGCCAGGGCCTAGCGCTGTGCCTGGCCACCATCGGAGGAATGTTCGAACTGGTCGCCGACTGGCTCCACCACCACGACGACGGAGGAGCAGCCGACGCCGTAGAGACGTTGACCGAGGACCTGACCCGATTCATCGCCGTGGTCGATAACGGTCGACGGGGTGAGCGGTAAAGACGAAAGACGCCTGGACAAGAAGAAGCAAAACAAGAACAAAGATAAAACCCGAGGATTCTGAATAGGCTTATATCACAACGGAATTCGCCTTTCCGGGCCTGTTTTCCGGGAGTAGAATAGAGGCATGGAATCAGGGGCAGAAACCGCAATCGCGACCGGTGCGCAAGCACTGGCCGCGGCGGTCGATTCTCTCACCGCGTTGTCGTTGATTCCGGTGTCGGACACCGACATTGTCGAGTTGATGCAGCAGATCGAAACCAGCACCCGCAAACTGTCCTCGGTCATGCGGGATCTGATCGTGCAAGCGTGTGCCCGGTCCCTGCCCGCCCGCAACGGGTCCGGTAGCCCGGCCCTGTATCTGCAAGCGGTCCTGCACATCTCGCACGCGGATGCGATCAACCGGTGGCGTGCGGCGGAAGACCTCGCGGTGTGGCACCGCGTCGGCGACGATACCGATGCGGCGCCGGTCCTGCCCTGTGCGGCTCAAGCTCTCGATGAGGGGGCGATTTCTCTCGATCATGTGCGGGTGATCCGGCAGGTGATGAACC
>NZ_JAODNK010000220.1 GCF_025465275.1 Nocardia sp. | reverse complement strand
CGCTGGCGGTGCGGTTGAGCGGTGCCATCGATGTGGAGGCGCTGCGCGCGGCGGCCCGGGATCTGGTTGCGCGGCACGAGGTATTGCGCACCATCTATCCGGAGGTCGACGGCGAGGGCTACCAGCTCGTCCTGCCGCTCGGGGATCCCCGTGCCGTGCCGTACCTTTCGCTCGAGGATGTGGACCCGGACGCCATTTCGACGCGGGTCGGAGAGGTGGCCGGAGCGGGCTTCGATATCACCACGACCCCGCCGATCCGATTGCGGCTGCTGCGGATCGGGGCCGACGAACATGTGCTGATCGCCATCATCCATCACATTGCCGGCGACGGAGTATCGATGGGGCCGCTCACTCGCGACCTGGTCACCGCCTACGCCCAGCGGGCACAGGGTGGGGAACCGGCGTGGGCTCCACTGGCGGTACAGTACGCCGACTACACGGTGTGGCAGCGGGAAACCCTCGGCCGTGAGGACGATCCGGAATCGCCGCTGGCACAGCAGATCGCCTACTGGCTCGAGACCCTGGCGGATCTGCCCGACGAGCTGGTATTGCCCTTCGACCGGCCACGGCCGCCGGTCGCCTCCTACCGGGGCGGCACCTTCGCCTTCCGTATCGACAGTGAAATATATGCGGCGGCAGGCGCTTTCGCCGACTCCCGCAATACGACGCTCTTCATGGTCGTGCACTCCGCGCTGGCCGTGCTGCTGGCGCGGCTGTCCGGTACCCGCGATATCGTCATCGGCACGCCGGTGGCGGGTCGCGGGGCGGCCGAACTCGACGATCTGATCGGCATGTTCGTCAATACCCTGGTGCTGCGCAGCGATATCGACCCGGCCATGGGTTTCGAGGAGCTGCTGCGGCAGGTGCGCGCGGCCGACGCCCGCGCCTTCGGGCATACGGAGGTGCCGTTCGAGCGACTGGTCGATTTGCTCGACCCGGCACGCTCACAGGCGCGCAATCCGCTGTTCCAGGTGCTGCTGGCATTCCAGAATATGGCGCCCACCCGGCTGGAATTGCCGGGGCTGACCGTGGCGGGCGCGGATCTGCAGATACCGTTCGCCAAGTTCGACCTGCAGCTGACCATGCAGGAATCCCACGATGAACGCGGCGACGCGACTGGGCTGGCGGCCGAATTCTCCTATGCGCTGGATCTTTTCGACGAGCCGACGATCGCGGCATTCGCGCAGCGGTTCCAGCGGGTACTGGCGGCGGTGACGGCCGATCCGGGGCTCGCGGTCGGGGATATCGATCTGCTCGCCGACAGTGATCGGCAGCGGGTGCTCGGCGAGTGGAATGCCACCGGCTTCGATGTGAATGCCGTGGCGAATCTGCCGAACGGTACTGCGGCGACGCTGGTTTCGCTGTTCGAGGCGCAGGTGGCGGCTACCCCCGAGGCGACCGCGCTGATCTTCGAGCAGGAGCGGCTCAGCTACCGTGAGTTGTCGGAGCGGACCAACCGCCTGGCGCGCCGCCTGATCGCCGCGGGGATCGGGCCGGAATCGACTGTCGCACTGGTTATGCGGCGCTCGACCGAACTGGTCGTGGCGATCTACGCTGTGATTCAGGCCGGAGCGGCGTATGTGCCGCTCGACCCGGATCAGCCGCTCGATCGCAATGAGTACATTCTCGATATCGCTCAGCCCCGTATGGTCCTGACAACGCTGGGGGGCGGGTTCACCGCCGGCGGTCGCGGGATTCCGGTACTCCGGGTCGACGATCTCGAGGAGGCGGCCCGCTTCAGCGGTGCGCCCATCGCGGATCATGAACGGACGCAACCGCTGCGGTCCGGTAACACCGCGTATCTCCTCTTCACCTCCGGCTCCACCGGTCGCCCCAAAGGGGTAGCCGTCTCGCACGCGGCCATTGTCAATCGCCTGCTCTGGATGCAGGCCGAGTACCGGCTCACCACGAGTGACGCTGTGCTGCAGAAGACTCCGGCGACCTTCGACGTGTCCGTCTGGGAATTCTTCTGGCCGCTGCAGATCGGCGCGCGCCTGGTTGTGGCCACGCCCGGCGGGCATCGTGATGCCGCGTATCTCGCGCGGGTGATCGCCGAAAAGGGGATTACTACAGCCCACTTCGTGCCCTCGATGCTCGCGGCGTTCGTGGCCGAGCTCGGGAGTGGCGGGGGATCCCGGCCACAAGCACGCCGGGATGACGGGGGCGCGTTGCTTCGCCGGGATGACGGGGGCGCGTTGCTTCGCCGGGATGACGGGGGCGCGTTGCTTCGCCGGGATGACAGTGGCGTGCTGGGTCGCTGGGATGGCGGGGGGACTTCGCTGCGGCGGGTGTTTGCCTCCGGGGAGGCGCTTCCCGGGGTGATTGCGCAGAAGGTGCGGGAGTTGACCGGGGCCGCTGTGCACAATCTGTACGGGCCGACCGAGGCTGCGGTGGATGTCACCCATCACGAGGTGGTAGATGCCGATATGCGGTTGGTGCCGATCGGCCGACCGGTGTGGAATACCCAGGTTTACGTGCTGGATTCGCGCTTGCATCCGGTCGCGCCAGGCATTGCCGGTGAGTTGTACCTGGCGGGGGCGCAGTTGGCGACCGGGTATCTGGGGCGGGCGGATCTGACTGCGGATCGGTTCGTGGCCAATCCGTTCGGGGGCCGGGGGATGCCCGGTGAACGCATGTACCGCACAGGTGATCTGGTCAAGTGGACGTCGGACGGTGAGCTGGACTATCTGGGGCGCACCGATTTCCAGGTGAAGCTGCGTGGACTGCGGATCGAGCTCGGCGAAGTCGAGGCCGCGCTCTTGGCGCAACCCGGCGTCGGCCAATCGGTTGTGGTGGTGCGCAACGATATTCATACCGGCGATCAGCTCGTCGGCTATGTGGTTCGCGAACCGGCCGCCGTGGTGGATGTCGGTACTGTGAAGGCCGCGCTATTGCGTGTGCTGCCCGGTTATATGGTTCCGTCCGCCTTTGTGGTGCTGGATGCCCTCCCGCTCAATTCCTCCGGCAAATTGGATCGCAAAGCGCTTCCGGCTCCGATGTTCGAGGCCAAGCGTTTGCGCGCCGCGTCGACTCCGATCGAGGAGATCGTGGCCGGAGTCTTCGGTGAACTCCTCGGAGTCGATCGGGTCGGCGCGGACGACGACTTCTTCGCTCTCGGCGGCAATTCGCTGATCGCCACGCGCGCGGTGTCCAGGATCAACGAGGCGCTCGAGGCAGCCGTCTCGGTGCGCGAATTATTCGAGACGGCAACGGTTTCCGAGCTGGCGGCCCGTATCGTGCCGGGTGCGGCGACGGGCGCGGCGGCACGACCGCCGCTGGTCGCGTATGCGCGGGAATCTGCCGCTCGGGTGCTGCTGTCGCTGGCGCAGCAGCGCATGTGGGTTCTCAATCAATTCGATACCGGCTCACCGGCGTACAACATCCCCATGGTCATCCGCCTCAACGGCGCGCTGGAGGTGGCGGCGCTGAGCCGGGCCGTCGAGGATGTGCTGACCCGGCACGAGGTGCTGCGCACCCGCTACCCCGAATCCGGTCCCGGCGGTGCACCTTTCCAGGAGGTGCTGTCGGTTGCCGACGTACTGCCCGATGGACTTCGGCCGGAGTCGGTCACCGATATCGGCGCTCGGGTCGCCGAACTTGTCGGCACCGGATTCGACGTCGCCGCAAGCGTTCCCGTGCGGCTCGGGCTCATTACCGGCGACGATCCGGACGACTACCTGCTCGTGCTGGTGGCCCATCACATCGCCGCCGACGGCGCCTCCATGGCCCCGCTCGCCCGCGATCTGATGACCGCCTACCGGGCGCGCACCAGCGGCGAGCTGCCGGGCTGGACTCCGCTGCCGGTGCAATACGCCGACTTCGCCGTCTGGCAGCGCACCGTTCTGGGCTCCGACTCTGATCCGAATTCCATTGCGGCACAACAGCTGGCGTACTGGCGCGGGCAGCTGTCAGACCTACCCGAAACGGCACTGCTGCCGCTCGATCGCCCACGCCCGGCTGTCGCATCGATGACGGGCGAGATCGTCGACTTCACGGTCGGCGCGGATGTCCATGCCGACCTGAATCAGATTGCGCGCCGCCATAATGCGTCACTGTTCATGGTCGTGCACGCCGCCGTCGCGGTCCTGCTGGCTCGTATATCCGGCGGTTCCGACATTGTGATCGGCACCCCGATCGCCGGGCGCGGGGAACGGACGCTCGACGATCTGGTCGGCATGTTCGTCAATACGCTGGCCCTGCGCACCACCGTGGACGCCTCGGTCTCGTTCGACGATCTGGTCGAATCGGCCCGCGACACCGACCTATCGGCCTTCGCGCATGCCGATGTGCCGTTCGAAATGGTCGCCGATATCGCTGGTCGCACCGCCGCGAATCCGCTGCTGCAGGTCGTGCTGGCATTGCAGAACACCGAGACCGCCGTCCTCGAGCTACCGGGCCTGACCGTCGCGGCCTGGGACTCGGAGCTGGCGGCGGCGAAGTTCGATCTGCAGATCGGAGTCGAACCGCTGCGTGCCGCGGACGGCACTACTGGCAAGCTGGCGGTGGTGTTCTCCTATGCCACAGACCTTTTCGACCGCAGCGCCATGGTCGCGCTGGGTAATCGCCTGCAGTGCATACTCACCGCCGTCGCCGCGGACCCACACCTGCCGGTGTGCGATATCGACCTCCGGGAGGCGACCGAACATGAACGCGCCCAGCCGAATACGGATGTCCTGCTGCGCCGGGCGGGTGCGCGTGGCGCGGAGTTACCGCACTCCCTGCTGTCGGTGGTCGAGGAAGATCCGGGCGACCCGGCCGTGGTCTGGGGTGACAGATCACTGTCGTATGCCGAACTCGACGCGCGCTCTTCACGATTGGCGCGAGTACTGATCGAGCGCGGCAGCGGGCCCGGTTCCGGCGTCGCGGTGCGCCTCGATCGTGGTGTCGAGCTGGCGGTGGCCGCATGGGCGGTGCTCAAGACCGGCGCGGCGCTGGTCCCGTTGCGGGCCGTCGATTCGCTACCGCCGATCGGGCTGGATGTGAAGGTCGGCCTGACAGGCGGCGCACCGGTATCGGTGCCGGGCATCGACTGGTTGTCCCTGGACGATTCGGCAGTCGCCGCCGAAGCCTCGGCGCAGTCCGCGCGCCCGGTGACCTATGCGCATCGAACCGCCGTGCTGCGCGGCGGCGATACGGCATTCGCGACTGCGGGTGCCCCGGCAATGACCTATGACGAGTTGGCCGCCATGGCCGATCGGGTGCGGTTGGAATCGGAGCTGACCTTCGAATCGCGCACCTACCACCTGGGCCGCGCGGACGGCCCGCTCGCGGTGCTCGAGCTGGTGGCCGCCGGTGCGGCGGGCGCGTCGATAGTGTTGCCCGACAACGATATCGACCTCGGCACCGCGCTCGCCGAGGAGTGGGTCACGCACCTGCTGACCGCACCTGCGCGGCTCGGCGACCTGGATCCGGCCGCGCTGCCCGACCTGCAGGCCGTCATCACGAATGCGGCCGTGCCGGAGCCCTGGGGCTCGGCGACGCTGGTCGCCCTGCCCGGCCTGGCCGAATGACGCCCCTAGACCAGCGGCCGTCCGAAGCGGCGGCGCAGGCGCATATCCGCGAGATAGAAGTTGTACGGGAAGATCCGGATCACCTGCGGCATGCGGGTCCACACCGCGGAGATCAGCCGCAGCAAGCCGGCGAAGTAGCGTTCGTCGCGCGCCGTCCAGGTCATGCCCATCTCTTCTCGAAGATGCTGTGGCAGTAGGGCGGTCACGATGAAGCGGTGCAGACCACCGAACAGGAACTGCAGCGGATACGGCAGCATCTTCAGGTCGGTGAGGGCATTGAAGTACGCCCGGGTCGGCTCGTCGATATGACGGGTGGCGAGGGTTTCCTCCCAGTACGCGTAGAACGCGTCGCGGGTGGGCGGCCACATCTCCTCGCGCATCTGCAGGGTGGTGCCCAGGCGGGCGCCGTACCGGTAGAAGGCCTCTGCCACTTGGGGATCCATCGGCCCGCGCATGCGGTGGTACATATCGTCGATGCCCCAGTACAGGCAGGCCGCCACCCACAGCTGCAGCTTCGGATCGAAGGCGTTGTACTTCACCGGGCTGGTCGGCTTGGTGTGCACGGTGCGGTGCGAGGTATTGACGGCTTCGCGGTAGGCGGCACGATCATCGTCATTGCCGATCATGGCGACGGCGATGTAGGTGAGCGTGGTGCGCAGCCGCTTGATGGGGCGCAGCATGACGCTGCCGCTGCGGACATCGCTCTCCATGACGCCGTAGCCGACGGGCTTCAGCGACAGCTGCATGATGACATTGGCCGCGCCGCCGAGGAAGGCGGCGACACCGTCGATGTGTTCACGGACAGCTTCCGGAGTGAGTGGCTCCGGTAGACCGGAAGCATCATCGAAGGACTTGCGCAGCGGGGCGGTCATCGTTGACTCGACTCCTCGTCGTCACTCCTCACCAATGAGGAGAGTGTGAGAAACTCTTGCTCTCACCTTCTCATCGAGGTGCAATACTGTCAATGTGCGATGATTGGTGCCTCATCGTATCTTCGCGACTCGAAAGGGGCCGGACCATGGCCAAGCTGGCCAAACTCCTGCCGCTCGTCCGCGGATCCGGTCCGGAGGACCGCAATCAGGCCAAGGTGCTCGATGCCGCATTGGTGGCCTTCCTGGACTTCGGAATCAAGCGCACCAGCATGGTCGAGGTCGCCCGCCGCGGCGGGCTGTCCCTCGCCACACTCTATCGGCGATTCGCCGGCAAATCCGATCTGATTCAGGCCGTCGGGCTGCGGCAGGCCCGGCAGTTCATCGCCGACGCCGATGCCGCCATCCACTCGCAGATCGAGCGGGACGCCAGCGCCGAGGATCAGATCGTCGCTCTGTTCGTCGCGTTCATCGAGGGGCTGCGCGGCAATCAACTGCTGGACCGGTTGCTCAAGACCGAACCGGAAATGGTGCTGCCCTATCTCACCGTGCAGGGTGCACCCGTAATCGAACTGGGCCGTGACTATCTCGCCGAATTCATTACGCGCCTGCAATCGGAAGGCAAACTCCCCGAATATGATCCGCTGCCACTGGCCGAGATGATCGCGCGCAGCGCGCTCTCCCTGGCGCTGACACCGCAGACGGTCATTCCGCTCGACGACGAAGCGGCGCTGCGCCGATTCGCCGTCGATCATGTGGTGCCGGGATTCCGGATCTACTGATCACACCAGCGGGCGGCCCAGCCGCCGGCGCAGGCGCATATCCAGTAGATAGACATTGAGCGGGAAGCTGCGCACCGGGGTAGGTGCCACCGCCTCCGCCGCGCCGAGGGCGCGCAGCGTCCGGGCCAGCAGCCGATCCTGACGCGGCGACCAGGTCATCCCCATTTCGTCCCGAAGATGTTGCGGCAGTAGGCCGGTGACGAAGAAGCGGTGAATGCCGCCGAAGGCCAGCTGCACCGGCGCTGGCATCATCTTCAGATCGATGAGGTCCTCGAAGTAGGCGCGGATCTTCGGATCGATGACCGTGACGGCCAGATTCTCGGTCCAATAGCGTTCGAACGCGGGGCGATCGGCGGGCCACATCTCCGGGCGCATTTGCAGCGTGGTGCCCAGGCGGGCGGAGTACCGGTAGAACGCGTCGGCATCGGCCGGATTCATTTCGCCGTGCATGCGCTCGTAGAGATCCTTGGCGCCCCAATAGAGGCAGGCCGCGACCCAGAGCTGCAGCCGGGGATCGAAAGCGTTGTACTTCACCGGATTTCCGGGGCGGGAACGCACCTGCCGATGCGAGGTGTCGACGGCCGCGCGGTAGGCCGCGCGATCGGAGTCGGTGCCGAGCAGGGCGACCGCCAGATAGGTGACGGTGGTGCGCAGGCGTTTGATCGGATGGACCATGACCTTCCCGCTCTCCACCGGACTCTCGACCACGCCGTAGCCGACGGGCCGGAGGGAGAGCTGCATGATCACATTCGCCGCGCCGCCGAGCAGTCCGACGGCGCCGTCGAGGAACTGCCGGATATCGATGGGTGGCTGGTCGGCGGTCTCGGTCGTGTGCGGCGTAGCGCGAAGCGGCCTGGTCATCGTTGACCACATCCTCGGGGGGTGAGAAGGTTATACACAAACTTTCTTACCCACTCGGCTCACCTGTCAACCGACTTGGCATGTTCGCACCCGATTCGTGTCTCGATGCCGCTCCTGCGGTACACGCACTGGCCACCGCACGGCGATTCGGTAGCGTAAGCGCGTGTCGTACAGGTCGCCGCTTTTGCTGAGCTCGCTGAATCCGGCCGCCGTGGCCGCCGGAGCCGATATTCCGGATGCCGTCACCATCGAGGGGGTGACGCTGTCGCGCAGCGATCTGCTGGGCGGCGCCACCTCCGTCGCCGAGCGGGTCGCCCAGGCCGATCGGGTGGCGGTGCTGGCCCGGCCCACCGTCAGCACGGTGCTCGCGGTGGTGGGCTGCCTCATCGCCGGCGTCACCGTCGTGCCGGTGCCGCCGGATGCGGGCAGCGCGGAACTCGCGCACATCCTGCGGGATTCGGGAGCACAGGCCTGGCTGGGCGAGGCTCCGGCGGGCAGCGAACTGCCGGTTGTGCCGGTGCGCACGCATGCGCGGTCCTGGCACACCTATGCCGAACCCGCGCCCGAGACAACGGCTTTCATTCTCTACACCTCAGGGACCACCGGTGCGCCGAAGGGTGTGATGCTCAGCCGGCGCGCCATTGCGGCCGGACTCGACGCCCTCGCCGAGGCCTGGGGCTGGACGGCGAACGATGTACTGGTGCACGGACTTCCGCTGTTCCATGTGCACGGGCTCATTCTCGGCATGCTGGGGCCGCTGCGGGTCGGCAGCCCGCTGATCCACACCGGTAAGCCCACGCCCGAGGCGTATGCCGCCGCACCCGGCACCATGTACTTCGGCGTGCCGACAGTCTGGTCCCGCATCGCCGAAGATCCCGACGCGGCAAAGCAATTGGCGGATGCGCGCATTCTCGTCTCCGGAAGTGCGCCGCTGCCGGTCCCGGTATTCGAGCGGTTGCGCGCACTCACCGGACACGCTCCGCTCGAGCGCTACGGCATGAGTGAAACCATGATCACGCTCTCTACCCGTCCCGACGGCGAACGCCGGCCCGGCTGGGTCGGCACGACCGTCGCCGGTGTCGAGACGCGGCTGGTCGACGAAGCAGGCCACCCGGTGCCGCACGACGGTGAGAGCGTCGGCGGGCTGCAGGTCCGCGGTCCCATGCTGTTCGACGGATACCTGAACAGGCCGGAGGTGACGGCGGAGAACTGGACCGAGGACGGCTGGTTCAAGACCGGTGACGTCGCCGTCATCGATACCGGGGGCTTCCACCGCATTGTCGGGCGGGAGTCGGTGGACCTCATCAAATCCGGTGGATACCGCATCGGTGCGGGGGAAATCGAGACCTCGCTGCTGGGACATCCCGCCGTGGCCGAGACGGCGGTTGTCGGATTGCCCGATGACGATCTGGGGCAGCGCATTGTCGCCTACGTTGTATTGCGGGACGGTGCAGGTGATTCCGTGTCGCAGCAGTTGATCGACCATGTGGGAGCCGAACTCTCGGCGCACAAGCGGCCCCGCGAGGTGCGGGTGGTGGATTCCCTGCCGCGCAATGCCATGGGCAAGGTGCAGAAGAAGCTGCTGCTCTGAGTGAACAACGGGCGTTGCGCTTGACCTGAACCGCACTCGAGGTCCTAACGTCGCCTATATGATCGCAACACTGTCGCCCGCGCAGCTCGAATACCTCGCCGGTCAGCGGCTCGGCCGGCTCGCCACCATTCGCCCGGACGGCTCACCGCAGAACAATCCGGTGGGCTTCCGCTACAACGAGGCGCTCGGCACCATCGATATCGCCGGCCACAATATGGGCGCCTCGCAGAAGTTCCGCAATCTGACCAAGGAGGAGCGGGTCGCCTTCGTCGTCGACGATGTGCCCTCGGTGAATCCCTGGACCGTGCGCTGCCTCGAAATCCGCGGCACCGCACAGGCATTGCGCGATGTCGAAACCTACATCCCCGGCGGCTCGCCGGAGCTGATCCGCATCACCCCGGAGCGCATCATCGCCTTCGGCATCGAGTAGCAGCCAAAAAAGAGCCCCTTGCGGATCGAACCGCAAGGGGCACAGCAGCAGTGCCGAAGATCAGTCGTTGGCGTGCAGTGCGGCGTTCAGCTCGATGCCGGTTCCCTTGCGCGCCACCACTTCCACCGCACCGGTCACGGAATTGCGGCGGAACAGCAGGTTGTCCTTGCCGCTCAGCTCGGCGGCCTTGATCACCGCGCCGTCCGGCAGCGTGACCTTGGTGCCGGCGGTGACGTACAGGCCGGCCTCGACCACGCAGTCGTCGCCGAGCGAAATGCCCAGACCCGAGTTCGCGCCCAGCAGGCAGCGCTCGCCCAGCGAGATGACCTGCTTACCGCCGCCGGACAGGGTGCCCATGATGGAGGCGCCGCCGCCGACATCGGAACCGTCACCGACCAGCACACCGGCCGAAATGCGGCCCTCCACCATGGAATTGCCGAGCGTGCCGGCATTGAAGTTCACGAAGCCCTCGTGCATGACCGTGGTGCCCGAGGCCAGATGCGCGCCCAGGCGCACCCGGTCGGCGTCGGCGATGCGCACACCCGACGGGACCACGTAGTCCACCAGCCGCGGGAACTTGTCCACGCTGTACACGGTGACCGGGCCACGGGCGCGCAGCTTGAGGCGGGTCAGCTCCAGCTCTTCGAGCGAGCACGGGCCGTGGTTGGTCCACGCCACATTGGCGAGCAGACCGAAGATGCCGTCCAGGTTCAGGCCGTGCGGGCGGACCAGACGATGCGAGAGCAGGTGCAGCCGCAGGTACGCGTCGTGGGTGTCGACCGGCGGGGCGGACAGATCGGCAATGCTGGTGCGCACCACGACGACCTCGACCCGGCGGGCCTCATCGACCCCGGCCACTTCGGCGAACTTGGCGTACTCGACATCGGAGGCGTCCAGGCGCTTCGACCCGGTATCGGTCACATCACTCAGTTCCGGGTACGGGTACCAGGTGTCCAGGACCGTTCCATTGGCGGTGATCGTGGCAAGGCCGACTGCTACTGCTCCCTGAGTGCTCACGGCCGTCAAGGTTACCTTCAGCAACTGTGCAGTAGGGAACCCCTCCTTTAGGGTGGAGTGGGTGACCATCGATCTGAGCGCCGATCCCATAAACCTCGCCGCTGCTCTGGTGGATATTCCCAGCGTGTCCAAGGACGAGACGGTGATCGCCGATATCGTCGAGCGGGCAGTACGCGAGCAAACCCGGGGGTTCGAAATTCTGCGGCACGGCAATACCGTGCTGGCCCGCACCAACCGCGGTCTGGCCACGCGCGTCATTCTCGCCGGGCACCTCGACACCGTGCCGATTGCCGACAATGTGCCCAGCCGATTCGAAGTCGGCGCGAACGGCGAGCGGCAGCTGTGGGGCTGCGGCAGTGTCGATATGAAGTCCGGCGATGCGGTGTTCCTGCACCTGGCCGCCACCGTCGCCGATCCGGTGCACGATCTGACGCTCATCTTCTACGACTGCGAAGAGATCGCCGCCGAGTTCAACGGACTCGGCCGCATCGAACGCGAACTGCCCGAATGGCTGGAGGGCGACCTCGCCATTCTCGGCGAGCCCTCCGGCGGCTGGATCGAGGCCGGTTGCCAGGGCACCCTGCGGATTCGGCTCACCACCTCCGGCGTGCGCGCGCACACCGCACGAGCCTGGCTGGGCGACAATGCCATTCACCGCCTCGCACCCGTACTGGAGCGCCTCTCCGGCTACCGGGCGCGCGAGGTGGAGATCGACGGCTGCGTCTACCGCGAAGGCCTGTCCGCCGTGCGCGTCTCCGGCGGTGTCGCGGGCAATGTGGTGCCCGATGTGGCCGAGGTCGATGTGAACTTCCGCTTCGCACCCGACCGCACCCTCGACGAGGCCACCGAGCATGTGCGCGAGGTCTTCTCCGGCCTGGAACTGGGCTTCGAACGCACCGACGGCGCCCCCGGCGCCCTCCCCGGCCTGTCCAACCCGGCCGCCAAGGACCTCATCGAAATCGTGCACGCGCACGGCAGCGGCGGCGTCCGCGCCAAATACGGCTGGACCGACGTCTCCCGTTTCGCCGCCCGCGGCATCCCCGCCGTCAACTTCGGCCCCGGCGACCCCAACCTCGCCCACAAGCGCGACGAACACCTCCCGGTGGCCCAGATCACCCAGGTCACCTCCATGCTCCGCAGCTACCTGCGCGGAGACAAGGCCTGACGCGAGATCGCACCCCTAAACCGCCGCCCTCAAAGACATCCGCCCCAAGGTCGGGGCCCGCCCCGTTCTGGACTGAGTGGAGCGGGGGAGCGAACGGCTCCATAGACCTGCGCCTTGGAGGAGCGGAGGGAGGGAAGAACGGGGTAACAGGGCCCCGACCCGCCCGGAGCGAAGCGGAGGGCAAATTAGACAGAGCTAAGGTGGCTGCATGTCTGCTGAGGGTGAGATTCCGAGTGCCAGGACGCCGCAGTATCGCGGGCCGATAATGCTGCGGCGGGACCGGAAGGTCGGGATCGGGACCACCGATCAGCATCTGCTGGATGAGCGGGGACCGGCGGATTGGGTGCATACCGATCCGTGGCGGGTGCTGCGCATCCAGGCCGAATTCGTCGAGGGCTTCGGGGCTTTGGCGGAGGTGCCGCGCGCGGTAGCGGTATTCGGGTCGGCGCGCACGACGCCGGAATCGCCGGAGTATCAGGCGGGCATGGCCATCGGCGGGGCGCTGGCGCGCGGCGGGTTCGCGGTCATCACCGGCGGCGGGCCGGGCGCCATGGAGGCCGCCAATCGCGGCGCCTCCGAGGCGGGCGGGTATTCGATCGGACTCGGCATCGAGCTGCCGTTCGAGCAGCACCTCAATGAATGGGTCGATCTCGGGATCAATTTCCGGTACTTCTTCGCGCGCAAGACCATGTTCGTGAAGTACGCGCAGGCCTTCGTCTGCCTGCCGGGCGGTTTCGGCACCCTGGACGAACTGTTCGAGGCCCTCACCCTGGTGCAGACGCACAAGATCAACCAGTTCCCGATCATCCTGTTCGGCACCAAATACTGGGCGGGACTGGTGGATTGGCTGCGCGACTCACTGCTCGGCTCCGCCAAGATCGCGCCCGGCGATATGAACCTGATCCACGTCACCGACAGCGTGGACGAGGTCATCGCCCTGGTGCAGCAGGCCGCCGATACCCGCGCCCAGATGGATGCCGCCGCCGGAACGGGAGATCAGTGGTGAGCCAGCCGTATTCGGTGTGCGTGTACTGCTCGGCCAGTGTCGACGATCCGGCGGTGCTGGAGTTGTCCCGCCGGGTGGGCGCCGAAATCGGCCGTCGCGGTTGGCAATTGGTGTCCGGCGGTGGACACGTCTCCATGATGGGCGCGGTCGCGACGGCAGCGCGGGAGGCGGGCGCGAAAACCGTCGGCGTCATCCCGAAGAAGCTGGTGCACCGCGAAATGGCGGATGTGGACTCCGATGAGCTCATAGTCACCGACTCCATGCGCGAGCGGAAACAGGTGATGGACGAGCGCGCCGACGCCTTCCTCACCCTGCCCGGCGGGCTCGGCACGCTCGAGGAACTCTTCGAGACCTGGACGGGGGCCTACCTGGGTATGCACGACAAGCCGGTGGTGGTCCTGGACCCCGACGGTCACTACCGCGGCCTGTTCGCCTGGCTCGAGGAACTGGCCGAGCGCGGTTTCGCCGGGCGCACCGCCCTCGACCGCGTGATCGTGACCAGCGACTTCGCCGAGGCATTCGCGGCCCTCAGTCCGGAGGCCTGACCGAATGCTCAGCCCCGAGGCCTGATCGGACCGGTGGGTTTCGCTCGACAACCCGGGGTACTTCCGTAATTGTGTGGTGAGCGAGCACGACCCGGTGAGGAGCACAGCGAAGTGAATACCGACGCCCATTCGACGGTCAGCCTGATGGATTTGGTCCGCAGCCTGCCCGGCATGGCACTGCAGGCTCCCGGAATGGCGCGCAATGCCGTGCACATGCTGGTGAAATCCGATAGCAAGGCGTCGATCGGACTGTTCTTCCAGCGCGCCGCCGCCAAACATCCGGACCGGCCTTTCCTGCGCTTCGAGGGCCGCGAATACCGCTGGGGCGAAGCCAATTCCGAGGTGAACCGGTACGCGCACGTGCTGGCCGAACGCGGGGTGCGGCGCGGCGATGTGGTCGGCATCCTGCTGACCAACCGGCCCGAGGCGCTGTTCACCGCACTGGCGGTCGTGAAACTCGGCGCCACCGCCGGGCTGCTCAATCACAATCAGCGAGATACGGTGCTGCAGCACAGTTTCGGGCTGTTGAACTCGGTGCTCGATGTGGTGGGGGAGGAGTGCGCCGACGCCCTGGACACGCTCACCGAACCGCGCCCGAGCCTGCTGTGGTCGAAGGATCTGGGGACCGCCGCCCGCACCGCCGACGCGGCGAATCCCGCTGTGTGCGCGCAGATCACGGCCGGGGAACGCGCCTACCTGATCTTCACCTCCGGCACCACCGGCCTGCCCAAGGCCAGCGTCATGACGCATCTGCGCTGGACCAAGAGCATGGCGGGCATCGGCGGGCTCGGTGTCCGGCTGAACGGGGGCGACACCCTCTACTGCTGCCTGCCGCTCTATCACAACAATGCGCTCACGGTGGCGCTGTCCGCGGTCATCGCCGGCGGCGGGACACTCGCACTGGGACGCAAGTTCTCGGCCTCCCGCTTCTGGGAGGAGATCATCGCCAATCAGGCCACCGCCTTCATCTACATCGGCGAACTCTGCCGCTACCTGATCAACCAGCCGCCCAAGCGCACCGACCGCATGCACAAGGTGCGCCTGGCCGTCGGCAACGGGCTGCGCCCCGAACTCTGGGACGAATTCCACAGCCGCTTCGGCATCAAGCGCATTGTCGAGTTCTACGGCGCCAGTGAGGGAAACGTCGCCTTCATCAATGCGTTCAGCCTCGACAGGACCGCCGGATTCACCCCGCTGCCGTTCGCCATCGTCGACTACGACGACGGCACCGGCAAGGCGAAGCGGGGACCCGACGGCACACTGCGCCGCGTCCGCCCCGGCGGTGTCGGACTGCTGCTCGCCAAGGTCACCAACTCATCGCCGTTCGACGGCTATACCGACAGTGCCGCAACCGAATCCAAACTGGTCCGGGACGGCTTCAAGTCCGGTGACTGCTGGTT
The DNA here is from genome assembly GCF_025465275.1 of Nocardia sp. Lineage (GTDB taxonomy): Bacteria > Actinomycetota > Actinomycetes > Mycobacteriales > Mycobacteriaceae > Nocardia. The sequence goes on along the minus strand of NZ_JAODNK010000220.1, from coordinate 4,097 downwards.
CGACACCGGCGATCTGGTCCGCGATCAGCGCTGGGGTCACATCGCCTTCGTCGACCGCCTCGGCGACACCTTCCGCTGGAAGGGCGAAAACGTGGCAACCACCGAGGTGGAGGGTGCATTCGGCGGCGTGGACGCCATCGGCGAGGCGGTGGTCTACGGCGTCGAGATCCCCGGCACCGACGGGAAAGCGGGCATGGCCGCCGTGACCCTCGCCGCCGGCGCCGAGTTCGATGGCAAGGTCGCCGCCAAGGTGCTTTACGACCGGCTGCCCACTTACGCTGTCCCCCTTTTCATTCGGGTCGTCGCCGAACTCGAGCAGACCTCGACCTACAAGAGCCGGAAGGTGGAGCTCCGCAATCAGGGTTTCACCACCGATGACAGCAGCACCCTCTACGTCCTCGCCGGGCGAACCGACGGCTACGTCCCCTCCTACCCCGAATACCCCGCCGACGTAGCCGCAGCCAAAGCTCCGCGCGCCTGACCCTCACCCCAAGCTCGCGGCCCGCCCCGTTCTGGACTGAGTGGAGCGGGGGAGCGAACGGCTCCATAGACCTGCGCCTTGGCGGAGCGGAGGGAGGGAAGAACGGGGTAACAGGGCCGCGAACCCGCCCGAAGCGAAGCGGAGGGCAAATAGATACAGTCTTGGGCATGTGTGCGCCGTTGCCGACATTGTGCGGGAAGCCGGTGGCGACGGATCGGGCGCTCGTGATGGCGATCGTGAACCGGACGCCGGACTCGTTCTATGACAAAGGCGCGACCTTCAGTGACGAGGCCGCCATGGCGGCGGTGACGCGCGCTGTGGCCGAAGGGGCCGATCTTGTCGATATCGGCGGCGTCAAGGCCGGACCCGGTAGCGATGTGGATGCCGCCGAGGAAGCCCGCCGGGTGGTGCCGTTCGTCGCCGAGATCCGGGCGCGGTTTCCGGACCTGTTGATCAGTGTGGACACCTGGCGCGCCGATGTCGCGCGGGCTGCCGTGCTCGAGGGCGCGGATCTGATCAATGACACCTGGGCCGGGGCCGATCCCGAACTGGTCGGGGTGGCGGCGGAACTGAACGCGGGAATTGTCTGCAGTCACACCGGCGGGGCCGTCCCGCGGACTCGCCCGCATCGAGTGCGCTATGCGGATGTGGTGGCGGAGGTCACCGAAACCGTGGTGGCGGCGGCCGAGAGCGCGGCTGCGGCCGGAGTGGCAAAAGATTCGATACTTATAGATCCCACGCATGATTTCGGCAAAAACACGTATCACGGGCTTGAATTGTTGCGGTCTGTGGACGTTCTTGTGAATACCGGATGGCCTGTCTTGATGGCGCTGAGTAATAAGGATTTCATCGGAGAGACTCTTGGTGTCGAGCTATCCGAGCGATTGGAGGGCACATTGGCAGCGACTGCATGGTCGGCCGCCGCGGGTGCTCGAGTTTTCCGGGTACACGAAGTGGCAGCCACCCGACGTGTTGTGGACATGATCGCCGCGATTCAGGGCCTGCGCCCACCCGCCCGCACCCTGCGAGGTTTGGCATGAACAAGAACTGGGTGAAAACCAACAGCTGGGACCGTCCGCGGTGGACGGTCGAGGAACTCGTGGCCGCCAAGGGCGACCGCACCGTCTCCGTGGTGCTGCCCGCCCTCAACGAGGAGGCCACCGTCGCCGCCGTGGTGGCCAGCATTCGGCCCCTGCTCGGCACGCTCGTGGACGAACTCGTCGTCCTGGACTCCGGGTCCACCGATGCCACCGCCGAACGCGCACAGGCCGCAGGTGCGCGGGTGGTCACGCGGGAACAGGCCGTGCCCGAACTCGAGCCGGTCCCAGGCAAGGGTGAGGTGCTCTGGCGCTCGCTGGCCGTGACCTCCGGTGATCTGGTGGCCTTCGTCGACTCGGATCTGATCGACCCGGATCCGATGTTCGTACCGAAACTGCTCGGCCCGCTGCTCACCGTGGACGGTATGCACCTGGTGAAGGCGTACTACCGCCGTCCGCTGCGGCAGGGCGCCACCATCGACGACAACGGCGGCGGCCGCGTCACCGAACTGGTGGCCCGCCCGCTGCTCGCCGCATTGCGCCCGCAGCTCTCGAATGTGCTGCAGCCCTTGGGCGGCGAATACGCGGGCACGCGCGAACTGCTCACCGCCGTACCCTTCGCGCCCGGTTACGGCGTGGAGATCGGGCTGCTGCTGGACACCCACGACATGCTGGGACTGTCCGCCATCGGCCAGGTGAATCTCGGTGTGCGCCAGCACCGCAACCGGCCGCTGTCGGAACTCGGGGTCATGAGCCGTCAGATCCTGGGCACCGTGCTGGGCCGGGCCGGCGTCGCCGACTCCGGTGCGGCGCTAACCCAGTTCCCGCTCGTCGGAGGCGAATTCACCGCGCAGTCGACGGAAGTTTCCTTGGCAGATCGGCCGCCGATGAATACGCTGCGACCCGAGTCGGCCGCGGCCTGAGGTGTGGGTCCCGGCCAAAAGCATGCCGGGATGACGGAGCGGGTCAGCGATCGTGACGGTAGATCGGGGTGAGCAGGTCCGCTTCGATCGGTTCGCCGGTATTGCGGTCGTAGCGGACACCCACCACCGCTGAGAAGGGGTGGGTGGCCGCGCGCTCGTGCAGGGTGGCCAAACGTGTTGCCAGCAAACGGATTGCGCCCAGCGATGCCGGCGGGTGCAGGCCGTCGATGACCAGCACCGTGCCCTTCCCGTCCGGTCTGGGGAGTCTGGCCAGATAGGCGATGTCGTAGGGCTCGGTGCCCCCGGGACGGTAGACGCGGCGCGCGGCCCGATCCTCGATACCGCGCCGGACCCGTCCCGCGCGCGCCACCGTGCGGCGCAGGCGGGGATCGGCAGCCACGAGATAGCGCAGGCTGGGCGACAATTCGGGCCCGCCGAGCACAATCAGGCCGTCCCGGTCCAGATCGAGGGGGCGGCCCGGCAGGAAGCGCTGCACGGTTGCGGTGAAGCCGAGTTCCCGCAGCAGTTCCACCAGGCGATGCGGCGCCGCGGCATCGGGAGCGCCCACCAGGGCGAGCGTGCGGGTGGTGCTGCGCACGTCCGGCGTGAGAATGGTGAGCGGCCCGTGCCCGAAGAACAACCCCTCCGGCACCGGGCCCTGCGTACTGACCTGATGGATGCGCGCCCGGGAAAGTCCGGCCGCCGCACCGATTCTGGCGAACGTCCAGCCTTCGGCATGAAGTTCACGAATCACGGCGCGGCGGATGCGAGTCAGCTCATTGATGGCCTGCTGCGCTGCCGCCACGCCTTCGGTGGCGGCTTTTAGGCGCTCGACCTTATCTTCGATCGCGAACACCCGTGCCACCTCGTCGGCCGACATGAGCGCAGTCTAGATACCTGAACAGCCGCAGGTGTCTAGTCCGCTTGACGAACTGAAGATCAAGTGGCGTCGGGATCGACCGGCGGGCGTTCGTTACGCTCCAGCGGCTGCTGTGGTTTCGGCATGGAGTAGTTCTCGAAACTGCTGCTCGCAGGCGTGACGGGCTTGTCGAAATTGCCCTTCGTCAAGTCCGTGAGATCGTTCAGCAATGAATCATCGCCATTGAGAAGATGTTTGGTGACCATCGAGCGCGGATTCATACTGCGCAGTTCGTTCAACTGCTCCAGTGGCTTGCGAATCTCCTCGAATTCCGGACCCAGCTCGTCCTTGAGTTGCTGCGTCGCGCCGGTCGCGTAATCACGCGCCTGCTTGAGCGCATTCATCGCCCAGCGCAGAGCGCCGGGCAAGCGCTCCGGACCGAGGATTACGAGTGCGGCGACGAGCAGAATCAGCAACTCGCCAAAGCCAAAACTGCTGAACACTCGGTCTATCTTGCCCTACGCTTCGCTTCGGGCGGGTCCGAGGCCCTGGGAGTCTCGTTCTTCCCTCCCTCCGCTCCCCCGCTGCGCTCCTCCGCTCCACTCAGTCCAGAACGAGACGGGCCTCGAACCTTGGGGTTCACGTCTCTCAGTCGGATTCCAGGGTGACGGGGACGTCGACCTCACGGCCGTCGCGGATCAGGCGGACCGTCACGGTTTGCCCGATCTGGTTGGACTGCACGGCAACCGTCAGCTCGTCGGGACCGGATACATCGCGGTCGCCGACCTTGACGATGA
>NZ_JAODNK010000187.1 GCF_025465275.1 Nocardia sp. | reverse complement strand
GATTCGATGATTCGACGCGTCATGCGCAAGCGGGCGGTGGGACTCACCTACGGCCAGCGCGCCCTGGTGATCGGGGCCGTGCACCCGCTGCTCTACGTCGGGACCGCCGAGAACACCCAGCATCGGACCACGCCGTACACGCGACTCGCGCTCACCGGCAAGCTCTTCGAAGCGGTCTCCCTGGGCACCCGCGAAGAAGCCGATCGGGCACGCTCGTTCACCCGCAAACGCCACAGCACGGTCGACGGCGCACTGCCCGAGGCTGCGGGGCAGCACCATCCGGCGGGCACCCGCTACTCCGCACACGATCCGCACCTCATGTTCATGACCATGGCCTTCACCTTGGACTCCGCCGAGGTCATGCACGATCTGCTCGTCCGCAAGCTCACCCCGGGCGAGCGCGAGGGTCTCTACCAGGACTATTGCCGCTGGGGTGAACTGTTCGGCATGCCGCGCGAGGCCGCGCCGACCACCTACACGCAGTTCCGCGACTACTTCGACGGCTATCTCGCCTCCGACGAGGTGTTCCTCACCGACGAGGCCAAACTGGTCGGCGCGTACCTCATGGGCCAGCGCGTCGCCTATCCCATGCCGATGCCGATCCAGCAGGCGCTGGGCGGCTTCTCACTCCTGGTCCAGGGCAGCCTCCCGCCGCGCATTCGCGAGATGTACGGCGTGAGCTGGGGCATGCGCGAGGACATCGCCTGCCGCGGCCTGGCCCAGGCGGTCCGCACCGCGCACATTTCCCCGCCGCTCGCCCCCAAACTGCTGCGCGGCTCGCTGACCGGGCCGAGTTACCCGCTCTACCGCCTCGCGACACGCCGCGAGCAGCGCCTGATCAGCGCCGGTCGGGCCAGCATGCCGGGGGTCGATCCGCGCAACTGGGTGGCCAGACATTCGGCATGAGCCGCATGCGAAGATCAGGACATGTCGAGTCCTGAGCCCTCCGCCGAACGCAAGCAGCGGGTCCTGTCCGGTATCCAGCCGACCAGCGATTCGTTCCACTTCGGGAACTACCTTGGTGCAGTGCAGTATTGGGTGCGGCTGCAGGACGAATTCGACGCCTTCTACTTCATCCCGGACCTGCACGCCATTACCGTGCCGCAGGATCCGAAGGAACTGCGCAAGCGCACCAAGGTCTCCGCGGCCCAGCTGCTGGCCCTCGGCGTCGATCCCAAGAAGTCGACCCTGTTCGTGCAGAGCCAGGTGCCCGAGCACGCCGAACTGACCTGGGTGCTGAACTGCCTCACCGGCTTCGGCGAGGCCAGCCGGATGACCCAGTTCAAGGACAAGTCGGTCAAGCAGGGCGCAGAGAACGCGACCGTCGGCCTGTTCACCTATCCGGTGCTCATGGCCGCCGACATCCTGCTCTACCGCCCGCAACTGGTCCCGGTCGGCGAGGATCAGCGCCAGCACCTGGAACTGACCCGAAATCTGGCGCAGCGCTTCAACACTCGGTACAAGAAGACCTTCGTGGTACCGGAAGCGCACATTGTCACCGGCACCGCCAAGATCTACGACCTGCAGGATCCCACCGCCAAGATGAGCAAGTCGGCCTCCTCCGACGCCGGCCTGCTCAATCTGCTCGACGATCCCAAGGTCTCGGCCAAGAAGATCCGCTCCGCGGTCACCGATACCGAGCGCGAGATCCGCTACGACCCGGAGACCAAGCCGGGCGTGAGCAATCTGCTGGTCATTCTGAGCTCGCTCACCGAAACGCCGATCGTCACGCTGGAGCAGGACTTCGCGGGCAAGGGCTACGGCGATCTCAAATCCGCCGCCGCCGACGCCCTGGTCGAATTCGTCACCCCGCTGCGCGCGAAGGTCGACGAATACATGTCCGATCAGACCGAACTTGACCGCATCCTGCGCTCCGGCGCGGATCAGGCGCGCGAGGTCGCGAGCAAGACCCTGGCCCAGGTGTACGACCGAGTCGGGTTCCTCGCCCGCTGAGCGCCTGCAAATCCCTCTGTGGCGAAGGTCGCGATTCGGCCGACGCGCACCGGATTTGCGGTGCGCGCACCGACCCGGATGCGAGAGTAGAGGTCTGATCAGGGCGAACTCGCTCGCGTCCGCTGGGCGCGCTGGTTCGCCAGTAGGACTCTCGCGCACTGTCAGACCGGAGGGCCCGCTGCCCCCGGGTCCGGCGCTGCGCGCCGAGCGTTGCGGAGGTAAGCGGTGTTCGGCAAGGTCAAATCCTGGATCGAGCGTGAGGTCCAGAAGCGGCACTGGCTCGATCACGTGGTGCGGGCCGCCGGCCGGTATCAGCGCCAGCGTGGCGACTACTACGCCGCGGGCATTACGTATTTCACTGTGCTGTCGCTGTTTCCGCTGTTGATGGTGGGTTTCGCGGTCGCCGGTTTCGTACTGTCGCGAAATCCGCACCTGCTCACCGAGATTCAGAACAAGATTGTCGAGAACATTCCGGGCTCGGCAGGCCAGCAACTCAATGACCTGATCAAAGAGGCGGTCCGCTCGCGCGCCGGGGTCGGCGTGATCGGTTTGGCCGCAGGCGCATACGCGGGGCTCGGCTGGATCGCGAATCTGCGGGCGGCGCTCACCGAACAGTGGGAGCAGCCGAGCAAACCGGGGAACTGGGCGCTGTCCAAGCTCTCGGATCTGGGGGCGCTGGTCGGGTTGTTCCTGGCCATCGGGATATCCATCGGCCTGTCGGTGCTCGCCTCCAGTGGGCTCATCTCGGCCCTGCTGCGGCGCTGGCACATTCATGAATCCACCGCCATCACACTGCTGCTCACGCTGCTGTCGCTGCTGCTGGCCGTGCTCGCGAACTGGGCCGTCTTCGTCTGGATCATCGCCCGCATGCCGCGGCATCCGGTGACGCTGCGCAGTGCCGCCCGGGCGGCACTGATCGCGGCCGTGGTCTTCGAGGCGTTCAAACAGCTCGCCTCGATCATTCTGAAATCGGTGGTGAACGGCCCGGCAGGCGTGGCCTTCGGTCCGATCCTCGGTCTGATGGTCTTCAGCTACTTCACCGCCCGCATCATTCTCTTCGCCACCGCCTGGGCGGCCACGGCCACCGAAAACGATGTGCCGGCGGACATTCCGCCGCCCGCCCCGGCCGTCATCGAACCCCGTGGTGTGGGTCCGGGACTTCCGGCCGGAGCGGGAGCGGCGCTGTTCGGTGCGGGAGCGATTGCCGGAGCGCTGCTTTCGGCGCGGCGCCGGCGCTGAACCGCATGATCAGCAGTGCTTCGACAGCACCATGTGGTCGATGAGCGGATACAGATTCTTGTCGAAAGTGCCGGTGGCGAACCAGCGGTAGCGGCGTGACTTGTCCGGCAGATTCTCCACGAACTTGCCCCAGTCCGACGGATTGCCGCTGTTGATCCGGGCCAGCACCGCATTGTTGCCGTCCCGCAACTCCGCCCACATCAGCCAGGCGTCATTATTGCTGGAACTGGTTACGGTGCCGTCGAATTCGGCGGTGCCATTGGAGTGCAGCGTCCAGTGCGCGCCACCGAACATGGTGCAGTCGCCGACATGCATATCGCTGTCCCAGTTGTACTGGGTCCAGTCGCCGGTGGCCGCCGACGCCGATTCGATCGAGGTGGTGGCGCTGAGCGTGCCCAGGGCCAGCAGCGCCGCCGCGAGCGGAAGCAGCCGGCGGGCGGTGCGGGTCTTGAAGGTGGATTTCATGGTGTCTCCCCTGGAAACTGGTGTCGGCCGGGTGGCGTGCACCAACAGTGCGGGGAGTCACCAACGAGTCACCAACGGCCGACCAATGGTCCTGGCGGTCGGCCGATGGTCTCGATCATTCAGCGGCGGGGGCGGCTCAGTCGGCGTGCGCCCACCAGCAGCGCCAGCACCAGAATCACGCCACCCACGATGAGCGTGGTGCGCAGCCCGGTATTGCTGGAACCGGAATCACCCGAATCCGCAGCGGGCTCCGCCATGGGCGGACGTGCCACCACCACAGTCGAATCCGGCGATTTCGCGCCCGCATCCGGCAGGCTGCCAACACTCGCTCCCGCGGGCAGCGCGAAGGCGTAGTCCAGCAGTTTGGCCGCCTGCTCGTACGGCCGGAAGGGCAGCACATCGGCCTTCATCAGCGTGACCGCCAGCCGATGACCATTACGCTGTGCGCCCGCCACGAAGGTCTGCCGGGCATCGTCGGTGTACCCCGTCT
>NZ_JAODNK010000176.1 GCF_025465275.1 Nocardia sp. | reverse complement strand
AGACCATTACCGGTTATCCCGCACTGGTTCCCGAGGGCGACGGTGTGGCGGTCCGGGTGCTGAGCTCACCGGCCCAGCAGGCCGCCGCCATGCGCACCGGTACCCGCACGCTGCTGCTCAATGCGCTGCCGAGTTCGGCGCGAGCGGTCACCGCCGGGCTGCCGCCTGTCGATCGGCTTGCGCTGAGCCAGAATCCGTACGGCTCGCTCGACGCGCTGATCGAAGACTGCCGGGCCTGCGCCGCCGATCAACTCATCGCGAGTTCCGGTGGGCCGGTGCGCAGTCCGGAGCAGTTCAAGGCGCTCGTCGAGAAGGTGCGGCCCAACTTCACCTCGACCGTCGTGCAGATCGTGCGACTGGTGGTGCCGATACTCGCCGAGGCGCACCACGTGCGTGCCGCCCTCGCCGATTCGCGTGATCGGGACGCCGCGCAGGATGTCACGCACCAGCTCGACGATCTCGTATTCCGCGGCTTCGTCTCCGAATGGGGCGGTGTGCGATTGCGCGAACTGCCGCGCTATCTCGAAGCGGCGCGCCTGCGGCTGGAAGCCCTGCCCGCGGCGACCAATCGCGACCGGGCCGGCATGGCCGAACTCGATCGGGTGCACGCCGCCTACGACCGGCTGCTCGAACTGCTGCCCGAGGGCCGCCGCGGTGGCCGCGATATCACCGAAATCTGGTGGATGATCGAGGAATTGCGCGTCAGCCTCTTCGCCCAGCAGCTCGGCACGCCATACGCGGTCTCCGCCAAGCGCATCGAAAAGGCGGTCGACGCGGCCCGCAAGCCCCCCTCCAAACGCTGACTACTGCATCCGGGGCAGCACTCGACACCCTGGCCGGACCCGACACCCTGGCCAGACCCGGAACCCGGGGAGAGCTCGAGCCCATGGGCATGAACCGCTCTGTCATCCCGGCGTGTTTGTGGCCGGGATCCACAGTGCTCCATCAGATTTCAATGGATCCCGGCCAAGGGCGTGCCTGGATGATGGGCGCAAGTATCCCGAAAAGACGAGTGTCGAACGTGCCGGGATGAGTGAGCGTCAGCGACCGTGATCAGTCGGCGGCGACGCCGACGGCGTGTTCGGCGCGGTGTTTGCGCAGTGAGGCGATCTCCTGCTCGAAATCCTCGGCGGAGCTGAAGGATCGGTAGACCGAGGCGAAGCGCAGGTAGGCGACTTCGTCGAGATCACGCAGCGGGCCGAGGATGGCGAGACCGACCTCGTGGCTGGGCACCTCCGGGGCGCCCTTGGCGCGGACCGCATCCTCCACCTGCTGCGCGAGCAGGTTGAGGGCGTCGTCATCGACCTCGCGGCCCTGGCAGGCGCGGCGCACACCGCGAATGACCTTCTCGCGGCTGAACGACTCACTCACACCGCTGCGCTTGACCACCGAGAGAATCGCGGTTTCCACCGTGCTGAACCGTCGCCCACACTCAGGACAGGCACGACGCCTCCTGATGGCGCTGCCTTCCTCGGCTTCACGCGAGTCGACCACCCGGGAATCGGGGTGGCGACAGTACGGGCAATGCATCCGTGATCCTTCGTCGGGGCCTGGGCTCCTCAGCAATCTCGAGGATACCCGGACGGCGGCGATCGGCGTGCGTCCGCCCGGGCGAGCGGCCCCGATCAGGTGGTCAGCTGCCACTCCGCGGTCAGATCGCCGAGCAGATCGGGCAGTCGCCGCAGCAGCCTGCCTTCGGCCAGTTTGTCCGAGAAGGGCTCCGCGAGAACGGGTCTCGCGACGGCCTGATCGGCGGAAAGCTCCAGGTAACGGGGTAGGAGATCATTCGTGATGTAGTTCCACCGCGTGTCGCGGTCGGCCCAGTTGAAATTCGGCAGCGGCGTGCGCAGCGACATGGCGCCCGCACTGATGGTGGTGGGCGCGAACACACCGGGCGCCCGCACACCGGGGACGGCGGCCTTACCGGCAATAGTGCTCACGTAGGTCATGACCCGGCCCATGACGCCGCGACCCGAGGAGGTGGCATCCCACTGGTCGGCGATGATCTGGTTCTGCTCGCGGTCCGTCATGCGATAGGCGGCATCGGCCAGTCCGGCCGGGGTGTGGCCGTCGAGCTCACGCCAGGCGGTGACGGCATTGTCGTCGAGCACGCCGGCCCGGTACATCTCCTCGACCCCGGCCAGGCCGTCGGCGGCATACGCCTCGTGCATGGGCACCTGGTCGATGAAGATGTGCTTCTGCATGATCATCAGCCGGGTCTGGTACCAGGTCAGGTCGTCGGCGGTGAGGCGCTCTCCCTCGCTGCCCAGCGTCCGGATGTCGGCGGGCAGCAGATTCAGCAGATCTGCGGGCGTGCCGCGGAGCAGATCGGCGACCGCACTGCCCACCTGGTGAATGCCCGGGACGCTGACGATATTCGCGACATCACCCATATCGAAGAAGCCCGAGGCGAAGGATCCGCCCGCGAGCCCGGCCAGCCCGACCCAGTAGAAGTCCGGGTGCTGATTATTGAGCCGCAGGTAGTTCACGTACACCTGGATGAAGGTGTGCGAGTTCGCCGGCACACCGCGCACGGGATCCCAGGTGGCCAGATCGATATCGGCATTCTGGGTGGCGACGGCGAGCCAATACTGGTGCAGCAGTGTGGCGTAACGCTGCGGTGCCACGCCCGCCGCGCGCGCCGCGTCGAGGGCGGTGCGCAATTCGGCCGGGTCGAGCGGTAGCGCCGGATTCAGCCCGCCGCCACCGGAGCCGTCGCCATTGACCGACGGCAGATCCAGATAGGCGGTGTAGGTGGAATCGGCGTGTGCCGCCGGTACCGAGACGAATCCCAGCACCAGGCAGGTCAGCAGTCCGGCCAGGCGGATCAGACCCTGGCCGCGGTACGGCCTGGCCGCGCCTCGCGAGTGCGGTCTGCCCGCGCCGCGTGGGAGTGGCCTGCTCGCGCACTGCCGCGTGCCGCCGGTGCCCTGCGCCATTGCGCCCCCTTGTGCAATACACGCCGGTCCGTTCAGGGCCGGCGCGAATGTAGCCTCTGTCACATCTCGGGCACCGTAGCAACGCGTTTCAGTTTTCAATCTACTTTTTCGGCCATCCCCCTGGCCGACCATCCCTATTCAATGCCCGGCTATTGCCAGGCGAACCGCATTTCGGAGGCTTCGAGCCGCGACGCTTCCCCGCGCCACCGCACCGTGGCGACCGAACCGCAACCGGCTAGTGGGGCGGGGCGGGCGCGACCTGGACCACCGAGGTGGTCTGCGAATCGAAGTCGCCGGACCGCAACTGCGCCAGTGCGACCAGGCCGGCGACGGCCAGTGCTGTCATCAGTGCGGTGACCGCGAGCGCCGCGAAACCGATCTGCGCGCGCTGTACGCGAGTGATCGGGTGCGCACCACGAGCGCGTCCGGCGCGGCGCGCCACGATGTGCGCACGCCCGGCACGCGCGCGATCACGCGGTACGGGCTGCAGGCGCGCCCGGCACGGCTGCCGGTCAGCCGCGGGCCGCCAGACCCCGTGGGAGACGGGGGCCGGGGTGCGATCGGCGTGCAGCTCCCACGGGATGCTGCTGAAGCCGAAATCGCTTGCACGAGTGTCGAATTCGCTGGTCACAGTGCGCATCGAAGAATCCTCCATGCTTGGCTTGCCGGATAACTCTGGACAGTTGACTCGCTCATGTGTTCGAAGAACTGATGTTCGAATTTCTACCACGGCCGACCGACAATGTCGCGTATTTGCGCGACATGCGTCGAACAGATGTTTGATCAGTCCGGAGTCTCGGACTACAGTCAGTGACGAGCTTCCCGGACGTTCGGCAAACAGCGCCCGGGAACGAATTCCGGTGAGACACAGCAGTGAACGGAGGACTGCGGCGGTGAGCGAACACAGCGCTGTGGAGGGTGACAACGGTCCGGCCGACCCGATCGGGGAGGGTACCGAGACATCCAGCCAGGGGGCGGATCTCACGGCCCGCCAGCGCAGAGTGCTGGATGTCATCCGAAGCTCGGTCAGCGACCGCGGGTATCCGCCCAGCATCCGGGAGATCGGTGATGCCGTAGGCCTCACCTCCACCTCCTCGGTAGCGCATCAGCTACGTGCGCTGGAACGCAAGGGCTACCTGCGCCGCGACCCGAATCGCCCACGGGCAGTCGATGTCCGCGGGCTGGACGAAACCGTCATGCGCGCCGCATCCGGTGCGCCGCAGCTACGTTCGGTTCCGGCGGAGGTCGAGGGCTCGGCCGATCGCCCGGTGCCCATCTTCGTCCCGGTACTGGGCCGGATCGCCGCCGGTGGTCCGATACTGGCCGAGCAGGCCGTGGAGGACATCTTCCCGCTGCCGCGCGAGCTGGTCGGCGACGGTTCACTGTTCCTGCTGAAGGTCGTGGGCCAGTCCATGATCGACGCTGCCATCTGCGACGGCGACTGGGTGGTCGTCCGTCAGCAGAATGTGGCCGAGAACGGCGATATCGTGGCCGCCATGATCGACGGCGAGGCCACCGTCAAGACGTTCAAGCGCACCGGTTCCCAGGTGTTGCTGATGCCGCACAACTCCCTGTTCGAGCCGATTCCGGGCAATGACGCCCAGATTCTCGGCAAGGTCGTCACGGTCATTCGCAAGATCTGACCGTGCCGGACTGCCGTGGCCCGGCGCCCGCCCGCAGACCGGGCGCCGGGTCACGACACTCACCCGAGGGTCTCGCCCCTCACAAGGCGATACCGCCCCAGACCGCATGCGCCCCGGAATCTCCGACGCGATAGGTCTGCAGCAGCGCCGCGGCTCCGGCCGCCACCGCGAGCACCGCGATCAGCACGTTCGCGATTCGGCCGAGCGGCTTGCCCCTGCCCTCTCGCACCTGCATCAGCACCAGCAGCGCAGCTGGAATGAGTAGCGGTGCAACAAAATACAGCATTTCCTCGCCGAGATTCACATGGCGATCGATAGCCGGCGTCGACCCCAGTCGCTGCTGCAGCCACTCCCCCGCATTTGTGGTCGCCGGCGTCAACGCGACGACCAACACCGCCAATCCGGCGGCCGGCCAGATCCATCTACGCCGCGCCGCAGGCCACAGCGCACAAACCACGAGTAGCACCGCCGTCAATGGCACGAGAACGACAATGGCGTGCACCAGCAGCACATGCGCGGGCAATCCACTGATTGTCGACATTCGACTCCCCTGATTCGGCGGTCCGTTGTTAATCAGGACAACGTAAGAGGACCGCCGCGGGTTCGGCTGTAGCGCGCCGCTATTCGGGCGAGTTCGGCACCTGCACCCGGGCCATGAGCACGGTGGCTTCGGGATCGCTCGGCCGTTCCGGAGCCGACCGCCTGATCACCGTCGTCGCCGCATCGTTCGGCGCCGCCGGTTCGTCCGGCACCGCGGGCTCGCTCAGCGGCGGCACGGATTGATTCGAAGGAGCCACGTCAGCGGGCTGAACCGGATCGATCGTGCGCACCGCAGGAGTCTCCGTACGCGGCGATGCCATGACCTCGGTAAGTCCGAGAGCCGCGTCTTCGGTGCGAACCGGATCGGCGAAAGCCATGGCTGGCGGCGTCGGGTGCAAGAAGCCGAGCATTTCGTACTGGGCGCCAATCGTCATGGCCACCGAGTCCTTGTCCGCGGAGATGAAGCCCTGATTGGGGCCGATCACGCGGCGCAGGGACTCCAGCCAGCGGTGGTCGAGCACGCGGCAATCGGCCCACGGGAAGTATTCGAGACCGGTCCGCAGGAAGAAGCGATCACCGATTCGAGCCTGGCGCAGCAGGTCCAGCAACCAGGCGTCGATGCGATTGGGCTGCGCATTGCGATAGATGCGAGTGTGCGGTGGTATGGCAGCGTTCGCGAACTCTCCGAACGCACTCAGCAACTTCACAGGGAACTCATCCGTCCGGACAAATCCGACGACATCGAGACCCTGCAACTGATCTGGAAGTTGCGCCGCGGCCCGGCGCTCGTTTTGCAGTTTGAACTTCCTGTTGATGTCCTCGGTGCGCATTTATCCCCGCTTTCCCGCCACTGCTTCCGGGAACCCTAGCATGAACCCAACCGTTTCAAATCCAGTCGGTCACCTGGCCAGATGGGGTCTGACCCGCACTTCCGCTATGAATCCGCAACACATATGCGCATTGCCGGTTGCCGTCGATCGGGTCACCGAACATCAGGGCCGATACCGTCCGGTGATGATCTCGCCCTGGGTGTTCAGACCGGGATTTTCGGTGCCCCAGTAATTGCCGTGTGCCCACGGATCGAACGGCAGCAGCGAACCGAAGGGCAGCGAACGCAGCAGCAGGAGGTTCAGAGTCGCGCCCGCGGAGGCGAAGACCGTTGCGCCGAAATGCGGATCGACAGGATCGGCGCCGTGGATCCAGCGCGCGTAGAACGACACCGGATCGTCCGGATCCGCGGTGGCGAAGACATGCTCGTGATTGTGTTCCGGGGCAATGCCGTCCAATCTCAGCTCGGAGACGTCGTGGACCGCCACGCCCGGACTACCCACAAAAACCAGATTGTCCGCCGCGAGCGAGTTGCCATGACTGGCAGCCACTCCCATGAGCGTCGTGCCGTAGCTGTGCCCGACCACGGTGAGATTGGCGGGCACGCCCGTATGCGTGGCGCGCAGACCCGATTCGAATCGATCCAAGGCCGGAGCGCCGTCGTCGGCATATCGATCCGAGAGGGCGTTTCCCAGTCCGGGTGGCGATTCGTAGCCGTACCAGGCGATCACCGAAGTGCGCGCCGAATCGTCGGCCGTGGTCGCAGCCGCCAGCAGGGCGCGGGCTCGCGCCGTTCCGGTACCGATGCCGTCGAGGGCCGAGCCGGTGCCGGGTACGAAGGTGGCGATATTGCTCGCGGCGTCGGGATTATTGAGGGCGATTGCCCCGTGGCCGTCACTGTCGACGCTGAGCAGATAGCACCCGGGGGCACCCGCCGCGCTGATGGCGGCCGTGTACGCGACCGATTCGGTCCGGATCTGCCGGCGTTCGGCGTCCCAGCGGTGCAGCGCAATCCAGTCGTGTGCCGTGTCCGGCAGGTTCTCCCGGCGCGCCCAGTCCGCATGCTGTGCGTCCAGGCTGCTCAGGTCCGATTGCGCGGCCGCGCGCAGCTGTTCGAGATGCATACGGTTGTAGCGGTCCCTGGCGACCGCCGGTATGCCATCCCGATTGCCGATCGCAGGGTCGTAGGCGAACAGTGCATCCTGATCGGCCGGCGCGAGCGATTCCCACAGCGCGCGCAGGGCTTTCGGGTCGTCCGGCAGGAAGGCATTGCCGTCGAGAACGGCGGCCACCCGCGCATTCATCGGCCCGCCCTGCGGTGCGCCGCGCAAGGCCACCAGTGCCTCGACGGCTGCAGTGAGCCGCGCCCCGACGGACTGGTCGGCCTCTCCGGCGCAGTCGAGCAGTGGTAGCAGCCGTGCCTGCAAGACCAGTGCCTTCGCCTCGAAGCAGGCCTGCAGCGCGAGATCCAATGCGGCATTGCCGGTATCGGCATCCGGTGCCGCGACTGTCCCGTCGTCAGCGATCACGCAACCATTGGCGGTGGCTTCGAGTTCGATATCGCGGACCGTCGCGCACACACCGGCCAGTGCGGCCGCGTCGGCAAGCGCATCGGCGATATCGAGTACGGCCGCGCCGATATGGTTCGCAGTCAACTGGGAGGTCAATGCGCGTAATGCCGCCGCAGTGGCCGCCGCACCCCGCCATCCCGAAACAGCCACATCCACATGGTGACCGGCCGCACGCATGGCCTCGCCGAAGCGCAGGTTCCCCACCGCCACAGCATCACTCGCGATTCCGGCCACCGCCGGATCCCACCCGCGCAGCTGTGACATGGTCGCTCTCGACAACGCTCCCTCCCGGATCCTCCCCGCCTACTGCACCCTGCGAATAGCTACGGCCGCCCCGTCAAATAGCTGTCGAGCTGACCCTCGAACGCCGCATCGGTCTCGGCATAGCCCCGCGCCCCCTGCTCGGATACCGCCGCTAGCTCAGACAGGCGATCGGCCATCCCACCGAGCGCCGACCGCAGCGGCTCACCCACACCCGCCGCCGCCGCACCGATCGCCGAATTCGGCATAGCCCGGCCGACTTGCACAATCGAATCCACCGGATCGATCCCCGCGATAGTCGCGGCCTCCACTCGCACCGCCGCCGCCATAACACGCAGCGCATCCACATCAGCGCGCAACATATCCCCCATGAGCTCCCTTTCTCCCGAGCTCAACCGTACTGCGACCGCGGCACACCGGATCGGCGCAAAGTGAATCTGTGGATAACCGATCCGCCATCCACAACCCAACAATCCGGTCAACTGGTCTGCATCGAGCCGATCGAGGAGGGCCGGACCGATTCACGCTCACGACAACCGTCTGAGCGCGTAACCCATTGGGACTCGTGGATTCCGGCCAAAGGCATGCCGGAATGACGGGGACCGGGCTGCGCGCGAACACCACCGATTCGTCCGCGCCACATCGCTGCACGACTGCGCTACGCGGGTGGAGATCAGACGGATTCGCGGTCGCGGCGGGCGGCTTCGCGGGCTAGGGAGCGGTCGCGTTGTTCTTCGAAGCGGAGGACGTTCTTGGCCAATTGGTCCAGGTGGGCGCCGAGGTCTTCGCGGATCTGTTCGCCGCGGGGGGTGAAGTCGGTGCGGTCGAAGAGGTTCCATTGGCGTAGGACCGGCATGATTACCTCGTCGAGGTGCTGGCGGAGGTCGTAGATGCCGTGTTTGGCGAGGAGGACGCTGTTGCGGCGGAAGTCGGGCATGCCGGCGCCGGGCATGCGGAAGTTGCGGATGACCGTCGCGATGGCTTCTATGGCGTCGTCGGGGACCAGGTCCAGGGCCGCGCCGCAGATATTGCGGTAGAAGACCATATGCAGGTTCTCGTCCGCGGCGATGCGCGCCAGCATGCGATCGGCGATCGGGTCCTCGCACACCCGGCCGGTATTGCGGTGTGAGACACGGGTGGCCAGTTCCTGGAAGGTGACATAGGCGACGCCGTGCAGGACGGCGTGGTCGCCGGTGCCGGTGGGATCGTCGACACCCTGCGAAACACAGATCATCCGGGCCTGCTCCAGTGCGACCGGATCGACGCCGCGGGTGACCACCAGATAATCCCGGATGGCAATGCCGTGCCGGTTCTCCTCGGCGGTCCAGCGATCCACCCAGGTGCCCCAGGCCCGGTCGCGGGAGAACGAGTCCGAGATCAGCCGGTGATAGGAGGGCAGATTGTCTTCGGTGAGCAGATTGGTGATCATGGCGGCGCGCGCGAGCGGGCCGAGTCTGGATTGCTCAGGGCTCCAGTCGGTTCCGCCCATGGCCGCGAAATTGCGGCCCTCGCCCCAGGGCACATAGTCGTGCGGATGCCAGGTTTTGGCGAGGGATAGGTGCCGGTTCAGGTTTGCTTCCGCAACCGGCTCGAGCTCGGACAATAATTCCAGTGGGGTCATGGATTTCGCCACAGGCGTGGTCCTCTGTCTGCACTTCGACGGCCGAATCCGTTGTCCGCGAGCCTACCCGGATCGGGCCTCGGCCGCCCGGCCCTGGAACAAGACGACCGTTATGCAGCTACGCGCCGGCGCAGGACCCGATCCCGCAGTCGCGGTCGCGGCGCCAGCCATGCGGCCACCTCACCGTGCCCGATCCGCTGATTGAATCGACCGATCTCCCGAATGGCCTCGCGGGCATCGGGGAGGATATCTGCGGCGGCATGGAAGACGTGGATTGCCTTGTCCCACACCTGCACCCGGCATTCGACCCCAGCCTCGGCGCAGCGCTCCGCCAGCTTGTCGGCGTCGGCGCGCAGCACCTCGGTGGAACCGACCTGGATGAGCACCGGCGGCATGCCGCTGAAGTCCCGGTTGACCGGCGACCAGAGCGGATCCAGTCGGCCGTCGACGGCGAAGCCCCAGATGGCCGGAATCGCCAGCGCTTCACCGGAAAGCATGGGATCGACCCTATTGTTCGGGTGGGCGACTTTATCCGTGGAGTCCAGATCGGCCCACGGCGCAATGGCCGCAATGCCGCCCGGTACGGGCAGACCGCGATTGCGCGCCTCCAATGCGGTGGTGAATGCCAGTCCACCGCCCGCGGAATCCCCGGCGAAGACAATGTGCTCGGGCTCGAACCCTTCGGCCAGCAGATGCCGGTATGCGGCGACACAGTCCTCGATGGTGTCGGTGATATGCGCCCACGGCAGCTGCCGATAGTCGACATTCAGCAGCGGCATACCGCTTTCGCGGGCAATGCGCGCCACGATGCGCCGATGGGTATTGAGCCCGCAGGCGACAAATCCGCCACCGTGGAAGTAGAGGATGGCGGCATCGCGCAGCCGCTGCGGGTCGACGGTATTGGTGTGCCACACCCATTCGGCGCGGAAGTTCTCGAACCGCACCGCCCGCCGCTCGGTGCCGCGCGGCGGAATGAGCACCCGCGCGAGCGGATCGGCGAGTTCGACGGGCGCGAAGATTCCGGTGTGCCCGCGCAGTGGCCGCTTGCCGCCGAGCCACACCAGGGTGTTCATGCTCCGCCGAAGTGTGTTGTAGGACAGCGGATGTGCGATGCGCAGCGGCAGGCTGGCCCGGCCGCGCAGTTCGATGGTGACGGATTCCGGCGCACGGTCGAATGCGGCGTTCCGGGATTGAGCGGGCATCAGCGACTCCTCGACGAACCACGGGCCGACAGCAGTGGTGGCTTGCCCCCGAGATTACACTGTCCCAGACAGCAGGCCAAGACGGAGAGCCCCCAACCGGACTCGCCGTCTCGCCCCGGCTATTTGGCCGGGGCGGCAGGTTGGATCGCGGGCAGGCCGGGCAGACCGGGCAGGCCCGCATCCGGCTGACCCGGGCCGGTCTTGCTGCCGATGTCCTTGTACCCGAACACCTTCCAATGCCGGTCCACCTTCATGAGGTCGACGTACTCGGTCACCGACCCGGTGGTCGGATCGTTCTGGCCGGGCGCCTTACCGGTCAGCTCGACCACCGCGAGCATCCGGATCAGGGTGTCGTTCTGACTGATCACCGCCGCATCGGAGACCGCGCCGGACATACTGGCGTTCGATTCCGCGAGCAGGCTGAGCAGCGCCTTGGTCTGGCGCACCTGCTCTTTCAGAGTATCCGTGGTGGCGGCGGTCATGGCGGCATTCCACTTCGCCATGCCTTTATCGTTCACGGCATCAACGGTGTAGGCGGTGGCCAGAAAGTCGCCGCCGACCTTCAGGGCCGCGTCCCGGTCCGCCGACTGTGCATCGCCGACTGCCACGGTGTGGCGCAGATCGCTACGGGCATCGGCAAAATGCCATGCGCTGAAACCTGATCCGGCCGACGCCAGCACGACCGCCGATGCCGCGGCGATAACCACGGGCAGACGAACTCGATCCCCCACCCGAAGGCGGATCCCCGGGGCGCGCACCGAAGCAGCGCGTGCCGCTCCCTTCTCGGCACGAGCTCCCTTCCGCCCCACCCGGTCCGGCAACGGCTCGGCAGGCTGCACGATGTCGTCGGTCGCCCCGTCGGTCTCGGTGGGCGGCACGGTCGTGTCGGTCGCCTCCTCGGTGTCGGCAACACCCGCGACTGCCGACTCCTCATCGGCTACAGCCGATTCCTCATCGAGGGTGGACTCACCCGTCGCCTCAGCCGGTTCCTCCGCACTCTGGGCCGACGTCTCCGCGACCGATTCCTCGTTGTCCACCGCTGCCGTCGCTGTCTTCTTCGCTGTCGTCATAGGATTCCGCCTCTCGCGGTCAGCATGGGATTCCGCCTTTCGCGGTCAGCGCGGCGTCTCCGCGGGCGCGGGGGCATCGGTGGTTGGGGCCGGTGCGGGCGGCAGGCCGCCCGCGGGGCCGTAGCCGGAGACCTTCCAGTGGCCGTCGATCTTGTGCATATCGACCAGCACGGAGCTGTCATTGGTGCCGGGCTCCTTTGCATCCGGGTCGGTGCGCCCGGTCGATTCGATGACCGCCAAAAGCGTGATCGCATCGCCGTTCTGGGAGACCACGCCGATATCCTTGACCGTGCTGTTCATCTCGAGATGCGCCTTGACCAGCTTGTCGAGCACCCCGCGCCACTGCCCGAGCTGATCGTGCATGGAGTCGGTGGTGCTCGCCAGCACGGCACTGTCCCAGCGATCCAGGCTGCCGTCGTTCACCGTGAACATGGTGGTGAGGAAGTCCGCGCCCGCCTTGGAGGCGGCATCTTGATCGGCGGTCCGCGCCCGGGCGGTGCTCACCGCATCGGCGGCGTGCGTGCGGGCGAGCGCGAAATAGCCGCACGCCGTACCGCTTCCGCCCACCAGCACCGCGGCCGCCGCAACGGCCACCAGCAAGCGGCGCTTGGTCAGCACGATTGTTTTCTTCTGCATACTCGATATCCCCTATCGCGGCTGTTCGGGCTGGCCGGGCACGGTGGGTCCGGGTGTCGCCGGCGCCGGTGTCGCGGCGAGATCGCCGCGCAGGGCCTGATCGCCGCGCCCGGAGTCGACCGCCTTCCAACCGCCGCCGTCGCGCGAAACCTCCACCCACACGGCCGAAGTCGTCTTCACCGGGTCAGTCGTCTGGAAGTTCTGGGTGCTCTCGTCGATCTGCGCGACCACCTTCACGCCCTGGTCGGCCTGCTCCGCGCAGGCCGCATCGGCAACAGTCGCGGACTTGCGCAGCTTTCCGGCCTTGATCAGCTCGGCATTGTCCTGCGCCACTTTGGCAGTCGAGAAATAGTCGTGGACCGGTCCGGCGGTGAGCGCCGCCATCTTGGTGGTCCACTCCTCCGGCGTGCGATAGTCGAAGTTATTGGCCGCCAGCAGAAAATCGGTTCCGGCCTTGATGGCGGCGGTGCAGTCGGCCTCCTTGCGCCGGTATTGCGCGAGCGTGGTGCTGAGCGAATCGTTCCGGTCCGACAGCTCCCAGTTCCGGTACGACATCACCCCCACCGTCGTCGCGATGACCAGCAACGCGGCCGCCAGACCGAGCAGTGGAATCGGAATTCCCTTGTCACTCCAAACTTTCCACCGAGATTCCATCCGTACCCTTTCCTTGCTGCCCTGCTGTTGCCTGTCCCACGCGCCGCCCTAGTGCGGTATGTCCACGAGCACGCGGAACCCCTTCCCGTCCGGGAATGCGGCGAGTAGCCCGTCCATGGTCTTGCCCAGGTCCACGTACGAGTTCTCCACCGGATCGAGCAGATAGGGCCGCAGCACCTCCAGCGCCGGTCCGCCCTTGCCGATCAGCGCGGTCAGGTATTTCATGAGCCGCTGTCCGAGCGGAATGAACGGAACCACCTGTCGCCCACCGCTTTCCTCGGTAATGCTGATCAGCTGATCGAGCAGCACCGGCAGCTCCGGCAGCAGGGTGTGGGCGAGCCGATCGGCGCTCTCGCGCAGCAGTGTGAGCTTCGCGCCCGACGATTCCGAGGCGGCCCCCGCCAGGAAGCCGACGAGCCGCTGAATGAGTTCGCGGTTCTGCCGCAGCGTGGTCGCGAACATGCTGCCGGACTGGACCAGCTTCTGAATGCTCGGTCCCACATCCGCAATGGCGACATCCGCGCCCTGCAGAATCGAATTGATGGCGTCCGGATCGATCTGCGCGATCACCGACTGCACACCGCCGAGGGCGCGCGCGATGGTCAGCGGCTGCACGACCTGTGCGGTCGGAACCACGCCGCCATCCGAGAAGTACGGCCCCTGAGTCGATTTCGGCGCGAAGTTGATGTACTGCTCACCGACGGCGGACAGATTGGCCACCGTCACGACGGAGTCCATGCCGATGTGATAGTCGGCCTTCACCGACAGACTCGCCAGCACCCCGCCCTCGGCCTTCGCCAGCCCGACCACCTTGCCGACCTGTAAACCGTTGAGCGTCACCGGCGAGGTCTGCATGATGCCGCCCGAGGTCGGCAGTAGCACCGACAGCGAGTACGTGCGCGCACCCGGCCGGAATCCGAAGACGCCGTACGTCAGGTAGGCCGAGGCGCCCACCGCCATGATCACCATGGCAAGCGCCGACACCAGAATCTTGCGGGTCATCGCACCAACCCCACCAATTTCAGGACCGGATTCACCCGATCGCGGAAGGCCTGTTCATTGGCCGCGACAATGCGCGCGTCTGCGACCGGATCACCGGTGAGCAGCTCCGGCGGCGTCTGCGGCGCGATATCGGCGATGGTGATGGACGGCAGCCCGCGCGCCGACAGGAACGGGACGATCTTGTTCTGCAGCAGCGCATCAACGGCACTCAGCGTGCGCGGCACCTCATTGGGCGAGGCGATCACGGCCTGTGCCAATGGCGTCCACACATCGAGGAAGCGATCGATCCGATCCACCCGGGTGTTCGTCTTGGGATCGGCCTTGTCCAGCAGGATGTCTCCGGCGTAGGAGGCCAGATCCCGCAACGCGTCGATGAAGTACATGATGTCGGGCAGCACCTTCTGCACCACGCCCAGCAGCACCGGCGCCTGGTCGAAGACGAAGCGCCACACATCATCCGCCTGCCGGAAGGTGTCCAGCGCCGCGGTCGCATTATTGAGAATGGCGCTCAGCTGCCCCGTGCTGGCCCCGATGCGATCGATGGCCACCGAGAACTTCGACATGAAGTCCTTGAAGTCACCGGAATCAGCCGGGAATGCCTGATTCACGCTGCTGACGAAGCTCTGCACGAACGGCACATTGCCGCCGGTCACCCAGCTGACCACGGCCGTCATGTACTGCTCGACGCTGGTGGCCTGTTTGGTCTGGGTGATCGGAATGACGCTGCCCTGCGACAGCATCCGCCCCGAATTCTGGTCTGGGATAGTCAGTTTCACGAAGGTATCGCCGAACAGCGTCTGCTGCGCCATCTCCGCCTCGGTCTCGGCGGGCAGCTTCACGCTCCGGTCGATGGCCAGAATGGCGGTCGGCTGATAGTAGGGCTGCTGATCGGCGGGCAACTCCGGCACGTGCGCATCCGGTCGCGGCCGCACGCTCACCGAATCGACCACGCCGATCTGCGCACCATTGAGTTCGACCTTGGTCTTCAGCGGCAGCGACAGCACATCGCCGAATTCCACCCGCACCTGATAGGTCGGCTTGCCGTAGCGGGTACCGGGCAGCGGCAGATCGAGCGGCCGCACCGCGCAGCTCGTCACCGAGGCCACCGTCAGTACGCCGAGCAATACTGTGCGCCAATGCTTTCCGTGCATGACCATCATCTCCCACCGGCCGCGGACATGAGCAGCTGCACCAGGCCCAGATCCACGGTCTCGCCGGGCGCGAAGTCGCGATTGCACTGTGCGAACCAGGGTTTGGCCATCGTGCAGATATCGCGGGCCAGCGACGGATCGATCCGGAAGCTCGGCGGCACGTACTGCAGCCGCCCCGCGCCCAGATTCTCGTCGAACAGGTGCGCGGCGCCCTGCAGCGCGGGCGGCACATCCTTGGCCAGATTCACGAAATCCTGCGTGTGATCGAGGATTTGGAATATCACCGGCATGACCCCGTCCAAGCCCGCCATGATCAGTCGCCCCCACTTGTAGACGAGCAGATTGGCCAGTGGCGGCACCCAGACCGAGATATCGCTGATGATGCCGACCAGATCGGGTCCGATGCGATTGATGATATTCACCGCATCGGTGGTGGCATCGAGCAGGAATTCGCCATCACTGGCGCCCTGGTCGAGATTCTCGCTGATCTTGCGAAACTCCTTGAGAATCGCGCCCATCAGATAGTTGGCGCCGGCCGCGGAGTCGCCGAGGATGTCGGACACATTGCGAATCGCGCCATTGAGCGGCACCGCGCTGTCGTGCACCTGCTGGGCGATCGCCTTCAGCGAGTCGCCGAGCACATTCGGCGCCGGCTGCTGCAGCGGCGCATCGTGCGGTTTACCGGTGAGGTCCTCGGACAGATTCGCGACCGCCCGCATGGCCTCGGTGAATCCGACCGGAGTCTTGGTGCGGTCCTGGGGAATACAGTGCCGATAGTCGAAGGTGCCGCCGCCGTTGTAGGCCGGTCCGAGCTCGACCCGGCGGTCGGTGACAATCGAATTGGCAATGGTCACCGCGCCCAGCTGCTGCGCCAGCCGCACCTTACGGTCAACGGTCATACGCACCACCACCCCGTCGGCCCGTGGCTCGATATCGACCACATTGCCCACCTGAATGCCGAGCATCGTCACCTTATTTCCCTTGTACAGCCCGACAGCGTCCCGGAATTCCGCGCATACCGCGAGCGGCGCCTCGGTGCTGTCGTAGTACTGCTTGCCGGTGACGGCCACAAACAGGCCCATCACCAGCGCGACCGCGCCGACCATGGCCAGCACCCGGCCCTTGCGGCTGCGCAGGACCACACGACCATGGAAGGCCCGCAATGGATTTCGAGCAGTCATCGCTCAGCACCCAGGCTTTCCGTGCGGGCACAGCGGCGTATCGGTGATGGTGGCCCCCGAATGGTCGATGCGGATATAGGGGTTGTCGGAGTTCTTGGCGAACCACTCGAGCAGCTGCGCGAGATTCGTGTTCATCCCCGCCAGCGCATCCTTATTGCTCACCAGCTCGGCGACCTCCTTGTCCATGGAATCGTAGAGCGGGTCGAGCACCGGTCCCAGTTGGTCATCGGCGAATTTGAATACCGGGGTGATGTAGTCGAAGGCGCGCCGGATCTGCGCGACCAGATTCACCAGTCCGTCCCGATTGGCCGCCACCACCCGGTACACATCGAGCACGTGCTGCCCGGCGAGCTGTAGCCGGTCCAGCTTGTTCATCACCGTCTCGAGGTACTCCTTGGCGACGTCCAGGGCGCGCGCGAATTCGGCGCGGCGTTGCGCCACGATCGCCGAGAGGCTGTTGACATTATTGAGAATTCCGTCGAGCGCCTGCGGTTGCTGCTGGAAGGCGCCGGCCAGTTTGCCGATGGTCTCGCGCAGTTTGCCGACATCGAGTGCGGCCAGCGCCGGCGTCACGTCCTCCATGGCGGCGGACAGGTCGTACGGCGTCTTGGTGTGCTCGCGCGGAATGATCTTGCCGGAGGCGGTGTCCGGTCCGGCAGGCTCGACGGACAGGTAGCGACCGCCGATGGGCGTGAGCAGCTTGACCACCACATGCGAATCCACGCCGACGTGCACCTTGCTGTCGAGTCCGAAGGCGATCTCGGCATGATCGCCGACCAGCGTCACCGTGCGGACCTTGCCCAGCGAGATACCGGCGACGCGGACATCGTCGCCGACCCGCACATCACCGGAATTCTTGAACTCCCCGCGATACACGTTCTCGCCGAATGGAATCACGAAGGCGCCGACAGCGGCGACGAGCGCACCGACGGTCACCAGGATGGCGACGATGCCGACCCGGAACTCGAACTTGTTCTGCGCGTGGGCGCTGCGAACGGTCCAGCGCGGGAAGCGGATTCGCGGAACTGCCAGCCGGTGCAGCACCGCGGTGGCTGATAGCAGGTTCATTTGCAGCCCTCCATGCGCTCTGTGCCCATGAGAATGGTGGTTGGAATGGGCAGCCCGCTCAGGCAGCTCCAGGTGGCCCCCGCCTTCGGTTCCAGCACCAGGGTGTTCAGCGTCTGCGCCGCCAAGGGCACCGCTGCCAGTGTCTGCCGGATGAAGCCGACCATGTCCGGCCCGAGCAGGGTGCTGTAGAGCCGTTCCATGCCGGGGAAGTTGTCGTAATAGATGCCGACGAGCCGGTCGAACAGCGGCATGGCCGCGTTCAGGCCCGGAATCGCCTTGTCTATCAGGCCTTTCAGCGAATCGAGTTTGCCGTAGAGCAGATCGACCGTATCCAGGAGCTGGTCGATCATTCCGTCGATCTTGGGCGACTGCCCCTGAAAACGGTTGAGCAATCCGGAGAAGTTGTCGGCGAGCAGGGTGACCACCGGCTCTTGATCGGCAGCCACCGCAATGATTTGGTTCAGGCTATCCATGACCGGCTCCAGTCCGCGCCCGTCACCGGAGACCACCAGCAGCAGGTTCTCCAGGAATTTGTCCACCGACCCGGCGGAGAGCGCGTCGAAGATGGGGCGCACCGCATCGAAAAGTTCTGAGATGTCGAAGGATCCGTGTGTGCGCTCGATGGGGACCATGGAGCCGGGCGGAACCTTGTTGCCGGGCGCGACCTTCTGCTGCACGGCCAGATACCGGTCGCCGACAAGCGATGAAAACAGTACGGAGACTTCGGTATTGTCGTAGAGCTGCTGACCCTCGGCGACAGTGAACTCCACATACGCGACCGTGCCGTCGAGTGCGATATCGGTGACCTTGCCGACCTGCACGCCCGCCATACGCACATCCGAGCCCTTCTTCAGGCCGGAGACATCGGAGATGAGTGCGGCGTAGCCGCGAACCTGCTCCTTGACCGGGGTCTGCAGGGCCGTCC
Organism: Nocardia sp.; assembly: GCF_025465275.1. Lineage (GTDB taxonomy): Bacteria > Actinomycetota > Actinomycetes > Mycobacteriales > Mycobacteriaceae > Nocardia. Next base: position 79,392 of record NZ_JAODNK010000176.1, on the reverse strand, counting down.
AGATCATGGCGCCCATGACGGCGATGACGAGGCTGACGATGATCAGCCGAATAGCCGCTGTGCGAACGGGTTTCATCGATCACCGCCAGGAGCGGGTATGCCGAACAGTCCGGGCGGAATCGGGAGCCCCGGAATCTGCGGCAGACCCGGGATGCCGGACGGCGCGGCGGGCACGGTCTGCGGTCCGGCCGCGATCACCTTCGGATCCCCGCCGAGATACGGCAGCCCTGCGAGCAAGAGTTGCACCCGGAGCGAGACCGTCCCATCCGGATTGGTGACAAAGGACTTGTCGATCTGGTCGAGCAATTGCGGCAGCCGGGTGTAGAAGCTGGTGAGCCCGCCGGTCGCGCCGCTGATCGGCGTGAGCACGCTCAGCGCGGCATCCACGACCTGGGTGAATCCCGGCTGCGGGAAGATCTTGATCGCATCACCGATCACCTGCCCGATGAGCGTGACGATGCTCTCCAGGTCCTCGTGCTTGCCGGTCAGGAAGGCAATGCGGGACGCCTGCGCCCGGAAGGTCTCCAGCACACCGCGCGACACATTGACCATGTCCGCGCTGAAGCGCGCGCCATCCTGCAGCGCCGGCCGCGGATCGAGCCCGACCAGAATGTCGTCGCCGACCTTCATACGCCCGAGATCGATTGCGGTGGAGATCATCTTGCCGATGCCGTCGGCGCTGCCCTCGAAATTGAGCACCTTGCCGATGCGCCCGGCGGGACCGGTATCGATCTTCCCGAGCTGCTCGCCGACCATGCGGATGACCGAGGTGACGGTGACCGTCATCGAATCCTTGGACAGCGTGATGGTCGCGCCATTGTGCAGCGGCGTGCCCCGGGTGCCGAGGTAGAACAGCTCCAGCGCCGTCATGCCGAGGGTATTGGAGGAGACGAACCGCGCCTGCACATTGTCGGCGAGGAACTTCGCATTCTCCGGATTCACCGACAGCCGCACGAACTGGCTCTGCACGCCCCGGCTCTCCACCTTGCTGACCTGGCCGATGCGCAGCCCGTCCATCTTGACGTCGGCGCCCTCGACAATGCCCTCCCCGACCTGCTGCGCCTCGATATCGACGGTGAACGTCGGCGTGAATCCGCCCTTGATATAGGTGGTGAAGACCAGTGAGATCAGCACCAGCACCGCGCCGCCCACCAGCCCGGTGAGCAGTAGCTGCCACGGCTTGGGACCCCGCTCGTCGACGGCCTGATACTTGGCTATTCCCATGAGCTATCCCGTAATTCGAATATCGCTGACGAACATGCCCCACAGCGCGGTGGTGAGCGTCAGGTCCAGCACGATAATGAGCACCAGGCTGGCGCGAATGGCACGCCCGGAGGCCACACCCACACCCTCCGGACCGCCCGAGGCGTAGAAGCCGTAGTAGGAGTGCACCAGGATGACCACGACGACGAAGACGATGGCCTTGAACAGCGAGAGGAAGATGTCCTTCGGGTTCAGGAAGGCCTGGAAGTAGTGGTCGTAGGTGCCGCCGGCCTGCCCGTGAATCACCTTGATGAAGAAGGCGGTCGCGAAGTAGCTGCACGACAGTGAGGCCAGGTACACCGGGATCACGATGAGGACCCCGGCGATGACGCGGGTGGTGACGACGAACGGAATCGGTTCCACCGCAGTGGCTTCCAGTGCATCGATCTCCTCGGATATTCGCATGGAACCGATTTCGGCGGTGATGCGGCAACCCGCCTGTGCCGCAAAGGCAATGGCGGCGATGAGCGGAGCCAGCTCGCGGGTATTGGCGAACGAGGAGATGAATCCGGTGAGCGGGCCCATGCCCAGCATGTCCAGCAGCCGGAAGGCTTCGATGCCGATGGCCGCACCGGTCATCAGGCCCATGAAGACCACCACACCGACGGTCCCGCCGCCGACGATGACGCGGCCGTTGCCCCAGCCGATGTCCATGAACACGACACCGATCTGGCGGCGATAGCGGTGGATGGTGCGCGGGACGGCCCGTAATACGTGATAGGCGAAGGCGAATTGATGACCGAGCCCCACAATGGGAGCGAGACTGTTGCCCGCATGCGCGAACGAACGCGCCCCCAGCGCTCGGTATTTAGCTGGTAGAACCATTCAGAGCCCCAAATTGTCCGGAAACCAGATCGTGAGCAATTGGGTGATGAGCACATTCGCAGCGAAGGTGATCATGACGCCGAGCACGACGGTCGCATTCACGCAATCGGCCACACCTTTGGGGCCGCCGGAGGCCTCGAAGCCGCGCTGGCTGGCAACCAGGACAACGAGGATTCCGAAGATGACTGTTTTGATGACGGCAATGAGCAGATCGCTGGTACTGGCAAAGGCCGCAAAGGAATTGAAGAACGCACCGGGTACGCCGCCCTGTACCAGCGTCATCATGTAGATGGTCGACATGCCGACGAAGACCACGAGAATGCACATGAGCGGGCCGACAATGAACATGGCGGCCAGCCGCGGGGCGACCAATCGGTGATTCGGATTGATGCCCAGGGTGCGAATGGCGTCGATCTCCTCGCGAATCTTCCGGGCACCCAGATCGGCGGCGACCGCGGCCCCCACCGCACCACCCATAAGAATGCCCGAAATCATCGGGGCCGCTTGCCGAATCACGCCCAGACCGCCGGCCGCACCGGCCTGCGAAGTGGCTCCGACCTGGGCCGCGAGTGATCCAGCCTGAATCTGAATGATCGCACCCAGCGGGACGGAAATAAGAATGGCGGGCCAGCCCGACACGCTCATCATGAACCAGGCCTGCGTGAGGGTTTCGCGCCACGGGTGCTGGAGTTTGACGATATCGCGTACCAGCCCGTACATGGAATCAACGGTCAGCAGCACCAGTCGGCCGAAGGTGCCGATGGAGCCGAGCAGCGTATTCCACGCCCAGAGCGCCAATCCCACGAAGGGTCGCAGAATGGGCGGGACCGTTTCCCGCAGTGTGGGTTCCGCGACCACGGTCTCATTCGCCGAGTAGTCCGGGTCGGCATGTTCTGCCACCTCTGGTCGCATATTCAGATCCTCCCCACCGCACCGTCTGAGACAATGTATCCAAAGCGGACTGCGCTGTCTGTACTTTGCGAAATTTGCCGAACAGTTAGGGCGTCCACCACTCGACCACGGCCTGCACAGCCGGGTCGCCGCCATTACGCGCTATGGTCAGCACACTCTGGGTCACTTGGATGGAAAGCCCCACGGCCGTTCCGTACCAGCCACTACCCCGTGCGGCAATGCCGGCGCGGATGGAGGTTCCGGTGGCCAATTCGTAAGCCTTGAAATACGATCCGCACACTACGAAAAGCGTGGACTCGGTACTGCCGACCGCGGTGGCCCGGGTCCATTCGTCGCAGCGCGCCGATACCCCGTCCCCGCCGTACCAGCCGTACTGGTTGGCGGTCCGATTCACGAAGTCCGGTAGCGCGCTCGCGGGCGCCGCGGTATAGCCGGCACCATCCGGGAGCTGCGCCGGAATCGATTCCGGCGGGACGACGACCTTGGGCGTGGTCGTCTCGATACGCGTGGTCGGCACGACCGCGTCGGCGCTCACGGACGGCGCCTGCGCCACCACGATGATCGGCGGCGGCGCCCCGAGGTGAGCCTGGAACCACAGCGCCACAACGGTTCCGGTGGCGATGAGCGCCACCGACACCATCAGGCCCGCGATATACGCGAACGCCGATCCCCGCGGTCTGTGCAACCTGCCCACCCGCCCCTCCTCGAAATGTGCGCTCTGTGCTGTGTGCCTATAAAACTGCCCTACCGACTCAGACAGTTGTTAACATACTGTGACCCACGACCCAAAGCAACGCAAACTGCGATCGTTATCACATGGAGGGGACATGAAAGTTCGTCCAGGAACGGCAATCTCGCTGGCTGTGGCCGGAGCTCTACTGTCTCTGACACTTATCGATTGTGGCTCCGGAAACGTCCGGAGCAGCGACGTCACCATTACCGTGGCGCCCACCACCACGATCGCGGCCACCGTCAGCGGCGCGCTGCCGACCCCGCTCACCGCCGACCAGCTGAATACCCAGCTGCAGAACCTGTTCGGCAAGGGCCGCCAGGTCACCGATGATCAGCGGCTGTCCATTGTCGCGGGCGGCGAGAAGTTCCGGGGTGATCTGCCCGAACTCCAGAAGGCCATGTCCGAGAACCCGAATGCGACCTTCGGCGTGACGGCGGGCTCGGTGGCGCTCAATGGCGATGTGCTCGAGGCCGACTTCTGGCTGGACAAGGACGGGAATGGCAATCGCCGGTCCGCGCCGCTGAATCTCAGTGCGGTGAACGGGGAATGGAAGCTTCCGGTCAGCGAGATCTGCGGAATCCTGGCCCAAACCGACTACAAGTCGCCCGCCTGCGCCTCCTGAGCGCGGGTTCCCGAGGGGAGATCCGATCGTGTTCCACTGGATGGGGCGGTGGACATACCACGCCCGCTACACCGTAATCATCGGATTCATTGTGCTGATGGGGGTTTCGGGCCTGTACGGGCTCGGATATCAGGACAAGCTGACCGCGCAGGGCTTCTTCGACGACACCAGCGAATCGGTGGCGGGCACGAAGCTGGCCGACAAGACCTTCGGCCGTGACTTCGACGGCGATGTGATCGCGCTGTACAGCGCGCCCGCCGGCAAGCACATCACCGATCCGGATATCGAGGCGGCCGGGCGGGATCTGACGCAGAAGCTGTTGACCGACTATCGAACTCAGATCAAGGACGTCAGCGGCTACTGGAACGGCAGCCTCGGCAAGACCCGCTTCATCGACGACTCCAAGACCCGGGCCTTCGTGAGCATCGGACTGCAGGGCACCGGCGATCAGGACAGCGTCGACTGCTACCACCAGATCAAGGACAAGCTGGCGATTACCGGCCTGGACGTGCGCATTGCCGGGCGGGTGCCGGTGGCCGACGCGGTGGGGCTGACCATGCAGACCGATATCGAGCGCATGCATCTCATCGCCCTGCCCCTGGTGGCGGTGGTGCTGTTCTTCGTCTTCGGCGGCGTGATCGCGGCCGCGCTGCCCCTGATCATCGGCGGGCTCACCATTGCCGGGTCCTGGGGTGTGATGAAGGTGCTGACCGGGTTCATGCCCGTGCACCAGTTCGCCGATGCGGTCATCTCCCTGATCGGCCTCGGCCTGGCCATCGACTACGGGCTGTTCATGGTGAGCCGGTTCCGGGAGGAGATCGCCGAAGGCCGCTCCACGGAAGAGGCGGTACGCATTACGGTTTCGACGGCCGGGCGCACCATCACCTTCTCGGCCACCATCATCGTGGTGTGCGTGGCGGGGGTGCTCATCTTCCCCATGACCTTCCTGCGTTCGGTGGCCCTGGGCGCACTGACCGCGGTGATTCTGGCTGCGCTGCTGTCGATTACGGTGCTGCCCGCCATGCTCGGCGTACTCGGCAAGCGAGTGGACGCCTTCGGACTGAAGCGCTTCTCCCGCACCAGGACGACGGAGCAGATCGATGCCTCGTTCTGGTCGCGGCTGGCGACCTGGGCCATGAAACGGCCTGCGCTGCTGGCATATCCGATCATGCTGGTGCTACTGGGGCTGATTCTGCCGTTTCTGCACGCAGAGTACGCGGGGCTGACCGAGAAGTATCTGCCGCCGGGCAATGAAACCCGTTCCGCGCAGCAGAGTTTCGATGCGGTGTTCCCGAAGGAGCGGGTCTCGCCGATCAAGCTCGTCATCGAGGGCGCGGACCGGGCCACCCTCAACGCGATTGTGGCCGCCGCCAATCAGACGCCGGGGCGGACCGCGGATTTCGAGAAGCCGTTCTCCAATGGCGTGGCCGAGGCGGGCGTGAACGTCAAGGTGTATACCTCCGGCCTGGTCGATCCGAAGAATGCCGATACTGTGATCACCCGGCTGCGGTCCATCTCACCTCCGGCGGGGGTGACCATGTATGTCACGGGTCTACCTATGCTGGAACGTGATTCGATCCACGGCGTCATCAATCGACTACCGTGGCTGCTGGAAATTCTGGTACTCGCCTCGTTCATCATGATGTTCCTGGCGTTCGGTTCCTTCGTACTGCCACTCAAGGCGGTGGTGGTGAGCGCCCTCAGCCTGACCTGCACCCTCGGCTTCCTATCCTTCGTCTTCTACGACGGACACGGCGCGAAACTGCTGAACTTCACACCACAGCCGCTCAGCTTCCCGGTGCTGGTGATCATTATCGCAATCATCTTCGGCCTCTCCACCGACTACGAGATCTTCCTGATGTCGCGGATGGCCGAGGCGCGGGCGCGAGGCGCGTCCACTCCGGAGTCGATTCGCTACGGCACCGCGCACACCGGCGGCATCATTACCGCGGCCGCACTGGTGCTGATCGTGGTGACCGGCGCATTCGGACTCTCGGAACTCGTGCTCATGAAATACATCGCCTACGGCATGATCGTCGCGCTCGTACTGGACGCCACCATCATTCGCATGCTGCTGGTGCCGTCGATCATGAAATTGCTCGGCGACCGCTGCTGGTGGGCTCCGCGGTGGGCAAAACGATTGCACGCGCGCATCGGACTCGCCGAGTTCGAGACCCCCGCGGCGTCGGTGCACCCGACGACCGAGGAGGTCACGGTATGAGGTCCTGCTCGAGAATAGTGACGGCCCTGGCCGGTGGACTGTTCGCGGCCGGGCTTGCGACCCTTCCCGCCAGTGCCGAACCCAGCAGTTCACTGGCTCAGATCGACTGCTCGGCCACCCACAGGGCTGGTTCGAGGCTGGAGGTGAGCTGCTACAACCCGGATTCGGTGACCGGCACGGTGGATGTGATGTACGTGTGCAGCACGCCGCTGAATTTCGATCACCAGATCTTCTTCAACGAGCCGGGTCACGCCATCGCCGGCGGTTCCACGCTGCGGCTGACTCGCGACTGCGGACCGGAGCAGGTGATGTTCACGTATCAGATCTGGCCGCTCACCGGAGCCCAACTCGATGACCAGACGGCTCGACAGGATCAAATTCGCGAGCAGCGCGATCGCGCGGCAGGTCGTTAAGTTCCTTTTTGCGAGGTTTCCACCGTTTGTTTGCGGGCAATCGAGGGCGGTCCACCCAATTCCGGTTGTCCGGCAGGGCCCACCGTTGTGCCGGAAGGGTGGCCGCCCCAGCCTCGGGCACGTTAACCTCGGGCATCACCTCTGCGATGCACAGGTCAATCACCGCGTCCGCGAACCAAGGAGAGCCGATGGCCCCGGCCATTCCCGCATCAGCGAGAAAGGCGCTCCCCACAGTCGTTTGCTCGGTCGTGGTGGTCGCCGCCGCGATCTGGCAGCACGAGACGGTAGCGGCGGGCATGCGTGCCCTGCTCGGTGCCGACCCACGCTGGCTGGCGCTGGCGGCCCTCGCCACCCTCGGCCTCTGGCCCACCTCGGTATGGATGCTGCGCGGGTCCATTCCGGCACAGCCCTCCGCACGCCGGCTCTTCGCACTCCAATTGGCCGTACCCGCCATCGGACTGGTACCGGCCGCCTCGCTGCTCATCCGGCTCCGTTTCCTGCGCCGGGAGGGTCTCAGCCACAGTGCGGCGGTCGCCTCCATGACGCTGATGGGCTTCGCGGCGCTGGTGGTGCGGATACCGCTGGTAATCGTCGCGCTGCTGGCCACACCCAGTCTGGTGCGGCGGACCGGCTCGCAATCACCCTGGCACGATCTGGGCGCGCGCGCCTCGATGTGGTGGCATCACGCAACCGAGAATCCTTGGCGCACAGGTGCGGTGGCGGCAGCGATCCTCGTGGTCGTCGGCGCACTGGCAGTGTTCGGGATAGTGACCCTGCGTCGCCGGGTGGCGGCTCGCGGTGGCTGGCGGGAGCTCGCGCACCGGGTCCGTTCCGGACGTTCGGATGCGGAATTCGCGTGGAAGTCGGTGGCCGCCACCGCACTCCGGCCGGGCCGCGCCGCACCGCTGTGGGTTGCCGCGCTGGTGCAGCCGCTACTCATGGTGGTGGCGCTGTGGGCGGTACTGCATGCCGTCGGCGCGGATCTGAGCCTGGGCGACACCTTCGTGGTTCAGCTGGTGACAGTGGCGCTGGGGCCGCTACTGCCGTCGCCGAGCGGGGTGGCAGCGAAGGAGATCACCCTCGCTGCCGGACTCACGGCTATTGCCGGACTGACCGGCGGCGTGGCGGTCGCGGTGGCCCTGGGCTTCCGGCTACTCACCTTCTGGTTCCAGATCCCGCTGGGACTGGCCTCTTTCGCCTACCTGAACCACCGCCGCGCCATCTGACAGTTCAGCTCAGACCGGCGTGCAGGTGATGGTCGCGAACTTGGCGGTTCCACCCCACATGGTCTTCGCCTGACCCTGAGCCTGGCGCATACCCTGGGTCGCCGTCACCGACAAGGTCGGCAGCGGATCCCCGGCCCAAGTCTGCGCGGTGCAGCTGTAGTTGACCGAAATCCCCGGCCGAGTAGGCAGCGCCTGCGCGGGCGCCTGCGCGGGCGCCGTCCCGGCCAGTGCGAACACCGGCCCTACCGCCAGCACCGCAACGGGCAAACCAATCAGGAACCTCACACTCACAACGTCTCCTCGCGCACTATCGGGGCAATCGAGCAATCAGGCAGCCAGATTCTCGCACGGTAGACCCGCTGCCGCCGGTTGGTCGGGAGATCACGTATTCAGGTCGGCACCGGCGAGAGCGATTGCCGTGGGGAACAGATGGGTCAGACCGAATCGGCCCAATCCATTGATCGGCGCACCGTGCCGTTCGACGATCTCGGCGAGCACGCCGGGCGCGGCTGCCGCGCCGACATTGTCCATCACCATAATTCGGACATCGGCCTCGTGCGGATCCCATGTGCCGCCACCGAGCAGCCATTGCACCTGCGCCACCAGATGTAGAAGACCTTCGAGTCGAGGCAGGTGCGCGACCAGCAGCGGGTGACCGGAGGCGTCCGCGCTGATATCGATGACGCCGGGGGCACCGTCCATCGACACCGTTCGCCGGTAGTGCTCAACGGTGACGTGCTCGATGCCGCGGATGGCAGTGCGGGCGAGCTCGGACAGTCGCCGATCCAGCTGCACCGGTTCGGGCAGCGGGACCCGGAGCGCGATACCTCCGTCCGCCACCAGACGATCCGCGCGACGCCGCCGGGTGCGCAATTCCTGTGGTGTGGCGCGGAACGTCGCGACCATGACCCGATTGAATTGGCGCAGGCTGCCGAACCCGGCGGCGAAGGCGATATCGGTGACCGAGAGATCGGTATCGTCCAGCAGGCGCCGGGCGAAATGCGCGCGGCGGGACCGGGCCAGCTGATCGGGTGTGGCGCCGACCTGTTCGCGGAACATTCGGCGCAGGTGCCGCTCCGACACCGCCAGTCGCGCTGCGAGATCGGCCTCGTTGCTGCTGTCCAGCACTCCGGAGGCAATGAGATCCACAGCGTGGCAGACCAATTCGGAGGCGTTCGAGGGTCGCTGGTCGCCGCGATACGGCCGGCATCGATGGCAGGCGCGGAATCCCGCGGCCTCGGCGCCCGCCGCCGAGGCGAAGGGCACCACGTTCTCCGACAGCGGACGACCAGGGCACGGCGGCAGGCAGTAGATGCCGGTCGTGACAACACCCTGGAACGCTTCCATACCCCCGAGTCTGCGCGCGGCGGCGTACCCCGGCCAGCCATATCCGGACACATGGGCGAACATGTCCGACTCCGGCGAGATCCGCGCCGCCGACTACTGCTTCATCTTCGAATTGCACAACGGCCTGATCCACCGGGTCCGCGAGGACATGGACACCCGCCGCGCCGAAGAACTTTTCACCGTCTCCGTTCCCTCCTAGCTCGGATGGTGCCGGTCGGCCGGTCAGCCTCGCGGCATGAGCACCGCAGTGTCCCGGCCGACCGCGCGTTGGCGCGCCCTGGTCGAAAAGAACGCCGACTACGAACCGCTGTTCCCCGCGCCGATGATCGCCGGCACCGAACTGGCGATATACGCGTTCGAGTCCGACCTCGGACCCAATGCGGCTTTTGCCGTCACTCAGGCCAGGGGTAGTGGATGTCGGTGAGGGATTCGCTCAGGCGCCAGAGGGCCCGAGCTTGGGTTCGACTGTAGGCCAGTGGATTTCGAAGGGCGCGGCGCGGATAGCCGAAGGTTTCGAAGGCGGGACCGAGGTAGGAGTTGCCCGGAAGATTGGGCATGGTGGCGGCATAGAGCTGGGGCAGGGCACCCATGCGATCGGATTGTGCGAGGCCGACGAGCGCCCGCTGCTGGAGGGCGGCCAGGCGGCCGGATACCCCCTTCTCGGCTCCGGAATCGTAGAGGTGGGTCGCGGAGAGGCCGGGATGAGCGGATACCGCGGTGAGGGCGGTACCGTGCTGGCGCGCAAGGCGATTCAGCTCCGCGGTGAAGAGCAGGTTGGCGAGTTTGGATTGGCTGTAGGCGAGCCAGCGAACGTAGAGCACACGCCAGTTCGGATCGGGCCAATTGATGACGCCGCCCCAGGCCGCGATGGAGGACACGGTGACGACCCGTGGGCTGGGTGCGCGCAGCAAAGCGGGCAGCAACAGGCCGGTGAAGGCATAGTGACCGAGGTGGTTGGTGCCGAATTGGGCGTCGAACCCCTCCACGGTCCGCACATTGCGCGGCAGCGCCATCACGCCCGCATTGTTGACCAGCACGTCGATGGCATTGCCGCGCACGTCGAGATGGTCCGCGGCACGGCGGATCGAGGTCAGGTCGGCCAGATCCAGCGGCAGCACTTCGGGTTTCGGGCCGGTCGCGGCGGCGGCCACGGACTCCAGCGCCGCGGCGGCCTTGAGTTCATTGCGGCAGGCCATGAGCACGTGAGCGCCCTTGGCGGCCAAGGCTTCCGCGGTGCGCAGACCCAGGCCGCTGTTCGCGCCGGTGACCACCGCGGTCTTGCCGGTCTGATCGGGAATGTCGTCGATGGTCCAGCGTCGTGCGATGAGCGGAAGGCTCGCCGTGGTCGTCCCGGCCGAGAGCGTATTGGCCATGCGGTGTCACACTCCTCAGAGGAAATCTGCCGTCTGAGACAATCTATCCGAACGTGTTAGGATGCGACAGTTCCGGCGGCAGGCGGTCGCCGATGATCACATCCACCGAGGGGGCCGCGGATGGCTACCGACCAAGCCGGCTACAGCACGGCGATCGAGCCGCAACCGAGCCCGATCGAGCAGATCGTCCGAATACTGCTGGCAGAGCTGTCCGCCTGGCTCGGACCCAGGCTGTACCGGGCCGGGAAGTTCCTCGCCGCCGAAGTAGCACGCGGCGTAATCGCGCTCGCCGCATTGAGTTTCGCACTCATCGCGGCCATCTACGGGACCATCTACTTCTTCCGCTTCCTGACCGAACTGTTCGCACAATGGATGCCGAACTGGGCAGCCCTGCTGACCACCTCGGCGCTCATGCTGATTCCCGCGGGGATCGCCGCGCTCTTCGGTATCTGGCAGATCTACCGAATGCGCACCGTCCGCGCGACAGCCTCCGCGGCCACCGTGGCAGGCAGTGCCGCCTGGGCCTTTGCGCGCCGAAATCGTCACGGCGCCAGCCAGTTCTGACGCCCGCACGCCGTTCGTCGAGAAGGAACCAACTTCATGGTCACAGTCATCATCGTCGTGGCGGTCATAGTCGTCCTGGGCGCGATCGCCGGCGGCATTTCCGCGCTCCTCATGCGCAGGTGGACGAAAGACGTCCTGGCGGACAATGGATTCGAGGTACGGCCGATCACCTCGGCGGACGTCGGCGAATTCATCGACCGCGCCGCCTTCACCGTGACCGCCAGCCGCGAATTCCCGTTTCCGCCGCACAAGGTGTGGGATGCCTTGCAGCTCAACGGCACCTTCTCCTGGATCCCGCTGATCAATGGCATTCGCTACCGCGACGACTACCGCAGGGAAGGCGCGCTGCGCAGTTTCGACGGACTGCTGTTCGCGGTGCAGGAGCGGGTGATCATCATGGCGCCCAACACGCAGCTCACCGTCTCCGGCACCAAGATCTCGATTCCCTTCCTGATCAAGGCCTTCGCCGAGGATTACCGGCTGACCGAGACCGCGGACGGTACGCAACTCACCTGGACCATCGCATTCCAGCCGCGTATCGGCTCGTTCCTGCCGCTGCGCTGGGCCGCACCGTTCATCCGGCCCTTCGCCTCCTTCGGCATCAAGGGTCTAGCCGCTCGCATCTAAGTTGTTGCCGCAGTGCGGATCCCGGCGCACACCGCGATCCGCACACTGCGCTACCGCCGGTCCAGACCCTCCAGCTTCCGCGTCAGATAGTCATCGATCCGCGTCAGCACCGCCGGGCGGGTCACGCGCGCTCGCAATCCGGTCAGCTTGTCCGGCCGCAGGACTCGCGCAGCCAGCCGCGCACCGCCCGGCGAGACCCGGGTGGCCAGGTACAACGCCCGGGCCTCGATGGGGGTCGGCACCACGGCTGGATTGCGGGCCGCCACCCGGACGATGGTGCGCGCAATGCTCTCCGGGCTGTGCGCGACGAAGCGCTCGGCCAGCGAGATCACGCTGAGTGTGCGCGCCACATCCACCGCGGCGCCCCTATCGACCTCACCGTCCTCGTAGATTCCGGTGTGCACCAGGGCCGGACAGACCGCCGTCACACCCACACCGGTGCCGGCGAACTCCAATCGCAAACCCTCGGTGAGCATTTGCGCCGCCGCCCGGCTCGCGCAGTACGGGGTGCTCAGTGGAATCGGCGTGAAGGCCGCCACCGAGGTGACATTGATAATGCGCCCACCGCGCCCGGATTCGACCATCTGCCGCCCGAAGTGGGTGCAGCCGTATATCAATCCCCAGACATTGACGCCGAGCAGTCGCTCCCAGTCCTCGAGGGTGTGCTCCAGAAACGGCCCGGCCGTGCTGTATCCGGCATTGTTGACCAGCACCTTCGGCGTACCGAATTCGGTGTGAATGTCCTCGGCGAAAGATTCCATGGCCGCGGCATCGGCCACGTCCACCGCATAGGGTGTGGCGACACCGCCGAATGCTTCGATGGATTCCACCGTCTGCACGGCCCGCGCCTTATCGAGATCGGCGGCGATGACGATGGCCTTCTTACGCGCGAAGCGTTGCGCCACCGCGCGGCCGATACCGCCACCGGCACCGGTGATGACGACAACTTCGTTCTCGAAGCCTGCCATGTGAGGTCCCCTGATTCCGCGGCTGCGGCGCTGCGTTCTCATACTTCCACATACTGTCCCAGACAGTGTACACTCTGACTCTCCAGCGGAGGAGTAGACCACAAATGAAACCCTTCCACCCGCGACTTGCCGTGGTGACCGGGGCAGGCAGTGGCATCGGTCGCGGCACCGCCAAGGCCCTCGCGGCCCGCGGGGCCGAGATCATTGTCGCCGACATCAACTTCGCTACCGCCGAAGACACTGCGGCACTGATTCATTCGGCGGGCGGTTCGGCCTTCCCGTATGCCCTCGATGTAGCCGATCCACTCTCGCTCGAAGCCCTGGCGGACCATGTGAAAACCGCGCACGGTGTGCCCGACGTAGTGGTCAATAATGCCGGAATCGTGGTCGGCGGGCCATTTTTCGACATCCGGCCCGCTGATCTGCGGCGCATTGTCGATGTCAATCTGACCGCGATCGTGCACGGGTGCCGCCTGTTCGGCGCGCAGATGGCCGAGCGCGGCACCGGCGGGCAACTGGTGAACATCTCCTCGGTCGCCGCCTTCGCGCCCATACGGATGGGCACGCCCTACGCCTTCACCGCGGCCGGGGTGAAACATCTCAGCGAGACCCTCCGCGTCGAAATGGCTCCGCTCGGAATCGGTGTCACCGTGGTGTGCCCGGGATTGATCGCCACCAATCTGGCCGCCACCGCCACATTGGCCACGCTCAGCACCGAGCAGGTCGCCATCACCCGGCAGATCGTGGTGAAGGGCATGACACTGCTGGGCATGCATCCGGACAAGGCCGGCCGCAAGATCGTCGCGGCGGCCGCCGCGAATCGCGCCATGCTGCCGCTGCGCGCGGAATCGCGGCTGATCTACTACTTCACCCGCGCCTTCCCCGATTTCACCCGGGGCCTGATGCGAGTCGGCAGCGGACCCGAGGTGGAGCGGGCGGTCCGCTTCGTCATCGACCATCCCGGCTTCGTCGGGGTGGCGCGGGAGGCCGCCGAGCTCATGCCGCAGCGGCCGGGACTGCAAACCTATTGGGAACCACCGGAATACGATGATCCGCTGCCACCACCCATACCGTTCAGGAGATGAGCCCCGATGGCCGATCGACCGATTCCCCCCGCCGAACCGCCCACGCCACGGAATCTGCTGATCCTCGCGGCGCTGGCGCTCACCGTCATCGCAGCACTCATCGCGGCTGCCGCGTTCGTCGCGGGGTGAGCGTCAGGCCGGGTGCGGCTGGACACCACACTCGCTGCACCGAGCTGAAATCCGCTGCAGCTCAGGCGGCTTCGCCCTCCTGCACGTAGCCGGGCAGCCAGCGTTCCAGCAGGCCGAGGAAGGCGCCTTCGGCATCCAGCTGCGCACAGACGGCGACAACTCCGCCGAGCACGCGGCCGAGCATGACCAGATCGGGGAGTTCGGGCGGCGTGCGCACGGCGAACGTGTTGTTCATCGATACGTTCTGCAAATCCATGGCGCGCAACATGTGGCCCTGCAACAGATCCCGGCTGATGTGCAGCCGCTCACCCTGCAATTCGGCGACGATCGGCGAGACCACGCGCTTGATGGGTTCCAGGTCGATATCGTGGCCGGGGCGCACGAATCCATTCGCGTGCAGGGAAGCCATCAGCGCGTCGTAGTCCTCGGCGACGGCGAGCCGGGCCAGCTCGCCCACCACCGGCGGGAGGCCGTCCGGCACGGCGATGGTGGCGCCGAAGTCGATAATGCCCAGCCGGCCGTCGTCGAGCAATTGGTAATTGCCCGGATGCGGATCACAGTGCAGGAATCCGACCCGCTTCGGTGAGCTCAGCCCGAACTCGACCAGCAGTTCTCCGACCCGATTCCGCTGCTGGACAGTGCCTTCGGCAATGATCTTCGACAGCGGGGTGGCCGACATCCATTCGGTGACCATGACCTTGGGCGCGCTCGCGATCACCCGGGGCACGAAGAATTTCGGGTCGCCGGCGTAGGCGGTGGCGAAGCGCCGCTGATGATCGGCCTCGAGCCGGTAGTCGAGCTCATCCTCGGTGCGCGAGACGAATTCCTCGATCAGCGCTTTCACGTCCACGCCGGGCATGAAGACCCCGAAGGTGCCCGAAAGCATCTGCAGCAGTTTGAGATCCGACATGAGTGCGACATCCGCGCCCGGATACTGGATCTTCACCGCGACGGTGCGGCCGTCCTTCCATACCGCCCGGTGCACCTGGCCGATACTGGCCGCGGCCACCGGCTCGTCCTCGAACAGGGAGAACCGCTCGCGCCAGCGGGTACCCAGTTGCTCGTCGAGCACGCGGTGCGCCTGCGCCGTCGGCATGGGAGGCGCCTGATTCTGCAAGCGCGACAGGGCATCTCGATAGCGGTCGGCAAAGCGGGAGGGCACCGCGGCCTCGGCGACACTGAGCGCCTGCCCGAGTTTCATGGCGCCGCCCTTGAGTTCGCCGAGCACCCGGAAGACCTCATCGGCGGCCTTGTCGATCAGCGCCTCGTCGATGGTGCCGCGATCGGCGCCGGTCATGATGGCTTTGCCGGTGGCAGTCATGCGCCGGGCCATAATGCCCACCGGCAGTGCCGCGATCTTCGCCGACCGTGCCAGACCGGTTCTTCTCTTGCCCGCCATGGTGCCTCGATTCGTATCGCCATTGCTCGCCTGGGCGAAGGTGACAGAGCATGCCCCACGGACACGAATCGAAGACTAGAGTGTCTCAGACGGTTGGTCAAATAGCTTGTCGCGCAGAAATTCCGGCATCCTCCGTGACGCCGACCAGTTCCTCGAAATGCGCGACGACCCTCTCGTGGTACATGGCGAACAGATCCTCGAACAGCGACAGTTGCGGTTCGGAGGGGCCGGAATCGGACTCCCACACCGCCAGCAACGCGCGCCACACCAGCACATGCAGATCCGGTGAGGCCGCGAAATACGCCTGCACCGCCTCCGGCACCTCGAACAGCATTTCGCCGACCGAATTCAGCACCGCACGCTGCATGGTGTGCCCGAGATCGGTGAGAAGAGTGCGCACCACACCGATTTCGATGATCAGCATCCCGGCATGATCGGGATGCTCGCTGCGGGCCAGGGTCTCCAGCTCATCGATGGCGCCGTGCAGCGCCCGGGGCTCGACGCCGCCCTCCCCCTCGGTGTAGTCCAGCAGCGCGTCGAGCACGATGACCCGTTCGGCGGCAACGATATTGCGGAAAATATCGGCCGCCACCTCGGGCGCGTGCATGGAGAGCCGGAACAGGCGGCGGTAGACGTCCAGCCCACCGGCCCGGCGCACATCACGCACCGTGAAGCCGCGGCCGCGGTGCGCGTCCACGAATCCGTAGGACTCCAGCCTGCCGAGCACCAGTTGCGCGGTGGCCCGGTTCATTTCGAATTCCTCGGCGACCTGGCGAACGGATGGCATCAGATCGCCGGGCGCGTATTCGCCGGTCGCGACGCGGCGAGCCAGTTCGTCGGCGACATCCGCGACGACCGTCTGGGCACCCATCCTGTCACCTTTCGACAACTTTCGGATACGTCCCAGACAGTTTAAGCTCTTATATGCCAAACTGCACGTGCGCACACCGCGGCGGGCCGCACCGAAACTGCCGTGCGCCGCGTACACAATGAGGTGAGCAATGACCAAGCGGCGAACCAGCAGTCGTTCAAGGGGTACCGGTGGCACGCCGCCGGTTCGGACCGCGGTTCGCAATGCCAAAATCGCCGCCCTGCCCATCGCGTTCGCCGGGCGGCAGGCGGCGGGGGTCGCGCAACGGGCCCGCGGCAGATCCGCCGCCGAGGTCAGCCAGGACATCCAACTACGCACGGCGCAGCACATTTTCGAGGTGCTCGGCGAACTCAAGGGGTGCGCCACCAAATTGGGGCAGCTGCTCGCGCTGTACGAACTCGCCTTGCCGCCGGACCTGGCCGAGCCGTATCGAACGGCACTGGCGCAGCTGCAGGATTCGGCGCCGACCATGCTGCCGTCCCGGGTGCACGAGACCATGGCCGCGGAGATGGGCGAGAGCTGGCGCTGGAACTTTCGGGAATTCGACGATCGGCGCGCGGCGGGCGCCTCCATCGGCCAGGTGCATCGTGCGGTGTGGCGCGACGGCCGGCAGGCGGCGGTGAAGGTCATGTACCCGGGCGCGCACGAGGCTGTGCTCAATGATCTCGAACAGTTGCGGCGACTGTCGGTACTGGCCACCGTCTTCGTTCCCGGCGCCGATGTGCCCGCGGTGACCGAGGCCATCTGCACCTCCGTGGCCGAGGAGCTCGACTATGCGGCCGAGGCCGAGCACCAGCGTGTCTTCGCCGAGGTCTATGCCGACGACCCGGATTTTGTTGTGCCCAAGGTCATTACCCAGCGCGGCAATGTGATCGTCAGCGAATGGCTGCACGGCACACCGGTCTCGCGCATTATCGAATCCGGTGCGCCGGAGGAACGCAGCCGCGTCGGGATGCTCATTCTGCGATTCCTGCTGTCGTCGTGGACGCGCACCGGGCTGCTGTACTGCGATCCGCATCCCGGTAATTTCCGGGTGCTGCCGGACGGGCGGCTCGGGGTCGTCGACTTCGGGGCGTGCGTCGTCTGGCCGGCTGTCGGATTCGAGGATCTGGTCAGTGAAGTCATGGACGCCGCACTCAATGGCACCATGGCCGATCTCGATACCGCGCTGCGGCGGCACGGGTTCGTCGAGGCTGATCGCGCCTACGACGTGGCGACCATTGCCGAGGGAATCGCGGTGGCCACCGAACCGTTCACGCAGCATGATTTCCGATTCAGCACCGAGTGGCTGCGGCATCGGGTACGGCACGTCATGGATCTGCGGCTGACGAATGCGCATCGGCAGATGAGCATCCCCGCCTACGTCACGCCGTTCGCCCGCGCGCTGCTCACCGCCATCGGCGTGGTGTGCCAGCTGGATACCGAGGGGCCGGTACGTGGTGAATTCGCGCGCTGGTCACCGGAATTGGCGGCGGTATTCGAGCGGTTCGACAATCGGAGTGCCCAGCCGACGGATCTCGGCCTGGCGCGGCAGGTACGGACCACCCCTGTCCCGCGGCGGTTCTCGGTCGTCAGCTGAAGCTGTGCTGGGCGAGGAAGTCGCTCACCAACTCGTTGATGCGGTCGGGAACTTCTAGAGCGAGCAGGTGCGCGGCCTCCTCGATCACGACGAAGTGGGCGCCAGGAATCGCCGCGGCCATCGCCTGGACTTCACTGATCGGGAATATCCGGTCCTCAGCCCCGGCGACCACCAGAACTGGGGACGAAACTGCCGCGAGAAGACCGACATTGTCCGGACGCTGGGACACCACACTGCGCACGCAGTACCGCGCCGACTCGACGTTCACCCTGGACGCGACCTCGAGAACGGTCTCGGCTGCTTCCGGTCGGCTACGCAGGGACGTCGGGCCGAGAAACGCGCGCAGCACCGCACGATCCAGCGGTGGACGGAGCCCGCCGAGAATGCCCGCGGCCGTCACGAGGACACGAAACTTCATGCGCTGGAGTCGGCCTGCCGGGGAGGCCGTGCCGTTCAACAGCACTGCCGATGCCACCCGTTCGGGATATCGCGCCGCCAGCACCGCACCCGTCATCGCGCCCCATGAGTTGCCGACGATATGAGCACGAGGGATCTCCAGCGCATCGAGGATGGCGCACGCGCAATCGGCACATTCGCCGAGGGTGAACGTCCGCGTGACCGGTGAGCTGGTCCCGTGGCCCGGAGGATCGATCGCAAGGGTCTGGTACCGCCCAGCCAGATGCTCCACCTGCTTGGTCCACAAGGTGTGGTCCATCAAAAGGCTGGGCCACAGCAGAACCGGCTCACCAGCGCCGGTTCGGTACACGGTGACCAACCCCAACGGGGTCTCGATATCCACGCGGTCGGTCATGAAGTCTCTCCTCCTGGATAGGGCGGATCGAGGGCAGGCATAGAACGGTTCTATGCATCCATCGAACTGTGACCGGTACCGGGACATCCTTACCCGGCCGATGCTGAATACATGACCACAGTGACCTTCCGCCGCAGCACCGATACCGTCTCCCCGGTTGCGGCGGCGCGTACGTCCGTGAAGTCGCGTTATGCCGTCCGCCCCGGTCAGGAACCAGGCGATGCCCTGCGTTCGCTCGGACCGAATTGGTTCGCCGTGGTGATGGGCACCGGCATTGTCGCCAACTCCGCCGCCACCCTCCCACTGCAGTTCCCCGGCCTGCGCGCCGCCGCCACCGTGGTGTGGGCATTGGCCGCGCTGCTGCTGGTCGTACTGGCCGGCGCCTGGGTGGCGCACTGGCGGCGCTACCCCGAGATCGCACGCTCGCACGGCGCGCATCCGGTCATGATGCAGTTCTACGGCGCTCCCCCCATGGCGCTGATGACCGTCGGCGCGGGCACCCTCGTGCTCGGCAGTGACGTGATCGGAATGTCCGCCGCCGTGGCCATCGACTGGGTGTTGTGGACCGCGGGCACCGCCCTCGGGCTGCTGGCCGCGTGCGCCATTCCCTTCCGCATGATCACCCGCCACAATTTCGACAGTGATGCCGCTTTCGGCGGTTGGCTCATGCCCGTGGTGCCTCCCATGGTCTCGGCCGCCACCGGCGCCCTGCTCATCCCCCACATCCCCGCCGGCCAGCCCCGAATGACCATGCTCTTCCTCTGCCTGGCCATGTTCGGCCTGAGCCTCATCGCCGCCATCGCAACCATCACCGTCATCTGGTCCCGCCTGCTGCACCACGGCCTCCCCGCCGCCGGCATGGTCGCCACCGTCTGGCTGGTCCTCGGCCCCCTCGGCCAATCCGTCACCGCCGCAGGTCAACTCGCCAACGTGGCCCCCACCACCCTCCCCGACCGCGAAGCCGCCGGCCTGGACGTCTTCGCCCTCATCTTCGGCGTCCCCACCTGGGGCTTCGCCCTCCTCTGGCTGGCCCTCGCCATCGCCGTCACCTACCACACCCGAAAGACCATGCCCTTCA
Source organism: Nocardia sp. (assembly GCF_025465275.1). Classification (GTDB taxonomy): domain Bacteria; phylum Actinomycetota; class Actinomycetes; order Mycobacteriales; family Mycobacteriaceae; genus Nocardia. The sequence continues at coordinate 59,346 of NZ_JAODNK010000176.1, read as the reverse complement.
ACATGACCTGGTGGGGCTTCACCTTCCCCCTGGGCACCTGTGTAACCGGCAGCACCGTCCTCTACACCCACACCGGCGCAAACCTCTTCGCCCTCACCGCGATAGCCCTCTTCGCCCTCCTCCTCGCCGCCTGGTCGACAGTCGCCCTCCGCACCCTCCGAGGCATCTACCACGGCACCCTCTTCCACCCAGCCCCCTGACCCCGGACTACCGGAGGCCCTCAACGGTTTTGACCGTTGAGGGCCTCCGGCACGAACGCCAGACTCATCCTGAAGGGCGTGTGGGCCGTTACCGGCATTCCTCCCGTCATGCAGAACAAGAAGAAGCCTCGGAACCCTGGGTGACGTAGCCGGCGTCGGCTCCCGATGCTGTCAACTCCCCCAAATGGGGGGACCGCACAGCCCGTCTCCCGACCGCACAGCACGTGTCTCAGCGGCACAGACCCCATAACGGTTGTGCCGCTGAGACACCCGCTGTTCCGTCCCCGGTATCCGACGTTTTCTATGCCGAAACGGTCGGTGCACCTGGGTTTCTTGCCTCCCGGGCAGGGCTGGTCTGGCAGGGGTGCGAGCAAAGCTCGAGATGGCCGTGCTGGTGGCGTCGGGAGGGGTACCCGATTTACCTTCCGCAGTACCGGGGGATGCTGCGGTACCGGCCGGAGGACTGGCTGTGGTCCCGTTCTCGAGAACAAAACCCGAAAAGACAAGAACCACAAGACCGAGAACCCGAAGAACCAACCCGCACAACGACCTGTAGCACCGGCGGGCTGGAGTCCGGCGGTGGGACAGGTCGGTGGAGAAGACCTACTGGCGGAAGCGTTTCCGCTCTCGCTCGTTGCGGGCTCGGATGCGTGCCAGGGCGGCGGCCTTCTGCTCGAGGGGGTGGTGAACATGGTTCACCTGCGGTGTCCCGGTCGGGTTGATGTGTGGTGGCCCGATCCACCCGGTCCGCCCCGGGAACTCCGAATCCGGTCCCATGACAACGGTTTTCCACCCGCCGGGCCCGTCGTGGACCTGGGCGTGGCAGTGGTCGCATACCAGGGTGAGGTTGTCGATATCGGTCCTGCCACCCTTTGCCCACTCGTCGATATGGTGCACCGCGCACATGGTCGCAGGCGCGTCACACCCCGGGCGGGTGCAACCCTTCTCGGAGGCGATGAGTGCCAGTCGTTGTGCGGGACTGGCCAACCGGGGCTCCTGGTCGGAACCGACTGAACCCGGACCATGCTCGGAGCTTCCTGAACACGGACCGAACTCGGCACTGGCGGGGCGAGCGTCGTCGCTGAGGATCGCTGCCCCGGAGTCGGATTCGGTGCTGGATGAGCGCAGGTCGCAGTCGGGACCGGCCAACCGGGGACCCGGGCCGAACCCAGCCGACCGCGGGTCGTAGGCGAGGCTGGCGGGCCGAGGGCCGTAGCTGAGGATCTCCGACCGGGAGTCGTACTCGGTGCCGGATGCGCGCACGTCGCGGTCGGAACCGGCCGGACCGCGCTCACGACCGGCGGGGCGGGCATCGTCGCCGAGAAACGCTGACCCGGTGTCACATTCGGTGCTGGATGAGCGCTGGGCGAGCTCGAGGCCCGCGTGTCGGTCGCCGCGACCCAGATACAACGGCAACCCCACCGGGTTGAGCACCGCGAGGTACTTGTTGGACTTGGCAGCCAACTCGAGGGCTTGCGGGATCGACACGATCCCACCGGACGCCGTCGTCGCCACACCCGCTCGCGCTTCCAGATCAGCCACACTCATGGTGACGATCGCCGACACCGGCAGGCCGCGGTGCTTGCCGAGCTTGGCCGGGCCACCGAACTCCGGACGCAAAAACGCCAGCAACGCATCATGATTACGTTGCGCCGGGGTACGGGTATCGCGTTCGGCGCACGCCGCCAACTCCTGCGCAGTGAGCTTGTGATCAGCCACCCACGGGCTCTGCGGGTCCTTCGCGTTGCACATCCCCGGGCGGGCCAGCTTCGCGAACATCGGCTCCAACACCGACCGCAGCTTCCGGTTGATCTCCCCCACCCACGGGGACATCCCGTCCGCGCGTTCGGCACCGAGGGTCAGCCCGCGCATCCGCTCACGATCGGCATCAGTGCTCAAGGTGCCATCCGGGTCCAAGCCCGCCAACAACACCTCCCCCATGACCGGCAATCCTTCCGGGTACCCGGTGGGGGCGAACTCGGTCAACTGCAGCTCCGTGGCTTCACGCACATCGGCGTCGAGACTGCCGGGCAACCGGTTCATCACCGTCATGATCCGCCGCACATGCTCGACGGAGATGGCACCCTCACGGTGGGCTTTGGCGACGTGCGCCAAGGTCGGTTCCAGCTCGACCCCGGACACGATGCGCGGACCGGTCTCCACAGCGATGTTCACGCGGGACGCCGCATCGGCGCGGGAGATACCCAGGGTTTGGCGCAGAAACACTTTCGGGGTGGCGACCCCGCCACGCTGAGCCAGACCTCGAGTGGTGGTCTCGATGACGTACCGGGTCTCGACCGCTTGGAGCTTGCGCTTACAGGTTTCCACTTCCCGCATCACCGCGATGAATTCATCATCCTGCAACGGAACCAGCGACGCGTTCAGGAGGTCATCGACCGCTGCTGTCAGTGCGTGCGCACTGACAGCAGTTGCGGATTCTCCCCCCGGATTCATGCCTCTATTCTACCGCCGGTGATCACACCCGGAAAGGCGTATTGTGTTGTGATATAAGGATATTCAGACTGGCGGACCGACCAGCCCCTTTCGCGTCCTTATTCTTTTCTCGTCTTGTTCTTTGGTCGTTTTCTCTTCTTCTCGTCCAGGCGTCCTTATCTTTTGTTCTTTGTTGCGTCTCCCACCCGCCGGGCGCTCTCAGCGTTAGTTCAGGGAGTCGTGGTTAGAGTCCGGCGCTGTGACCGAGACGACGAGATCTGGTGCCGTTACGACCCGTGTGCTGCTCAGTAAGGTGCCTGAGGTCACGGTGTGGTTTTGGATCATCAAGATCCTCTGTACGACCGTGGGTGAGAGTTTCGCCGACTGGATCAACCTGACTTTGGGGGTTGGGCTGGGCCTTACGGCGGTCATTTTTACCGTCGTGCTGGCGGCGGTGCTGGGGTGGCAGCTGCGGCTCAGCCGGTATGTACCGTTTGCTTACTGGCTTTCGGTTGTCGTGTTGAGTGTGACCGGCACGCTCTACACCGACATCCTCACCGACAGTCTGGGTGTTCCGCTCGCACTCAGTACGGGCGTTTTCGCGGCGGTGCTGGCCATTGTCTTCGGAGTGTGGTTCGTGCGGGAGCGGACGCTGTCGATCCACAGCATCGTCACCTTGCCGCGGGAGCTGTTCTATTGGCTCGCAGTGCTTGTCACCTTCGCCCTGGGCACAGCGGCCGGTGACTGGACACTGGACCTCACCGGCTGGGGACCCGGAATTTCGGTGCTGCTGCCCGCCGGCCTGATCGTCTCGATCGTGATCGGCTGGCGACTGGGCGCAAATGTGGTGCTGTCCTTCTGGCTCGCCTACATCCTGACCCGCCCGCTGGGAGCGAACCTCGGCGACTGGTTCGCCTCGCCGTCGGCCGACCACGGCCTCGGATTGGGTACTGCCACAACAAGCGTCATCTTCCTCGCCGCGATCCTCGCAGCAGTCGTATACCTGACCCGAACCCGCAGCGATGTCATCCCCGCATCCGAACGGACCCAGACACCCACCGCGACAACACATCCGGACCGCGAACGCCTCATGATCGGCTACTACGCCGCCGTCACCGCCGCCACGGCAGCCCTACTCATATGGGCCGCAGCGCAACCACACGCGACAGTGGCGAGCGAGGACGACACCAGCGCTGCGCCCACATCGACGTCACTCTCTTCAGGCGATGCGACAGCTCACTTCCCGCAGAACGAAACAACCAAGTTCCGCACCATCACCCAGGACACGCTCGCGAAGGTGCAGGCCGGCGACCAGACCGGTGCGAAGACCCGAATCAAGGACCTCGAAACCGCATGGGATGACGACGAAGCAACCCTTCGCCCCCTCGACCAAAACGCGTGGCACACACTCGACGGTCAGATCGACAGCACCTTGAAGGCCGTCCGCGCCGGCACCCCCGACACCGCAACCGAGACAAAGACCCTCACCACACTCTTGGCCGCGCTCGGCTGACGTTGGCTCGATCGGATGGGCCGTCGGCGAATCCGAGCGAAAGGATCCGAAGGCCCGGGCGGAGCTAGCCCTGCGGTGCTTCCAATTTGTCGATGTCGGTGAGCACCTTTTTGTGCCAGTCGATTTCGGCTTGAAGACGCATCCGCGCGTGGTCGACGATGAGGTCGTCGGCACGAGTTTGATTGGGCCAGTGACGGTCTGGGTGGTGTTCGAATCGCGAGACTCGAGCCTTCAACACGGCAAGGCGGTCTTCGAAGTAGCCGCGGAGGAGAGTGCGGTCGAGGTCGGCGCTGACCACCAGGGCGAGATCTACCGGGTCGGGGCGGATGTCGACCTCGGAGAAGGCTTCGTCGCGCAGGGCGCGGAGTTCGCGGCGGCCCTCCTCGGTGATTTCGTAGACGGTTCGGGCGGGGAGAGCTCCGTCTTGTTCGGTGCGGAGGGGCCGGATGAGACCTTCGGCTTCCATGCGGTGCAGGGCGCTGTAGAGGGAGCCGGGTTTCACCCGGGACCACAGGTCGGCGCGATCCAGGCGGGCATCGCGGCGGAGCTGATGGCCGTGCATCGCACCACGTTTGGCCAATGCGGCGAGTACGAACAGCCGGGTCTCGTTCACTTCGCCAGTCTGACACGACTACTCAAATTTGAGTACCCTCGCTGGATGGCTGTTCGACCGATACTCATCGCCGGTGACCCCAGGCTGATCACTCCGGCCCTGCCCGTCACCGCCTTCGACAATGAGCTCGCGGACTTCGTGAGCGATTTGTTCGAGACCAATACCGCCGCGCACGGTGCCGGGCTGGCGGCGAACCAAGTGGGCGATTCGCGTGCGGTATTCGTGTACGACCTGATCGAGTCCGGAGTTCGGCACCGCGGTCATGTCGTCAACCCCGTGCTCGAGACCTCGGAGATTCCGGAGACGATGCCCGATCCCGATGACGATCTCGAAGGGTGTCTGTCGGTGCCGGGTGAGTGGTTTCCCACCGGACGGGCGGAGTGGGCGCGGGTCACCGGGGTCGATCTCACAGGGCAGGCCGTTGTTGTCGAAGCCGGCGGGTATCTCGCGCGGTGTTTTCAGCATGAGATCGACCACCTCGCCGGATGCCTCTACCTGCAACGACTGATCGGGCGGAACAGGCGGGCTGCGCGGAAAATGGTCAAGAATCGGGGGTGGACGGAGGCGGGAGCGAGTTGGGTGCCGGTGCGGGGGTCCTGAGACCCTGGAGTTGGCGGGTGGTTGGGACTGTGGGGGCTCGGCTAGCCTGACTCGGTGTTCATGGTCGAATTTGTTGCCGCGCGACTCCCGAGGCGATTGCTGTCGGTTTTTGTGCGGAACGCGGAGTTGCTGAAGTTTCTCACCGTCGGCGGCATCGCGTTTGTCACTACGACGGCGCTTTTCTTCGGCCTGAAGTGGACGATTCTGCACGAGAAGCCGATTACCGCGAATATTGTCGCGACGGTCATCGCCACCGTGGTGTCGTATGTGCTGAACCGGGAGTGGGCCTTCACCGCTCGGGGCGGTCGCCAGCGCAGGCACGAGGCGGCGCTGTTCTTCGTGGTGGCCGGTCTCGGTGCGGGGATCACCGTATTGCCGCTGTGGGTGTCGCGGTATGTGTTCCTGCTCTGCACCCCACATGTGTCGCTGCTGGTGGAGAATATCGCCGATTTCATCAGTGCCACCATCCTCGGCACCCTGCTCGCGACCGTATTCCGCTGGTGGGCCATGCGCAGGTTCGTCTTCCCGCAGACGGTCGCCGCGGAGCTGGAGCAGGCCGCACCGGTCGAGGCGCACGAATAAAGGATCCCGGAAACGGGCGCGGTGTAACCCCGCTCGCTATCTACTGAGAGACGTGAATACACGTCGTTGGTGGATTCGGGGAGCGTCGATTCATGGTGCGTCGGACAGGGTCCGATCGCTCGCGGGCGGACGAAGGCGTGAGCCCCGGCCGGGAGCTGCGGCTGGTGTCCGGTGACGGGTACTCCGGGTGGGAAGCGCTCTATCGAGACAATGTCACCTGGGTATATGCGCTGATGGTCGGAAAAGTCGGCAATCGGCCCGATGCCGAGGATCTGACGGCCGAGGTGTTCACGGTGGCGCTCAAACCACTGCGGATCTCGGCCACCGTCCCGGAGGTGCGCGCTTATCTGCGGGCGACCGCGCGGACGGTGCTCGCGGGCTATTGGCGTACCCGCATGGGGCGCGAGATCACCACGATCGACGACGATTTCGCGGACGATCCGCCCGAGGAAGTATCGGACGGCCGGGCCGAGATGCGCGCGCGAGCGGTGCTCGATCAGCTGTCCGGAAATTATCGGCGAATACTGGAACTGCGATTCCTGCAGGGCCTGTCGGTCAAGGATTCGGCGCAGGACCTGGGTGTCAGCGTCGCCAATGCGAAGGTGTTGCAGCACAGGGCGTTGCAGATGGCGGCGCGGCTGAACGAGGGAGGTGCGCGGTGAGCGAGCGGGAAGTGCGGCATTACGTCGAGGAGCTCCTGGCCGGGCGACGACCGCGCTCGTTCCGGCCCGATGACAATGATGCCGAGGAGATGCGCACCGCCATCGAGCTGCAGTCGGCCCGGCTCGGCAGCGCCGCGCCCAGCCCGGAATTCCTGACCGGACTGCAACAGCGGCTCGCGGCCGAAATGGCCGAGCCGCAAGAAGAGTCGCCACCCCAGCGCGGGACGACCCGCCGACGGCAGGTACTCATCGGCACCGCCACCGCCGCGGCGGCAGCCACCGCCGGAGTGGTCGTCGATCGCATGATCACCCATCAGGCGGAGCCCAATTCGCCTGCCGCACAATCGACTCTGACGCCCACCAATGGATCGTGGCGCCACATTGCGGCCAGCGCCGACCTCCCCGAGGGCAGCACCGTCTCGTTCGATCTCGGCACCCTCAACGGATTCGTACGGCGCGCCAACGGGATTCCGGTGGCGGTCTCCGGAGTCTGCACCCATCAGGGCTGCAAACTGTGGCTGGACGCTCCGGCCGACCGACTGCGCTGCCCCTGCCATTCGACCTCCTTCTCGATCAGCGGGGCCGTGCTGTCGCATCAGCTGCCCATCTCCCCCGCACCGCTCCCGCACCTGCAGGTGCGGGAAAACAACGGCGCCATCGAGGTTTTCGCGCCGAACGTGTAACCCGGGTCCCTATCTCAAGATGACCGATCCCGCAGCAGGGACGGACACATCCCGGATGGAGGCCCGGACCCATGAGACTTATCCGCAGCCCGCGGCGGACGGCCCTCGCCGTTGCCGCCGCGGCGACAGCACTGCTGTCGGTGAGCGCGTGCGGCAGCGGCGGTAACGCCCCGGACAATGCCGCTCCCACTTTTGTTTTCGCTTCCGGCACCGATACGCCCGGCATGGTGCCGGGGGGCGGCGGATCGGCCATGCCCAGCATGCCGGGGATGACCGCCATGTCGAGCACGTCCGCGCCGGCAACGGCGCCGGCGAACGCACCTGCCGGTCCGAATGCCGTCACCATCACCAATTTCGCATTCACACCGGCCACCCTGACGGTGCCGGTCGGCACCACGGTGACGTGGACCAACCGGGATGAGGAGCCGCACAATATCTCCCCGGCCGCCGGGGGCTTCAAATCGCCGAATATGGGCACGGGTGCGACGTACACGTTCACATTCACCAAGGCGGGCACCTTCGCGTATGTGTGCTCGATCCATCCGTTCATGCACGGCACCGTGGTGGTGACGGGATGAGTCAGGAGATGGATCCGCGCGATCCGCAGGCCATGACCCGCCGCCAGCTGATGCGGCACAGCGCCTGGTTCGGCGCGGCAGTGGGATTGGCGGTGGTGGGCGGCGAGGTCGTCTCCCATATCGCGGGCACCGCCGCAGCCGCCACCGATCGCCCGACCCTGCGATTCGCACAGGTCAGCGACAGTCACATCGGTTTCACCGGTACGGCGAACGCCAATGTCACCGACACCTTCACCGAGGCGATCAACCAGGTGAATTCGCTCGGATACACCCCCGATTTCGTCATACACACCGGCGATCTGACCCATCTGGCCACCCCGGAGCAGTTCGATCAGGTCAAACAGCTCATGGGCGGGCTGCGCACACCGCACGTGTTCACCGTTCCGGGAGAACATGATTCGAGCGACGATGCCGGGCAGCGCTATCGCTCGGCGTTCGGGAAGGGCACCCGCGGTGACGGCTGGTACAGCTTCGATATCGCCGGTGTGCACGTGATCGGACTCGTCAATACGATGAATCTGCAGGCCCTGGGCCATCTCGGCCAGGATCAGCTGGATTTCGTCCGCAAGGACGTGTCCGGATTATCCAGCGACACACCGATCATCGTGTTCAGCCACATCCCATTGTTCGCCATGTATCCGCAATGGGGCTGGGGCACAGACGATGCCACCGAGATGCTGAGTTACCTGCGCCGTTTCGCCTCGGTCACCTGCCTGAATGGTCATGTGCACCAGCTGTTCACGAAGACCGAGGGAAATGTCACCTTCTACAGCGGCACCACCACCGCCTATCCGCTGCCGGCGCCCGGCGACGGCCCGGCGCCGAAGCCGGTGACGCTGCCCGCGGGAAAATTGCACGCTGCGCTGGGCATTCGTGAAGTCACCTACCAGCGCGGACAGCAGCAGCTGGCGATCAAGGAGCAGCCGCTGACGTGAGGAAACACGCCGTGGTGGGGCCGCCGCGCCGGGGCCCTGCTACCGCGCGTGCGAAGGCGCGGATTATTGCGGGTAATCTACTACGCTGAGCTGGTACAAGATGCTGTGCAGCAGTGCGGCGCACGGCGATTACAGGAGGGAGAGCCTTGCCACTCCACCGTTTTCGATCCTCCGCCGCTGTGAGCCTATTGGCGGCGCTACTCATGGTGGTCACGGCATGCTCGTCGTCCTCGACGATCAGCAGCACACTCGGCAGTGTGCCGCCGGTCCCGTCGCCGATCACCATTGCCCCGGCCCAAGGTGCGGACAAGGTCGATCCAGCCGCGCCCGTCCAGGTCACCACGACCAGTGGTGTGCTCAGCACGGTCACGCTGACCAATGACGACGGCAAGGTCATCGACGGCACCTTCACACCGGACAAGACCGCGTGGAAGCCGAACGAGCAACTGGGCTACGGCCGCACCTACACCCTGAAAGCCCAGGGCATGGATGTGACGGGCGCCACCGGCCCGGCCACCTCGAGCTTCACCACCATCAAGCCGGGCAATCAGACCAAGGTGTATCTGAACACCACCGGCGGGCAGTCCCTCGCCGACGGCGGCACCTACGGTGTCGGCACGGTCGTGGTCGCCCACTTCGATGAGGCCATCCCGGACAAGGCCGCCGCGGAGAAGCATCTGACCGTCACCACGACCCCTCCGGTCGACGGCGCCTGGTACTGGATGGACAGTCAGAACGCGCACTGGCGGCCCAAGGAGTACTACGCACCGGGCACCAAGGTGAGCGTCGCGGCGAACATCTACGGCATCGAGGTCGGTCCCGGCCTGTTCGGCCAGGAGGACACCAAGACCTCCTTCACCATCGGTGCGTCGCACGTCTCCATCGCCGATGACAACACCCATCAGGTGCAGGTGTTCGAGAACGGCAATCTGATCCGCACCATGCCCACCTCCATGGGCCGGGGCGGCAGTGAGGTCATCGCGGGCAAGACCTTCTACTTCTGGACCCAGCCGGGTGTCTACACCGTGATGGACAAGGCCAATCCGGTGATCATGGACTCCTCGAGCTACGGCCTGCCGATCAATTCGCGGCTGGGCTACAAGGAGGCCATCTCCTGGGCCACCCGCATCAGCACCGATGGCATCTATCTGCACGAACTGGATACCACCGTGTGGGCGCAGGGTAATACCGACACCTCACACGGCTGCCTCAACCTCAATGCCGACAATGCGCAGTGGTTCTTCAATTTCGCGCAGCCCGGCGATGTGGTCGAGGTGCGCAATACCGGTGGCCCGACGCTCGATGTGTGGCAGAACGGCGACTGGGGATTGCCGTGGGATCAGTGGGTAGCCGGTAGCGCTCAGCACTAGAGGACGCGCTACCTCAGGGGAACTGCTGTGCGCTGCGCCCGCTCCCGGGCAGCCAATTGCGCAGTGCGCACCAGATACCAAGCAGCGACGGAGAATTCGGCGGCTACCGTGCCCCACACCAGGGTCCACACCGAGTGGGTGCCCAGGGTGATGAGCAGCGCGGTGGCCGCCACCGCTGTACCGATGACCGCACCGATCATGATTCCCACGGTGTCCTGCCGGACGGGCAGGGTGGCCGTGGTGATGAACGATGTTGTGGCGGTGGCGAAGAGGATGAACACCTCCACCCGCAGGATCGGCACCACACCGCGGAAGTCGTCGTCGTAGATCAGGTGTACGGCCAGCGGCGCGGTAATCCAGACCCCCACCACCGCGACCGCCGCGACCGCGACACAGGCTGCCAGCGCCCGCATTTCGTGCCGCCAGAAGCGTGAATCGGTGCGCTCGCGCGCGAGCCGGGGCAGCAGCGCCAGCCCGATGGGATCGAGCAGCGACTGCACGGCGCGCACCAATTTGTCACTGGAGGAGTACAACCCGAGCGAGGCGGCGTCCAGGACCGAGGAGTAGACCGTCGCGGTTCCCTGCCCGTAACTGGTCACCAGCAGCCGGGAGGCGAGCACCGGCCCGCCCTTGCGCAGAATGACCGCGATCCGCGTCGGCCGGGCCGGGCGACCGTACTTCTTCAGGGCGTCACGCCAGGTCAGCGCCACCGTCACGGTGGACGAAAGCAGCAGGCACAGCAGCACTATCGAAGGATTCGGCAGACGAGGCAGCAGCAGCACCAGCAATCCGAGATAGACCACGCGCCCGGCGATCTGATACGACGTGGACGCACCGAAACGCCCCTGCCCCACCAGCAGCCAGTCCTCGGACATGGACAGGAAGCCGCCGACGAACAGCCCGAGCAGAATCATGCGCAGATGGGTGCCGGCCCCGAAGACCAGCCCCGCGGCCAGCGCCACCGCGAGCACGCCGAGAATGCTCGCCCGCACCGCCAGATAACTCCCGCGCAATTCATCGAGGCCCTCCTCATCCAGGAGCGCCGCCAGGAATGTATTGATCCCCAGATCGACCAGCAGCGAGCCCAGGAAATACGACGACATACCGATGGCCAGCAGCCCGACACCCCCGACGCCGAGGGTGCGCGCGGTCAGCGGCACCGTCACGGCGGTGACCAGGAATTGCCCGTAATTGCCGAGGCTCACGAAACCGACATCGCGCAGCACGGACAGCAATCCGTCCTCGGCGAGGCGTGCTCGTATTCGGTCAAGCATGAATGTCGGCGTATCGCTGTCGATCCGGCATGGCAGGTCCTCGCTCTCGCGCCCGGCACGACCATGCCGACGAGCGAAATTGTCTCGCTGCCAATGGGCCACCGCTACCCGAAAGGTCCGGGTGGCCGAAATACGCTATGCCGCAGTTGCTTGAAGTCGGCGGGCGTGCGCCACCAGCGCCATGGCATCGGGTCCGCTGATGCGGCGTTCGACGGCATCGGCGAAGCGCTGCACCGTGAAGACCAGTGCGGCCGGACGTGTGAGCCACAGCGACACGTTCAGTAGCGGATCGAAAACCGCGGGCACACCCAGATTCCGGCGGGCCGGCCGGGGCAGCATGGCGACCAGCTGCGGGGTGACAACACCGGCCAGCAGCATCGGCGCGAGCTCCGGCAGCTGGGTGAGGGCGAATCCGCGCATCATGGCCAGGGTGGGATTCACGACCAGATCGGCGCCGAACCCGTCGATCACGCCGTAGGTATCGGCGATTCCGGCGTAGTACTCGGCCACCTCCCGACAGGTCGTCGGGACATCCTGTGGCCGCGCGCCCATCAGGACGCCGAATTGCTTGGCCTCCCACCAGAATCGGTCCCGATCACGCGGGGTGAGCCGGTGCGGTGGGCGCAGCCCTTCGAAGGCGAAGTTCTCATAGACCAGCAGTGCCGCCTGCATGATCGTGACGTGCGCGAAGAGCACCAGTTCGGGGCCCTGCGCGGCATAGGGCTCGCCCGTGCCGGGAATGGTGCCGGTCATCGGAGCGTGATAGCGGCGCAGGTGCGCCGCCACCCGATCGGCGGTGGCCTTGTCGCCCAGAATGATCGGGACCGGAACACCGACGGTGCGCTGGGCGCGCCGGACGGCCATGATCGGGCTCATGCTGTGGCTGCGGCGACCGGTGACAGCCAGCGGATCGTGATCGAGAATCACCGCCTGCAGCGGAATGTGCGGCAGTTCGAGCAGTGCGGTCACCGGCGCCAGGAAGGCGGTTACCGCCGGATGCAAGAGCACCCGCCACACCTGGGATCCGGGGCCGAAGTAGCCGTAGTCGTGCTGCTCGTCGAGCCCGGCGGGGATGGGGGCGGGACCACGCCGCCAGATACGGGCATTCTGAAACGCTTTGGCGCGAGTATTCATGGCCGATCACCTCTTTGTGCTCTATCTCGGCTGTGCCACAAGCGTATTGACCAGTCGGACGACTTGACAAGTCGTGTGACTTGTTCGTGGCCCTACCGGTATCGTGGGCGAGTGTCGGTCACGGCGGGAAAAAGCAAACGCAGCCGGGCGCAACAGCGCGAGGACACCCGCATCGGCATCCTCGACGCCACTATCGCCAGCCTGATCGAGAACGGTCAAGCCGCCACCACCACGCGTGGAGTGGCCGAACGAGCGGGCTTGAGCCAGGGCGCGGTGCAGCACTACTTCCCCACCCGGGGCGAACTGCTCGATGCCGCGGTCCGGCGAATGGCCGATCAGAGCGCCCAGGCCGTCGTCGAAACCTATTCGGAGATAACGGGAACCGACCGCGAACGGGTCGCCGAACTGGTCGACGAACTGTGGTCACTGGCCCAGCTCGCACCGATCAGCGTCGGTCTGGAGCTGCTCGGCACCGCGCGCACCGATCCCGAAATGGCCGATACCGTGGCACATCTCGTCGAACACATCGAGACGACGATCTTCGAGGTGGCCCGCCAGGTGCTCGGCGAGCTCGCCGACCTGCCGGGCGCCCGGGATTGGCTGCGCATCACGGTCATCACCATCGCTGGTGTGCTGCTGACCTCGTCGGTGCCCGCCGCCGCGAGTCTGGTCCCGGAGTGGAGCACCGTGCGGCATCACATCATGACCAGTTTCGATACCTGGCGCGCCGAGCACCGCTCAGCAGGACACGCGTAGCAATCCGGCATAGCGGGCACCGCGGTGACCCACAATGGGGCGGTCGCCCATCGAAAGGTCGCCGCACCGATGAAGACCACCCGAATCGTCCTGGCCTCCCGCCCGACCGGTATGCCGCAGCAGGAGAACTTCCGCACCGAGACGGCGGAGTTGGCGCCGCTGAAACCTGGTGAGGCGCTGCTGCAGACGCTGTATCTCTCGTTGGATCCGTACATGCGCGGGCGCATGAGCGACGCACCGTCCTATGCGCCCCCGGTGGCGGTCGACGAGACCATGTGCGGCGCTACCGTCTCCCGGGTGCTCGAATCCACGGATCCGGCACTGCACACGGGCGATATCGTGCTCGGTTACGCGGGCTGGCAGACGCATTCGGTCGAGCAGGCCCGGTTCCTGCGCAAGCTCGATCCGGCAGCCGCGCCCCTGACCACCGCGCTGGGCGTGCTCGGTATGCCCGGATTCACGGCCTACTCCGGACTGCTCACCATCGGCCGCCCGCAGCCGGGCGAGACCGTGGTGGTCGCCGCGGCCACCGGGCCGGTCGGTGCGACGGTCGGCCAGATCGCGAAGATCAAGGGCGCGCGGGCGGTCGGTATCGCCGGTGGACCGCAGAAGGTCGCCCTGCTGCGCGAGCGCTTCGGGTTCGATGCCGCGATCGATCACCGCGCACCAGACTTCGCCGAACAGCTCGCCGCCGCGACGCCCGACGGCATCGACGTCTACTTCGAAAACGTCGGCGGGGCGGTCTTCGACGCGGTTCTCCCCCGCCTCAACAAGTTCGCCCGCATTCCGGTCTGTGGCTTGATCGCCTCGTACAACAACACCGATCTCCCCTCGGGACCTGACCGCATGGGTCTGCTCATGTCGATGATCCTGCGCAAGAGCCTCACGCTGCGCGGCTTCATCCAGACCGAATTCCTCGATCAGTTCACCGAGTTCTACCCCGATGCGACCGGGTGGCTGGCCGACGGGCGGCTCACCTATCTGGAGCACATCGTCGACGGACTCGATCACACGGTGGAGGCCTTCCAGGGCCTGCTCACCGGTAAGAATCTCGGCAAGCTGGTCATCAAGGTCGCCGACTGATCGCAGCGACGCCGCCCTGGGTCAGCGCATGGCCGTGACATACGGCCGCAGACCCAGGGTGATGTCGACGCAGGCCCCGAGCAGGACATCACGTTCCACCGCGTCGGGGGTGCGCTTCAGGATGAGCCGGGTGCCGAGAATCGGCACGGGGAGCGGCTGCCCGGCGTGATCCCACCAGATGTAGGTGTTGTACAGCTCATCGGCCAGGCGGCCGAGCGTCCAGCCGCCGGCGGTGCGCACCACATCGAGGCGGCCGAATTCCTCGCCCATGCGGTCCAATATGCGCATGCGGAACAGCTCCGGGGTCTTCGGATCGTCGGCGGGGACGAAGTGCAGCAGTGTGCCCGCGGTCGAAGCCACAGCGGTGGAAGTGTCCGAGCGGGTAATGGCTGCGATGGCGGTGCCGTCGGCGCGGCTCAGGAGGGTCGGCGCCGAATCCTTGGATTGCACCCAGACCACCGTTCCGTCGGCATAGGTGATCGAGTGCCGACCGGTCCCCCCGTTCTTGAATCCGAAGAGCATGGCCATCTTCCCGCCGAATCCGTCCCCCGCGCCCTGCACTCCGACCGCCATCGGGTCCCCCGGCCCGGCTTGGAAGCTGATCTTCAAAGCGTTCGAGGTTTTGTGAACGACCCGACCCTCGATCATCGTCGAGCCGTTCTGCGGGGCTGACATGCGTCGATGGTAAGCCCGAAGGCTGGTGTGCGGACCCGGTTTCGGTGCGGCACGCCAGCGGGCAGGCGGTCATTTGCCGGTCGGATGTCCTACCGTGGCCAAGGCGGTGGTCCAGTCGGTGGCAATGGCGACCTGCGCATCGACGAGGCCGACCTTGCCGCTGCAGATGAGCGAGTGCAGCTGGTTCTCGACGGTATCCTTCGGATTCGCGGTGCCGCCGCCCTGCTTATGCCCCGGGGACGGCGGTTCCACCCACAGATTGCGCGGATCGTCGGGGTCACCGCCCAGTTCGAGCGAGATCAGGTGGTCGTATTCGGCATCGCGCGGATCCCCGGTGTAGCCGTAGGACTTGATATTCGCCGTCTTCTCCGGACCGGTGATATTCGAATTCGGCCGAATCCCGCCGGTGTAGCCGGATTTGCAGATGGTGTCGGACAGGTTCGCAGCCGTCACTTTCGGATTCGTCGCGCCCGGTGTGCACGTCCTATCCGGAAGTGGCTGCCCGTCAGCGGTTTTACCATAGTGGCAGGTACCCGGAGCGGGCTGTTGCTGCACGGTGTACTGCACCGGGCCCGGACCGACCGGTACGGACGATGGCACGTCCTGTTTCGCAGGCCCCTGCGAAACCTCCTGTGCCACATGGTTGGCGGGGTGCGTGGAACACGACACCGACAATCCGAGTGCCAACAGGCCGATCATCAGCCCTTTGTATGCCTTCATAACCATCCCCTGCCAACACCCAGTGAAGCATCCCAATTGTGCGCTACCCCTTGGGGACACGCTCAGCGAGTGTTTCTCGGCGACACGCCAGCAGGATGGATTCACCTGGGGCAGGGACGCATTCGGCACCGAGGCTGGAGCCGCTATCCTCTTCTGTTCCGAATTGTGCTTCCGCACAATTCGATCTTCAAAAATCCGTGAGGCGACCGGATAATCGTGATGCCATTGTGCACAGCAACAATGCTGGACAGTACGATCGTTTGCCATGAGCACCCCGCGCACTCGGCCCGAAGGCTTCGTCGCCCGCGCCAGCACGACATTGCTGCAGCGCCTCGACGACGTGGTCGATCGGGTGGCGGCGGAAATCGAACGCGCCGAACCGGTTTACGGCAGTTCGCACGCGGTCACGCCCGAGGAGTTGCGCCGCACCAACCGCGCCAATCTCGAGGCCATCCTCAGTCATCTGGCCGGAGATCCCGAAGCGGGTACCGCCGCACCCCGCAGTACCGGGCACCGCCGGGCCGAGAACGGAGTGCCGCTGCCCTCGGTGCTGCGGGCCTACCGCATAGGTTCCGGCGTGGTGTGGGATGAGCTGCTGACCATGGCCGGAGACGATCCGAAGGCAAGCCGGGAACTGCTCGATATCGCTTCGCGGGTCTGGAAACTCGTCGACGACTACTCGCAGGCGCTCACAGACGGGTATCAGGAGACGGTGGCCGAGCAGCTGCGCCGCGACGCCCGCGCGCACGATGCCGCGCTCGACGCACTGTTGAGCGGACAGGTGGACGGCGCGCGACTGTGGGAGTGCGCCCGCACGCTCGGGCTGCCCGCGCAGGGTTCCTTCGTGGTGGTCGCGGCCACCACCGGCGCCGCCGCCACCGAGGCGCTGCCCGGGGTGGGTGAGGCGCTGTCCGTGCTCGGCGTCGCCTCGTCCTGGCGGGTCCGGGCCGACAGTCATATCGGAATCGTCACGCTGACCACGCGATTCACCGAACCGCGACTGCATGCGCTGCTGGCCGAGCGCAGTGTGGGGCGGGCCGGCATCAGCGCGGCGTTCGGTGCGCTGACCGAGGCCGTCACCGGACTGCGTCAGGCCGAACTTGCGTGCGCCGCAACACAATCCGGGTCGAAGCAAGTGCTGCGCTACGACGAGGCGTTGATCCCGGTGCTACTGGCCGGATCGCCCGACGTCGCGAGTGCGCTCGCCCGCGCCGTACTCGGCCCGATACTCGCGCTGCCCCAGCACGATCGCGACGTGCTGCTCGATACCGTGCGCACCTGGTTCGCGCACGACGGCGAGGTATCGGCCATCGCCGCCGCGCTCTTCTGCCACCGCAATACCGTGCGATTCCGGCTCAATCGCGTGGCCGAGCTGACCGGGCGGCGGCTGACCGAACCGCGCGCGGCCACCGAGATGTACCTGGCCTTGGAAACCCATCGCATCCAGGGCGACGGCTCCGAGCGCTGACCCCGGCGGCTACCCCACGACTGCCTGCCGGCGGGTGAAGGTGCCATGGAAACCCCAGGGGATGTGGTGCTCGAGCCATGCGGCGGCCAGCGGGCCGCCTTCCAGGTCACGGGCATCGAGAACGACCAGCTGCGAACGGTTTTCGGCGAGTTCGTGATTGAGGAACAACAGCCAGCCGTCGTCCTCGTCGGCATCCTTCGTCCGGGGTACGAACAGGGGCTCACCGACAGCGCTGAGCCCGAAATCGCACTCGGTGGTGACACCGGTGCGGTGGTCAACCTTCATGATCGAGTTCAGCAGGCCGGTGGCGCCCGAGCCCATGGCGGCGAGATAGCTGTAGTGGTGTTCCCTGCTCCCGCGCCGCCAGTCGAATTGCGGGAACTCACAGCTGGTCCCGCTTAGCTCACGCTCGATCACGGTGCCGCCCTTGGTAATCCGGTACTGCATGAGCCGCGAGGATGGGAAGCGCGGGGCCTCCGGCGTATTGACGGCACTGGTCAAGCGCCGGAATTCCTGCCATTCGGTATCGAAGCGGACCAGCTCGATGACCACATCGTCGCCATCGTCATAGGCATTGGTGAGGTGTACGTGCAGCAGCGCCTCGTGTTCGATGATGCGCGGCTTGCCACCGTCCTTCGGCACGAGCAGGAAGCGGGTGCCCTTGGACCGCTTGAAATCGAGTGAATCGATGAAACTGCGGGTGGCGAGGGTGATCTTCACCAGATCCGGCAGCAGCGGATCCAATACGAACACCAGATACCGCTGGGTGAGCGCGAAATCGTGGTTCCACGGCAGATCGAGCATGGGAATCGTGGCGAGGGTGTGCAGCTTCCCTGCCCGATCCACCCGATACGTGCGAATCCGCGGGGTCGGCAGCAGATCCAGGCCGAAGTTGTACATATCACCGGTGTCCGGATCCCACTTCGGATGCGCGGAGAACGCGCCCAGGAAGCCGAGCTTGCCGTCGAAGTCGAAGCGCCCCAGCGTCTCCAGGCTGTCCGGGTCGATCCGGTGCGGATTGCCCATCTCCCACAGCGCCAGCAGTCCGCCCGCGTAGTTCACGATATTGGTATTGGCGACATTCGCGGCCATGCGACCCACATTGGCGAGCGGGCCGCCCGGAATCTGGTCTCCCACACCGCGATAGCGAATCCGGTCCGAGCGCTGGCCGTGCTCGAAGTGCCGGGTGCGCACATAGCGATTGCGATAGTGCACCGAATCGCCGTCCAGCACCAGCTGCGACACCATGCCGTCGCCGTCGAAGATGCTGTGCAGCAGCGTCTTTCCGACCTGGAACTTACCCGGCCCGATGCGATAGAGGGTGCCGGTCAGATCTTTCGGCAGTGCGCCGTCGATCTGGGTCACGCGGTAGTCGAGTTCGTCGGGCAGCGGGTCATAGGCCCGCCGGTACAGGTCGGTGGTGGAAGCCGACAGCTCATCGATGGCCATGATTCTCCCTTGAAACCGCATTCTGACGACAGGCGTCGTCCAATTGTTAGGTGTTCTAAGATGGCTGTCAATGACAAGGTCGGGAGTGGTCCGCAGTTATGGCGGCGTGAGCGCCGAGGATCGACGCGCCGAACGCCGCACCAGGCTGCTCACGGTCGGGCAGCGGCTATGGGGTGAATTGGGCACGGCGGCGGTGACCGTGCGCGGGGTCTGCAAGGCGTCCGGGCTCACCGATCGGTACTTCTACGAGCACTTCGCCAATCGCGATGAACTGCTGGTGGCCATTGCCGATCAGCTCCGCGATCAACTGCTCACCGCCATGGTCCAGGCGGGCGTCGCCGAGGCGGGCGGCGCTGCGGAAAAGCTGCAATCCGGGCTGCAGGCCCTGCTCGATATCGTCGCCGGCGACCCGCACATCCACCGCATCGCCACCAGCGACCCAGCCGGGGTCGCGGGGCTGGCGGAGCGCCGCCGCGAAATGCTCGGCATCATCGCCGATCTGGTCGTGCAGTACGCGCCGACCGCACTCGAAACCGAGCTCGATCCCGAATCACTGCGCCGCGCGGCGCTGTTCATCACCGGCGGCGTCAACCAGCTCATCGAGGGCTGGCTCGACGGCAGTCTGGCACTGTCCACGGCCGAGCTCGCGGCCGAATGCGCGCGGCTGTCCGTGCGTACTCTCACTCCCTGAATGTGGTCGGTAAAACGGCGGGGCCCGAAGGACCCCGCCGTCGCACTGCACACGCAAATGTCAGTCCGTCGTCAAGAACTCCTCGAAGGTCGGGCTCGGCAGTTTCAGCTGAGCATGGATATCGCCTCCGAGTCCGAAGTGCCCGATGGCCCCGCCGTAGTTCTGCTGGTAGCTCTGCCACAGCACCACAACGCTGATGATCCGATTCGCGCCGGGTAAGGCCGGATCCGGGAACGGATTCGGCAGCACGGCACGGTAAGTGCCGGCACCGTCCGTATCCGTGATGAACACATTGGGCACCCCGAGCGGCCCGGGACGCGTAGGCGCGTCCGGGTGCAGGTCATTGCTGCGCAATGACATCACGGTGTAGAGCGAATCAGGTATGAGATCGGTGAATTCGAAACGGAATTCACCGTTTCGACCGTCCTCGCCGACCGTGACCTCGACGCTCCCGCGCGCCCGCAGCCACTCCCCCAGGGTCACCGGGGTGGTGAGCCTGCGCCCGTCCTCGGGGCGCAGATCCGGAATCGGCGTCTCGTGGAACGGATAGCTCGGACGCCGCACCGCATCGGCATCGGGCCGCTGATCCGGCGCGAAGACCATGGGATAGTTATTGGCGGGCAAGGGAAGTGGGAGTGTGTACAGCACGCTCGCCGCGTCCTCCTCCGGCAATTCCTCCGGCAGCTCGCGCACGACCGTATAGGGCGCCAGCGCACCGAACTTCGGCACCGGCGTATCGGCCGCGACAATGGCCCGGCCCCAGCGCCGCGCGACCGAACCGTCCGGCCCGGGCTCGTTCAACCAGCCGACGACGATGAAATCGCCTGCGGCATCGAGCACTTCGCTCGGCGGATACAGCGGACCCTGGGTGGTCGGGGTCAGCTCGTACGTTCTGGTCACCATACCGATACCGCTTCCTGCTCGGCGAGAATCCGGCCGGGGCCGCCGACCGCAGCACTCACCTTGTCGCCCAAATGAATCCAGCCACCGGCACTCGCCTGTTCGGCCAGCACCGGATCGTCGCCCCGGAAACCCCGGTGCGTGACCGACCGCAGGAACGGCAGATCACTGGCGTGATCGCCGTAGCCATAGGTGTTCTCGACCGAGATGCCCTGTGCAAGCAGGAACCTCACGACAGCGTCCGCCTTGCCCGGACCGATCATCGGCCGCTCGATTTCACCGGTCAGCACACCGTTCTCGTCCGCCACCAGGTTGGTGGCAATGAGGTGATCGGCGCCGAGCGCCGCTGCCACGGGGGCCAGCGGGGCGGCGAACGATCCCGAGAGCAGCACCGTCACCACTCCCGAATCACGGTGGGCGCACAGTGTTTCCACCGCATCGGTGTAATAGGCGGCGCCCTCGGCCGTGAAGGCCGCGAACCACCGCCTGCCCGCCGCGGCGAGGTCTGCGGCGGGCACACCGCGATACGCGCGGTAGTAGTGCCGATTGACCTCCTCCCGTGGCACGCCCGCGGCCGCCCGCTCCTTCACCTCCCCGCTCAATCGTGCGTATTCGGTTCCGTCGTCACCGTGCTCGGCCAGCCAGAAACGCTGGAAGGCGAACATGCTCTTAACCGTGATCAGGGTTTCGTCGACATCGAAGAAGGCCGCGGCAGCAGGGGCACTCATGCCACCGCACCCAGGTACGCGGCAATCGCCTTGGCCGCCTTGTGCCGTTCGATCTGCGAAATGCGCTCGTTCGGCAGGGCGGCGTAGGTGATGCGGGTGGTCGCCACACTACGATCGAGCTGGCGCACATCCACTTCGACGGCGAACTCCAGCTTGGCGGGGTCCTCGATCGAGACCGGGGTGAGGACCGCGTGCAGGGTGGCGGGCAGCGGGAACAGGAACGACTTGAACTCCAATTCGATGCTGTTCCAGACGATGTAGAAGTGCTGCTCGGGCCAGCGCCGGCCGTACTCCAACTCGAAGGCTCCGAGGAACAGCTGTCGCACCGCCTCTACGATCACCAGACCCTGCACGTGTTCGCCGGTCTGATGGTCCAGCAGCAATTCATTGTCACCGTGAATCCGCAGATCTGCCCGGAACTCGGTGTCGTTCTCCCGAATGAGGTTGGCCAGCAGCACATTCGAGTTCTGATACTTGTGTACCTGGTGCCGCGGCGCGGGCTCGGCGACCGGACCGGTCACCTGCACTCCCGCCGGTGCGTGCACGGTCGCCACATGCTCGACATAGTCCAGATCGTGGCTGGTGACACCCTGCCCGAGATGGATGGTGAGCGGCTCCGACGCCTCCCGCAGCCGGCCGCCGCGCAGGGCGGCGACCAGCCCGGACACCGTAAAGGCCCGGTCGTCCTCGGTTATGCCCCGGAACCGGTCGGCGACCAGCAGTATCGCACCGGCCGTCAGCGGTTCGGTCGCAGGATGCGCCGAGGAAAGTTGGGCTACAGACATGGTTCTACCTCCGAGAGCGAGCACGCTTATGGCGGCGCTTCTGCCGCCATCCGGTCGTCACCCGGAGCACCCCGCCGTCGCTGGAGGGTTGCCGCCCAGCAAGCCGGGGCTTGACGCTGGAACTCATGACCGTGATTGAAAAACTATGTGGCGCAGGGAATTACAGACAACGATTCAAACCAGGGTGGTGATAACCCCCCGACCACGCGCCGAGGCGTAGGCCAGCGCCGCACCGGCAAGCGTGAATCCGGCAATGGCCAGTGCCACCGCCGAATACCCACTGTAGGCAAAGAGATTCGCCACCTGCGGACCCGCACTCGCGCCCACGAACAGCGCGAAGGTGTAGAGCGCGGTGGCGGCGCCACGTGCCGCACCCGCCTGCGCAGCGATGGCCTGCACGGCGGCCGGAGCCGCGACGGCGATCGCAGCGACGAACACCAGCAACCAGACCGCGACCCAGACTCCGCCGAACGGAATCGCGGTCACCGCCGCGGCGATCCCGGCGATGCCCAGCGCGACGATCACCCGGGTATGCGGAGCGATCACGCCCAGCCGCCCGGCGAGCAGCGGGACCGCGATCATGGCGGGAATCGCACTGGCCCGCAAGGCAAGTAGCGCACCGTTGCTCGATCCCACACCCTCCGGTGGTGCGAGCTGAATACCGGTGTACAGCCCGACGAACGAGCCGAGCACCGCCAGGCAGCTCAGGTACAGCAGCACCAAACGGCCCTGCCGCAGCAGAGCGGCGAAGGGTGCGAACACGGTTCGCAGTGTCTCGCCGAATCCCGCCGACTGCGCCGTGGTCTTCCCCTCCGCTTTCGCCTCACCTTCCAGCACGACCTGCAGCACCACAGCCGACACCACGAAGGCGAGAGCTCCCGCGATGAAGATGGCATGCCATCCCCAGGCATTCCCGATGAGCTGTGCCAGCACCTGCGCCACCACACCTGCCGCGAGGAAAGAGCTGGTCAGGCAGGTGAGCGCAAAGATCCGGCGCTCTGGGGCTATACGCTCGGACAGATACGCGAACGCTGCCGGGGCGAAGAACGAGGCGGTCAATCCCTGCAGAATGCGGGCGGCCAGCCCGGTGCCCAGCCCCGGAGCGAGGGCAACAATGAGTGAACTGAGCACGGTGGCGATCAGCCCGCCGACAATGACCGGCCGCCGCCCCCAGCGATCGGAGAGCGGTCCGGTCACCAGAAAGCCTGCGCCGTAAGCCAATCCGAACGCGGTAGTGGTCCAGGTCGCGGCCGACTTGGCGGTATCCCAGTCCAGCGCCAGCCGATTCAGTACCGGCAGCACCACATACAGCTGACCGACTACCAGAATTCCCACCGCGCAGACGGCCCCGACGGTGCGCCCGGCCGGGGCCCAGACCTGCTGCTCAGTATCCGGCGGCGAGCTCACGCGCACGCTCCTGAGCTGCCGCGAACCCGGCCTGCGCATCCTCGGTCAGCACCGTGGGCGCGAACCGGATCTCCGCAATGTCCTTGATACCCACGAAGTTCAGCCAATCCTGCACGAACGGAGTCGCGAAGTCGGAGCCGAACTCCACCGGCACGCCGGGCTGGTGCACACCGCTGGTGTAGACGGTGACCACACGCTTCTGGGTGAGCAGCCCGGAGTAGCCGGTCTGCGGATCGAAGGTGAATGCCCAGCCGGGCTGGGTGACGATATCGACCCACTGCTTGAAGATGTACGGGACGCCCGCATTCCAGATCGGGATATTGATGACGTACTGATCGGCTGCCGCGAAGCGGTCGAAGACCGTGCGCGCCTGCTCCCAGGCCACCAATTGTTCGGGAGTCTGATCCCGGCCGGTGAACAGCGCGAGCTTGGCTTCGGCTGCGTGCGTACCGAATTCGGGCAGCTTCGCCTCGAAGAGATCGAGGGTGTCGACGATCAGCTCCGGGTCACGCGCCGTCAGCCCTTCGATGAAAGTCTGTGCCAGCGCCTTCGACTGGCTGTGCGCGCCACGGGCCGAGGCATTGATGTGCAGCAGGGTGGTCATTGAAATCCTTTCGTGGACAAGAGAGTCCAAGGAATATCAACCTGTTGCTACGCCTCACGAGGGTTACGTGCGGGGTGATCGGAAGCCGCCC
This sequence comes from Nocardia sp., assembly GCF_025465275.1. GTDB lineage: Bacteria > Actinomycetota > Actinomycetes > Mycobacteriales > Mycobacteriaceae > Nocardia. The sequence continues at coordinate 35,412 of NZ_JAODNK010000176.1, read as the reverse complement.
GGTGCGACCGGCCACCCCTGAAACGCACACGATCCGGGCGAGAACACGCGGTCAGCCCACCTGGTGGCCGAGCTCGATCCGGTCGTCCGAGACCCGCGCGGCCAGGAATCGGAGAATGAGTTCTCCTGTGACGTCGGCCATTTGGGCATGTGGGTAATGCCCCGCGCCCTCGGCCATCGCCACCTGGCCGACGCCGGCCGGCATGGCGGTGACGATGGCTTCGCCCTCGGCCCTCGGGTCCGGGAAGTCGGGGTCCAGCGATCCGAAGATCACCAGCGCCGGGCAGGTGACACCGGGCAGCTGGGCCTGTGCGTCGGCGGGCGTGGAGTTGCCGGTTTTCATGAATTCCGCCATCCGGCCCGGCTGCCGCAGGACGGCGGCCAACCCGTCCATGTACTCGCGGTAGTCCTCCGGCTTGGCGGGGTAGGCGACGTCGAGGTAGCGCAGCCACGCCCGGACACTGCGCAGCGTGAACAGCAGGCCCAAGCGCACCATGCCCCGCCGATGGCGGCGGTTCGTCAGCAGGGCCTTCATATCGGCCTTCTGGACCAGGGTGAACGGATTGATCTCGACAATGGCCGCCACCAGTTCCGGTGCGGTGGCCGCGGCGATGGTCGCGGCTCCGCCGGACAGCGAATGCCCGACGATCACGGCCGGACCGCCGAAATGCGCGATCACCTCGATCAGATCATTGGCGACATCGGTGCGGCTGATGGCGGCCTTACCGGTCACCGATTCCCAGTCCAGGCTCGACTCACCGTGTCCCCGCATGTCCACATTGACAACCCGGTAGCCGGCGGCGGCGAGCCGCGGCACGAGGTGCCGGTACACCTGGCGGTGGTCGCCCATACCGTGCGACAACACCAGCAGCGGCCCGTCTCCGGTCACGTCGTATGCGATCCGGCCGCCACTCATATTCAGAAATTCGGTCACTGCCTTGCCTTCCCATAAGCCCTCGGGATGTCGAGGACGCACACTGTGGTGATCGAATTGAACGGCGATCGGCGGCCCACAGCGAGGGCGGCGGCTGGTTCGGTCACCGATGCGGCCGAGATCGTCACTCCGACCCCTGATTCGCACGTGCGGGAAGGTATTGCTCTACACCACGGCGGGCTCGGACGCGGATGCCTCCAGCCGCAATCCGCGGCGCAGCGCGTCGAGCTGATCAGCGGCGGCGCGGCGACTCACCGCGGCATCGGCGACGAGGCCGGAACCGTGGAAAGTGCCCGGGTACAAATGCAATTCGGTGGGCACACCGGCCCGGGCCAGGCGCTGGGCGTAGTCGATGCCGTCATCGCGAACCGGGTCGAACTGGCTGGTCGAGATGTAGGTCGGCGGCAGACCGGAGAGATCGGCCGCCCGCGCAACGGCGGCATACTGCGACACCTCCGCACTGCCGGGTTCGACCTCCGCGCCCAGATAGTGCCGCCAGATCACCTGCAGGCTGGGCCCGTCAATATTCGGAGTATCGGCGTATTCGGTGGCCGACGGAGTCTGCAAACGATCGTCGGTGGCCGGGAAATCCAAGAGCTGGAAGCACAATTCGGGCCCGTGCTGATCGCGGGCGAACAATACGAGACCCGCCGCGATGGCTCCACCCGCGCTGTCACCTGCCACCCCGATGCGAGTGATATCGATCCGCAGCTCATCCGCCTCCCGCACCGCCCACTGCAACGCGGCGTAGGAATCCTCGAGACCAGCCGGGAACGGATGTTCGGGCGCCAGCCGGTAATCCACCGACACGACCACGATGCCCAACTCGGCAGCGAATCGAATCATCTTGGCGTGCACCATCTCCAAGTCACCCAGCACAAACCCGCCACCGTGCACATAGAGCAGCGCGGGCAGCGCCCCCTCCCCGTCTACGGGCGTGTAAACGCGCACCGGCACCTCGACCCCGGCATTCTCACCGCGAGCAACCAGATCGCGAATCCCCACCGAGTCCGGCACCGGCACCTGAGGTCGCCCCGCGAACAGTTCACGCATCTGAGCGCGCGCCGCCGGAACATCCTTGTAATCCGCCGGGCGCAGCCGATCCACCCACGGCGCCAGCTCCGGATCGAATGTGTAAGTCATGCCCCCGGTCAACCCCCGCACCGGAACCCCTATTCCCCATACGGTACGAACCGGCGGTGACCTGATACCCGGCCGATTGCGCGAAACTCTGGAAGTCTGAGGCGATGCAAGACCTTCCCGAAACAACCGGGGCCGTGCAGGTTCCGGGGCGCTATCGGATTTCGCAGTCCGCTGCCTTCTGGCTGCTGTCGACGGCGCTGGCACTGTTGTTGTTCGCTTCGGCGGCGCCCTCGCCGATGTATCCGGTGTACCAGCAGATGTGGCATTACTCGCCGCTGGTTTCCACGGCGGTGTATGCGGTCAATGCGCTCGCGCTGTTGGTGACGCTGCTGTTCGCCGGATCGCTGTCCGATCACGTCGGACGGCGGCCGGTGCTCGTGGGCGCGGTGCTGCTCGAGCTCGTGGGGACGCTGGCGTTCGCCGAAGCGCATTCGGTGTCATGGCTTTTCGCGGCGCGCATTCTGCAGGGCATTGCCACGGGGATGGCGACGGGTGCGATCAGCGCGACGCTCATCGATCTGCAGCCCGCGGATTCGCGACTCGGCGCGCTGATGACCAATGTCGCGGCGGGTGGCGGATTGGCTTTGGGCGCCATCTGTTCCGGGCTGCTGGTCTCCTACGCGCCCGCGCCCACGCACCTGGTGTACTGGCTGCTGGCCGCGGCGTTCGTGGTGATCACCCTCGGTGTACTGCTGATTCCGGAGACGGTCGCGCCCGACGGTCGCGCACTGGCCTCGCTCAGGCCGAAAGTTTCGGTGCCACCGCAGGTTCGAGCCGCCTTTGTCACCATGCTGCCGTCGATCACCGCCACCTGGGCACTGGGCGGGCTCTATCTCGCCCTGGGTAGCGCTCTCATGCGGGTGCAGTTCCATCTCTCCAGCCCACTGGCCGGAGGGCTGGTAGTCGTTGCGCTACAGGGGACTTCGGCGATCACCGCCCTGCTGGCGCGCGACTGGACCATCGATCAGGCACTGCGGCGCGGGCCGCTGCTCCTGATCACCGGGGTCGCCGTGGCAATGCTGGGCGTGGCAACGCATTCGGCGTCACTGTTCTTCGCCGCCAGCATTATTGCCGGGATCGGCTTCGGGCCGTCCTTCTCCGGAGCCCTGCGCATGCTGACCGGACTCTCGCCCGCAGAGAATCGCGCCGAGGTCGTGACGGCGATCTATGTGGTCTCCTATCTGGCGCTGAGCGTGCCCACCGTGATCGCCGGGCTGTGCCAGACCCGGCTGGGCCTGGCCACCACCACCTATGGCTACGGCGCGATCGTCATCGCACTGGAAACTTTCGCTATGTTCGGCTCGATGTGGCATCGCAGTCCGCACACCGCACTGGCCGGCGTCACCTGCCCGGCGCCGTGTCCGGGCACCGTCGCGGCCATGCCACGGGTGGTGTCGGCACATCCCTGATGCTCAGGCGAGCGCGAAGGTCAGCAGCGCGATCGGTCCGCCCGGATCACGCGACCACGAGTAGCCGAACCACACGCCCGGCGTGATCTCGCGAATCTCGTCGTAGATCTGCGGGGTGGGCGAGGGCGCATAGTTCAGCGCCCAGGTCGGGCGGCCGTCGAGGATGGCGGGTGCGCTGTACACATTGGCGGGCCAGCCTTCGATGCCGGCCGGGGTGATGCGGTTCATCAGATAGCCGCCGTCCGGACCGGTGTAGAAGGTCTTGCCGATCCACACCGCCGGCGTCCAGGCCGCCATATCGACCGGCCGGATCACCCATCCGTTCTTCACTCCCATCGGTACCGCCCCCTGCGCGGCATCGCGGAAGATATTGTCCTGCTGCGCAGGACCACACCGAAAACGTAGTGAGTCAATTGTTGCCGCGGGATTCCCGTCGTACAGGACGCAGCCGCCGCCGTAGTCGGCATCGGCCGACGCAATCGGCGCTGTGCAGGGATTGAGCGCGAACGCAGTACCCAGTCCGGCGAGGGCGAGAAGCCTAACCAGGGCATTTCGAATCGTTTTGCGGCGTGATTGCATCACTGCCTCCAACTGGTCGACCCCGACCTATCAGTGATGCTAGTTCGCTATTGATTAACTGAACCCCTGCGTCACTGAAATGAGACCCATCGGTATTTACCCATGCACACCGACTATTACGCCCGGTCAGACGATTGACAGCGAATTGACAGCTCGGTCACCAAGGCTGCCAAGCTTCACGGCGATTAATTGAGCATGAGCCAGAACAAGCCTCGATCACCGCAGGTACGGTGGCTGTGGATTACTATCGGCATCCTTATCGCCGCGGTCACAGTGGCCCTGAGCACGGCACCCAACGCGCTCGCCACTGTCCACCCCCCGATCGCCACAACGCAGCAACCCGTCACCGCTCCCCCAGTGACGACAGCGGCCCCCGTGGCCGCCGCCCCCGGCCTTCCCGGCCCGTCGCCGCAGGCGATCGCCCTGCAGATGCAATCGGCCATTCAGGCCGCCTCCCCCGGCACCACCGTGGGCATCGATGTGGTCGACACCCAGACCGGTGCGGTGCTCGCCGACCTGAATTCCGATCAGCAGTTCTACACAGCTTCGGTGGTCAAGGTTCTGATCGCTCTCGATGATCTGCAAAGCCAGAACTGGCAACCCGATTCGGGTACCACGGGGCAGCTGCAGCAGATGCTCGCCACCAGTGACGACGATATTGCCGACTCGCTCTGGGATGCCGACGGCGGCGATGCCATCGTCACCCGGATGGCGAATCTCATCGGCATGCCCGGCACCCAGGCGCCCGCCGATTCCAGTGAATGGGGCGAAACCCTCACCACCCCACAGGATGTGGTCACGCTCTACCAGTGGCTCACCGCTCAGGCCCCGCCCTCGGCGAGCAACCTGATCCTCATGGCACTGCGGGGCGCCACGCAGATCTCCGCCGACGGCACCGATCAGTACTTCGGTATTCCGGACGGGCTGAACGGCGACGACTGGGCGGTGAAGCAGGGCTGGATGTCCCTGGACAGCTCCACCACCCTGGACACCACCGGACTCGTCGGTCTGGGCCCCGATCAGCCACTGCGCTACGCCGTGGTGGTACTGACGTCACAGTCCGCCGATATCAGCTGGTCCGCCGCCGGTGCAGCTCTCACCGACGGCGTATCCCAGCTGCGGCCACTGATCCCGTGAGCCGATGAAGTCAGTCCAGGGTGAGTACGGCGGCCGTTCCGGAGATGACGGTTTCGCTCTGATCGACCAGGGCGGCCCGCACCTGCACGCTCTGGCCCTTCGCCAGCGACGGTTGGCCGGCTACCGCGGACAGGGAGACTGTGGCGGTATGTTCGGCGCCGTCACAGGTGGGATTGTTCTGAGCGCCGGTGGCCGCCGCGCTGCTGGCATTGGGGTCCCCCACCATCGCCTGAATGCTTGCCACTCCGGCACCGGCATCACAGGTGTAGCGGACCCCCACCTCGTCCGCCGCGGCACCGGCGATCTGGATGGTGCTCGCGGCGAGCGCCGGGGCGGCGGTGAACGCCAGGGCGGCGCCCATGGCCAAGAAAACGGTCGCGGTGCAGGCAGAACGCTGACACTTCCGGAAAGTCACCATGGATCTATGGTCCAGGCCACCGGCGCTCGCGGTGGGAGAACCGGTCCGCACGGCGCGTCGCCCAGGGCCTATCGGGGCGGTTGCTGACCCTGCCGATTGGCGAGTTCATCAACGAAGACCTTGGCGCATTGAGCCAGTTGAGCCGGCGTGAGGCCCGCGAGATCCTTGGCACAGTCCGCATTGGCCGCGGCGGGTGATTGGCCGGGTGCTGCGAGGGCCGCTGCTCCGGTGTCGTCGAGTTTCACCAATTGGACCGGACTCTTATGGCTCGCACTGATATCCACGCGATAGGCCACCCGGCCGTTGAATTCGACGAAGCCGCGCCAGGTGTCGCCGTCGATCGGCGTGAACTCGACCAGCTTGCCGCCGTTGGACATTACGGTTCCGGCATTGGTCGCCAGCCAGGAGCGGGCATCGGCATCCAGATTGTCGATATTGATACGGCGCGGGTCATTGTCGTCGAGAACATAGACCGACTGCGGGTTCGGATTGCCGCGGTGCACCTCGTCTGCGGGCGTGATCGAATAGGCGACGAACAGTTCGGAGGTGCTGCCGCGCAATGTCATCGGAGTGACCCACTGCAAGCGGCCGGTGGTCTTGTCGCGCAGCAGGTACTCGGAGACATTGCCGCTCTGCGCGCCGGAGGTGGCCGGGTCGAAGCCGAAGTGGTTGCGGTTCATGTTCTCTCGGCCCGCCGCCCATTTGTCCTCGGCGCGCTGGTAGGCCGTCAGGGACTTCGGGTAGACCGGTCCGGGCAGCGCACCGGCCGCCACATCACGCTGATAGTCGAGCTTGATGTGGCCGTGGTCGCCGCGCACGGTGATCACACCGGCGGGAGCGGTCACGGTGCGATGGGTCCAGGCCACCGGCTCGGTGACGGGGATGGCCACAACCGGCTCCTTGCCGTCGCAGTAACCCCACACGTCGCCCATCTCGAAGCCGAGCAGCGGGTACTTCTCCTTCAGCAGATTGTTCAGGCTGTTCTTGCGCGCACCGCCGAACGCCCGGTCGATGCCGTAGTCACCGGTGAAGTTGCATTCGGTGGCATTGCCCTGCCCCGTCCACTGCGCCACACCGCCCAGCGGCACATCGATACCGCTGCCGTCGAGCACACCGCTCCACGCGCCCGATGCGCCGTCCTTGCCATTGAGGTAGGTGATGGTCTCGGTGCGCAGACTCACCGCCTGCACATCCCCGGTCGCCCTGGACAGCGCGATCTGCGCACCATCGAGTGAACCGACCCGGGGATCCCATCCCGCCGGCGACAGATCACCCTGTTTGATGCAGCCGTACACATCGTGCCGGCCCTTGATCGCGCAGCCGTCGGAATTGTGCGCGCCGCCGTCCGCGAGCAGGTGCACCGAGCCCGGAACATGGCCGGGGTCATGGACATAGAACGTCGCGGCCCCCGCGTAGTAGCGGCCCTCGTTCTTGTCGAGCCCATATAGGAACACTCCGACGCCGACAACCGCCACCACCAGCAGCAGCACACCGATCCCGCTCAGGGCACTGAGGGAGTCGGTGACCCCGTACGCCAGCACCCCCACGGCCACGTACGCGAGCGCCCACCACAGTCCGCTGCCGTGCTCGATGACGTTGAAGAACCACGCCCGCAGACCGTTCTGCGTGCCGAACCCCGGCGCCAGCAGCGCGCATACCAGCCAGAACAGGCCGATCAATGCGGGCGGTACCAACCAGACCGCGAAAACCCTAGCCCCGTACGACATTTCCGAACTCCGATCGGAGGAGCAATCCAGCGCAGTTGCACTGTAGTCCTTCCAGATCAGGGTGGACATCACCCCAAAAATGGCGGCTCAGCACCGCAAACCTGTATCGGTCAGGCAACTTTCAGGCTGAGCAGTTGCCCGCTTGCAGCGCCTCGATCGTGCAGGTTGCCGTACTGGGGTAGTAATCGCCCATGACCGAGGCGGCGACCGCCGGATCGGAGTTGGGCGCCACGTACTGCACGGCTTGCCCGAAATTGCTGTCGGGCAGCATATTCCGCAACAGGATCGCGTGCCGGGCATTCGGGCCCTGCAATGACCAGGGCACGAAGGTGACACCGGGAACCGCCTCGATCGCGGATCGCTGCTGCTCGGTGCCGACCACGTAGGTGTAGTCACCGCTCGAGTCGATTCGCGTATCGGTGTCATTGCGGCATCCGACATCAACCGTGTTGTCGGGCAATGCGTTCCGCACCACCGGACCGGGGAGGTCGAGCATATTGACACAGAGCGAGAAATAGCGGACGTCGGCGCTCGCATTCGGCCAAGGCGTCGGATGCGGCCCTGCGGGGACGGTGGGGGCCTTGCCGTGGATGAGAACGACCTGCCCGTCGGCCGGGCGGTCGAGGGCATCGGCCAGGTAGGCATTGTCGACATTGGGGAACGCGCCCGCACCGGTGACCCGCCGGAAACCGGTCGGCGCCGAAGGCGCGGACGGCAGCATGGAACGCAACGCGATGAGATCATCGGCCGCGCCGAGCACCGTGCCGAGCGCCTCGCCGGCAACGCCACCGACGCAGGGGCGCAAGGTGTTCGATGTCCCATGATCGGTGAGGGTCACGCTCGGCAGCGATACTGCCCCGGGTCCGCCGGTGGGCAGGTAGACGCGGTAGATCAGGTATCCGATCCCGCTGCTGGTTCCGGCCGGGGCGAGCGGCAGGACATTCGGCTGTCCCGGACTAGCATCCCCGCGCACCGAAATGCTGTAGTTGCCGCCCGGCGCTCCCGCCTGCTGCCACGGATTGACCGCATCGGCAGCGGGGGTGATGTGGTCATCCGGTAGCGCCGAATCGATGCCCGCGGCGGTGAAGCTGCTGAACCTGCTGTCGTAGGTATTGAACGACATGTATCGCGCGTCCGGGAACTGCCCGGACACAGTGATATTCAGTGTGGGACTGACCTGGTAGGGCAGGATCCAGTACGCCGCACCGCTGTCGGGGTAAGCGAAGTTCAGCGTGCCCAGGGTGCGCGGTGAGAGTTCCATCGACCAGGAACAACCGCCCGCGATATCGGACGAGCCCGCACCGGGATCGGCGTGGGCGACCGTGACCGGTCCGGGAAAACCGGCAGCCATCAGCACGGCGGCCGCACCGGCCAATGCCGGGAGCAAAAACTTCATGCCAGCAAGCTAGTACACGTGCACACCTAAACTGACGGTGTACTTGATCCCGTGCCAGCTCTCACCGCAGATCTCGAGCACTACGGCAAGGAGTTTCGCAATTGATTCGTATCCCAGTCTCGGCGGCGCTGTGGTGTAGCGCGGTTTTCACGGTCGTCGCCAGCTTCGCGGTCACTGCCCCCACCGCAGCGGCCGAACCGGAAAGCACCTGGCTGTGCAGCCCCGGCCAGGCCGGCGACCCGTGCGGCGGCCGCTCGGGCGCACCTGTCGACTGCTTCTATATCTATCCCACCGCCTCCCTGCAGCAGACCACGAACGCGAACTTCGACGCCTCACCGGAGCTGCGGGAAGTGGCTCGGGCACAGGCGGGACCGTTCGGCGCGGACTGCAATGTGTGGGCTCCGGTATACCGGCAGGCGACGCTGCACGCACTGTTCTCCGGCTCCGCGCGGGACCGCAGCACGGCGGCGGACCTCGCGTACCAGGACGTCGAACACGCGTGGGACGACTATCTGACGCACCACAACAATGGACGCGGCGTGGTCCTCATCGGGCATTCGCAGGGCGCCCGAATGCTGCGGACCCTGATCCACAATCGGATCGACGGAAAACCCGTGCAATCACAATTGGTTTCGGCGCTGCTGCTCGGCGGCAATGTACTGGTCCGCAAGGGCTCGACGGCCGGCGGCGATTTCGCGGCCGTTCCGGCGTGCACCGACCCGGGTCAGACCGGCTGCGTCGTCGCGTACTCGTCCTTCTCGCGAACACCACCGTCCGACACCCGCTACGGTGTTTCGCCGCAGGTCCCGGATGATTCGGCCGTCCGCGGAAACCTGCCGTACGGACCGGATTACGAGGTGCTGTGCACCAACCCGGCCGCCCTGCACGACAATCTCGAGGCCCCCATCCACGGCATCGTGGCGAACGGATTCAGCGCCCGATGCACCGACGGTGACGGACCGCATGTGCTGATGATCGAAGGGCCGGGCGCCGCACTACTGCCCGCCCTCCCGAACGAGACCTGGGGACTGCATCTGCTCGACTTCACTCTCGCCCAACGGGATCTGGTGAATCTGGTAGCCGCGCAAAGCGCGGCCTACCTGCACTGACAGCTCCGGAAGCGTGCTCCGGCAGTGGGTTTCAGCAGGCCAGGTCGACGAGACTCGGCTTGCTGACACTGTTGGCCGCACGGCTGATACTGCCGGCCGCACGCACCGCGGCCGATACCGCGACCACCGGCGGCACCCAGCGGGCCTCTTCCGGGGAAATCTGCCAGCGGGCCGCACCGCTCGACACCCGGGCCGGCGGCAGCGGAACTCCGGCGCCGTCGGTGTACACGATCGCGCCGGCGGCGCGCAGTGCTTCGATTGCCTTTGCCGCCTTGGCGATGCCGACCACCAGGTGGATCTCGCGGCGCTGCGGCCCCGGCATTTCGATCACCGGGCCGATCAGCTTGTTCGCCCGTAGGAACTGGCCCACCCTCGCGGCCAGGACGCCGCTGACCTCGATTGCCGCGATCGCCTGGTCGGTGATCAAGCAAGCGCCATTGGCGGTTTCGGCGACCGTCCACCCGAGCCGGCTGTAGTCGTGCGCGATATCCGGCATAACCACGGCGACTGATCTCGGAAACGTAGCGGGCACTGTCTTCTCCATTTCACCAGGTCGATCAGATCTCACATCGCTGTGACGGACGATTCAGGTTGCTAGGGCTACCCTCGTCTCCGAACCTGTGCGTCAAATCCGTCAAGGCTGGGAACTTCCCTACAGAATGCTTGCGGTAACGAACCACCCCGGCAATTCTGCGCGATTCGGCCGTCCTGGGCATCGCCCGGAGGTCGCGGCCCAGGTACTCCTTTGGTCGGACCCGCAGGCCGTCTTACCCTCAGACAACCTTAGATAACGTTGCGCCACAACCAATTATGCCGAGACCCTCGCTACTGCTTGCGAAGTAGCGAGGGTCTCACGGAATCGAGGCTGCTGCAGCGGTCGGCGCGGGGCGCCGAAACCGGGTCCTATCAGGCCAGTTTCAGGCTGCGCCCGATGATTTCCTTCATGATCTCGGTGGTGCCGCCGTAGATGGTCTGCACCCGGGCATCCATGTACGCCTTGGCGATCGGGTACTCCCGCATGTAGCCGTAGCCACCGTGCAGCTGCAGGCATTTGGTGATGAGGTCCAGCTGCTCCTCGGTGCTCCAGTACTTGGCCATGGCGGCCTCCTCCACGGTGAGCTTCTCCTGATTGAGCAGCTCGATGCAGCGGTCGACGAAGACCCGCACGGCCGTGGTCTTGGTGGCCAGCTCGGCCAATACGAAGCGGGTGTTCTGCTGGGCGCCAATGGGTTTGCCGAACGCCTTGCGGTCGCGTACGTACTGGATGGTGCCCTTCAGCGAGCCCTCCATGGCCGCCGCCGCCATGACGGCGATGGACAGGCGCTCCTGTGGGAGGTTCTGCATGAGGTGGATGAAACCCTGCCCCTCGGCGCCGAGCAGGTTCTTACCCGGGACGCGCACATCCTGGAACGACAGTTCGGCGGTGTCCTGCGCCTTGAGGCCGATCTTGTCCAGATTGCGGCCGCGCTCGAAGCCGGCCATCCCGCGCTCGACCACCAGCAGCGAGAAGCCCATGGCGCCCTTCGCCGGATCGGTCTGCGCGACCACGATCACGATATCGGCATTGACGCCATTGGTGATGAAGGTCTTGGAGCCGTTGAGGATCCAGTCGTCGCCGTCCTTGACCGCGCGGGTCTTGATGCCCTGCAGGTCGGAGCCGGTGCCGGGCTCGGTCATGGCAATGGCGGTAATGATCTCGCCGGAGCAGAAGCCGGGCAGCCAGCGCTGTTTCTGCTCCTCGTTCGCGAGCTCCAGCAGGTAGGGGGCGATCACGTCATTGTGCAGGCCGAAGCCGAGACCCGAGTACTGGCCGTAGGTGACCTCTTCGGTGACAACGGCGTTGTAGCGGAAGTCCTTCACGCCACCGCCGCCGTACTCCTCCGGCACCGCCATACCGAGGAAGCCCTGCTTGCCGGCCTCCAGCCAGACCGTGCGATCGACAATGCCGTCGTGCTCCCACTGCTCATGATTGGCAGCGACGTGCTGGTCGAGAAACTTTCGGAACGACTCCCGGAACAGATCGTGTTCAGGTTCGAAAATAGTGCGTTCCACGCCAACCTCCTGAGTGACCACATCGGCACATGCCTCTGCCTGACACGGTACTAGAAAGTCGAATCAGGGTTAACTTCGAACCCCGGAAAAGTGGTTCGAACTGCGAGTGTCTCCCTTGACCTCGCGGTACGAAGCCACTGAACCCCGGTAAACTACCGAGAGATCGGCAAGTCACAGACCCATGGCTGAGAGCGTGCGTCCGAGCAGATGGCGGCCACGGTCCCGGGACCGCTCGGCGAGCAGGAAATCGAGCTCACCTTCGAGTGCCTTGCGCGTCACCGCCTGAAGTTCGACGGCAGCGGCCTCGATATCCGGGGCATCGCGCCACGGGCTGGTATCGATCGGCGTTCCCAGCGCGTAGTAGAAGCGCTCCGGCTTGGGCACCAGCGTCGGGCCGAGGCCGCGAATCAGCGGCGGCGTCAGATTCGCGCGCAGCCCCAGACCCGTGACCGCCTTGCGCAGCGGGCGCATGACCGGATGGTTGCCGTCGAAGACGATGTCGTAGATATCGTCGCCACCGACCATGGCGATCGGCACGATCGGCGCACCGGTCTCGATTGCCATGCGCGCGAAGCCCGTTCGGCCCTCCCAGAGCAGCTTGTACTTCTGCCCCTTGCCGCGCATGGCTTCCCGGCCACCGCCGGGGAAGACCGCCACCGCCTCGCCCGCCTCCAGCAGCGCGTAGCAGTTGTGCCGATTGCCGCGCACAACTCCCAAGCGGTGCAAGCCATCTCGCAAGACCGGCACATCGATGAGCACATTCTCGGCGAGGCCCCGCACCAGCCGGTCATGTTCGACGAGGATCTCGTGCGCCAGCACCGGCGCATCCGTCCCACCGGCCAGGGTGTGGTTGCCGACCAGCAGCACCGGACCCTCGGCCGGGAAATTCTCCAACCCGTAGAAGCGCGGACTGAACCAGGCGCGCGACGGCGCCACCAGCAATTCGATCGCGCGCCGATCGGTATCGGTCAACGCGACATGCAACGGCGCCCCATCCGTGAGCCCCGGCGTCTCGGACTTTCGAGCGTCATTTCGAGACAAGACATCCCTCCCTGCAGAGATTTCGATAACAGCATGCTAACGAAAATCCCCGCAGGGGACCCAGTCGGGTAAGCCCGGCCCTTGCGGACCTTTGCGGCTCAGTCGGTTTCGGCCGGTTCCGTACCGGCAGAGACGAATTCGGTCAGCGCACCGGCCAGCGACTGCGGGACGCGGGCGCGGACCCGGGTGCCGGACTCCACGTGCTCGGAGCTGATGATGCGGCCGTCCGCGTGAATGCGGGCCAGCAGATCACCACGGGTGTAGGGCAGCAGCACGCTGACCTCCACATCCAGACCGCCGAGAATATTGGCGAGCTGGGCGCGCAGCGCCTCGATGCCCTCACCGGTTTTGGCGGAGACGAAGACCGCATCCGGCAGCCAGCCGCGCAGCTGGGTCAGCTCCATCGGCTCGAGGGCGTCGATCTTATTGACCACCAGCAGTTCCCGCGGCGCGGGCGTCTTGGTGTCGCGCAGCACATCGGTAATGACCTCGCGCACGGCCTTGATCTGACCGTCGGGCAGCGGGTCGGAGCCGTCCACCACATGCAGCAGCAGATCCGCGCCGGTGACCTCTTCGAGGGTGGAGCGGAAGGCCTCGACCAGCTGGGTGGGCAGATGCCGGACAAAACCGACGGTGTCGGTGAAGACGACCTCACGCCCGTCTTCCAGCGCGGCCTTACGGGTGGTCGGATCCAGGGTCGCGAAGAGCGCGTCCTGTACCAGCAGCCCGGCGCCGGTGAGCGAATTCATCAGACTCGACTTGCCCGCATTGGTGTAGCCGACAATGGCCACCTGCGGTACGCCACTCTCGACACGGCGAGCGCGCTTGGTATCGCGAGAGGTCTTCATCTCGCGAATCTCGCGGCGCAACTTGGCCATGCGCTCACGAATGCGCTGCCGGTCGGTCTCGATCTTGGTCTCACCGGGACCACGGGTACCGACACCACCATTGGCGCCGGCGCGACCACCGGCCTGCCGGGACATGGACTCACCCCAGCCGCGCAGTCGCGGCAGCATGTACTGCATCTGCGCGAGCGCGACCTGCGCCTTGCCCTCACGAGAGGTGGCGTGCTGGGCGAAAATATCCAGAATCAAGGCGGTGCGGTCGATGACCTTCACCTTGACTATCTTCTCCAGCGCGGTCAGCTGCGCGGGGCTCAGTTCACCGTCGAGGATGACCGTATCGGCGCCGGTCTCGAGGACCATGGCCCGCAGCTCCTCGGTCTTGCCGGAGCCGATGTAGGTGGCCTTGTCCGGTTTATCGCGGCGCTGGATCAGCGAATCGAGCACCTCCGAACCGGCGGTCTCGGCGAGGGCGGCCAGCTCGGCCATGCGCGCATCGACCTGGGCGGTGCTGCCCTCGGTCCAGACGCCGACCAGCACCACACGCTCCAGGCGCAGCTGCCGGTACTCGACCTCGGTGACATCCTCGAGTTCGGTGGACAGCCCGGCGGTGCGGCGCAATGCGGCGCGCTCGTCCAGCTGCATCTCACCGACTGTCGGCGACGCGGACCAACCGGCCTCGGCGTCGTCGGTGTTCTCCTCAGCGGGAGTGAACTCGTACGTCTCTTGTTTACTCATACGCCTCCATAGTCCCACGGACCAACGGAACAGCGCATTCGGTTATTTCAGAGCGATTCGTATCAAGCGTCCTGCCACCATTTGGCGGCGATTCTTCCGCTGGCCACGAGAACCGAGGGGCCGCGGAGCCAGGCTGCGCCGTTTTCGATGCCTACGGTGACGGTGCCGCCGGGGATGTGGACCTGGACGTGGCCGGTGTCGGTGGCGAGGTCGAAGCCGTCGCGAGCCAGGGCGGCGGCTGCCGCGGCGACGGTTCCTGTTCCGCAGGAACGGGTTTCGCCCACTCCCCGCTCGAAGACACGCATGTCTACACCGCGCTGGCCGTCCGACGCGACGCCCAGAGCAGTGAGGATTTCCACGTTCACGCCCTTCGGAAAGAGGGTGTGGTCGAAGGACGGAGCGTGGGTGAAGTCGAGTTCGCCCAGTTCCTGATGCGTGAGGGTGGCGTCCACACAGGCCAGGTGCGGGTTTCCGACGTCGATGCCGAGGCCGGTGAATTCACGACCGTCCAGGGTGGCGGTCGAGGGGCCGAGTACGCGGACCTTGCCCATGGCGACGGTGACCTCACCGTGCACGGGATCGGCGTGGTGCACAACGACCGGGCGTGCGCCCGCGCGGCTGCCGACTACGAACTCTTCGCTCTGTTCGAGACCCGTCGCGACCAGATAGTGGGCGAAGACACGGACGCCGTTGCCGCACATTTCGGCGATCGAGCCGTCGGCATTGCGGTAATCCATGAACCAGTCGCTGGGACTCACGCCCTCGGGGAGCACCGGCAGGGTGCCGGTCTCGAGGAGTGCACCCGCCCGCGCCACGCGCAGGACGCCGTCTGCGCCGATGCCGCGCCGGCGATCGCACAGGGCCGCGACGCGCGACTCGGTCAGTTCCAGCCACGCGTCCGGATCGGGCAGCACCACAAAATCGTTCTGAGTGCCGTGCCCCTTGCTGAATTCGATGTCAGCTGCGCTCTCGTTCACCATGTCGTCCTCACCAACACCGTCGTACCCGGACCCGAAGTTTTCACCGCAACGCCCGGCGTTGCCGGGAAATTTCGTACAGGGCCACTGCCGCCGCCGACGGCGCACCGAGGGTGCCGTCCGACGGAATGCACGCCAGCTCGTCGCACGCCTGCTGCCAGGCGGGGCCGAGCGTCTCGCTTTCATCACCGATGACCAGTACGGTGCCGCCGCCGAATTCGAGCTCGTCGAGGGCGATTCCGCCGTGATCGTCACTGCCGACGATACGGGTGGCGATACCGCGCCGGCGCTGCCGGTCCCGGAATGCGAGCACCTGCGCCGGCCCGGAGGCACGTAATACCGGCACCGCGAAAAGCGCGCCGTCGGACGCCTGCACGCTGCGCGGATCGTAATGGTCTGCGCCGGAACCGGTAATGATCACGCCGCCCGCCCCGAAGGCCGCCGCCGAACGAATGAGCCCGCCCAGCCGCGCGGCTGAGACCGGGCGGTCGATCACCACCACATTCGGCGGATTCTCCGGAGTACCGGGCGCGAAATCCTCCAGCTCCATGCGCCGCGAGATGGCCACCGCCACCAGTTCCGGCACCTGTTCCGAGGGCTCTGCCAGTTCGGCCATCACCTCGGGCACCAGTCCGACGCTCGGTACGCCGCTCGAGTCGAGCACCTGCCGGGCCCACGCCGACGGCTCCGGACCGCCCAGGCGGTAGACGAGAGTCTCCAGCGGCCAACGGCATTCGAGCGCCTGGGCGATCGGCCGCATGCCGTGCACCAGAAACCGATTGTCCCGAAGCCGGCTGGCACGATTCTTCAGGTACGCCTGCCACACCTGGACCGAGGCATTGCGGGCGTTCGCGCGACGGGTCACTTACCGCACTTCCTGTTCATCCTTCTCGGTCGAGGAGTCGATGAGGGCCAGCGCCGTGGCCGCCAGCTGGGGGTCCGCGCCGTTCACCCATCGCACCCGCGTATCGCGGCGGAACCAGGAGCGCTGGCGCCGGACATAGCGCCGGGTACCGATGAAGGTGCGCTCCTGTGCTTCGTTCAGGTCGTATTCGTTGTCCAGGTAGTCCAGGACTTGTGCGTAACCGATTGCGCGGCGGGCGGTCTGGCCGTCGCGTAGTCCCTGGTCGATGAGCGTGCGCACTTCGTCGAGCAATCCGGATTCGAACATGCCGGCGGTACGCAGCTCGATGCGGGCGTCGAGTTCGGTGGTCTCGCGGTCCACACCCAGAATGATGGCGCCCCAGCGGGGTTCGCCGATCTGCGGAGCGGAGGCGGCAAACGGCCTGCCGGTCAGTTCGACCACCTCGAGGGCGCGCACCATGCGGCGGCCGTCGGTGGGGAGGATGGTGGCGGCGGCGACCGGATCGGCGGCCTGCAGCGCTTCGTGCACGACCACCACACCGCGCTCCTCCAGCAGGGCTTCCCATTTGGCGCGGACCGTCGGGTCGGTCGCCGGGAAGTCCCAATCATCCAGCAGCGCCTGCACGTACATCATCGAACCACCGACGATGACCGGTGTGTGGCCGCGCGCCATAATCGCCTCCACATCGGCGCGCGCGGCGGTTTGATAGGCGGCGACCGTGGCGGTCTCGGTGATATCGAGAACGTCGAGCTGGTGGTGCACGATGCCGCGGCGTTCCTCGACGGGCAGTTTCGCGGTGCCGACATCCATACCGCGATACAGCTGCATGGCATCGATATTCACGATCTCGCCGTGTAGTCGCTCCGCCAGATCCAGTGCCAGATCGGATTTTCCGGTCGCGGTGGGGCCGACAACCGCAATGGGGGTGATCATGCCGTGCCGCCCGGGTGCCAGACGCTCACGTGGTACGCCACACCGAACGGGGCTGCGGCGTAGTAGGTTTCGACCTTCGGATCGGTGTCATCAGCACCGAACAGACCGGCGAGGACCTGATAGGCCGGGCGGCCGGCGACATCCAGTTC
Source organism: Nocardia sp. (assembly GCF_025465275.1). GTDB lineage: Bacteria > Actinomycetota > Actinomycetes > Mycobacteriales > Mycobacteriaceae > Nocardia. Next base: position 17,964 of record NZ_JAODNK010000176.1, on the reverse strand, counting down.
GGCGCACAGCTGCGGGTCGAGGGCGGCCAGCGCGGCCCGGTCCCCCGCCGTGAGCGCTCGATCGATATCCGCCTGCACCGCTTCCGCGCGCGCATCGAGGTATCGGGGCGCCTTCGTGGACATGGTTGCCGCACCGTCGCCGACAATCAGGACGCCATACCGGTCGGTCTCGGCATCGAGCTCGGCGCGGAGCCGGGTGCCGAGGGCCACACACTCCGCGGGTGTGCTGTCGGCGGCTATCAAGCGGGCCTGCGCGGAGGCTTCGGGAGCGACCTGCTCACGGAGCCAGCCACCGATCAGCAGCGGCAGCGGCAGCGCCGGGTCGGCCGTCGTATGTGCCACGGCCCTTGACAAACCCACGCGCACATCGACGCCGTAGCTCCGGAACGTGCCCACCGTCTCCGGGCCCAGGACCCGATCGGACTCGGCCGCGCCGACCACGATCCAGCGCGACACCTGCTCGGAGAGCGCTCCCGCGGCGGACAAAACAGCGCTGCGCAGCACAGCTACTTCACCGTCGGTCGCTGCGCCTGCCGCGCCCCCGAGTTCGGGTACCAGGGCGGGCGGTGAGGGAACCAGCGACGCAACACAGAACACGCCGTCAACCGTAGCGCTACCGTGCCTCACCAGCCCCACCCCGCCCGGGTCGCCGCGCCGCTTAGGTGGCCTCAAAGACAGCATTTCGCACCCCAGCCTGGTTGAATGGGTTGTGCTAGACAGATGAGCTAGGGCGTAACCAGGCAGCCGTGACGCGCGGCAGGGACGAGGAGCGATGACCGAGAACAGCGGAAACGAGAAGGCTACCCAACCGGAGTCGACACCGACGCCTGTGCCCGGCGCCGCCGCTCGACCGTCACCGGCCACTGTCGCCGGTCCCCGTCCGGGGCCCGGGCCGCGCAAACCGGAAGCCCCGAAACCGCACGCCGTCAAGCCTGCTCCCGGCTCTACGACCCCGCATCCGCATCCGGTGGTGGTGCCTGCCGTGAGCGACCCCAGCCAGTGGGGACGGGTCGATGAGGACGGCACCGCCTGGGTCAAGACCATCGAGGGCGAGCGTGTTGTCGGCTCCTGGCAGGCCGGCGATACCGCCGAGGGCCTGGCTCACTTCGGCCGTCGCTTCGACGATATCGCCACCGAGGTGGCGCTGCTGGAGGCCCGGCTCGCCGCCGGTACCGACGCCCGTAAGACCAAGACCGCCGCCACCGCGCTTGCCGAAACATTGCCGACCGCGGCTGTCATCGGTGATATCGATGGGCTGACGACCCGGCTGCAGGCCATTATCGAGCACTCCGACGAGGCGGCCGCGCACGCCAAGGAAGAGAAGGACCGCTCCCGGCACGAGCAAACCGAGCGCAAAGAGGCGCTGGCCGCCGAAGCCGAGCAGATCGCCACCGAATCCACGCAGTGGAAGGTCGCGGGCGATCGGCTGCGCGAGATCCTCGACGAGTGGAAGACCATTCGCGGTGTGGACCGCAAGGTCGACGACGCGCTGTGGCGGCGCTTCTCCAAAGCCCGCGAGGCGTTCAACCGCCGCCGCGGCGCGCACTTCGCCGAACTGGATCGGGAACGCGCCTCCGCCAAGACCCATAAGGAAGGGCTGTGCATCCGGGCCGAGGAGCTCTCCAGCTCCACCGACTGGGCCGGCACCGCCGCCGTCTTCCGGGATCTGCTGGCCGAATGGAAGGCCGCCGGACGCGCACCCCGCGAGGCCGACGAGCAGCTGTGGAAGCGCTTCAAGGCCGCACAGGATGTGTTCTTCGCGGCCCGCAACTCCGCCGCTTCCGAGCGTGATGCCGAATTCGAGGACAATGCGACAGCCAAGGAAGAGCTGCTGCTGCATTACGAAGGCCTCAATACCGAAACCGGTCTGGATTCGGCCCGCGCCTCCCTGCGCGATCTGCAGGAGAAGTGGGATGCCATCGGCAAGGTCCCGCGCGAGCGCATCCACGACCTCGAGGCCCGCCTGCGCGCCGTCGAAAAGCGCGTCCGCGATGCCGTCGACGCCCAGTGGCGCCGCTCCGATCCGGAGGCCATGGCCCGCGCCGCCCAATTCCGCGAGCGCGTAGCGCAATACGAGGAGCAGGCCGCAAAAGCCCAGGCCGCAGGCAAAACCCGCGATGCCGAAAAGGCCCTGGAACAAGCCCAGCAGTGGCGCGAATGGGCCGAAGCCGCCGAAGGCGCCGTCAGCCAGCGCTAGACCCACCACGAGAACGGCCTGGGCAACCGAATTCGGTCGGCCCAGGCCGTTTTCGTCGGCCTGCTCGGCTCGAAGCCCCTCGTCGGCCTGCCCGGCTCGAAATCCCTCGTCATCCCGGCACGCTTTTGGCCGGGATCCACAGAACCCGTTGGAGCACAGCCGGTGGATCCCGGCAAAAAGCATGCCGGGATGACGACGCGGGTGGATTCCTTTGGGGGGCAGATGAAACCAGCGTCACTCGGGGAGCGGCGTTAGGCTCGCTGGATGGCACCGAACCGGGAAGCACTTATCGCGCATCTGCTGGCGACCGGAATGGCGGGGCGGGTGGCCACGCCTCGGGAGAACAATCTGCTGCATTATCTGCTGCTGGCGCATCGGGATCCGGATTATTTGTTCGGGCTGGATCCGGGGCCGCAGTGGACCGCGGATGCGGTGCTGGAGCTGATGGCGCGCAAGGTGGGGGTGAGTCCGCGGCTGAATTTCCGGCGCGGGGTGGACACCATCGATCCGGAGCGGACGGCCGCTGCACTGGATCGGTATGCCGCGCGATTCCGGGTGGCGCTGCGGGATCGGCAGCGGGTGCTGTTCGCCACCGGTCATCCGCGCACGCTCGGGCCTTTCTATCAACTGCTGGCCGCGGCGTTGGAGCAAGCGGGTGGCACGGTCGTGAATGCCGGTGCGGGACTGGGATACGACGGCGAGACGCGGTACGGAATACAGCGACTGGAGGTCGACTTCTTCCTGGGCGTCGCGACGCTGCACGATCCGGGCGGCCCGATCCATACGCATTCGGCCGAGCCCGTTCAGATCGTGCTCGCAGAGCTCGCGCACACCGGCGATCGGATGCCGGATCTTGTTGTCGCCGATCATGGTTGGTGCGGCGGAGCGGCGCAGGCGGGCCTCGACGCGATCGGCTTCGCCGACTGCAATGACCCGGCCCTGTTCGTCGGCGAGGAGGAGGGCACGGTCGCCGTGGCGGTGCCGCTCGACGACGGCATCGACCCCGACAAGTACGGGCTACTGGCCGATTACATCCTGGCCGACTCCTACAGCGACACAGCGGATCTCAACCGGTGACAACCTCGTGCCTGCTGGCGCGATGAGAGCGGCGGTATTCGCTCGGTGAGACGCCCACCTCGCGGCCGAAGTGCGCGCGGAGGTTCGCGGCAGTGCCGAGACCGCAGCGTTCGGCGACAATATCGACGGGAAAGTCGCTGGCCTCCAGCAGTTCCCGGGCGCGGATCAGCCGCTGGGTGAGCAGCCACTGCAGCGGGGTGCCGCCCAGTTCGGCGTGGAAGTGGCGGGCGAGGGTGCGTTCGCTGGTATTGGCATGCCGGGCCAGATCCGAGACGGTGAGCGGCCGGTCCAAGCGGTGGATGGCCCACTGCAGCGTGGCCGACAGGCCGCTGTCGTCCGGGTAGATGGGGACCGGCGATTCCAGGTACTGCGCCTGGCCGCCCGCTCGGTGCGGGGGCACCACGAGATAGCGGGCGGCGGCATTGGCCGCCCCCGACCCCAGATCCTTGCGAATCAGGTGGATGCACAGGTCCATTCCCGCCATGGTGCCCGCACTGGTGAGGATGCGGCCGTCATCGATATAGAGCACCGACGGGTCGACCTCGAGGTGCGGAAAGCGTTCGGAGAGTGCGCTGATATGCCGCCAGTGTGTGGTCATGCGGCGGCCGTCGAGCAGCCCGGCGGCCGCCAGTACGAAGGCTCCGGTGCACAGCGAGGCGACGCGGGCGCCGGCCTCGTAGGCCGCGCGGACGGCGTCCACCAGATCGGCGGGCGGGTCTTCGCGCACATTCGGGACGGACGGGACGATGACGGTATCGGCGCGGACCAGATCGTCGTAATCGTGATCGGTCAACGCCACGAACGGATCTCGCAGCTCCGCCGACCGGGTGCCGCGCGGACCGCAGAGCTGGAAGCGGTACCACGTGTCGGGATCGACGCCCAGTGGCGGCTCGTAGAACACCTGGTAGGGAATGGCGACTTCGAAAATCGGCATGCCCGGCGCCACGGCGACCGCGAGAGTGCCTGGATCGGTGTGCGTTCCCGGCCCGTTCTGGTCCATGTCAGAATCCTATCGCATCATGGCATTCCTGCCACTGTTCGCCGGAATGCCTCGGTCGCATAGTCGAATCATGACGACAACGACCGAACGGGAAGCAGCGCTGCGGCAGCAACCGCAGGATGCGCCGAACCCCCGGCGCTGGCAGATTCTGGCCATCGCCGGCATTGCCCAATTCCTCGCCATTCTCGATCTTTTCGCGGTGACCGTCGCCTTCCCGACCCTGCAGGCCACCTTCGGGACCTCCACGAGCGCGGTGTCCTGGACGCTGAACGCGTACACCATCGTCATGGCCGCGCTGCTCGTCCCGGCCGGGCGACTGGCCGACGACACCGGCCGTAAGCGCGGATTCCTCATCGGTATAGCGCTTTTCGGGCTGGCCTCGATCGCCTGCGGCCTCGCCCCCACCCTGGGGACGCTCATCGCGGCACGGGTGGTGCAGGCCGCGGCGGCCGCGCTGCTGGTGCCGACCGGTCTGGGATTGGTGCTGCCGAGCTTCCCGCGCCGGGAACACGCCACCGTCATGGGCATCTGGACCGCCATTGCCGCCGCCGGCGCGGCCAGCGGACCGGTACTGGGCGGACTGCTCCTGCAGGCCGGATGGCGCTGGATCTTCTTCCTGAATGTGCCGTTCACGCTGGCGGCCTTCATTCTCGGCATTCTGGTGCTGCCGGATATCAAGCTGCACGCGAAGCGGCGGCTGGACCTGCTCGGCGCACTGCTGATTCTCGGGGCGACCGCGGGGTTCACCACGGTGTTCGTGCAGGCCTCCACCTGGGGGTACACCGGCCCGGCCACCCTCGGCTGCCTGGCCGCGGCTATCGCGCTCACCGGCTGGTTCGCCTGGCACGTCCGGCACCATCCGGATCCGGTGGTGAGCCCGGTCGTGCTGCGGCACAAGCTGTTCCGCACCGCCACCTTCGGAGTGTTCTGCTACTACCTGGCTTTCGCCGCCATGATTCTGGAGGCGACGCTGTTCCTGACCGAGCATTGGCACTACTCGGTGCTGGAGGCCAGTCTCGGGGTCGCGCCGATGCCGATCAGCTGCCTGGTGCTGTCACCGTTCTCCGGCCGCTTCATCGCCTGGGTCGGCGCTCGCGCCTCGGCCGCACTCGGTGGTGCGAGCCTGGCGGCAGGCTGCGCCTGGTGGGTGGTGACCAGTGGGTTCACCGATTCGTATGCGCTGGTCATACTGCCCGGCAGTGTGCTCGCCGGAGCCAGTACCGCGCTGCTGCAGCCGCCGCTGTTCGGGTCCGCGGCACTGCTGCCGGCCGATCAGATCTCATTGGGTTCGGGCACTCTCATGATGGCGCGTCAGACCGCCTCGGCGCTCGGCGTCGCGATCCTGATGGCGATACTCGGTGAGGGCACACAGCGGACCCTGGGCGAATTCCAGGCCGGTTGGATCTACATGGTGGTCGTGGGCATCGCGGCTATGTTCGCCGGTCTGGCGTATCGACCGAAAACCATGGCCGAGCCCGCCTGAGAAGCCCACGAAAAAGGCCCGGCGGTCACCGAATTCGGTGGCCGCCGGGCCTCACGTCGGATTATTCGCCGAACAGGCGGCGGCGGCTGGCTTCCTCGGCGGCCCCGGCGGCCAGGCGGCGCTGCTCCTCGGCGGCGAGGTGGACGGAGGTGCGGCCCCACACCACGCGCACCCAGTGGAAGGTCAGCACCACGATGGCGATGGCGGACAGAATCAGGCCGAAGCCGGGGCCCGCACCGTGATAGTTGTTCAGGCCCGGGGTGTTGCGATGCCAGATGGAGAACACACCGAACACGCTGCCGACGGCGGACCCGGCGACCGCGATCCAGGCCAGCGCCCAGCGGCGGGTCATCAGGGCGAGCAGTGAGAAGCCGATGCCGAAGATCAGCACGAACCATTCGAAAACGCGGGAGGGCAGCCCGATGTGCTCCGCCTTAGCGGCGGCGTCGTACATGATGACGTCGAAGCCGCGGGCATGACCTGCATGCGGCAGCACCATCGAGAGCAGCAGCACGACCACCGCGCCGGCCACCACCATGGCGCGCACGCCCGGATCGATCTCCCCGGCGATCTTGCGCTCGACCGCTTCGAGGTCGTCCCGGAACTGCTCGAAGTCCTGACTGTTCTCGGCCGACTTCATGCTCTCCTCGTTCGGTTCGGGCGCCGATGTCGACGCCGAATCGGGCTGTGCGGCTTGATCTTCCGGTCGCGCATCGCTCGGCTCGCGAGCCTCGTCGGGGCCGGTGGGCTGCTGCTCGGTCATACGCTCTGATCCTGAGTCGTCCGGGAGGGGTGTCGACCCATCATGCTCCCGCACCGATCTGCCCTACTACGCGGTGTCGGAATACGCCCGGCCCGTCAGGCTCCGCATTCGGAACCGCAGCCCGCCGCGGCGGTTTCCACCACAATCGGCGCACCGATCTGCGGCAGGCCGAGGCCGACGCCGATGGGCGGGGTCTTCGGAGTGATGCCGAGCTCGTGCGCGTCACCGGCGCGGGTGCGGCGGTGGGTCTGCACGGGGGCGTCGGCGATCAGGTGGTGCGGGGCGGCCTCGGTGATATCGACGGTAATGATGTCGCCGGGGCGGATCTCGCTGCCGGCCGGGAGATCGGCCGGCGGCCGGAAGTGCACCAGGCGGCCGTCCCGGGCGCGGCCGCTCATGCGCGCCGTGGCCGCGTTCTTCTTGCCCGCACCCTCGGCGACCAGCAGTTCCACCGTGCTGCCGATGAGCGCCTGATTGCCTTCGAGGGAGACCTGCTCCTGCAGTGCGATGAGTCGCATATAGCGCTCCTGCACTACTTCCTTCGGCAGCTGATCGGGCATATCCGCGGCGGGAGTGCCGGGGCGGATGGAGTACTGAAAGGTGTAGGCGCTGGTGAATCGTGCCTGCCGCACCACATCCAGGGTCGCCTGGAAGTCCTCCTCGGTCTCGCCGGGGAAGCCGACAATGATGTCGGTGGTAATGGCGGCGTGCGGCATGGTCGCGCGCACCTTGTCGATGATGCCGAGGAATTTGGCGCTGCGATACGACCGCTTCATGGCCTTGAGCACCCGGTCCGAACCCGATTGCAGCGGCATGTGCAGCTGCGGGCAGACATTCGGGGTGGCGGCCATGGCCTCGATGACGTCATCGGTGAATTCGGCCGGATGCGGGGAGGTGAAGCGCACCCGCTCCAGGCCCTCGATGCTGCCGCAGGCGCGCAGCAGTTTGGCGAAGGCGCCGCGGTCGCGCTCCTCGGTCGGGTCGGCGAAGGAGACGCCGTAGGAATTGACGTTCTGACCCAGCAGGGTCACCTCGAGCACACCCTGATCGACCAGCGCCTGCACCTCGGCGAGCACATCGCCGGGGCGGCGGTCGACCTCCTTGCCGCGCAGGGCGGGCACGATGCAGAAGGTGCAGGTGTTGTTGCAGCCCACCGAGATCGACACCCAGCCGGCGTACGCGGATTCGCGCTTGGCGGGCAGCGTGGAGGGGAAGGCTTCCAGGGATTCGATAATCTCGACCTGGGCTTTTTGATTGTGGCGGGCCCGCTCCAGCAGTACCGGCAGCGAGCCGATGTTGTGGGTGCCGAACACCACGTCGACATACGGCGCCTTCTTGACGACGGTGTCGCGATCCTTCTGCGCGAGGCAGCCGCCGACCGCGATCTGCATGCCGGGTCGTTCGGCTTTGATCGGGGCGAGATGGCTGAGCGTGCCGTACAGCTTGTTGTCGGCGTTCTCGCGCACCGCGCAGGTATTGAAAACCACCAGATCAGCGGTCACGCCGGGGCTGGCCTGCACATATCCGGCATCTTCGAGCAGGCCCGAGAGCCGTTCGGAATCGTGCACGTTCATTTGGCAGCCGTGCGTGCGCACCTCATAGGTCCGCGCTTCCTGCTCGCTGCTGCGCTCGTCCACCGCGCCACGTGCTGAAACCTGCCCCAACGAATTCACCCAACCAGGGTAATCGCTGCCCAGACCGGGTTACGGGCGGGTGTCGACTCGGCGCACGGTACCGATGCTCGAACCAAAGACGAGCATTTCGGGCACAGTGCCTCTAAGGTCACAATTCATGACCGACGCGCCTGTATCCGTCAGCAAGTCCGCGCCGATGATTTCGATGCGGAGTGTGGACAAGCACTTCGGCTCGCTGCACGTGTTGCGTGACATCAATCTCGAAGTGCCCGCCGGGCAGGTCGTGATCGTGGTGGGCCCTTCCGGCTCCGGCAAGTCGACCCTGTGCCGCACCATCAATCGATTGGAGACGATCGACTCCGGCGAAGTCGCCATCGATGGGGTGCGGCTGCCCGATGAGGGCAAGGCTCTGGCCAAGCTGCGCGCCGATGTCGGCATGGTGTTCCAGTCCTTCAATCTGTTCGCGCACAAGACGATTGTCGAAAACGTCATGCTCGCACCGGTGAAGGTGCGCGGCCTGGACAAGACGACGGCGCGCGCCCGCGCCATGGAATTGCTGGAGCGGGTGGGCATTGCCGAACAGGCCGACAAGTATCCGGCGCAGCTGTCCGGCGGACAGCAGCAGCGGGTGGCCATCGCGCGGGCGCTCGCCATGGATCCGAAGGTGATGCTGTTCGACGAGCCGACCTCCGCACTCGACCCGGAAATGGTGTCGGAGGTCCTCGATGTGATGGTGCAGCTCGCCAAGGATGGCATGACCATGGTTGTGGTCACCCACGAAATGGGCTTCGCCCGCCGGGCCGGCAATCGTGTGCTGTTCATGGCCGACGGGCAGATCGTCGAGGACACCGAGCCCGAATCGTTCTTCACCGCACCGAAATCGGAACGCGCCAAGGATTTCCTCGGCAAGATCCTCAGCCACTGACCTGCTCTCCCTACAGAATAGGATTTTCGATGAGGCTCAATCACGTGCTCAAGGTTGCCGCCGGGGCGGTTGCCCTGGCGGTCGTCGCCACCGGATGTGGTGGCGGCAGCGATAAGACCGCGAGCCAGCACGCCGCCGACGGGAAGCTCACCGTCGGCATCAAATACGACCAGCCCGGTCTGGGTCTGCACAATAAAGACGGCTCCTTCAGCGGCTTCGATGTGGATGTGGCCAAGTTCGTCGCCGACAAGATGGGCGTGAAGCCGGAGAACATCACGTTCAAGGAGGCACCGTCCGCGCAGCGCGAGACGCTGATCCAGAACGGGCAGGTCGATTTCATCGCCGCCACCTACTCGATCACCGATACGCGCAAGGAAAAGGTCGATTTCGCGGGGCCCTACCTGCTGACCGGGCAGTCGCTGCTGGTGCGTGCGGACAATACCGATATCACCGGTGCGGAGTCGCTGAACGGCAATAAGAAGCTGTGCTCGGTGAAGGGCTCGACCCCGGCGCAGAACGTGAAGGACAAGTACGCCAAGGAAGTTCAGCTGCAGGAGTACGACACGTACTCGCTGTGTGTTGAGGCGCTCAAGTCCGGCTCGGTCGATGCTGTCACCACCGATGATGTGATTCTGCGCGGTTATGCGGCGCAGTCGCCGGGTGCGCTGAAGGTGGTCGGCGCGCCGTTCACCGTCGAGAAGTACGGCATCGGTGTCAAGAAGGGCGATACCGAATCCCGCACCAAGATCAATGACGCTATCGACGCCATGATCTCCAGCGGCGCATGGAAGACGGCGCTCGAAAAGAACTTCGCCGGAACCGGATTCCAGGCTCCCGCGCCGCCGCAGGTCGATCGGTACTGAGTTCATGGAGCGTGCCGGGCGTTGATTCGCCCGGCACGCTTCGCTTTCGGTAAGAGCTACTGCACGCAGAGTTACTGCGATCGGAGGGGCGCGGACGCCGTGTTCGACTTGATCTCGAAATATCAGACCCAGCTGCTGGATTCGTTCTGGGTGACCATCAAACTGACGGCGTATTCCGCGGTGCTGGCGCTGGTTCTGGGCACCGTTATCGCCGGCATGCGGGTGTCGCCGATACCGGTCGCGCGCTGGCTCGGTACGGCGTACGTGAATACCTTTCGCAATACGCCGCTTACGCTGATCATCATCTTCTGCTCGATCGGCCTGTACACCACGCTCGGTGTGAAGCTGGCGCCCGCCGGGCCGAATGATCTGGCGGAAAACAACTTCCGCTTCGCCGTTCTCGGATTGAGCGTGTACACAGCGGCTTTCGTGTGTGAATCGCTGCGAGCGGGCATCAATACGGTGTCGCTGGGGCAGTCGGAGGCGGGGCGCTCACTGGGTTTCACCTTCCTGCAGAATCTGCGACTCGTGGTGCTGCCGCAGGCTTTTCGCGCCGTTATCGCGCCACTGGGCAGCGTGTTCATCGCCCTCACCAAGAACTCGACCGTCGCGTCGGTGATCGGTGTCGGTGAGGCCGCACTGCTCATGGACACCATGAACGAGAACGAGGCCGCCCCACTGGCCATCGGCGCGATCTTCGCGCTCGGCTTCGTGGTGCTCACCCTGCCCACCGGTCTGCTCTTCGGCTGGTTGGCCAAACGATACGAGGTAGCCCGATGAGCTCGGCTTCGGTCCTCTACGACGCTCCCGGGCCCAAGGCTCGGCTGCGCTACCGGCTCTATTCGGTAGCCGTGGTGGTGGTGCTGGCCGCGGCCGCCTGGTTCGTGCTGCACGCCCTCGACAGCAAGGGCCAGTTCGAGGCCGCGAAGTGGAAACCGTTCCTGGACGGGCAGATCTGGTCCACCTACCTGCTGCCGGGTCTGCGCGGGACCATCGAGGCGGCGGTGCTGTCGATCGTCTTCGCGCTGGTGATCGGCATGGTGTTCGGCATTCTGCGACTGTCCGAGCATCGGATCGTGCGGGTGGTCGCGGGCGCCGTGGTCGAGGTCGCGCGGGCCATCCCCGTGCTGATCCTGATGATCTTCCTGTTCGCACTGTTCTCGACCAAGAATCTCTTCCCCTCCGATCAGCTGGCGCTGGCGGCCGTCGTGACCGCGCTGACCATCTACAACGGGTCGGTCATCGCCGAGATCGTGCGCTCGGGCATTCGCTCGCTGCCGAAGGGACAGTCCGAGGCGGCAGTCGCGCTCGGCCTGCGCAAGAACCAGGTCATGCGCGTAATCCTGCTCCCACAGGCGATTACCGCCATGCTGCCCGCACTGGTCTCGCAAATGGTGGTGGCGCTGAAGGATTCGGCGCTGGGCTACCAGATCACCTTCGTAGAAGTGGTGCGCGCCGGTAAACAGCTCGGCGCCGCCGAACAGAACACCGTCCCCGCACTGCTGGTGATCGCAGCCATCATGATCACCCTCAACTACACCCTCAGCGTCGTCGCCACCCAGCTCGAACGCTGGCTGCGCACCCGCAAGCGCGGATCAACCGTGGTGAGCGCCAACATCACCACCGGCGCACCAGGTATGGATCTGACCGGCGCAACCCGCCCGTAGCTCCTCGCGCCCCAGCCCGGGCGAAACACCACTCCGGGCTGGGGGCGCCTCACTCTCGCCGAGGCACCATCTCGCTCTCGCCGGGGCACTGTCCCCCGTGCTCGCGTACCGCCCCTCTCCGCTGGGGCACCTGTGCAGCTCCCGGCACCTTCCGACTTGGGGCCAATGTCCCGGAGCCTCGGACAGCGGGCAATCCTTCCTCGCATACTGCTCTATATGAGCGAAGAGGACAGAGCCCGAAGACAATTCCTCCTCGGCCTGATCACGGTCGCGGTAATCACTCCCCTGGCGGCCCTCTGCACCGCCCTCGCCGCAGCCATAGGCACCCTCCTCATGGAAGACGCCCGCACCCGCCTGGCCCAAGCCCTCCGAGCCCGCCAGCCCTCTCCCCGCCTCCCCCTCCCCCGATCGGCCACCCCCCGCCCCGTAAGCCCGGCCGGCACCCGCCACCCCCGCCGCGGCCCAGCCGTCACCCGCCTCCGTGGCCGAATAGTCCACTGAGCCCACAGCTTTCACCGATCCGGCTCGGTACCGCTCTTCACAGCAGACACGCGAGGTCATACGCTCGCGCAAAGTCATCTGCCCACACCGCCGCGTGATCGCGCTCATAGGCCCGAAACAACCTCTCCTGCACAACCTCTCGCCGCAGCCAAGCGACCACCGCGCCCTCCTGATCAGACACCCAACCCATCTCGTTCACCAATGCCGCCAGATGCCGATCCGCCGCACAGCCGGCAATGCTCTCCCACGCGGTCAAAAACCGCGCCGGACCGATCCCTGCCGAGGCCACCCCACCGAGGAATTCCCGAGCACCCGTAAACGCTCCGACCCGAGCCGGAAACTCGCCCAGCACTCGACGCCACACCGCATCCAGAAACTCTTCGACCGCCCGCCGCTCCCCCAGCGGCCAACTCCCCCACTGCTCCTGCTGCAACTTCCCCAAAACGATTCCGGCATCAAGCTCGTCCGAGGTGATCAATCGCCCGAACAACATCGGCAGGAGCGCCTTCACATCGTCCCGCCCGCCCACCGTATTGCCCAGCTTGATACTGAGCCAGAACAGATCGCACTCATCAACCCGAACAGGCGGACCACAGTGCGGGCAGCGTTCCAACACCGCCCTCCGGGCATACCCCCCGAACGCCACCACCAAGCCGTCCATCACACCGACGATCCTGTCCCCCGCACCCGTCATTCATCAACCCATTTCCCCAGCAACCGCCCGGGCCTGTCTCCTCGAGTGGCCAACCGCCCGTCGTCATGTACCCCGCGCAGCGAATTCCTCACCCGCCGGCCAACGAAACAGCCCGTCTCCAAACCCAACAGCGCGTGCAGACCGTGTTCGATCCCGAGACAGGCTGTTCGGACCCCGAAGCGGACTGTTCGGACCCCGAGGCAGGCTGTTCGACGCGTGCGAAACGTTCACTCCAGCAGTAGGCAGCCAGTTCGACTTTGCGGGTGACGGAACAGCCTGTCTCCAAACCGAACAGCGCGCAGACGACCCGAAGCGGCCTGTTCGGACCCCGAATCGGCTGTTCGACCCGTGCGAAACGTTCACTCCAGCAGTAGGCAGCCAGTTCAACTTTGCGGGTGACGGAACAGCCTGTCTCCAAACCCAACAGCGCGCAGAGAACCTGCTCGACCCCGAGGCGGCCTGTTCGGACCCCGAATCGGGGGGAATCGGGCGGGTTCGGATCCTGGGGCGGCTGTTCGATCGGGGGTGAGGTTCGCCGTGTGGTCGACGTGGGCTCTTGGAGGGACGCCGTGCCGCGCACAATTTGGGTTGCCGCGCAGCTAATAGCAATAGATTTCGTGCGCGGCGGGCGAAAATGTGCGCGGGAGAATGGTTGCGGGTGGTGGAGAGCGCGAACTGTCGTAGAAGAGCGGGTTGCTGCTTTGCACGGTTCGGCTGTGAGCGTCTCAGGCGATTCTGGGCTGGGGGGCAGTCGGGTTAGAAGTAGTTGGCGGCGGCTAGTTCTTGTTTGACTACCGAGTAGGCGGTGGAGGGGCTGTAGCCGCGGCGGGCGAGTAGGGCTACCAGGCGGCGGGTGGCTTTGTCGCGGTCGAGGTTTGGGGGGAGGGCGCGGATTTTGCGGCGGATCAGGTCGGCGGCGGCGTCTGCGTCGTCGACGGGTGGAGATGGGTCTGATTCGTCGTCGGCGGTGCCGGATTCGTCGTCGGGGGGTTGCGACGGCTTGGCGGGGCGGGTGCGGTCCTGCCTGCGGGGTTCGGCGAGGCCGGCTGTTGCCAGTTCGGCGGTGACCACCGCGTAGGCGGTGGAGGGGTTGTAGCCTTTGCGAGCCAGCATGCCTACCAGGCGGTTGGTTGCTTTGTCCCGGGTCAGGTCCGCGGGGAGGGTTCGAACCTTGCGGCGAACCAGGTCGACGGCTCGGGCATGCTCGTCATCGGGGGTGATGGTGGAGAGAGCCTCTTCTGTGAGATTGGGGTCGATGCCTTTGCGGCGGAGTTCCTCGGCCAGCACCTTTTTGCCCTTGCCGGAGTAGGTGTGGCGGGAGTAGACCCACTGCTGGGCGAAGGCGGCGTCGTCTACCAGGCCCACCTCGGTGAGGCGGTCCAGGGCGCGGTTCGCTACTTCGACGGAGAAACCCTTGGCGGCCAGGCGATCTGACAGTTCGAAGCGGCTGCGGGCGCGGTCGGTGAGTAGACGCAGGCAGATTTCTTTGGCCTGCGCGTCGGTGCCGCCGTCGGGCAGCGGTTCGACAACGCCGGGACGGCCGCGGGCGCCACGGCGAGAGCGGCGGTCGCGAGAAGACGAATCGTCCGCGAAGTAGGAGTCGGGGTCCGTAATGGACCGGCCGCCCTCGCCCGAAGTGGGCGGCGCTTCCTCTCGCTGCCCATCCGGCCGACGCCGACCGGCGTGTGAACGGCGTTGTGGTGACTGCTCTTCCGAGTCGAATCCCGCATCGGAATCGGACTCGTTGCCGGAATCAGACTCGGCGCGAGAGCCGCGCGAGCGCGACCTACTGCGGCCGCCGGACTCTTCGCGAAAGCCCGCCTCGTCATCGAACCCGCCTCGCGACTCAGACCCACCGCGCGGATCAGACCGGTCGCGCGACGCTGACCTGTCGCGAAAGCCGGACCCGCTGCGCGACTCTGATCCGCTGCGCGACTCGGACTCATCGCGAAAGTCGGACCCGCTGCGGGAGGAGAACTCCTCACGAATGCGGGACTCGTCTCGTGCTGCGGGCTCTTCACGAAAGCTGGTCTGGCTGGGCGTGCCGGCCTCGGTCCAGCGGCTGGAGGCGGCCCAAGGGTCGGAATCGTAGCGCTTCGAGGCGGGGGTGCGGCCGCGAGCTGCCAGTGAATCCAGTTGGCGGCGCAGGCGTTCCACCGCATCGAGGCGGGAACTTTCGGGTCCCGGCGAGGATGGCCGGGACCCGGAGGTGTTCCGTTCGGTCATCGACTAGAAGTCGGCCGGGGCCTCGGCGGCGTCGGCGGTGACGACTGCCCCGATGCCGAGCTTCTCCTTGATCTTCTTCTCGATCTCGTCACGCACATCGGTGTTCTCGAGCAGGAACTTGCGGGCGTTCTCCTTGCCCTGGCCGAGCTGGTCGCCCTCGTAGGTGTACCAGGAGCCGGACTTGCGGACGAAGCCGTGCTCGACACCCATATCGATGAGCGAGCCCTCCTTGGAAATGCCGTGGCCGTAGAGGATGTCGAACTCGGCCTGCTTGAACGGCGGGGCCACCTTGTTCTTGACGACCTTCACGCGGGTGCGGTTACCGACCGCGTCGGTGCCGTCCTTGAGGGTCTCGATGCGGCGGACGTCCAGGCGGATGGTGGCGTAGAACTTCAGCGCCTTACCACCGGTGGTGGTCTCCGGCGAGCCGAACATGACGCCGATCTTCTCGCGCAGCTGGTTGATGAAGATGGCGGTGGTGCCCGAATTGTTCAGGGCGCCTGTCATCTTGCGCAGCGCCTGGCTCATCAGGCGGGCCTGCAGACCGACGTGGCTGTCACCCATTTCGCCCTCGATCTCGGCGCGCGGCACCAGGGCGGCGACCGAGTCGATGACGATGATGTCGATGGCGCCGGAGCGGACCAGCATGTCGGCGATCTCGAGCGCCTGCTCACCGGTGTCGGGCTGGGAGACCAGCAGCGCATCGGTGTCGACGCCGAGCTTCTGGGCGTAGTCGGGATCCAGCGCGTGCTCGGCGTCGATGAACGCCGCCACACCGCCCAGCGCCTGCGCATTCGCTACCGCGTGCAGGGCGACGGTGGTCTTACCGGAGGATTCCGGACCGTAGACCTCGACAATGCGGCCGCGCGGCAGACCGCCGATGCCGAGCGCGACATCCAGCGCAATGGATCCTGTCGGAATAACCGAGATGGGCTGGCGGGTCTCGTCGCCCAGGCGCATGACGGCGCCCTTGCCGAAGCCCTTCTCAATCTGCGCCAACGCCAACTCGAGTGCCTTGTCGCGATCGAATGCCTGTGGTGCCATCGTGGTCCCCTTCTCGACGGGTGAGTCTCAATCTGTGGTTGGCGCCCACGCTAGAGGGCGGCACCGACAAGTTCCGACGCCGAGCTTAGACGAACAGGTGTTCGACGCAAGCAACGCGCTACCCGACACGCGGATCGCTTACAGACATGTAGCGGGCGGGCACCTCACTGTGACGGCTTGACCGCCGGGCGCCGCGAGTCGAGCAGCGTCTGCGACTGCTTGTAGGTCCGGAGCGCAGGCGTCACCTCGACATCGCCGACTCCCTCGAGCGACCCCAGTCGTTCGGTGACGAACCGGTAGAGATGAGCAGTGTCGCGACAGGCCACCGAGGCGAAGAGATTCGCCGATCCGCTGATCGCCGCGAGAAAGGCGACCTCCGAATAGGTGGCGACGGTGAGGCCCACCTTCTCCAGATCCCCCGGGCGCACCCGCAGCCACAGCAGGGCACGCGCACTGTAACCCATTGCCTCCATGGCGAAGTCGAGATCGAAGTACAGCACCCCGGATTCGACGAGTTCGCTCATGCGCCGCGCCACCCGGGTCGCGCTCCATCCGGTGGCGGCGGAGATCTGCGCATAGGGCGCACGACCGTCGTGGCCGAGGATGGTCAGCATGATCCCGTCCTCGCGCGAGAGCGTCACCGGCGCTTCCGGCCCGGAGGGCTCCCACAGGCTCGGTCGCGGGCCGAGTTCGCGCAACTGCTCGGTGGTGAGCATCCGGCCGTAGCGCGGCCACTCGTCGGCGAGCGAAAACTGCCGCATCACCTCCTGCACACTCAGTTCGAGCACATCGCTGACGCGGGGAATCAGGCGCAGCAGCAGTTCATCTCGACGCTCGGCCGAGCGCGGCCGGCCGGTACAGAACACCTCGTAGCCGGTGGAGAGCAGGGAAACCCAGCTGAGATCCGGTACCCGGGCCAGTGTTTCGGCCAGTACCGGTGCGCGGCTGGGCGTGGACCTGATCCGCAGCAGCCACTTGGTGTGCCCGAGCGGCACCGAATTCACCTGCCCGGAGACGTGGATCATGCCGCGGCGGCGCAGCGATCGATACCGTCGCGCGGCGGTCTGCTCCGAGATGTCGAGGATCGCGCCGAGCCGGGCGAAGGAGATCCGCGCATCGGCGGTCAGTGCGTGCACGATCTGCTTGTCGAGGACATCCAGTATGTCGGAATCCTCGACGTATTCACCCTCCATAGGAGGATTCTAGCGGATTCTCGGTAGCGACTAGGTAGATATCTCACTCATTCTAGAGACTAGGGGACGAAATCGTTCGTTCTTTCTTGGAGGTTCCCGTGCGGAAATGGCTACCCCTGTTCGCGGCGTGCCTCGGCACATTGATGCTGCTCATAGACGTGACCATCGTGAATGTGGCACTGCCGCAGATGGCCGTCGACCTCGGCACCGGCCTGTCCGGACTGCAGTGGATCGTCGACGGATACGCGCTCGCGCTGGCCGCGCTGCTGCTGGCGCTCGGCTCGCTGGCCGACCGGGTGGGTGCGAAGCAGGTCTATCTGGTCGGGCTGGCGCTGTTCGCGATCGCCTCGCTGATCTGCGGCATCGCCGATAACGCGCCGGTTCTGGTGGCCGCGCGCATCTTCCAGGGCGTGGGCGGCGCGGCCATCTTCGCGACCACCCTGTCACTGCTGCATGCCACCTATACCGGGCGCGATCGCGGCATCGCCTTCGGCACCTGGGGTGCGGTATCGGGCGCGGCAGCAGGCATCGGCGTCGTCCTCGGCGGTGTGCTGACCGATCTGCTGTCCTGGCGCTGGATCTTCTTCGTGAACCTGCCCATCGCGGCGGTGACGATCCTGTTGTCCGTCACCGTATTTCCCGCCTCGCAGCGACACCCGGGACGGAATGTGGATGTGCCGGGCATGCTGGCCTTCAC
>NZ_JAODNK010000166.1 GCF_025465275.1 Nocardia sp. | reverse complement strand
AGCACCTGACCGTCGAAGACCACGGCCTCGCCGACCGGGTTGGCGGCTACGGCGTTGGCCATGATCTCGGGCAGGGTGAGCGCCTCGACGGCCTTGGCGCCGTTGCGCGACAACAGGTCCGCGCGCTCGGCGGCCGACAGCAGTTGCAGGTCGCCGACCGGCAGCTGCGGCCGCGCGGTGATCTGCTCCAGCAACCTGGTGAACCGCTGTGCGAAACGTTCCACCGTGGCGTCGTCGAACAGGTCACGCGCGAACGCGAATTCGGCGTACATGCCCTCGCCGGCGGTCCCGGCTTCGGTAATGGTCAGCGACAGATCGAATTTCGCCGTGTCGTTGTCGAATTCGACCGCGGCGACCCGCAGGCCGGGCAGTTCGAAGGTGCTGTCGGGCAGGTTCTCGAACGAGAGCACCACCTGGAACAGCGGGTGGCGGGCGGTGGAGCGCTCCGGGTTGAGCACCTCCACGAGCCGCTCGAACGGGATATCGGCGTGCGCGAACGCGGCCAGGTCGGCTTCCTTGGCGCGGGTGACGAGCTGCGCGAAGGTCTGGTCCGCGTCGACCTCGGTGCGCAGCACCAGGGTGTTCACGAACTTGCCGATCACATTGTCGAGCTCGTCCTCGCCACGGACCGCGATGGGCGTGCCGATGGCGATGTCCTCGGTGCCCGACAGGCGCGACAGGAACACCGCGAGCGCGGCGTGCACGACCATGAACATGGTCGCGTTCTGCTCACGGGCGATGGCTTGCAGCCCGCGGTGCAGTCCGGCCCCGATGGGGAAGTGCACCTTGCCGCCGTGGAACGACTGCGCGTTCGGGCGCGGGCGATCGGACGGCAGGTTCAGCTCGTCCGGCAGGTCCGCGAGCGCGGTCCGCCAGTAGTCGGCCTGGCCCGAGATGAGGCTCTCGGCATCGCGTTCGGAGCCGAGCACCTTGCGCTGCCAGATCGAGTAGTCGGCGTACTGCACCGGCATGGGAGCCCAGCCCGGCGTGACGCCGGCGGCGCGGGACGCGTACGCGATCATCACATCGCGGGTGAGCGGGCCCATGGACCAGCCGTCCGCGCTGATGTGGTGGGCGACGAACACGAGCACGTGCTCGACGACCGGCTTGGGCGGATCGATCCGGACCGAGCCGAGGGCGGCCGCGTGCGCGCCGACGGCCCGCAGGGTGGCGGCCTCGAAGGCGTCGGCCACATCCAGCACGACGGCTTCGTGTGAGCCGAGTGCCTCGGCGACCGGCGCGGTCTCGACGCGGAAGAGCTTGGCCCGCAACGGAACCTCGGTGGTCACGTCGAAGCCGGTACCGATGAGCTCGGCGATGTGGTCGCGCACCGATTCGGCCGAGACCTCGATCGGGGTGAGATCCGGAATCGCCTGTGCGGCAGTCACGATCACCTGTGAGGCGGCGCCGTCGACCTGCGGGTAGACGGTCCGCAGGGTCTCGTGGCGGCCGATCACATCGGCGACGGCCTGCTGCAGCGCGTCCGTATCCAGTTCGCCGGTGAGGCGGACGGCGACCGGAATGTTGTAGGCCGCCGACGTGATGTCGAACTGGTTGAGGAACCACATGCGCTGCTGTGCGAGCGACAGCGGCACCGAGGCCGGGCGCTCCTGCGCGACGAGCGGACGGCGATCACCGGAACCGGCGTGCAGTTCCAGCTTGATGGCCAGTCCGGCGACCGTGGAGGCCTCGAACAGGGTCCGGACCGGAACCCGGCTGTCTAGAGCCGCGCCGAGGCGAGCGGCGACCTGCGTCGCCAGCAGCGAGTTACCGCCGAGTGCGAAGAAGTCGTCGTCCGCGCCGACCCGTTCGCCGCCGACGGAGTCGGCATTCGGGCTCAAGCCGAGCACCTCGGTGAACACGCCCGCCACGATTTCTTCGATCGGGGTGGACGGGGCACGGAAGGCCTGGGTCTCGAACTCGGGCTCCGGCAGCGCCTTGCGATCCAGCTTGCCGTTGACGTTCAGCGGCAGGGCATCGAGGACCACGAAGGCCGAGGGCACCATGTAGGACGGCAGCGCCGCCGACAGGACCGACTTCGCCTGCGTCACTTCCACACTCGCGGTGCGGTCGGACGGCACCAGGTAGGCGACGAGGCGGTCACCGGTGCGCTGGTCGGACTTGGCGAGCACCGCGACCTGAGCGATCTCCGGCATGGCCAGCAGTGCGGCCTCGATCTCACCGAGCTCGATACGGAAACCGCGGATCTTCACCTGGAAGTCGGTACGGCCCCGGTATTCCAGTTCACCATTGGCCGCCCAAGCGACGAGGTCACCAGTGCGGTACATGCGCTCGCCATTGCCGAACGGGTTCGCAACGAAGCGATCAGCGGTCAGATCCGCACGGCCGAAGTAACCGCGCGCCAGCTGCGCACCCGCCAGATACAGCTCACCCGATACCCCGGCGGCAACCGGGTGCAGGCGCGAATCCAGTACGTAGACCTGGCTGTTCCACTCGGGCAGACCGATGGAGACCGAACCCAGATCGGCGTCGGTGACCAGGTGACTGGTGACGGACACCGCGGCCTCGGTCGGGCCGTACAGGTTGAACAGCTGCGCGGCCGCGTTGGCCTTGCGGAAGCGCTGCGCCACAGTCGCGGGCAGAGCTTCACCGATCGCCAGCGCCCGGCGCAACGAACGCGTCAGCGCACCACCGGATTCCGTCAGCAGCGCATCGAGCATGGACGGCACCACATGCAGTGTGGTGACCAGCTCACGAGCCATCAGCTCGTTCAGGTACGCCGGATCACGATGCCCATCGGGAGAGGCAATGACCAGGCGGCCACCGCACACGGCGGCCGACCAGAATTCCCAGACCGAGAGGTCGAAGGTGGCAGCGGTCTTGAGCAGCACCGCGTCATCGGCACCGAGACCGAATTCGGCTGTCTTCCACTGCAACTGATTCGCCACCGCGGCGTGCGGCAATGCCACGCCCTTGGGCCGGCCGGTCGAACCGGACGTGAAGATCACGTACGCGGTGTGCGACGGCAATAGCGGCGACACCCGCTCGACATCGGTGATCGCCTCGACCGCAAACGATTCCAGCTGCAACTGATCCAGGCGCACCAGCGGTGCGACCTCTGTGCTGAAGCGGGCCTCGGCATTGGTGAGCACACACACCGGAGCGGCGGTCTCGAGAATGTAATCGGTGCGCTCGGCAGGCTGATCCGGATCCACCGGCACGTACGCACCACCGGCAACCGACACCGCGTACATGGCCACAACCAGATCCACCGAACGCCGCAGCGCCAGCGCGACCCGCGACTCCGGGCCGACGCCGATCGAGATCAGGTGCCGGGCAAGACGATTCACCCGGTTGCCGAGCTCGGCGTAGGTGAGTACCTCACCGTCGGGCCCGATCAGCGCGACAGCGGTCGGAATGGCCGCCACGGTGGCGTCCAGCAGCGACACCAGGGTCGCGGTCCGATCCGTGTCGTGTGCGGTCGCATTGCGCTCGGTGAGCAGATCGGCGCGCTCGACCGCGGCCAGCAGCTCGATATCGCCCACAGCCGTATGCGGCGCAGCGGTGATCGCACCGAGCAGTCGCACAAAGCGGTCGACGAAGCCCTGCACGGTCGCGTGATCGAACAGATCGGTGGCGTAGGTGAACAGACCGGTGATACCCACCGGTGTGCCCGCCTCTTCGTACCGGTCGGTGGCGATGAGGTGCAGATCGAACTGCGAGATCTGGGTATCGATATCCAGACCGGAGACGGTCAGCCCGGGCAGTTCGAGATTGGACTGCGCCAGGTTCTGGAACGACAGACCCACCTGGAACAGCGGATGCCGCGCCGTGGAACGCACCGGGTTGAGGACCTCGACCAGGCGCTCGAACGGCACATCGGCATTGGCGAACGCCTGGATGTCGGTCTCGCGCTGGCGGGCCAGCAGCTGGGTGAACGCAGCATCGGTGTCCACCTTGGTGCGGAACACCAGGGTATTGACGAACATGCCGATGAGGTCGTCGAGGACGGCCTCGCCGCGACCGGCCATCGGGGTGCCGATGGCAATGTCGTCGGTCCCGGACAGGCGGGCCAGCAGGACCGCGAGCGCGGTGTGCACGACCATGAACAGCGTCGCACCCTCGGCCCGGGCCAAATCGACCAGCGCACGGTGCATTTCGGCATCGATGCGCAGTTCGACCTTGCCACCGGCGAAGGACTGCACCGCCGGGCGCGGGCGATCGGACGGCAGATCCAGCTGATCCGGCAGCTCGGCCAGGGCCGACTTCCAGTAGGAGACCTGCTTGGTCGACAGCGATTCCGGATCGTCCTCGCTGCCCAGCAGATCGCGCTGCCAGATGGAGTAGTCGGCGTACTGCACCGCGAGCTTCGACCAGCCGGGACGCTGCCCGATGGAGCGGGCGGCGTAGGCCATCATCAGATCGCGGGTCAACGGGCCGACCGAGGAGCCGTCACCGGAGATGTGGTGAATCGCCAGGGCCAGCACGTATTCGGTGGATTCCTCATCACCGATGCGGAACAGCGCGACCTTCAGCGGCACCTCGGTGGTGACGTCGAAGACGGTAGAGGTCAGCGCCACCACGGCGGCGGCGACCTCGTCGGCTCCGACGGTGCGCACCTCGAGCTCGGGCACGGCCTGCGCGGTCGACAGGATGACCTGCACCGGACCGGTCTCGGTCTGCGGGTACACGGTCCGCAGAATCTCGTGGCGGGCAACAACATCCACAATGGCGGCGCGCAGCGCATCCACATCGAGGGCGCCGGACAGGCGCACCGCGACCGGCACGTTGTAGGCGGCCGACTGATTGTCGAAGCGGTTGAGGAACCACATGCGCTGCTGCGCCAGCGACAGCGGAATGCTCTCGGGGCGCGGCCCGGCGGTGAGCGCCTTACGGCCACCCGCACCGGCATCGTGCTCCACGCGCGCCGCCAGTGCGGACACGGTGGTTGCCTCGAACATCAGGCGCACCGGCACCCGGGTGTTCAGCGCCTCGCCGAGGCGAGCCGCGACCTGGGTGGCCAGCAGCGAATTACCGCCCCAGGCGAAGAAGTCGTCATCGAGACCGATGCGACCGCCCTCGATGTGCAGTACATCCGCGAAGACGCCGGCCACAATCTGCTCGATCGGGGTGACGGGTGCGCGGAAGACGGCCTTCTCGAAGGTGGGCGCCGGCAGCGCCTTCCGGTCCAGCTTGCCATTGGCGTTCAGCGGCAGCGCGTCGATCTGCATGAAGACCGACGGCACCATGTACGACGGCAGCTCCGTCGACAGCGCCGATTGCATTGCCTGCTTGTCGATTTCGCCGTCGGAGCCGACGACGTAGGCGACGAGGCGGTCGCCGAGCGCCGGATCCTGGTGTGCGACAACGGCAGCGGAGGCGATGGCCGACTGACGCAGCAGCGCCGATTCGATATCGCCGAGCTCGATGCGGAAGCCGCGGATCTTCACCTGGAAGTCGGTACGGCCCCGGTACTCCAGCTCACCGGCGGCATTCCATGCCACCAGGTCGCCGGTGCGGTACATACGGGCACCGCCGGTACCGAACGGGTTGGCCACGAACCGATCCGAGGTCAGATCGGCGCGGCCGTAGTAGCCGCGCGCCAGCTGCGCACCGGCCAGGTAGAGCTCACCGGACACACCCGCCGGCACCGGCCGCAGGCGCGAATCCAGCACGTACACCTGGCTGTTCCATTCGGGCGAACCGATGGAGACCGACATCTCGTCGGCATCGGTCACCCGGTGGCTCGTGATCGAGACCGCGGCCTCGGTCGGGCCGTACAGGTTGAACAGCTCGGTGCGCGGACGCTCGGTGCGCACCCGCTGTGCCAGCGGAGCGGGCAGCGCCTCACCGATGGCGAGGATGCGCCACAGCGAATCCGGCAGGCCGTCGGCGAGCAGCGCGTCCAGCATGGACGGCACCACGTGCAGCGTGGTCACCCATTCCCGGGCGATGAGCTCGTTCAGGTATGCCGGGTCCCGGTGCCCGTGCGGCTGCGCGATGACCAGGCGACCACCGCAGGCGGCGGCGGACCAGAATTCCCACACCGACAGGTCGAAGGTCGCGGCCGTCTTGAGCAGCACCGCATCGGCCGGATCGAGACCGAATTCGGTGGTCTTCCACAGCAGCTGGTTGACCACCGCGCCGTGCGGCAGCGCCACACCCTTCGGGCGACCGGTCGAACCGGACGTGAAGATGATGTATGCCGTATTGGCGGCCGTCAGCTCCCGCACCCGCTCGGCCGCGGTGATCGGCTTGTCGGAGTGGCCCGACAGGTCCAGCTCGTCGATGGCCAGCACCTCGATGGCGCTGATGGCCGCCGCGTCGTCGCCTTCGGCGGCGATGACAAAGCCGTCGCGGCTCGTGGTGAGCACGCAGGCGGGAGCGGCGGTTTCGAGAATGTAGTTGGTGCGGTCGGCGGGCTGATCCGGGTCGATCGGTACATAGGCCGCGCCGGACTTGGCGATGGCGTACATGGCGACGACCAGGTCGGCGGAGCGCCGGATGGCAAGGCCCACGCGGTCTTCCGCGCCGATGCCGCGGGCGATGAGCTCGCGGGCCAGGCGGTTGACCCGCACGTCGAGCTCGCGGTAGGTCAGCGTTTCGACGCCGTCGGCGGTGTCCGCCACGAGGGCGACGGCCTTCGGATCGGCGGCGACCGCCGCGTCGAGCAGGGTGGCCAGGGTGGCGGTGGAGCCCTCCGGGAACACCTCGGCGACATCCTGTGCGGTGTTGTTCCACCGCACCAGGATTCGGTCGTTCTCCGCGGCGTCGAGAATATCGATCTCGCCGACCGTGGCGGTGGCATCCTCGAGCACGGCATCGAGCACCCGCAGGAACCGATCGGCGAATC
>NZ_JAODNK010000237.1 GCF_025465275.1 Nocardia sp. | reverse complement strand
TGCGTGAGGTGGTCGCGGACAAGACCGGTTATCCGGTGGAGATGGTCGATCCGACCATGGATCTGGAGGCGGATCTGGGTGTGGATTCGATCAAGCGGGTTCAGGTGATCGGCGCACTGCAGGAACGCTTTCCGCACCTGCCGGTGCTGGGGCCGGAGAAACTCGGCACGCTACGCACACTCGATCAAATCGTGGGCGAGCTGGCCGGGGGTGATGTCCACCCAAAAGCTGAGGCCGCGGCCGAAACGCCGCGGCATGTAGTCGAACTCGTCGAGCTGCCCGCGGTGGATCTCGCCGTGGATCCCTATCGCCCGGCCGGCACCGCACTGCTGGTCTGCCTGGATGATTCCGCGGAAACCGATTGCGAGGCAATCGAAGAGGAGCTCCGGGCGCGCAGCTGGACCGTTATCCGGGCCCAAGGGCTCGGCGCGGTGGCCGGGACCGGAACGGTCGACGCCTGCGTGGTGGTGGCTGGTGTGGCCGCCGAATGGGAACAGGCGCAACGCATTCTGTCCGATGCCATTCTGGTGGCCGGACAGGTTCTGCCCCGCCTGCGGGGCGCGACCGGGCGAGCCGGTTTCACGACCGTCACCCGGCTGGACGGTCACCTCGGTCTGCGCGGTGACGCGGAGCCGGTGGCCGCGCTGCTCGGCGGGCTCGGGGGTGTGATCAAGAGCCTTGCGGCAGAACAGCCTGCGCTGTTCTGCCGGGCGCTGGACATCGATCCGGCGGTACTGCCGCAGCGGCTCGCCGAGCATGTGCTCGAAGAGCTGTGTGATGCGGCGTGGGACACCCCGGAGATCGGCATCGACAACACTGGTGTGCGACGTACACCGGTACCCGGTCGGCACGCTCCGGCTCGGATCACCGAGATCGTGCGTGCAGGAACCGAATTCGGCCCGGTCCTGCTGACCGAATCCGATGTACTGCTGGTCACCGGCGGCGCACGTGGCGTCACCGCCACCTGTGTGCTGGAGCTGGCACGAGTGGCCGACTGCCGCTTCCTGCTGCTGGGCCGGACCGTCCTGGTTCCGGAGCCGGAGTGGGCGCAGGGGACCGCCGATGCCGGGCTGAAGCCGGCGGCGGTTCGTGCGCTGGCCGGAACCGGTGTCACCCCGAGGGATATCGACCGGGCTTGCGCGGAGGTGCGCGCGGTGCGCGAAATCCGCGCGACGCTGGCCGAACTGGGTGATCGGGCGCAGTACCTCGCCGTGGACGCCACCGATGCGGCGGCGCTCACCGAGGCGCTGGCGCCGTGGCGCGACACCATTACCGGTGTTGTGCACGGCGCGGGCGTGCTGGCTGATTCGCTCATCCCGGACAAGACCGCCGCCTCCATCGAACGGGTACTGCGGCCCAAGCTCGCCGGGCTCGGCGCGGTACTGGCTGCGGCGGGAGAACCGCACCACCTGGTGCTGTTCACCTCGGTTGCCGGATTGTTCGGCAATGCCGGACAGGCCGACTACGCGGCGGCCAATGAGGCGCTGTGCCGCTTCGCGGTGAGCTGGGGCCACCGCAACCCCGACCGCTACGTCACCGCCCTGGACTGGGGTGCGTGGGACGGCGGCATGGTGACTCCCGCACTGCGCGAGCACTTCAGCGCTCGTGGCATCCCGCTGCTGGCACCGGCCGCCGGTGCAGCCGCCTTCACCGCGCAGTTCACGAAATCGCGCCGGGAAGAGCCGGTACTGCTGGTCGGCGCGGCGACCGCACTGTCGACGGGTGCGGCGGTGACCGCACCGCTGCGGGCTCGCCGCGGCATTCTCGGGCTCACCGACGAGCCCGTGATCGCGGCACACCGCGTCGGGGAGCACATCGTGCTGCCCGCCACCTTCGGACTGGGCACCATGATCCACCTCGCCGAGCGCACCCAGCCCGGGCGAATCGTGGTGGGTGCGCGGGATTTCCAGGTGCTGCGCGGGGTGGTCTTCGACCATCCGGTGGCGACTCTGGATATTGAGCTGACTCCGGTCGAGTCGGTGGATGGCCGGACGGCTGTCCGCGTGACGGTCTTCGGTGATGGTGCGGCCCGCTTCCGGACGACGCTGCTCCTGGCCGACGGACCGGATTCCGCTCCGCGTCAACAAGTTCCGGCAGGCCCCGGCGTCAGTGCCGAACGGATCTACCACGAGGCGATCCAATTCCACGGTCCCGCACTGCAGGGGCTGCGGTCGGTGCGCGCCGAGAGCGACGACGCTCTGGTGCTGGAATGCGCACTGCCCGCGGACCCGGTGGCGAACGGCGCGTACGCGGGCCGTCTGCACAATCCGGTGCTCGCCGACCTGATCTTGCAGGTTCCCCCGGTGCTGGGGCATCGGCTGCTGGGCACGGCGTGCTTGCCGCTCGGTGTGGGGAAGATCGACTTTTTCGCCCCGCTGCCCGCAGGTGATCCCTTCCTGGTGGTAGTGGACAACCCCCGCGCGGCACGCATGGAAGCGGTCATCGATGCGACGGCGCTGTCGCTCGACGGCACAGTGCTGCAACGGTTCTCGGATGTCACCGTGCTCACGACACCCGATCTGACGGACAAGTTCCGAATCTCTGTGAAGGGGTGGCAGGCATGACAGTGCTCGAATTCGACGGCATTCCCTTCGACCCCATGGGCGCACCGCAGGCCCGGCAACCAGTGGATCCCGCTGCCACGGCGGCGAGTTCACCTCATGCGGACCCCGCTCCGGTGTCGGGCACCGCCCCGACGGCGGCCCCGGTCTCACCGGTGGGTATCGATCCGATCCCGCAGTCGTCCTCGGCCGCGGGTGTTGCGCCTGCGTCCGATCCGGCTTCAGTGGGCGGCGCGGACCCGGCCGTTGCCATTCCGGTGGACCGCGCTCCTGTGGCGGCTGACTCGGTCCTGGAGGTGATCGCAGTCCATCGAATCGATCCAATCGCGGAGATTCGGGCGGGTGTGGTTGCGGCGCATCGTTCCGCGCTGTCCGCGCAGATCGCATTGCAGCGGGGGATTTGGCGGCAGGCTCTGCTGCGGCAGGGCGCGGGTGATCCCGTGGTGTCGGACGCCGCCTCGGTGGCGCTGGTCCCTGCGGCCGGTGTCGCGCCGGAGGGCGCGTTCAAGGCGCTGGCTCGGACCGATCGGGTGTGGCTGGATAGGGCGGCGCTCGAGCAGTTGGTCCATGGTGAGATCGCCGCCGTGTTCGGTGCCGGGCATCACCGGGCAGGCGTCGAGGCGGCGGCTCGGCTCGCGGCCACCACCGCTCTGGTGCTGACCGAGGTGAGCCGGATCGATTTGTACGGCGGCAGTGGAAACGGTTTTGTCGCAGCGCGGTTCGAGGGTGACCCGCGTTCGGCCGCTCTCCAGGCGGCAGAGGTCTTCGCGCTCTACACCGGGATGCCGCTGTGCCTCTCGGGTAGCGCTCTCACCGGCGGTGTTTCGGAATCTGTCGCCGGAAGTACCACCGGCACGGTCGAACTCGTGATCGAGAGCCTCGACCTGGTGCCGCGGCCGCACCTGGTGGCGACGGCGTCGTTCGGGCAGGGGACCGATCCGGTCGGTGTGACGGTCACGGTCGTCGAACCGCAGGGCATCGACGTCGGCCCCGGCGGTGCGGCGGGTGCCCTGCTGCTCAACGAGTTCCATATGGCGCACCTGGCGCGTGGCGATCAGGCCATTGCCATGGGTCAGGAGTTCGCCGAGTACACCGGCATTCGGGCGACCCGGCTCCCCACCGGTGGGCTCCTGCTGGTGGACCGGGTACGCGACTTCGACGGCGCGCGCGGCAATCTCGACAGTGCCACGTATGTCACCGAATACGACTCACCTGCCGACTCCTGGTACTACGCCGATACGGCGAACGACTCGATGCCGCACTTCGTCTACATGGAGACCTCGCTGCAGGCCGCGCTGCTCATGGGCTACTACGTCGGGCCGACGCGCACGCAGCCCGGTGTGACCCTGAGCCTGCGGAATCTGGGCGGTACCGCGACGGTGCTGCGCCAGGTGGATCTGCGTAATGCCACCATCGAGCAGACCTCTCGATTGCTGTCCACGACGATCCTGCCCGGATCGTCGCTGCAGACCTTCGATTACACGCTGAGCGTGGACGGTGAGCCGTTCTACCGGGGCGAAACCATGTTCGGCTACTTCAGCGACGAGGCCCTGGGCAATCAGACCGGCCTCGACGCCGGGCGTTTCGTGCCGACCTGGCTGGCCGGTCAGCCGGGTGTGCAGCCACGAGTCATCGATGTGGCTGCGCGCCGGGCGGATTCGGCGGCGATGGCGTGCTCGCACGACAAGCTGGCCCTGATCGACCGGGTCGAGGTGGTGGACGGCGGCGGCAATTACGGTGCGGGCTACCTGCGTTCGCTGCGCGCGATCGACGACTCCGACTGGTTCTTCACACGGCACTTCTATCTGGACCCGGTGATTCCGGGCTCCCTCGGCGTCGAGTCGGTCATTCACGCCGTACAGGAGTGGATGCTGGACGCCGGATTCGCCGACGGCATGGTCGATCCGGTGTTCCGGATTCCGCCGGACCTCGCGTTCAGCTGGCGCTATCGCGGTCAGTTCCTGCCCTCCGACGGCAGCGTGGAACTCGAGGCGCACATCAAATCGGTGCGGCGCGGACCGCACGGGGTGACCGTCGTTGTGGACGGCTCGCTGTGGAAGCCCGGACTGCGCATCTACGAACTCGTGGATCTGGCAGTCGAACTCGCCGATCGAAAGGCGCGCCCATGACCACCTTCGGCAGTCCGGCCCTCGCCGAGACGCCCGCGGATATCACCGCACGGCTGCTCGAGCTGGACCGCCCGTGCTGGATTGTCCGGACCGACAGCGGCCGGGTCGCCGCCACCACCGACGACTGGGCCGCCGGCGCGCGCGGGCAGGTGCTCGCGGCGGTGCCGCCGCTGCCCGCACAGCGACTGGGGGACAGTGCGTTCCGGGCCGCACACGGTGTGCGTGCGGCCTATGCGGCGGGTGCGATGGCCAATGGCATCGCCTCGCCCGCACTGGTGATCGCCATGGCCGAGGCCGGGTACCTGGCCAGTTATGGTGCGGCGGGCGTGGCCCCGCAGGCGGTCGACGCCGCGCTGGCCGAGATCGCCGGGCGTCTGGGTGATAAGCCCTTCGCCTGCAACCTGATTCACAGCCCGTCCGAGCCCGCGCTGGAGCGGGCGATCGTAGATGCCTGCCTGCGATACGGCGTGCGCTGCCTGGAGGCCTCGGCCTTCATGGATCTCACGGCGGAGGTGGTGCGCTACCGGGCCTCCGGGCTGGTGGCGGATCGGCAGGGCGGCATCGAATGCCGGAATCGGCTGATCGCCAAGGTTTCCCGGGTCGAGGTTGCCGAACTGTTCCTGCGCCCGGCACCGGCTCGATTGCTGCGTCAGCTCGTCGAGAGCGGGCAGATCACCGCTGAGCAGGCCGAGCTGGCCGAGCGGGTGCCGATGGCCGATGACATTACGGCGGAGTCGGATTCGGGCGGCCACACCGATCGCAGGCCCCTGCTGGTGCTGCTGCCCGAGCTGGTAGCGGCGCGGGACCGGATCGCGCTTACCGTGCCCGGAGCGGCTGCGGTTCGCATCGGCGCGGCAGGCGGCATCGGTACCCCCGATGCGGCGGCGTCCGCCTTCGCCCTGGGCGCGGCCTATATCGTCACCGGTTCGGTCAATCAGGCTGCCCGCGAGGCGAATCAGTCCGTGGCCACCAAGAAGTTGCTCGCCACCGCGCAGTTCGCGGACTGCACCATGGCACCGTCTTCGGACATGTTCGAACTCGGCGTGCAGGTCCAGGTACTGCGGCGCGGCACCATGTTCGCCGCCCGCGCGCACCGGCTCTACGACCTGTACCGAGCCTACGACGGTATGGAAGCGCTGCCGGAGCAGGTGCGAAAGGAACTGGAGGAGAAGCTCTTCCGGCGTCCGCTCGCGGAAATCTGGCAGGAGTGCATCAGCTACTTCACCGAACGTGATCCGGCTCAGCTGACCGCCGCCGAGGGTGATCCCAAGGCCCGCATGGCGCTGGTGTTCCGCTGGTACCTGGGCCTGTCCTCGGGCTGGAGCATTCGCGGCGAAGCCGATCGCCTCGCCGACTACCAGATCTGGTGCGGACCGGCCATGGGCGGCTTCAACAGCTGGGCGGCGGGCACCTACCTCACCGCGCCGGAGAACCGGTCCGTGGCCGATATCGCGGACCAGCTGATGACGGGCGCGGCCTACCTCACCCGGGTCGCGCAATTGCGTGCCGCCGGTGTGCGGCTGCCGGCCGAGTGCGCCCGGTACGCGCCCCGTCCGACGGAGGAATGATGACCATTCTCGAAACTGCCACGGCCGCAGGCACATCCTGGATGCTGTGCCCGGGGTGTGCGGCGATGATCTACGTCAAACGCTATGAACGCGCCGACCGGGTTTGCCCGGAGTGCGACAACCACGGCATGCTGACCGCCGATCAGCGCATCGAACTGCTGCTGGATGCGTGCTCCGCGGAGCCGGTCGAGTATGCCGAAACCCTCTCGGATCCACTGGGGTTCACCGATTCCCGCCCCTATCCGGAACGGCTCGAACAGGCGCGCGACCGGACCGGGATGCCCGATGCTGTGCGCTGCGTGCGCGGCACTCTGGGTGAGACGCCGGTGGTACTGGCAGTCATGGACTTCCGCTTCCTGGGCGGCAGTCTGGGCAGCGCTGTCGGTGAGGCCATTGCGGCGGCCGCCGAAGCCGCACTGGCAGAACGCCGTCCGCTCATTCTGGTGACGGCGTCCGGTGGGGCGCGCATGCAGGAGGGCATTATCGCGCTCATGCAGATGGCCAAGACCAGTCGCGCGCTACAGCGTCTGGACGAGGCCGGGGTACTCACGATCTCGGTGATCTCCGACCCCACCTATGGCGGCGTGGCGGCCTCGTTCGCCACCTCCACCGATGTGATCGTCGCGGAACCCGGTGCGCGCCTGGGCTTCGCGGGTCCGCGTGTGATCCGGCAGACCATCGGGCAGACACTGCCGCCCGGCTTCCAGACCGCTGAATTCCTGCTCGAGCACGGCATCGTCGATATGATCTGCCATCGGTCCGCATTGCGCGACAGGCTGATTCGACTGGTGGCCATGACGGTGCGCTCCGCCCGGCCCTATACGAACGATGCCGACGCGGTCATCACCGATTCGGCCGCGGTGCCCGTGGTCGATTCCTGGGAGCGGGTCCGCGCGGCTCGGCGACTGGGCCGCCCCACCACCCTGGACCACTTGGCCGGTGCCTTCGAGGAATTCGTCGAGCTGCACGGTGATCGTATGAGCGCGGACTGCCCGGCCATGGTGGCCGGACTCGCCCGCCTCGACGGCGTGCCGGTCGTAGTGCTCGGCACCCAGAAGGGCCATACGGCCGCTGAGCTGTTGCACCGTAACTACGGCATGCCGACTCCTGCGGGTTATCGCAAGGCCGCGCGAGTGCTGCGGCTGGCAGCCAAGCTCGGCTTGCCGGTGGTCACCCTCGTCGACACCGCCGGCGCGTATCCGGGTATCACCGCCGAGGAGCAGGGCCAGGCGGTGGCCATCGCCGAGAATCTGAAACTGCTTGCCGGACTGCCGGTTCCGGTCGTCGCGGTGATCACCGGTGAGGGCGGCAGCGGGGGAGCGCTGGCACTTGCGGTCGCCGACCGCGTGCTGGTGTGCGAGAACGCCGTCTACTCGGTGATCAGTGCCGAGGGCTGCGCCTCCATCCTCTGGCAGGACGCGGCCGCCGCACCTCGGGCGGCACGCGCACTGCGCGTGGATTCGGCCGCCCTGCTGGAGCTGGGCATTGCCGATGCGGTGATCCCCGAGCCAGAGGGCGGCGCGGATCAGCAACCCGCCGCCGCCACCGCACTGCTGCGCCGCGCCTTGCGCCAGGCCGTCCACGAACTGCGCGCCTGGTCCGCAACCGATCTCATAGCGCACCGGCACGCCAGATTCCGAGCCTTCGGCGTGGCCCGAAACGATCTCCAGGAGAACCGATGACCGACTCCGTCACCACCGAAACCTTCCCGGACACCGCACCCACCACGACCGGTGGTCGAGCCGTGAGCGCCGCCGAGGCCGATCACAGTCTCACCGTGCTCACTCGGCATGCGCTCACCGTCCGGGCGGACGCCGCCCCGACCTCGGTGACCGTGGCCAACGGTCCGGTCGTGCTGCGGGTCAGCTGGGAGGGCGGCTCGCACGGCCTGGCGCTCGCTCCCGTGGTGGATTCGAACCGGTCTGCCGTGCCGTCCGCCGAGAAGGGTGTGCCGCAGGACAGCGGCTTGTCGCGTGACAATGGCGGAAATGGTGGAAGTGCCTCGCAGACGGCGACTTTCGCGCTGACAGCGGAGACCGTCGGTGTGTTCTATCGCTCTCCCGAGCCGGGCGCCGCCCCCTTCATCACCGAGGGTGATCCGGTGCGCGCCGGTCAGCAGGTCGCGATTGTCGAGGCCATGAAGCTGATGATTCCGATCACTGCGGCCCGCGAGGGTGTGGTCGCGGAGTTCCTGGTCGAGGACGGCGCGGCCATCGAGCACGGTCAGCCGCTCATCGAGTTCGAGGCGCTGCGGTGACGCGGCCCATTCGCAAGGTGCTGGTGGCCAATCGCGGCGAGATCGCGGTCCGGATTCTGCGCACCTGCGCGGAGCTCGGAATCGCCACTGTCGCCGTGCATTCCGCGGCGGATCGGGATTCCCTCGCGGTGCGCATGGCCGACGAGTCGGTCCAGATCGGCCCGGGCCCGGCCAAACGCAGTTACCTCTACATTCCGGCGATTATCGAGGCGGCCCGGGCCACCGGCGCGGATGCGATCCATCCCGGATACGGATTCCTGTCGGAGAACCCGGATTTCGCGGAGGTGTGCGAGGCGGAGGGCTTCATCTTCGTCGGCGCTCCGGCCGAGGTCATGGCCCGGCTCGGCGACAAGTCGACCGCGCGGGCCCTGATGTCCGATGCGGGCCTGCCGCTGCTGCCCGGCAGCCGCGACCCCATCGACAGTGTGGACGAGGCGCGAGAGCTGGCCGCGGACATCGGCTATCCGGTGATCATGAAGGCCGTCGCGGGCGGCGGCGGGCGCGGTATGCGGGTGGTGCGCGAGCCCGGCGACTTCGCCGCGGCCTGGCAGCAGACCCGCGCCAGTGCCACCGCGATCTTCGGTGACGGCCGACTGTACGTGGAACGCTATCTGGAGCCCGCCCGGCACGTGGAGGTGCAGATTCTGGCCGATACCCACGGCAGCGTCGTGCATTTGGGCCTGCGCGACTGCTCGCTCCAGCGGCGGCACCAGAAGCTGGTGGAGGAGGCGCCGGCACCCGGGCTCTCCGCCGAGCTCGTCGAACAGATCGGCGCGGCCGCGGTGCGCGGGGCGTCCGCCGCCGGCTATGTGGGTGCTGGCACGGTGGAATTTCTGCTCGACGCGGACGGCCAGTTCTACTTCATGGAGGTGAATTGCCGTCTGCAGGTGGAGCATCCGGTCACCGAGATGGTCACCGGCATCGACCTGGTGGCCGAGCAATTGCGTATCGCCTCGGGCCTGCCGCTGTCGAGTGAACTGAGCGCACGCCCGCAGGGTGTATCCATCGAATGCCGGATCAATGCCGAGGATCCCGAACGCGAATTCGCCCCGGCCCCCGGCACACTCACCGAATGCCTGCTGCCCGGCGGCCAGTTCGTTCGCGTCGACACCCACATCCACACCGGCTATGCCATTCCGCCGCACTATGATTCGCTGCTGGCCAAGATCGTGGTCTGGGCCCCGGACCGCCCCGCCGCGATCGCCCGCATGCGCCGAGCCCTCGCAGAAACCAGCATTCGCGGCGAAGGCGTGGCCACCACCACGGAGTTCCTGCACGACGTCCTGGACCATCCCCGCTTCCGCGCCGTCACCCACGACACCGCCCTGATCGGCTCCCTCACCGAAGCGGCAGTTGCGTCGGTATAACGGAAGGGCGGTGGGCTGAGGGCCGTGATGGTCGGTCCTCAGCCCACCGCCCTCCGCTAGGATTGGCGCTTGCGACTTTCTGCCCGCAGATCTTGGATGTGCCACCGGCGAAAGGAACGTGCGAGATGTCCGAAATCGCGTCGTCACCGTTGCAATTCGACACACTGTGCAATCGGCGGCCCGGCCTGACCCGCGATCTTCCGCCCGGCAAAGAAGACCTGCAATGGGTGGTCAATACCGCCACCCTGATATACGACGATACCGACGCGGTGCTGGTCGATACCTTCACCACAGTCGAGCAGAACCAGCAGCTCGTCGATTGGGTCAAGGCCCACAATCGCACCCTGGCCTACGTCTACATCACCCACGGCCACGGCGATCATTTCTTCGGTGTCAAGCAACTGACGGAGGCATTCCCCGGTGTCCGGGCGATCGCTGCCGCCGCCGCTGCCCAGGAGAGCGCTTATCAAGGCAGCCGGGCGTATATCGACAGCTTCTGGGGCAAGCTTTTTCCAGGCCAGATCCCGGAACCACAGATATTTCCCGAGGCTCTCGACAGTGACCGTTTCGAGGTCAACGGTCACATTTTCGAGGTGATCGAAACCGGTTTCACCGACACCCCCGGCTCGACGGCGCTGTGGGTGCCAGACCTGCGGTTGGTCGTTGCGGGCGATGGTGCCTACAACGGAATCCACCAGTACATGGCCGAGACCACCACCGAGTCCCGCGCAGAGTGGATGCGCGCTACCGACACCCTCGCGGCCCTCGACCCGAGCTACGTCATCGCCGGTCACAAGATGCCCGACAACCCCGACGACCCGAAGATTCTGGCCGAGACAAAACAGTATTTAGCCGATTTCAACCGACTCGACAGCACCACCGGCACAGTCGCCGAACTCTACGACGCAATGCTGAAGCTGTATCCCGACCGCGCCAATCCCGGATCACTCTGGGGTGGGGCGAAAAAAGCGAAATCCTGACCGTTCAGCTCGCCTCGACACTCGTATCCTGTTCTCCCGCAAGTGAAATAAGGAGGATTCGATCTGACTCCGCTGGATCGTACGAACCACCACACGTGCAAGGATCGGATTTCCCCGGTGCACCGATGAATTTTGTGTGGATGCGTCGTCGATACCTCTAGATACGCCGACAGCGGTGGTCAGAGTACGAGAAAACGATCTGGACAGTGTTCCGGGCGGGCAGGAGGCGCAGTGAGCGGTACCAGGATTTTGGTGGCGGGGGCGAGTATCGCGGGGCCCGCGGTGGCCCATTGGCTGCACCGGCGAGGTGCCGAAGTGACCGTGGTGGAGCGGGCTCCCGCATTGCGTCCGGGTGGGCAGGCGGTGGATGCGCGTGGGGTGACCAAGGAGGTCATCCGGCGCATGGGGCTGGACGCGGCGGTGCGCGCGGCGTGCACCGAGACCGCCGGCGCGTACACCGTGGACGTAGACGGGAACGTGCTCGAGACCTTTCGCGCGCAGGACAACGACGGCGACGGGTACATCTCGGATATCGAGATCCTGCGCGGGGACCTGTCCCGGGTGCTGCACGAGGACACCCGCGACGGTGTCGAGTACCTCTTCGGCGACCGGATCGCCGAGCTCACCCAGGACGCGGACGGGGTCGACGTGGTCTTCGCGGGCGGCGACCGGCGGCGCTTCGACCTCGTGATCGGGGCGGACGGGCTGCACTCGGCGCTGCGAGAGATGGTCTTCGGACCGCGCGAGCGCTTCGTCCGCCATCTAGGGCTCGTACTGGCCTTCTACAGTGTGCCAAACGAATTCGGGCTCGAGCGCTGGCTGATCGACTACCAGGAGTCCGGGCGTTCCGCTGGCCTGCGACCCGTCCCGGACGACACCCAGTCGATGGCCATGTTCTCCTTCCCCGCAGCCGAGCTCGACGTCGACTACCGCGACGTCGAGGCCCAGAAGCGCCTGCTGCGCGAGCGAATGGCCGGCATGGGTTGGTTGACCCCGCGTATCCTCGCGCACCTCGACGACACCCCGGACTTCTACCTCGACCAAGTCGCCCAGGTGGTCATGGACCGCTGGTCGAATGGACGAGTGGTGCTGCTCGGCGACGCGGCGTTCAGCTCGTCCCCAATGTCCGGGCAGGGCACCGGGCTGGCCCTGGTCGGCGCCTACCTGCTCGCCGGAGAACTAGCCGCCGCCGACTGGGACCCGGAGACCGGGTTCGCCGCCTACGAAAAGCGCATGCGCTCATTCGTCGAGGCCAACCAGGAGATCGGCCGACTACACGTACGCAGCCTCGCAGTCCCCGGGGCGGACGCCGACCCGAACATCGATTTCGCCAGTGAATGGTTCGCCGACCTGGTCGACCGCGCGATCAACGGCGCCGAACTGCCCGACTACGCAGGGGTGCCGGACTCCAGAGCCCCTGCCGCCCCACCGATCACCTCGACGGCATCGTGAAAGATATGCCCTCCTCCGATCCGGACGTCACCTTCACTGGTGACGAATTAGGGACAGCAAAACCAAAGGTTCCCAACGCATCCCGCCGGCGCCTTGCCCGCGGGCGTGCGGGCTCACCCATACTGACCGCAGTTCGACGACAGTCTTCTCGGCCGGGACACCGCTGGCCATCCCTACCGGTTGGTCATCGATGACAATGGCAATGTTGTAGGTGGCCGGGTCGTCGAAACGTAAGTGCCATCGGTGTTCTGCGTCGACCTGCCACTCTGCGAGTGTCGACTTGAAGGCGTGTGGCGCCTCCGCCAGCGCGGTTAGTCGTAGCTGCCGCCACAGTGGCCAGTCCGCTCCTGTCAGCACCCGAATAGTAAGCATCACCAACCAGTCTGCCGTAGGTGATGCAGAACAGCCGGCCTTGATCGCAACGCACGCTCTTGCCGCTTACCGCGCTGACCGAACTGGCCAGCGTGACCCGGCACCAGCGTTCGAAGCCAGCATGCCGACGATGGTCACCAGCCACAGATCAGACCAACCCGCGTGATCACCCTGTCTTCAGTGCGAGGTTGTGCCCGGCGTCGCTCGCGACGTCCTGTAGGTCGGTGGAGACCATGCCGGCGGTGCCGGGTATCGGTCCCGGGATCGTGGTGGAGGGACCGGTGGGCAGCCACATCAAGACATCGGCATAGATGTGATCATCGTTCGCCGGAAACGCACCGGGGAAAGTGATGCCGAAGGGGTGCTCGACACCATCGCAGGTGACCGCGATGTCGTCCTTGTCGCCGCGCGGGCCGTTGGCCTTGCCGCCGTAGCTCAATGAGGCGTTCATCTTGCCGCCGGGCCGCTCCGAGGACGGGCACCGGTAGGTCGCATGCACGGTGGCCGTGGTCGATCCGTCGGTCGTGCCGTCAAGGATGACCACGTGCCGGTCCTCGGTGCCGCTGCCCGCCTTCGGCGAGTACCACGCGCGCGGGCTGTCGTCCTTGCTACATCCGGCCGCAGCCAGACACCCGATCACAACCATCATCACACCGAGCCTGCCTACCGAGATCATGCGCTGAACCTAGATCAATCGACCACACTGGCGCACCTCGGTACCGCCCGGCATACAGCGCTCAGGGCGGCTCAGTGGCGCCCTGGCTCGGGATGAAATGGTGGACAACGAAATTCGCGCTGCCCGTCTACGACGCGCGGATACCATCGATCGACCGCGGCACGATGCCCTAGCGTGAGGACGCCGCCACCTCGGCAGGGTGAATAGCGTTGTCGCACCTAGTTTTCCCGCGCCTGGCGAGCGTCGATGTACCACCACAGCGCGCCTGCGATCATCAGCCCGCACGAGAGGACCGGAACCAGGGCGCCGTACCGGAAGCCGGCTTCGACGAAATAGTGTGTGCGCGCATCGGAGTCGATGAGGTCGGGCGAGGCGGTCCATATCAGGGTGAACGCGACCGCGTAGACGAACAAACACCCGACCGACTCAACGCACGCCAGCACCAGGACCGCCCCGAGCTTCGCGGGGGTCTGGACTTTTTCGAACAGCAAACACGCTGCCACCAGCACCAGGACCGCCCCAGCGATCAGCAGATAGACACCCGGAGTGCCGAGCTCCTGCGAGGACGACATCAACGAGTAGTCAGAATTGAGGCCGGGATAATGCACCAACGGCAGATAGAGCCCGAAAAGTACTCCCAGGCTGCCCAATCCCAGCACGATCCGTCCTGCCCGGCGTCCTACCGCCGCGCCGCCGGAACGGGGGGACACAGGTGGTGCGACCGCGGACTCATCAGCTTGGGACACAGACACCGAGTCTGCCAGGTGACCTACGAACCGAACCGTGGTGCTCGAGATTTCGGCACCGCAACGATGCCTACCGCCGTTCACTCATCGGGCGCGGGGTATGTCGTGTCGGCCAGCGTTCGCAGAGCCAGATCCGACGCTTCTGCTGAACCCCGATAGTGGTGGGTGGCTGTGCTGGTGAAATCCGCCGTCGATCATCGGTCAACTATGGCGTCGTGCGGCCCGGTCGAGATCCGTGGCATCGGCGCAAATTGACGTCACCGGTCGGCGTTTCCAGCGGCTTGGGCGTATCTGCCGAACGCACTGTTCTGCCGATGAGCGTGCGTTCGGCCGTTATGTCCATTCGGGGGTGAACTGGCCCGCTGTTGTTGAGTCGATCCGTTAGTCGACAGGCCCTCGGGCCGTCAGGACGGCCCTGAGCACATGCTCAACCGCAGATTCGAACAATGCTCCCCGTAGCTCATTTCGTGCAGCGAGATTGCGGGTGGCGAGGTCGAGCATCTGATCGGGGGTTAGGCGGCGCACTACCAGGGCGGCAACGTCTTCCAGGTCGAGGTCGCTGTTCGCGTTATCCAGTCTGGTCAGGGCGAACGAGATGATGATCTCCTCGTCGGTCATACTTCGCCTCCGCCCTCCGATTGTTCGGCCACGCCGTGGTGGCCGGGCCCAATACTACGGCCGTCGGTCGATCGGTTCACCCTTCCGATGGATGGTAGAACCGGGTCGGAACTGCACTCAACGGCTGGTCCGGCGAACCGCTGTACGTGCACTCGCTTGTCGATACCAGTACACGCTATTGCCGAGTTCCGTGCATCGATCCGAGGTGAACTTTTCGTGCAATCCATCGCCCTCGCCGACGGGATGTCGACAAGTTCACGCGCTGGTTGCACGAGAAGTCCACTTCTGCAGGAGAATTCAGGGCCGCCCCCGGCCGGCCGGACACACCCTGCCTGCGGCAAAACAACATCGCGCGTAGCGACCAGCGCCATCCGATCATGTCGCTGGTCGCGCTGACCCAACCGGACAGCGCACCGCGGCGAAAGATCAACTGGCCGTTGCGATCCGACGCCTGCGGAACGCGCCATCATGCCGATGCGCACGCACCGCATCTCCGCTGCCGCCGGGTTCACTGCGGAATACCGATCGAGCCAGAGCGTCGCGCGGTATGTGCCGATCGGCTTCAGTGCGATGACCGGGTGTCGGAACCTCTCGGATCACCCGTCGGTGAGGCGTTGGATGGTGGCGCTCAGCCATGCCTGGAGTCCAGCGGGGTCACCGAGTTCTGAACGCAGAACCCGTCGACGAGTCGATACGCCCAGCACGAAGGCGTCGATCGCCGCGGCGCGCGCGCGGGAGTCGACGTCGTCCAGGCCGCTGTCGCGCAGGTAGCGGTACAGCGGCTCCAGCGAGTTGGTGTCGAGGAACACGGCAAGCGCCTCCGCCGCTTCCGGGCGTTCGCCGGACGCGCGTTGCAGCACGAGCAGCGGATCCTCTTCGGGCGCACCGAACCAGCGCTCGACGATGCTCGCCGCGAGGCGCGAACCCAGCTCGGAACGGTCGCCGTCGAAGGAATTCGAGACCGGGATCTCCACCCGCGTCGCCGCCAAGAAGACGCCCTCCTTGCCGCCGAAGTAGCGGGTGATGAGATTGGGCGACACACCGGCCGCATCGGCAACCCCCTTGACCGTGGTCGCCGCGTATCCGTTCTGCGCGAACTGGCGTTGCGCATGCTCCAGGATGCGCGCTTTGGTGGCGGCCGCGTTACGCAAAGTCATGTGTACAAGCATACACATTCATGTGTACGCTGATACACATGATCGATGACCTACGGGAACGACTCCAGCGGACGCGACGAGTCACGACGCCGTGGAGTGCCGACGAGACGCGGGGCATCACCGGAACTCGCCTCGACGAACTGCTCGAACGCTGGGTAAACGGATACGACTGGAGCGTGCACGAGCGCCGCATCGCTGAGTTGCCTTGGGTAACAGTGCAAGCGGGCGATACCGAGCTCCGGGTGATCCACCGGCGGGCCGTGTCACCCGGCGCCCCGGTCGTCGTACTACTGCACGGCTGGCCCGACTCGGTGCTGCGGTTCGAGCGCGTCCTGCCGTTGCTCGCGGACATGAACGTGGTGGTTCCCGCGCTGCCAGGCTTCCCGTTCGCGGTCCCGCTCGAAGGTTCAGGCATGTCGGTCGACCGGATCGCCGAGATCGTCGCGGACGCACTGGCTGAGCTCGGTTACGCACGCTACACGGTGTCCGGCGGCGACGTAGGTGGCACCGTCGCGGAAATCCTTGCGGCACAACACCCGGACCGGGTTGCCGCCCTGCACCTCACGAACATCGCCCCACTTCGTGCGCTCACGGCGGATCGCGCGATGCTCGCTCCCGACGCGGTGGCCTACCTCGACCGGGGGGCGCACTGGTTCCGACAGGAGGGTGGATATATTGCCGAACAGTCGACGCGGCCGAACACTCTCGCCGTCGCGCTCGGCGACTCGCCCGCGGGCCTCGCGGCCTGGATCGTCGAGAAACTGGAGTCCTGGTCCGACGATTCGGCTTTCACCGAGGATGAACTGCTCACCTGGGTCACAGCCTACTGGGTCACCGGCACGATCGGCACCTCGTTCGCCAACTACGTCGAACCGGCCACTCTCCCCGGCCGGATCGACACGCCGACAGTGCTTTCTGTCTTCCCGCGCGACATCAAACCGGAGCCCCGAAGCTACGCCGAGGCGTTCCTGAACATCTGTGATTACGTGGAACACCCTGCGGGCGGCCACTTCGCAGCGTGGGAACAGCCCGAGGCGTACGCGGCCGACCTACGCCGAGCGGTCCAGCTGGGCGAGTGAAACTCCGCCGAAACCCATTGGTGCCGAACGATCGTTCACGGCTGATGCGTGATCGATTACCACGGCACCGCACGGGTACCGAGCACGAACAGCGGTGATCCGCTCGGCACGGCGAAACCCCTGCTCGACACAGGCAATCGTCTACCCAGAGTCAAACTCGCCATCTGCGTCGTCCCAACTGACCGGCCCCATCCAAAGCTGGCTCTTGGTGATCTGAGAATGGAGCCGTTACGCCGTCAGCCCACCGCTTGCTGCACGAGTGTGGCGATCCGGGCTTCGTCCGTGGTGGTCAATTCCTTTGTCAGCGCGAAATTGGTTGGCCACATGGTGCCTTCGTCCAGGTTCGCGGAGTCGTTGAAGCCGAAGGTGGCGTAGCGGGCCTTGAACTTCTCGGCGCTCTGGAAGAAGCAGACGACCTTGCCGTCCTTGGCGTATGCGGGCATGCCGTACCAGAGTTTCGGGGTCAGGGACGGGGCGCTGGCCTTGATGACTGCGTGGACTCGTTCGGCCAGGGCGCGATCGGATTCCTGCATCTCGGCGATTTTCGCGAGGACGTCGGCTTCGCCGTCCGACTTGGCTGACTTCGGGCCGCGGCGGGCTGCGGTCTTCAGTTCCTGGGCGTGCTCTTTCATGGCGCTGCGTTCTTCGTCCGAGAAGCCCTCGAAGCTCTTGGCCTTCGTAGCGGTTGCCTTGGCGGACTGCTGTGCTTCGGTCATGTCGAGCTCCTCGTTGGCGATTGCTTCTGCTGTTGCTTTCGAGGTTATTGAGCTGCCGCGGGAGAAGCTTCTTCAAAACTGATCGATGTCCGTACATGATGGAGTCCAGCTCGAAAGGAGCACCTGCGCATGACGATCGACGCCTGGGCGCAACATCCCACCGCCCGCATGCTCGCGCACGATATGTTCGACTCACTGCGTCGCTGGGCGGGTGATGCCATACCCACGGGTGAGATTCCGTTGTCGACCACCCTGGCGGTCATGGATGCCGCCGGTATAGACCGGGCGCTGATCTCGGCCTGGAGTGCGCCGGAGGGCGTGCTGATCAGCAATGAGGAGGTCGCCAAGTGGGTGGCTGAAGCACCTGATCGGTTCTCCGGGATCGCCTCGGTGGATTTGCGCAAGCCCATGCAGTCCGTGCGGGAGCTGCGCCGGTGTGTCACCGAGCAGGGCTTCATCGGGCTGCGGGTGCTGCCGTGGCTGTGGGAGGTGCCGCCCACGGATGCGCGGTTCTATCCGCTCTATGCCGCGTGCGTGGACCTGGGCATTCCGTTCTGCACGCAGGTCGGGCACACCGGCCCGCTGCGCTCGTCGGAACCGGGGCGGCCCATCCCGTATATCGATCGTGTCGCCCTGGATTTCCCGGAGCTGACCATCGTCTGCGGCCATATCGGCTACCCGTGGACCGAGGAGATGATCGCCGTCGCCCGCAAGCACGAGAACGTGGTCATCGACACCTCGGCGTATACGACGAAACGCCTTCCGCCCGAGCTTGTCTCGTACCTGAAGACCGGCAGCGGGCGCCGAAAGGTGTTGTTCGGCACCAACTATCCGATGATCTTCCCGCAGCACGCCCTCGCCGGCCTGGACGATCTCGGCCTCGATGACGAGACGCGCGCGCTGTATCTGGAAGGCAACGCGCGCCGCGTCTTCGGGCTGTAGGGCCTATTTCAGGCCGGAGCGGACGAAGGCATTGACGATGTGCCGCTGCAACAACAGGTAGAGCGCCAGCACCGGCAGGCACGCCAGACCCGCGACGGCCATCATCGGCCCCCACTGCGTGCCCTCGGTGCCCATGAAGCTGCGCAGGCCCAATTGCAGAACCCCATTGGACTTGCGCAGCACCACCGCCGGCCAGAAGTAGTCGTTCCAGGCATTGATGAACA
The DNA here is from genome assembly GCF_025465275.1 of Nocardia sp. Taxonomy (GTDB): domain Bacteria; phylum Actinomycetota; class Actinomycetes; order Mycobacteriales; family Mycobacteriaceae; genus Nocardia. Next base: position 32,863 of record NZ_JAODNK010000237.1, on the reverse strand, counting down.
GCAGAATGCCCAGGGCCGCCAGCGCGGAACGCAGATTCGGCACCACGACCGTCCAGAGGATGGACCAGGACGAGCGTCCGTCCATCTTCGCCGCGGCCACCAGCTCCTTCGGAAACGCCGCCATATGCTGTTTCATCATCAGCACCCCGAGCGCCGAGCAGAGCGTGGGCAGGACGATGCCGATCAGGGAGTCGATCAAGCCCAGCCGCGTGAGCAGAATGAAGTTCGGCAGCATGGTCACCTGGAACGGCACCAGCCAGATGCCGACGAACGCCAGATACAGCAGCTTCTGCAGCGGGAAGGTGTACATGGCGAAGGCGTATGCGGCCAGCAGTGCGACCAGCAGTTGCCCGGTGGCCGAGAGTATCGCCACGAAAAAGGTATTCGCGATCAGGCCGGTGATGTCGACCTCGTGTGCGGCGGTGGAGAAGCTGCTGAACGACAGCGGCCACGGCAGCGGTGACTGCGAGTTGACATCCTCGGGCCGGCGCAGAGCCGTGGCGAAGAGCCAGTAGATGGGGAACACGCACAGGAGTGCGATGACCGCCAGCAGCAGGTGACTGCTCGCGGTCCGCACGCGTGCACCGATCGAGGTGTCGATGATCGTGGAAGGCAATGTGTCAGTCATCGTTGAAGGCAACCTTTTCCGAGATCCAGACGAGTATCCCGGCAACCATGCCGAAGCCGAGGAAAAGCAGAACGCCTGCGGCGGCACTCAATCCGGCGTCGAAGCTGTGGAATGCATAGTCCCACAGCAGGTAGTAGATATTCGTGGTGGCCTGTGCGGGCCCGCCCTGGGTCATGGTGTCGATGAGCGGGAAAGTCAGTGTGGGACTGAGCAATACGGTGGTCAGCACCAGGAACATGAGGGTGGGCGAGAGCATCGGCAGGGTGATCCAGCGCAGGATCTGGCCCGGGCTGGCGCCGTCCACCTGGGCTGCCTCGTTGTAATCGCCGCTGATACCGGCCAACCCGGCCCACACCACCAGCACCGCGAAGCCCAGCAGCTGCCAGCCGGTGATCGCGATGATCACCCCGTGCGCCGTCGAGACGTCGTACACCCAGTTCCGCTTGCTGCCGAGCAGCTGATCGACAAAACCGCTGCCGGGATGCAGGAGCCAGCGCCACACCGCCGCCGCGGCGACCGGAGCGACGAGGAACGGCGCGAAAATGAAGGCGTGGTACAGCGTCTGGGCGCGGCCCCGCACCCGCTGGCTGGCCAGTGCGATCACCAGCGGCAGCGCCACCGTGAACGGCAGCAGGCCCGCGATCATCTCCCCGGTCCGCCGCAGCGACGCCCAGAAGGACGGAAGTTCCAGCAGCCGAGTGTAATTCGCGGTACCCACCGGCTTCATCGGTGAGGACGGGAGCAGATTCCATGAGTAGGTGGACAATTCGAACGCCTGCAGCAGAGGCCGGTACGTCCACACCACAACCAGGAACAGCGCCGGCGCCAGATAGAGATACGGCGAGACAATGCGCAGCACCCGGCGAGCCAGGATGCGGCGCGGCCGCGCCGCCGGTGCCGTAACGGTCACCAGCGGCGCGGCCTGCGGAGCGTCTACGACGAACACCGCATCACCCGGAGTGTGCGACCACGGTCGCCAGTCGTTCGAGCACGGCGGCCTCGTCATTGTTGTAGATCTCGGTCGCCGGGGTCGTCTCCACGGCGGTGGCGATCACCGCCGAGGGGAGGACATCGATTCGGCTGTAACCGGATCCGGTGATACTGCGCTGCCGCCCCACCGGCGACATGGCATCGAGGCGGTAGGCCAGGGCCGGACCGACCCACACCGGAATACCGGCCAGTGCGGAGGCGGCCGTCATGTGGTTGTGCCCGCACAGGATCATGCGCACATCGGTGCCCGCGACCACCGCCGCCAACTCTTCGGCGTGCTGCAGTTTCAGTACCTGGGCAGCCGCGATGGCGGAGGGCAGTGGCGGGTGGTGCAGTACCAGCAGCGTGCCCCGGGGTGCCGGGGTGCGCAGTTCGTCGGCGAGCCAGGCCAGCTGCTCGGGTTCCAGCCTGCCGTCGGCGAGTCCCGGAATGGTGCTGTCCAGCGCGATAATCCGCAGTCCGGACACCTCGGTGACTCGATCGTGCGGGACTCCCGGATCGACCGTGCCCGGCTCCCGGCCGAGCAGTTCGACGCCGAATGCGGTGCGCTCGTCATGATTTCCCATGACGTAGACCAGTTCGGCCCCGAGCTTCTCGGCCACCGGCTCGACAGCCTCGCGCAGGAGGCGGTAGCCCTCGACCGAGCCGTTGTCGGTGAGGTCACCGGTCAACAGCAGCGCGTCGATGTGCCGTCCACTCGAAAGCAGTTGTTGCAGTGCGCGATCGAGCGCGGCATAGGTGTCCACCGAATCGAGCACCTGCTCACCGCTGGCGCGAATATGGGTGTCGGTCAGCTGAATCAGCGTCAGTTCGTTCATGATGCCGGCAGCAGTTTGGCGCCCTCGTTACGAGCGGCGGCGAGTGTGGACTGCGGATCTTTGCCCTGGAACACGATCGACTCGACGGCGTCCATCATGCCGTCGCGGACCTGCAGATAGTTATTGCCCGGCATGGAAACCCACGGCTCCATAGTGGCCAGCTGCGCGACATTCGGTGTGACCAGCGGATTCTTCGCGGCCCAGTCGTGCAGCACGCCCGGCGCGGTCAGCATATCGCTGCGCAGCGGCAGGTAGCCGATATTGGTCGTGATCTTGGTGTAGGAATCCTCACTGGTGAGGAACTTGATCAGCTCCCAGGCCGCGCGCTGCTTGGCCGGGTCCTTGGACAGGATGTGCAGGCCCGCACCGGAATTGGTGGGGACGGTGGCTTTGGTTCCGAAACTGGGCATGGCCGCGGCGCGCAGGTCCCACTTGTCCTTGGCGCCCGCCGTGAAGGTGCCCTGAATGGAGCTGGTCTCCAGGATCATGCCGATATCGCCGCGAGCGAACGCCTCGTAGCCCTGCTTCTGCGCCAGCTTCGGCATTTCGCCGGCAGTCACCAGATCCTGGGCCATCTTGGTGACCTGCACGGACGGATCGTCCGCGAAGTCGAGGGTGTGCCGGTCCTCGGAAATGACCCGCCCACCATTGGAACGCACCATCGACTGAAAGCACCAGTCCTTGGCGGCCTTGGTCAGGCAGTCGATGTAGACGCCGTCCTTACCGGTCTTGGTATTGATCGCCTTGGACGCGTCCGCGACCTCCTGCCAGGTGGCGGGCGGCTTGTTCGGATCGAGCCCGGCCTGGCCGAAAAGGCTTGCGTTGTAATACAGCACCGGCGTGGAGAAGACGAACGGGACGCCGTAGGTCTGCCCGTCCCAATCGTCGAGGGTGCGGGCCTTCGGGGCGAACGGGAAGGTGGCACCGTCGAAATTCGCCTGCACCGCCTGCTTGCCGAACAGCGTGTCGAGCGATTTGGCCTGCAGCTGGTGGATGGTGAAATCCAGGTCGCTGAAGCCCAATTGGGCCACATCCGGCGGCGTACCGGCGACCATCTGGTTCTGAATGCTGGAGATGGTGTCGGTGGCCGGGTTCGGGCTGTTGCCCTGCGGCTTCTGCGCGGTGACCTTGATATTCGGGAACTTCTTGCCGAAATCGGAGATCAGCGAGTTGAAGGTGTCGGTCCACGCGCCGGCCAGGCCGTAGTTGTAGGACTCGAACACGATGGACACCTGCTGGTCCGGCTTCAGTTCGGGGACCTGGCCGGTGGCGGTGGTGTCGGTGGAGGTGGTGCCGCCGAGCCCGCAGCTGGTGAGCGCGAGCGCGGCGGCGAACACCAAGCCCGCAAGGGGCAGGGTGCGTTTCACGGTATTTCTCCTCATCACAGCGTCTGATTAAGTGATTGGCGTACGGAAGTCAGGCGACGGACACGGCCGTCGCTTCGGGGACGGGCATCTCGAGCTGTTGCGGCTGCTGCCACGACAAGCGGAGCCCGGAGTCGGCTTCGAAAAGGTGAATATCCCTGGGGTCCACGCTGAGACCGATGTCCTCGCCCGCGCGCACTCCGGCGGGCCGCGCGGCGCGCACACACAATTCGACCGAACCCGCAGTGACATGGACGAGCTCCTCGCTGCCGAGGTTCTCCACCATGGTCACCTGCCCGCGTACGGCAGTGGCGGCATCGTCGATGCGCAGGCGTTCGGGGCGGATTCCGGCGATGACGGAGGTATCGTTGTCATCCTCGGGAGCGGTGATGTCCAGCGCCGCTTCCACCCCGTCGGCCCGCACCCACAGTTCGCCCTCGCGCCGGATCACCTGCGCCGGAAAGAGATTCATCGGCGGCGAGCCGAGGAATCCGGCCACGAAGGTCGTCCGCGGTTGGTCGTAGAGCTCCTCGGGGGTACCGACCTGTTCGATCCGGCCCCCATTGAGCAGCGCGATGCGGGTGGCCATGGTCATGGCCTCCACCTGGTCGTGGGTCACGTACAGGAAGGTGGCGCCCAGGCGGCGGTGCAGGGCGATGAGCTCGGCCCGGGTCGCACTGCGCAGCTTCGCATCCAGGTTGGACAGCGGCTCGTCCATGAGGAAGGCGCCGGGATCGCGAACCATGGCGCGTGCCAGGGCAACTCGCTGCCGCTGGCCGCCGGAGAGGGCGGCGGGGCGGCGGTCGAGCAGCTCGGAGAGCTCCAGGGTGGCCGCGACCTCCGAGACCCGCGCGGCGATGGTCGCGCGGGGGCGGCGGCGGGCGCGCAGCGGGAACCCGATGTTCTTGGCCACCGTAAGATGCGGGTACAGCGCATAGCTCTGGAACACCATCGCCAGATCCCGCCGCTGCGGGGCCTCCTGCGTAATGTCATTGCCGTCCAGCAGGATTCGGCCGGACGACGGCTGCTCCAGCCCCGCGATCATGCGCAGCAGCGTGGACTTGCCGCAGCCGCTGGGGCCGAGCAGGACCAGGAATTCACCATCGGCGATGTCGAGGCTCACCTCGCGCACCGCGTAGTCGGCGCCGAATTGTTTCGACACCTTGTCGATCTGCAGGCGTGCCACGTTTCTCCTTCAGACCGGCTGTGCGCCGGTCGTGATCCATCCCGCCACGCCCGCCGCTACGGCCGGTGCGTCCTTCACCCAGAGGAAGTGATCGCGATGCTGGATCGGCGAGTGCTCATCGATATGCCACTGGGTCACCCGGGCGGCGGGCATGCGCGAAACCAGGAAGTCCACATTGGATTTCGGGCCGAGCACGTCCTGGTCCAGCGAGATGACCAGCACCGGCAGCTTCAGGGCGGCGAGCAGGGTGTTGTACTTGCGGCTGGTGCCGCGCGGGCGGTAGTAGCTGGTCAGCGAGTGGATCGACCAGTCGATCACGACGCCGCCGGGCATCGGGGCCGGAATCAGCACACCGCCGGGCCAGTGGCCCGAGATCCGTGACTTGAGGCCGATCCACTGGATCTGGCTCAGCGCCTCGAACCAGCGGCGCGGGCCGAACGCCCACCAGAACACCGTGCCGGTGCCGATGACGGTGATGCCGGCGATCCGGCCGGGTTCGGCGGCGGCGAACAGCAGGGCGAGTTGACCGCCCAGACTGTGGCCGAACAGGTGCACCGGAGCGTCCGGGAAGCGCTCCTCGACCGCCGAGACAATGGCGGGCAGATCGATCTCGATCATCTCGCGGTAGCCGAAGTCGGCGTGGTCGCCCAGCGCGGGCCGGGCCTCACCGTGTGCGCGCAGGTCAACCGTCGCCACCGAAAGTCCCTGGGCCTGCAGACCTTTGGCGAGTGCCAGGTAATTGCGTGCCTTCATCGCCATGGCGGGCAGGATCAGTACGACCGGCGCGTCGGCACGCTCGGCGGGCAGCCAGCGGACGGTGAACTCTATACCGTCGGCGGGGGAGACCCGGGTGGATTCGAGGGTGCTGAATTCCGACGGCGGTTTGGGGGTGGCGGTGGTCACGACGGTTCCGTTCCGGCGACGGTCACCATGCACACGTAGTCGAAGGTGAACTTGGCGACCGCCACCTCGTCGTCGTCGAGAAGTACTGCCTTGCCGGACAATTCGAAGCGCGAGGAGGTGGTCGCGGTGAGAATGTCGGCGAGTTCGCGCAGATCCACGGTGGCGACGGCACGAATACGGCCCTGCGCCGGTTTGCGGTACGAGGCGGTGCCGCCGCGCAGCACCAGCGCCTCCACGGTGTGCAGGCGAGCAGCGGCCGCGCCGACAAAGGCTGCCGCACCGGCGATATCGGCGGCGGTGAACAGCGCCCCGGCGTGCACGGTGCCCATGTGATTGCTGACGGTATCGCCCGGCGGAATCTCCACGACCGAGCGGTCAGGACTGATTTCGCTGATGACGGTGCCGACGTGGCGGCCGAAGGGGACCAGAGCCTGCGACACCGCCCGCAGGTATTCGTAATCGATGGCGGCAGGATCGAGGTCGGGGTAGGCGGCGCCGAATCCGGGGAGGGTTCTGGTAGTCATGATCGTTCCTTTCAGCGCGGTCCGCGCAGCACGCGCCGGGCGATAGACCAGCGCAGTACCTCGGACGGACCCTCGTAGATGCGGAATGCCCTGGCCTCGACCAGGAATCGGGCGACCAGGTGGTCTTCGGTGACGCCCAGCGCGCCGTGCAGCTGTACCGCGCGATCGAGCACCCGCCAGACCGCCTCGGAGACGAAGGTTTTCGCGATCGAGGTTTCGTGGCGGGCCTGCGGGGAGGTCGGTCCATGGATATCGATGGTCTCGGCGGTCGCGCGGACCAGGCTGCGGGCGGCGGCGATATCGATCTCGCTGTCGGCGATGAGGCCCTGTGCCAGACCGTGTTCGGCAATGGGAACACCGAACGAAGTACGGCTGGTGATGTGGTCGATGGTCAACTGCTGCGCCCGTACCGCGAGGCCCAGCCAGTTCATGCAGAAGGTCAGGCGCGAGGGGGCCAGCCGGACCTGAGCGAGTTCCAGGCCGCGGCCGACCTGGCCGAGCACCGCGGCGTCGGATACCTCGCAGTCGACGAAATTGACTTCACAGTGCCCGCCGGGGGCGCTGGTGTGATCCAGGGTCCGCATGCGGCGTCCCACGTGCAGACCCGGATTGTCCTGATCGACCAGGAACATGGTGGGGCCGTCGGTGGTCATGGCGACGCAGATGATGAAGGCCGCGCCGTTCGCGCCGGTGGTGAAGTGCTTGGCGCCATTGATGACCCAGCCGCTGTCGGTCTCCTGCGCGGTGGTCTGCAGCATGCGCGGATCCGAGCCGGCGCCGGGTGCGGGCTCGGTCAGGGCGATGGCCGAGCGGACGTCACCGGAGGCCAGCGGCGCCAGATAGCGTTCCTGCTGTTCGGGGTTGGCGACGTGCGCCAGCAGGTGGATATTGCCGTCGTCGGGGGCCCAGGCGTTCACGGCCAGGGGGCCGAGCAGGCTGGCGCCCGCGGCCTCCAGGACCTGTGCCTGGCCGCGGGTGTCCAGGCCGAGACCGCCGTAGCGCGGGTCCGACAGGGGACCGAAGACGCCCGCGGCCTTCGCCTTCTTCTGCAGGTCCAGTCGCATCGCGTCATCGGTGACACGACCGTCGACCACCACCTCCCGTTCGACCGGTATGACGTGATCAATAACGAACTGTCTGGTCTGCTCGACCAGCTCCGTCACAGCGCTCATGGGGTCAGTGTCGGTCCGCCGCAGCGTGTCAGGTCCGGGCGATAGGCAGAGCCGATCGTACGAATCGACTCCCGCTACCGGCGCGCGATCATGGGAACCCTCGGCCAGGGTGATCTCGACGCTGATTCCACCGAGGGGATGCGATGACCGACCTGACGGTTCGGGTGACCGATCGACGTGATGTGGCCGAGGGCGTGTTCGCTCTCGAGCTGGCGGACGTCGGCGGCGGGCCGCTGCCGCACTGGACGCCGGGCGCGCACATCGATGTGAGCGCCGGTGCGGCCGGTGTGCGGCAGTACTCGCTCTGCGGCGATCCCGCCGATGCGCAGCGCTGGCGCATCGCCATCCTGCACGAACCGGCCGGGCGCGGCGGTTCCGATCATCTGCACCGCACCGCTGAGCCCGGGACACAGCTCCGGGTTTCGCTGCCGCGCAACAACTTCGAACTGGTGCCCAGTGACGCGTACCTGTTCGTAGCGGGCGGGATCGGCATTACGCCGATCCTGCCCATGTTGGCGGCGGCGCAGCGGGCCGGAGCCGGCTGGTCGCTGTATTACGGGGCGCGAACGCGGGCACACCTGTCCTTCGCGAGCGAATTGCGGCACCATCGGGCGCATCTCAGGCCACAGGACGAGACCGGGCTGCTGCCGATCGCGGCGATCCTCGCCGAGCATGCGGGCAGCACGGTGTACTGCTGTGGACCCGAGCCGCTGCTGAACGTCGTCGAAACCGAAGGCGCGCTGGCCGGACTCGATGTGCACACCGAACGCTTCGTGCCGAAACAGGTTGATACGACGGGCGATCGAGCGTTCGAACTGCGGCTCGCTCGCAGTGGGCGCACGCTGCGGGTCGCGGCCGACCGGTCCATTGTGGAGGTGCTGGAGAGCGCGGGTATCGAGGTGATCACCTCGTGCCGGGAAGGCACCTGCGGCAGTTGTGAGACGCCGGTGCTGGAAGGCGAGATCGAACACCGCGACACGGTGCTGACGGCGTCCGAGCAGGCGGCCGGTGCGACCCTCATGCCCTGCGTCTCCCGGGCGCGCTCGGATCTGCTGGTCCTGGATCTGTGAGGGCGAAATGCCCTGTCCCCGATGGAATCACGCGCGACAGACAAGCACGTAAATCCACGTGCCTAGTTCCCGATTCGGGGAATGACAGAGAGAAGAAGAAACCAAGATGAGGAAGACTGCTGCGGCGTCCGCGCTGCTCGTCGCCGCGCTGGGCTTTGCCGCCGGGGCCACCGGAGCGGCCCAGGCTGATCAGAACCAGGCCGTGAACTTCACGGCCACCAATACCGAGAAGTCGACGATCATCAAGACCGATGCCGGCTCGCTGACCGCGGACAACGGCGTCTTCAAGATCACGGCTGCCAATGGCACCGTGCTCGGCGGCACCGAACTGTCCTTCCGGGTGGACGATTTCGTCTTCCCGATCGCCGCTGACATCAGCGACCACTCCGCCACCCTGACCCCGCAGCTCGACATCGACAAGGCCGTCTACAAGCCGGTCGCGCTGCCCTACGAGAACGTTGCCCCCTGGAAGACCGACTACGACCGCGAACAGGCCGCCTGGGGTCGCATGCGTGACACCATCTCGGTCGGCGCCGTCATCGGCACCCTTGTCGGCGGCGTCGGTGGCGCGGCCGTGGGTTGCGTCATCGGTGGCGCGGTTTCCGCCACTCTGACCGGCGCCCTGACCGCGATGTTCGGCGCCCTGCCGGCCGGTGTGGTCGGTTGCATCGCCGGTATGGCCGCCGTCGGCTTCCTCGGCACCCTGGCCGGCCAGCTGCTCGTGACCGCCCCGGTCGCCATCCTGGCCGCGGCCCAGTACTTCACCACCATCAACCAGCCCTCCCTGGCTGGCAAGTAGGCGGGAAGACCCGGCGAACCTCGCCCGGGGGACACTGACCCCGCCCGGACCCTACATTCCGGGCGGGGTCTTTCACGTCCGGAGCCGCTACCGACGTTTGTCCAGCGCTGCGTGGATCAGCTCCCTGGCTGCTGCGCCGGTTAGCGACTGGCTGGCAAGAATATCGAAAGCCCGGCCATAGATTGCGATCTCGCGAGGTTGGGTGATCGTCAGCTCTGCTGTGGCACCCTCTACCTTGACCATTCGGTTGTCGAATATGACGAAGTTCTCCACGGTGGCCAGAGCCTCTGTCATGACAGGAACGATGCCGAGCGTGACTCGGGGCATCCCGATGATTGTGAACAGCCGATCCAGTTGGGCCACCATGACATCGCGGTTGCCCACGGTGGTGTACAGCGACTGTTCGGCGATCAGGAAATGAAACAGGTGGTCGCTGCGGTAGATGATCCGTTGGCGATCCATACGTTTCGATACGCCCGCCGCCACATCGTCTGGGATGCGGTAGAACTCGACGCCGTAGCGGAGGATCGCCTCCGCGTAGTCGGCGGTTTGCAACAGCCCCGGTATGACCTGCGGCTGCCAGTTCCGAATCTGCTTCGCTTCCGCCTCGAGCTTCACCGACTGCTGTTGCCGATGCCGGGTTCCGGGGGCGAGTATCCGCCGCCATTCCAGGTAGGCCGCATCCAGATTGCGAAGAGTGGCAAGCAGATCGGGCAAATGGTCGTCGACACCGGTATGCGTGCAATAGGCCCTCAGATCCGCGTCTGACGGCGTGATCTTTCCGAATTCGATCTTCGAGACCTTGGATTCGTGCCACCCTTCGCGGCGGGCGAGCTCCCGGCCGGTGATCCCGGCGGCGCGTCGTATCTCACGCAACCGCTGCCCGAGAGCTTCCCGCTGCTGTTGGGCTGAACTGGTCACCGCGGATCGGTTGCGGCAGAGTCGAAGTACTCGTCGAACGGTGTCGCCATTGCCCAGAGGTGTTGCTTCACTTGCCAGCAATAGGCGGCGATGCTCGGGTCTGTGGTGACAGCGGCCCCGGCGGGTTTGCCCGCCTGATCAACAAGATTGAAGGCGACGGTTGAATCATCGAACAACCAGAAGTCGTCTGCCGGTACCTGCCCGGCACTGACCAGGTGCCGGGAAAGGTATCGAATAGCTTCTCCCACATCGATATTTTCCTGGGTCTCGGTGGACAACCAGCGTTGGTAGTCGCTGAGCGGAACCGTGACAACGCGAATTCGGCTGACGACAACTCCCCGTCCGGTGGCATCGCCCACCAGCGAACTCCACACCTTCCAGGACTTGTCTGGAGTGTCCGAACGTGGTTCGCCGTCGAGGAATCGGCGAAGTGGTTCCGATTCGCTCGGCACCGCGTAGGTGTCTCTGACCTCCAAATGGAACGCAGACTTTCGCGCTTCACGAAAGAGGCCCGGCCAGGGGTTAGTCTTCCTCAGTTCCACCGTAGAACGCCCTCCGATTCTTCGGCACTTCGATGGCGGTCTCGTAGCTCTCCATCGTGAGCTGATCCAGTGTGTCCGGCTCGGTGATCGGCCGGCCGGTGAGGGTGAAGGTTCCCCGACCGGTATCGGTCATAGCGGCCCCGATGAACGTATCGGGTTCAGCGAACCCGAGCAGCAGGTGCGGGATCTCGATGGTTTCCGGCGTGGGTGTCTTCCAACCCAACACGAGGTAAGTGTCCCGGTCGGTCGCGAACAGAGTTGGGCAGTCTCCGACTTTGGATCCGTTCTTGCCGAGAAAACGTAAGCGCATGGTCTTGCCTCCGTCCGGTGGTGTGCATCGGCTTGCACGCCCAGAACTATGGTCCCTCGCGCGTGGTGGATTGTGTAGTGGTTCGACCAGGCTCATGCAAGCTCGTGCAAGGTGATGGCACAGGCGTTTCTGGGCTTCTAGCGTCAGACGATGCGACTTCGACCGACTGCACTCGGGTACCTCCGAACGGATGTGTCTGGTGTAGAGCAACTTTGGGATGAAGCGCAGATCCGTCGGCTCGCCGGCCGGCTGGGCTACGACTTCTCGGGAATGATCGTCTACGACCCGAGAACCGAGCGGCCACCGCTTGCCCGTCTCAAGGCACAAGCGACACGTCTCGACGCTGAAGCTGTAATCACTCCTGGCCCAGCGCATTTCGAGTGTGGGAAGGTGCCCGAATCGCTGATCGAACATCTCGATGTAATCACCGTCAGCCCGGAAGCAACCTATGCCCGGTGGTCCACCGGTTCGTTGGCGCCGTCCCCGCCGTGGCCGATGGACCTTCCATGAATCTGTCGGAGGGTGGGAAAGCCGACAACCGCAAGCCGATCGTGTTGCGCTCCTTCGTAAGCACTATCCGCCCGCTCGTCATGGGAGCCGGATGTACCGGGCCCTTCCATCCGCACCACCCGCCGCACTCCGCGATGTCCTGGCTCTCGACCCTGCCGTCACCGAACCTTGCGGTGATGTGCCAGGCGCGGGACGGGTGGTTGCAGACCGGGCATTTCCCGAAGTAGTTCAGGATCTCCTGCACCTCTGACGCAACGACATTCAGCTCAACCATTGTGCGCACCTCCTGCTCCGAGAGTATTCGGGAGCTGCGTGGGCCCGGAATTCACCTCGACGATGTGGCTGGCGGCAATGCGTCGATTGGAAGTGATGCTCGATGAGGGGATCCGGATAGTCGACGAGGCCGCGGGCGTGCGGTTCGGCTGGGCCGGGGCGCGGTTGCGGTCCGGTGATGCGGATCAGGTGAGTGCGTTCAGCGCCTTCAGGCCGGCGGTGATATCGGAGGCGGTAGGGGCATTCTCTGGGTCGACCAGCCATTGGATCAGCAAGCCGCCGATCAGGGTTTGTAGGAGCGCGCCGACTTTGCTGTCCGGTTGCCCCGGCGCGAACTCCTGCCCGAGGCCGGTGCGCGCGTCGCCCTGGGCGGCGCCGAGTTCGGCCCGGAGTGCGGGGGAGTGCAGCGCTTGCCCGAGGGCCTCGGCATTGGCCGTCCAGAGGGCCGGATCGTTCGTGAACGAGGCGATCAACTGCTCGAGGAAGGACTGCAGGCGGGCGGCGGGGGCGCCTGCGCTGTTATCCGGAAGCGAGTCGAGGATGCGCTGGATCGCCGCGGTGCTGGATTCCAGCATTGCCTGGTTGAGCAGCTTGTCGCGGGTTCCGAAATGGTAGTTGATGGCCGCCAGGTTCGAGTTCGAGGCGGCGACGATATCGCGCACCGTGGTGCGTGCATAACCGCGTTCGGCCAGGCATTGTTTGGCCGCCGCGAGCAGATCTTCCCGAGTTCCCACGTTCGCACGATAGCAGTACGGCAAACGCATGTTTGTGACGTTCGTTTCAAACACATGTCTGTGACAAGCGTTTGAAACCTCTGTACGTTGGGCGCTATCCCGATCCAGCCCACGGAAGCGTGAGACGACGATGGCCGACCAGCGCCCGATATCCCCCTTCGAGACCAAGTTCTTCGACACCGACACCAAGTTCGGCAGTGTGCCCACCGGTGCGATGCCCCTGTTCATCGGTTCCACCGTGCACGGGACGCTCGATGCCGGACTCCTGCGACGCGTGCTCGGCGACCTGGCCGCCGCGCATCCCTCGCTGCGCAGCCGGGTGGCGACCGATGCCGAGGGCACGTCGTACCTTCGACCCGACGATGGATTCCGGCCGGCCCTCGACGAAATGGTTGGAGGTGAGGCCGAGTATCTGAAACTGGTGAACGGTCCACGAGAGTGGCGGGGCGGTCTTTTCCGGGCGTACCTGCTGCGCGATACCGATCGCGATCAGCTGGTCGTGGTCATTCATCACGGCATCTGCGACGGCAGATCGGCTTTCGCGCTGCTCGATGAGCTCTGGCGTAGGTACACCGCTGCGATTGCGGGAAGCCCACTGCGGCAAACGAATTCCGTACAGCAGCTGCCCGAAGCCATCGATACCCAACTGGCATCCGTCGTCACCGATGCCGAGGTCACCGCATGGCTCGACGAGATCCGGGCGGCGGTGGCGACCATGGGGCCGGAATCAGCACCGCGCAGGTTGCCCGAGGACGGCGTCGGCGACGATCCGCTCGGTAGGTTTGCGCTACAGCGCATCGAACTCGATGCCAAGGAAACGGCGGTATTTGTCAATGCTGCACGCAAATACGAACTTTCGGTCAACAGCCTGCTGACCGGTGCTGCCCTTATCGCCGTCCGCTCCCAGCTCGAACCCGGAAGCGGACCGCTGCCGCTGCTCTGCGGATACGCGGTCGATCTGCGCAGCCAGCTGAACCCGCAACTGCCCGTGGACCTGATGCTGAACTGCGCGTCCGGCGCAGGCACGCTCGCAGTCGTCGCTGTGGACGCCAACCCGGCCGATGTGGGTCGCCTCGTGGCGGCGGCTATGCGAGCCGTGCTGGACCAGGGTGAACCGGCCAAGGTCCTACTGGCCTCGAATCGTGTCTTGGACGATGTGATGGCCGCCGTCCTGTCCGGTCAACCCACCATCGCCATGTCGAATGTCGGTCGGCTGCCGGCACATTCGATGCCGGAGGGCATCCGCTTGATTCGTGACGATGTCTACGCGATGGGGCCGGGTATGCCGCCGAAGTTCACCGTTTTCACGGTCGGCGACCGCATGACGATCCAGGTGGAATACGACACAGCACACCACAGTCGCGCGCAAATGGGCAAAGTCGGGCTGGCACTGATCGAGCAGATCCGGCGTACGTGAAGCCTTCACCTACCGTGGGCACATGGTGCACCGTGGGGGAACCGGTCGACATGACCGATGCAACGCCGCGATCCCGCCCCTCCGGCATCACACGCCAAGCTACCGGAATTAGGGTCGGTCGTAGTGTGAGGCGACACTGTCTTGTCCGGTGTAGTTCGGTCCGGCATGTGCATCCGCGCCGAGATAGCGGAATTCCCAGTGCGGCAGCGCCCGTCCGGTGCGAGTGAGCCGACGGCGTCTGGCATCGTACCGGAATCCGTTGTTACGCACCGCGGTAGTGAATGGGCTGCCGATCGGCGAACCGTCGGACCATCGCACCGCGGAGGCATCGAAGTTGGCGGCGAACTGTCCGTCAGTGCTGAGCCAGGACGCCATCCGGGTCAGGGCGGCGAGCTTGTCGCCGACGTAATGCAGGGCATGGACGGCGGTGATGAGATCGACCTGAGTGTCCGGGGTCCAGGTCAGCACCGACCCGGTGACCAAATCGACTCCGGCGCTGGGAGATCCGGCGAAGTAGTCGACGAGATCCAGTCCGATTATCTCGATCTGTCCGGGCATGGACTGGGACGCCTCGAAAAGCGCCCGCCCGCTGCCGCATCCGACATCCAGCCACCGCTGCGGTATCGGCCGCGCCGCCAGCCATGCCACCGGATCGAAGCCGAGTTCACGACGGTAGGCGGGCAGTCGGCGCTCGCGATTCATCTCGGAGTTCGCTACCACCGCGCTCTGCTCCAAGCGGGTGTCATCCAGAAACTCGGTCACATCGATATCCTGCCGCACGGCCGTATTCAGCCGATGCGCTGCTGGTCCGCCTCGATGAGGGCGAGGGCACGAGCTTCGGTGCGCGGGTAGGGAATGTCGGTGTATTTCAGGGCGATTCGGTCGATGATGGCCCAGGCGGCGTCGCCCTCGAGCCACTCGACGACCCTGCCTCGAATGGTGATCGGCTGAAAGAAGCTGTCCGCCGCAGTGATCGAGAGGGCCAAGCGCGGATCTCGCCGCAGGTTGCGGGCCTTGCGGGAGTCCGGTCCGGTGAAAATGACGATGTGGTCGCCGTCGGTGCCGGCATAAACCGGAACCGCATGGGGAGAACCGTCGGGGAGAATGCTGGCGAGGTGGGCATGCGGTGCGCCGTCGAGCACGCGCCGGACGTCGGGGTCGATGATCATCGCCGCGATCCTTTCTAAGTTCCTTCAGGAGACTCTAAAACCGTAGCAGATGAAGTTCCTTGAGGGAACCCCAATTGCTAGACTGCTGGTATGCAACGCACGAACTTCGGTGAGATGGCCTGCTCGATCGCGCGCGCCCTCGATGTCATCGGCGAGCCGTGGTCGCCGTTGATCCTGCGTGACGTGTGGGTCGGGTTCTCTCGGTTCGAGCAGATCCAGGCCGACCTCGGCATCTCCCGCAAGGTGCTGACCGAGCGGCTGAACCACCTCGTCGACCACGGTGTGCTGGACCGAAAGGCCTACGACCAGCGGCCGCGTTACGAGTACGTCTTGACGGAGAAGGGCGTGGAGCTGATCGACCTGCTCATGGTCATGAAGGGCTGGGGTGACAAGTGGTGCGCCGGGGAGGCGGGCCCACCTGTGCTCTACCGCCACCACGCCTGCGGTGAGATCACTGATGTGGACCTGCGCTGCGCCCAGTGCGGTCAGCCTATGCACGCGAACGACATCGAGGTATTGCCAGGCCCGGGTGCGGCAGTTCGAGTCTCCGGTCAGTAGTGCGGGATGCCCGGAGCCGCAGTGGGTCTCACGGGCTCGAACGCGGCGCTCACGTACTGTGAATTGGTGGTGCACTGCGGGGGACCTGTCGATATGTCCGTCGCGACGCGGCGGTTTCGCCACGGCCGGGTCTCCACCGCGCTGGCTCTGCTGAGCGATCAGCGCCTGAACACGCTGCTGAATTCGGCTGTGCAACTGGGCACGGGCATCGGAGGGACGACTTGGCTGCTAGAGATCGACAGCCATCCCGTGTTCGTGAAACGAGTCGCGGTAGCGGATTTGGAGCTGAAGCCGGAGAATCTGCGCTCGACAGCCGACCTTTTCGGGTTACCGACCTGGACGCACTATGGTCTCGGCTCCGCCGCCGGCAGTGCCTGGCGTGAGCTGGCGTGTCACATTATGACCAGCGATTGGGTGCTCGCCGGGCAGTCCGAGAACTTCCTCCTGATGCATCACTGGCGCGTACTCGCCAGCGACACAACACAACCCATGACACCCGACCGTGCCGCCGAACTGGAGCAAGACGTAGCCTTCTGGCACGGCGACGCCGCAGTTCGCCACAGACTCGAGGCAGTGGCGGATTCCTCGACCGACCTCGTGCTGTTCCTCGAATATGTTCCGCAGACCCTGCACGAATGGCTGGAGGCGCAAGCCGATGTGGGCATCGATCAAGCCGACCGGGCCTGCGAGTTCGTCGAGCCCGCGCTGCGCACCGTGGCCGAATTCATTGCCGCACAAGGACTACGTCATTTCGACACCCACTTCCGCAATATCCTCACCGACGGTCGGTCTCTGTACCTGACCGACGTCGGCCTTGCCGCATCCTCACGATTCGAACTGTCCGATGCCGAGGCGCAGTTCCTTCATGACCACGCCTCACACGACGGCTGCTCCATGATCAGCAGTCGAGGAGCTGACCGCGATTGCCGCGCACTGCGGCCTCACGCTCCGCTCCGCGGCGCCGGTGTCAGACGGGCGGACCGCGCTGGAATTCCGGCCGGCGTGCGCGAGCCGATAATCCGAACCCGCAGGCAGCAGCAAATGTTCGCGTGCGAACCGCTGATGTGAAGCATCGCCGACCAGGAACTGTGGGCGGGTTGCTCTCGACGTTTGCCGCCGTCAGTTCCTGGTCGGCGGGGGAGTTGGCTGGATGCTGCGGGTGTTGATGATGCTGTGGTCGACATTTCGGGGGTGACACGCGTTGAGGTGGCGGGGGAAGTGCGGCGTGTCGTCGGGTGGCGGTAGGGCTGGGCGTCGGCGGCCGCCATGCGGCTCGCTGGAAGTTCCTGGTCAGCGCAGGCGGACCGGCAATTCGAGGAGTCCGCGGATGAGGGTGCTGGACTGCCAGTTGATGGTGGTGGCGGTGGGGGAGAGGTGAAGGTTCGGGAAGCGTTGCAGGAGGGTGGAGAAGGCGATGTGGGCTTCCATGCGGGCGAGTGGTGCGCCTAGGCAGAAGTGGATGCCGTGGCCGAAGGCCAGGTGGCCGGAGGTGTCGCGGGTGTGGTCGAGGTTATCGGGGGCGGGGTAGCGGGCGGGGTCGCGGTTGGCGGCTTCGAGGGCGATGTAGACGAGTTCGCCTGCGGGGATGTGGATGTCGGCGATGTGGACCGGGTCGGTGGTGTAGCGCACGGTGGAGAGATTGACGGGGCCGTCGTAGCGGAGGAATTCTTCGACTGCGTCGGGGATGGCGTCGGGGTCGGCGCGCAGGGCGTGTAGCCGGTCGGGGTGCCGGAGCAGCGCGTGTGTGCCGTTGGCGATGAGATTGACGGTGGTCTCGTAACCGGCCACCAGGAGCAGGAAGGACATTGCTACGAGTTCGGCTTCGGTGAGGGCGTCGCCGTCCTCGCCGACCTGGACCAGTCCGGAGAGTAGATCGTCTGCGGGGTCAGCCTGTTTCGTGCGCACCAGCCGGGTCAGGTACGCGATCATGGCGAGCGAGGCGCGGGTGCGTTCTTCTTCCAGGCCGACGACGCCGACCAGATCTCCGGTCCACTGCTGGAAGTCGTCGCGCTCGGCGGGCGGCACGCCCAGGAGTTCGCAGATCACCGTAATCGGCAGCGGCACAGCGAATTCCCGGAGCAGATCGACCTCGTCGTGGTCATCCATCCTGTCCAGCAGCGCGCCGGTGATCTGCTCGATGCGGGGACGCAGCTCGGCCACGCGGTGCGCCGTGAATGCCTTGCTGACCAGCTTGCGCAGGCGCGAGTGGTCGGGCGGATCGATATTGAGCATATGCGTCACGAGGGCGAGCTGCCGCGGATCCATGGGCGGCGTCTCACGTTTCGCGCTCACCAGCGCGTCGACGTGCGCGATGTTCTTGCGCAGCCGCGGATCCGCGAGCGCCGCGCGACCCTCGGCGTGGCCGAGGATCACCCACCGGATCACGCCGTCGGGGAAGCGAACCCGCCGCACCGGACCGTGCTCGCGCCAGCGGCGATAGTGCTGGTGCGGATCGGCGAAGAAGTCCTCGTCGATGGTCTCGATCCGGTCCGGTGTTTCGATATCGACCATGGCGCGACGTTATCGACCGGTCGGCGCGGTGGCGGCGGGGTACGCCGGTCTCGATCAGCCGATCGGATATTGAAATGGAATGGGTTGCCGGCAGACGGAATTCACCACCGGCTGCTCGAATGAAGGGAATCGTTCGGCAGGAAGGAAGAATTCATGACCAGCATCGACAATCACGTCGAGGACAAGGTCGCCAAGCGGGTCGGTGAACTCACCGAGGTATTCCAGCGCGGGCTCGACGAGAAGCTCGGCGTCGGCGCCTCGCTGGGCATTCGGCTGGAAAGCGCCGGCGACGGCTGCACGCGCTACTACCTGGACCCGAATGTGGCGACCATCAATGCCATGTTCACCGTGCACGGCGGTGTGATCGCGACCCTCATGGATACCGCCATGGGCAGCGCCGTATTCACGAAACTCGATGACGGCGTTGCCTATACGACGCTGGAACTCAAGGTGAACTTCATTCGGGGCGTGACCCTGGACGGTTCCCGGCTCACCTGCGATGCCACCGCGGTGCATGTCGGCCGCCGCACCGCCACCGCGGAAGGCCGGATTACCGACGCCGCGGGCAAGCTGATCGCGCACGGCTCCACCACGATTCTGATCCTGCGGGCCGACTAGTAGCCGACGAGAAAGGCCCTGTTCCCGGGGAAGTCGGGGGCAGGGCCTCTCTTCTGTGATCGCATCACTCAGTGCAGGGAATCACGCTGTCAGCCCAGCGTGCGGCACTGCGCGACGAAGTCGGCCAGTTCGTCTACCCGATCGGTGCGCGCATCCACCGCCCGGTCGATCACCTTGATCAGATGGTCGTACGCCGCGGTGTGGTCGTAGTCCGCGACATCGGCGATACGCAGTGCCCACCGCCAGTAGCCGCGCAGCGTATCCGCAAGGGGCATACGGAATCCCGCGATGACCTCCCGGATCGGCTCCACGGCGTCATCACCCTGAACCCGCAGATACCGGCTCACCACATCGGCCATGAAACTGAAGTGCCGCGCCTCGTCCCGCGACAGCCGGGTGAGCACCGCCCCGAGCACCGGATCATCCACCACATCCCGCAGCTGGTGGTAGTACATCTGAGTTGCCTTCTCCTGCACCAGCGCATAGGCGAAGTACTGCACCGGATGGGTGTACGGCAGCTCGAACGACTTCTGCCCCTCCACCGCCAGCTCACCGCGCAGGGCGCCGCGGTCGGCCATGCCGGAGGCTTCCTGATACCGCGCCAGCGCCCGCGAATGCGTGTCCTCCTCGAGCGCCCAGCGCACGGTGAAGTGGTGCAGCTCCCGATTGTGAATGAAGGTGGGCAGGTCCACGGTGTCGTCCACCGGGAAACTGCGCTGGTACACATCGAAATACCCGGGCAGATGATCCTCGATGAGGGTCACGAACTGCACCGCCGACCGCTGTCCCTCGGACAGCCGGCCGGCATCGGCGGCGGCCCAGTCGAACGCCGTCTCCACATCCCAGGAGCGGGCGGCGGGGGAGGCGGCCAGGAAACTGTCGACGGCGGCCACCAGATCCTCGACGGGCAGCAGTGCGGATTCGATCGTCATGACTGCTCCTGACAGCTATCGGGTCTTACGGCAGACCAGGGCGTAATGCTTTGTGGTGTAACCCCATCCGGCATTGGCGACCTCCAGGTAGTACCGCAGCTTCGCGGCCAGACCCGGCTGATGGGCATCGATGCGCTCGGCGGCGATGTCCACATTGTCGATCCAGTGGTCGATGGTGCGGCGGTAGTCATTGGTGAGATCGTCGACCGAGGCGATGGAGAATCCGGCATCCTCGGCGGCCGTGATCAGATCCGACAGCGGCCGCAGATCGCCCCAGCCGAAGATGTCGGACCGCACGAACTCGGTCCCCTCCCGCTCGTCGAAAGCCTTGCGAGCGGCCGCATTCCGGAAGCAGCTCTCCGACACATAGAGGCTGCCGCCGCGCCGCAGCACCGCGCGCGCCCGCCGGAACACCTCGTCCAGATCGGGCATGTGCACGATGGATCCGAGCATGGTGACCGCGTCCACACTGGCATCGGGCAGGGTGAGCTGCTCGAAATGGCCTACGCGAGTGCGCACCTGATTGGTGACGCCCCGCGCAGCCGCCTGCTCGGCAATGTATTCGTGCTGGCGCGGAGCCGGGCTGATGCCCAGGGTGTCGCAGCCGTACTCCTGCGCCATGAACAGAATCAGTGAACCCCAGCCGCAGCCGATATCCAGCAGTTCCTCGCCGCCATTGAGGCCCAGGCGCCTGGCGACGAAGCGCAGCTTATTGCGCTGCGCCAATTCCAGTGAGTCACTGTCGGATTCGTACAGCGCCGAGCTGTACTTGCGCAGCGGGTCCAGGAACTGGCCGAAGATATCGGGATCCAGATCGTAATGCTGATTGGTATCGGCGGTCACGGTCACCTCGGGCGCGGACATCAGGCGGCCGTCCGCACAAGCTTGTCCACCACAGCCGTCACCTCGGACAGCGTGGAGGTGCCGAACACGTCCTTG
The DNA here is from genome assembly GCF_025465275.1 of Nocardia sp. Lineage (GTDB taxonomy): Bacteria > Actinomycetota > Actinomycetes > Mycobacteriales > Mycobacteriaceae > Nocardia. The sequence goes on along the minus strand of NZ_JAODNK010000237.1, from coordinate 11,975 downwards.
TCCTCGAGCTCGATATCGTAGGTGCGCTCGATGCGCGCGATCATGCGCAGCACCCGCACCGAATCCACGCCCGCCATGGCCCGCAGATCGGAGTCGGGCAGCAGCACGGTCTCGGGCAGACCGGTTTCGGCCGCGGCGATCTCGGTGACGGTACGCAGGATGTCGTCGGTGGTCATGGCTGAACTCCATTCGATGGCACGGCATCGGCCGTGGTCAGGGCGTGCGAGAGCAGTGCGACTTCGTCGTCGTCGAGGGAGAGCTGATGGCGGACGTCCGCCAGCACGAACGGCTGATAGGTCGCGCTGGAGGAGGCGCAGAGGTCGCCGTCGGCGTCCAGGATGTCGGCGGACGCCCGGATCGGCGCCTCGGCGCTGTCATCGGAGAGCGTTGCGACACACCGGTATTCGCGGTTGATCAGCAGCGGGGTCAGGAATCGGGTGCGCTGCGAGATGGTGAAGGCGGGCAGGTGCCGGGCCAGCACGATGAGATTGCCCATCACCTCATCGCAGATCACGCCGGTGAGCCCGCCGTGCACCACCCCGGGATAGGACTCGAAGGACCGGCTCAAGCGGAACCGGGCCTGCAATCCGTCCGGATGCGGGGTGAAGGTCAGGCGCAACCCGGACAGATTGTGCGGGGAGCAGCCGAAGCAGTGATAGTCCGGAATCACCGACCAGGGCACCGCGACGGCGGGCGGATCGGCGGGATGCGCGCAGTGCTCCACCGCTAGGCGATCGCGTCGGCCAGCGCGCGGCGCACCTTGGCATTGCTTGACACATCGAGCCCGGTCAGCGTCGCGAAGGTGCGGCGCACCTTGTCGTGCAATACCTCCAGCTCGCCCTCGGCCGCCACCTGCTCCAGGAACAGATCGAAACCTGTATCGATGGTCTCGTGATCGCCGAGCTCGGTCAGGCCGGCCTTGAAGGTGCTGACCGGATGCTTGATCTTGGCCTCGGAGCTGTACACGTACAGCGTCTCGAGCACCGAGGGCAGCTCCTCCGGACGCCGCCGCAGCCGCTCGGTGGCGTAGTGGATGAACTCGCGCGCGTGCCCGGCCTCATCGCGACTGGCATTGAGCAGCAATGCCTTCAGGATCGGCTCCTCCACCCATGCCGACACCGCGCGGTAGATGTGATTCACCGTGAGCTCGGAAATGATATTGGTGGCCAGCGTCGCCGACGGCGTGCTGCCGGGCGCGTACGGCTCGCGCATCGCATCCACGGCCTTGTCCTGCACGTCCTCGCCGATCGCGCGCAGCCAGGTGCGGAAAGCGTAGTGGTGCTGGACTTCCTGATATCCCCACACCACAGCGAAGGTGGAGAAGTCGTAGTCGTCCACGAACTCCGCGAGGAATCCGTGCACCGCCGCAATGACATTGGATTCGCCCATGGCCGAACTCTTGGCCAGGGTGATGTACTCCGGTCGCACCAGGGCCGGGTCGACGGCGTCGAAGTTGAGGTCGGTCAACTTCCAGTGCAGGCGCTCGTAGTGGCGGAATACGTCATAACTGTGCACGGGAGACTCCAGTTCGTGAGAGGCGAAAACTACTGGGCTTCAGCGTTGCTGGGCGATGAGCTCGCGGGCGGCGAGCCGTTGCAGCTTGCCGCTGCTGGTCCGGGGAATGCTGCGGGGCGGCACGAGGTACACCGCGACGGCAGCCAGGCCGAGTTCGGCCGCGACCCGGGCTCGAATGGCGCGGTCCAGGGCCTCGGCCTCGGGGCCGGTGAGTTCGGATTCGGCAATGAGGGCGATGACGTCCGCGCCGTCCGGATCGATGGCGGCGGTGCAGCGGCCCTTGTAGATTCCGTCGAGGTCGCAGACCGCGGCCTCCACGTCCTGGGCGTAGTGATTGACGCCGCGCACGGTGATCATGTCCTTGCAGCGGCCGGTCACGAAAAGCTCACCGTCGCAGAGGTATCCGAGATCGCCGGTGCGCAGCCAGCCGTCGGTGAACCGATCCGCGACCGCCGCCGGATCGACCGCCAGATAGCCGTCGGTGACCGAAGCGCCCTGGATCAGGATCTCGCCCACGTGCCGGTCCGGCAGTTCTGCATCGGTCTCGGTATCGACAATGCGCAGGGACAGGCCGTCGACCGCCGCGCCCACTCCGGCGACTGCACGCGCACCGGGCCGAGTGGCTGATACCGGTTGCGCCAGACAGTTATCCGCAAGCGTCGCGCGATCGACCCATTCGAAGACTGTCTCGCGCCCCAGTGGCGGGAAGGCGACCGCCAGGGTGGCCTCCGCCATCCCGTACACCCCGAACATGGTGCTCGGCTCGAACCCCGCGGGCTCGAACCGCTCGCAGAACCGCGTCACCACATCGTGCGAAATCGGTTCCGCCCCATTGAAAGCGATGCGCCAGTTCGACAGGTCGTATTCGGCCACCCGCTCCGGGGGCACCGCGGCCAGCAGCGCCTCGTAGCCGAAGTTCGGCATGGCGGTGATAGTTGTTCCACTGGCGGCGAATTCGCGCAACCAGCGCGCCGGATCCTTGACGAAGGCCAGCGGCGACCAGACGTGTGCCGGAATACCGCGCAGAATCGCCGACAGCGTGCCGAACAAGCCCATATCGTGGAACAGCGGCAGCCAGAAGCCGCCCTGGTCATCGAGATCGAGGGCGATGCCCCGGCGAATCGCGGCCAGCCCGCTGGTCACCTGGCGGTGGGTGAGCTTGACGCCCTTCGGGGCGGCGGTGCTGCCGGAGGTGAACTGCACGACGGCGAGATCGTCGGGTTCGGGGGTGGGCAAGGCCGGGGCGGAACCCTCATCGGGTCCGGAAAGCGTTGCAGTGTCGACGAATTCGACATTCACTCCGGCCAGCAGTGGCACCAGCTCGGCGAAGGCCGGCGATACCAGCACCGTGCGCATACCCGCCGCCGCCGTGATGGCGGCCAGCTGCTCCGGATATCCAGCAGCCCGTCGAATCCCCGCGGGTAGCGGCAGCGGTGTCGCCGCACCGCCGGCGGCGGCGATAGCGAAGAAGCTCACGATGAACTCCGGGGCATTCGGGCAGAGGATGCCCACCGGCTCACCGCGCCGCAGCCCGCGCTCGACGAGAATCGCCGCCGCACTGCCGGCCGCCCGGTGCAGTTCGGCGTACTCGATGCTCTCGGCTGTCGACCAGAAGGTTGCCGCTACCCGGGGATGCGCGGCCGCAATACCGGCCAGCATCCCCGGCAAGGTGCCGGAAGAATCCGAGGAATTCATGCGGCAACCACAACAGCGAATTGTGTCCAGCCGCTGAACGCATTGTGAAACCCGCGCTGTGATAAGCAGGCTCGATCAACCAATTACGTTGCACGATAAAGGGACACGGTGATCGAGCGATAGCTTCCGGCGATCGCCGTGCGACCGCACCGGGCCGGGCGGCGAATATGAACGGCGGAATTGTTCGAGTATCCGATTTCGCAGTGATTTCTTTCAGGAGTTGCCGGTGAGTTCCGACCACGCCACCGCCCCGGCAGTGGCAATTCCACACGTCACCCCGGTACAGCTGGCGGTGATCGAGAGCGTCGCACCACACCTACGGCACAACCCCTACGACAGCTACGAGACCCTGCGCGCCGCCGGGCCGTTCGTCCCCGGACCGCACGACACCCACCTGGTGCCCGGGCACGCCGAAGCACAGGCCATCCTGCTGGATCCGCGCTGGAGCCACGCCGAGGAACCCGAACTGCTGCACGGCGACAGCGAGGTCGAACTGCCCGGCTCGTTTCTGTGGATGGAACCGCCGGACCACACCCGGTTGCGCGGACTGGTCGGCAAGGCGTTCACCGCCCGCACCATCACCGGACTGCAGGCGCGCGCCGAACAGTTGGTCGACGAACTCCTGACCCGCATGCTCGCCGCCGGTGAGGTGGATCTGCTGGAGGCGCTGGCCTATCCGGTGCCGCTCACCCTCATCTGTGAATTGCTCGGCGTACCCGTCGAAGCCCACGAGCAGGTGCGATTCATGTCGGCCGGAATTGCGCGCGGCCTGGACCCCGATGTGCTGCTGTCTCCGGAAGAACTGGCAGCGCGCACCGCGGCCGTGCACGAATTCACCGAATTCTTCGGCGATCTGGTGGAGCAGCGGCGCCGTACGCCGCGCCCGGACCTCATCACCGCTCTGGTTCAGGCCGAGGAAGCCGGGGTGCGGCTGACCCACACCGAGCTGATCGGCACCCTGCTCATCCTGGTGGTCGCGGGACACGAGACCTCGGTCAACCTGATCGGCAACGGCGCGCTCGCGCTCATTCGTCATCCCGGCGAATTCCAGCGGCTGCGAAACGATCCGGACCTGGCCGCGCCCGCGGTCGACGAGGTGCTGCGCTACGACGCGCCCGTCCACCTCACCACCCGCACCGCGCGCGCCGAGATCATGGTCGCCGGAAGGACATTCGCGCCCGGCGATGCCGTCATCGTGCTGCTCGGCTCCGCCAACCGCGATCCGGCGGCCTTCCCGGAACCCGGCCGCTTCGATATCCGCCGCTACCGGCCGGGTCGTCGCGCCGAACGGCACCTGTCCTTCGGTCTCGGCCTGCACTACTGCCTGGGCGCACCGCTGGCCCGGCTGGAAATGCGAGAGGTATTGCACGCCCTCGCCCTTCGCGTGGAGAGCCTGACCCTGCTCGAGGAACCGCCGTACCGGCCGAATGTGGTCGTGCGCGGCATGTCCGAACTTCTTGTCCGTGTGGAGGGCCGATGAGCACTGCCGAAATCACCTTCGACGCTTTCGAATCGAGCGAGCGCGCCGATCCCTATCCCGCCTACCGCCGCGCGCGTGATGCGGCCGCCCTGTTCCCGTATGCCTTCGGGGATGTGCCGGTCACCCTGGTGACCCGCTACGAGGAATGCTCGGCCGTGCTCACCGGCGCGGACTGGGGTCACGGATATGCCGCCGGCATCAGCCCTTTCCGCGACACCACCGCCGCCATTCCCGGCTCCTTCGTCCGCATGGACCCGCCCGAGCACGCCCGCTACCGCAAACTCGTGGCCAAGGCGTTCACCCCGCGCATGGTCGGTGAGCTCGCGCCGGTCGCCGGACGGGTGGTGAACGACCTCGTGGATGCCGTGGTGGAGCGCGGCGAACTCGACATCCTGGCGGATCTGGCCGTCCCGCTCGCGGTGGCCATGATTCCGGTGCGGCTGCTCGGCGCCGATCCCGCCGACGGTGCGCGATTCCGGGAGTGGCAGTTGGCGATTGCCCGCGGCAGCGATCCGGACACCCTCCTGGGCGAGGCCGACGTGACCGCGCGCGGCGCTGCGGCCATGTCCTGCATGGGTTATTTCGCCGAACTGATCGCCCGCAAGAAGCACAGCCCGACACCGGATCTGCTCAGTGAACTGGTGGCCGCCAGCGTGGACGGTGACATGCTCACCGAACCCGAGGTGATCGGCATGTCGCTGCTGTTGCTCGTGGCGGGCATGGAGACCTCCATCAACCTCATCGGTAATGGCATGCTCGCGCTGCTGCGGCATCCCGAACAGCTTCAGCTGCTGCGCGAACGTCCCGAGTTGATCGGGTCCGCGCTGGACGAGATGCTGCGCTATGACGCGCCCACCCAGTTCACCATCCGGGTTGCCCTCGCGGACACCGTGGTCGGAGACCGCCAATTCAAGCGCGGCGACGGTGTGGTCGTACTGACTGCCTCCGCGAGCCGGGACGACCGGGTCTTCCCGGATGCCGATACCTTCGACATCACCCGCTATGCCGGAACCCGGCCCGCCCGTAAGCATCTCGGATTCAGCCTCGGGATCCACTACTGCGTGGGCGCGCCGCTGGCCCGGATCGAGGCCGAGGCCGCCGTGCTCACACTGCTCGATCGGGCCCCGGAGCTGCGGCTGGCCCCCGACACCATCGAATACCGCCCCAGCCTCATTCACCGGGGCGTCGCGGCATTGCCGGTGACGCTGTGACCGCCGGACGGCACGCGGTCGTCCTCGGTGCGGGGATCGCCGGTCTGCTGGCGGCGCGGGTGCTGTCGGAAGAGTTTGCGCGCGTGACGATTCTGGAGCGCGACCGGTGCGAGGGCGTGCAGGTGCGCCGGGGTGTACAGCAGGGCAGGCATCTGCACGGGCTGCTGGACAGCGGCCGCGCCGTCTTCGAAGAGCTGTATCCGGGATGTACGGCGGAACTGGTCCGGCGCGGTGCGACCGCCGCCGAGGTGCTGGTCCACACGCGCTGGTACGTCGGTGGCGCCCGGTTGGTGCCGACTCCGACCGGATTGACCTCCGTCATCGCGAGCCGCCCGCTGCTGGAGGCCGTACTACGCCAGCGCACCTGCCAGATACCGAATGTGCGTATGCGCGAGGGCATTACGGTGCGGGGCCTGCTCGGCGATGCCGAGACGGTGACCGGGGTCGCGACTGTCGCCGACGGCCGTGCCGAGAACATCACCGCCGATCTGGTCGTGGATGCGACCGGTCGCGGATCCCGAATCGACGAGTGGCTCACCGATATCGGCGCCGCGGTGCCCGATGCCGAACGGCTCGATGTGGATCTCGGCTATTCCTCCCGGTTGTACCGGCACCGGCCCGGGCAACTGGGCGGGCACTCCTCGGTCATCGTGTCGACCGGAACGAACGGCCGCGGCGGCGGGGCGGTGCATATCGAAGGAGACCGGTGGCTGGTCACCCTCGCCGGAATGCTCGGTGACCATCCACCGGCCGACCCCGACGAATTCCCGCGCTACGCCGCCACACTCGCGGCGCCAGACATCCATGAAATCGTCATGGACTCCGAACCGCTCGACGATCCGGTGCCGTATCGGTTCCGGGCGTCGGTGCGCCGGCATTTCGATCGTATGACCGCCGTGCCCGCGGGCCTGCTGGTGGTCGGCGACGCGCAGTGCGCCTTCAATCCGCTGTACGCGCAGGGCATGACGGTCGCCGCGCTGCAGGCCGCCGCCCTGCGCGCTTGTTTGGACGGCGCACCCGCGACCCTGGCCGCGCGGTTCTATGCCGCCTCCTCCGACCCGGTGGCCGCCGCCTGGCGACTGGCCGCCTCCTCCGACCTGAGCCATCCGGGTGTGATCGGTCCACGCTCGCTTCGGACCCGGCTCACCAATGTCTATGTGGCGCAGGTGCAACGGGCCGCCCATCACGATCCGGTGGTGTCGCGGACCTTCATGCGTGTCGCCCATCTGGTCGAACCGCCTGCCGCGCTCACGCATCCGGTCACCGCCGGACGGATCATGCTGCACGGCAGCGGATTTGCGTACACCAGGTCCACACCGAGCTGAACCACCTATGTCCAGTCGAACGTCATCGCCGCCGTCGACCGTCATCGCGCTGTCGAATTCAGGAGGATACGCATGGCCGCACCAGACGTGAACACCGTTGCCGCCGACCAAGATCCCGCCATTCTCACGGCAATGGCACAGCTTTTCGGCCCCGATGGCCGGGCCGATCCCTACACCCCGGCGCGCGTGCTGCGCGAGGCCGGACCCATCCATATGACCCCGATCGGCCACCACGTCCTCACCCGGTACGAGGACTGCGCGGCGGTGCTGTCCACCACCGCGTGGAGCCATGCCGAAGAGGCCGGGATGATGCACCCGACCGTCTCACCGGAGAATGCCGCCGACGAACTGCCCACCTCCTTCCTGTGGATGGAGCCGCCGGACCACACCCGCCTGCGCAATCTGGTCACCAAGGGCTTCACCCCGCGCATGGTCACGCGGCTGCGCCCGCGCATCGAGGAACTCACCGAACAGCTCGTCGACAAGGCCCTGGAGGCCGGGGAATTCGATCTGATCGAGTTCATCGCCTATCCGCTGCCGCTGATCATCGCCTGTGAGCTCATCGACGTCCCGCCTGAGGCGTACGCGCAGGTGCACCAGTGGTCGCAGGACCTGGCGCGCGGCTTCGACCACGACTACACGCTGCCGGAGGAATCCCTGAAGGCGCGCAGCGCGGCGTCCCGTGGATTCATGAACTACTTCCGCGAACTGCTGAACGAGCGCCGGGTCAATCCGACCGACGATCTGCTCAGCGTGCTGTCCCAGGTCGAGGACCGCGGTGATGTGCTGACCGAGCAGGAACTGCTGGCCACCTGCATCACCACCTTCGTCGCCGGGCACGAGACCACCGCGAATCTGGTCGGCACCGGCATGCTGCGCCTGCTGCGGGAACCCGGTCAGGTCGAACTGCTGCGCGCGCGGCCCGAGCTGGTGGCCGTCGCTCCCGACGAGCTGCTGCGGCTGGAGCCATCGGTGCAGATCACCACCCGTGCCGCGACCCGGCCCATCACCGTGGCGGGCCACGATTTCGACAAGGGCGAAGGCGTTGTGGTGCTGATCAATTCGGCCAACCACGATGATGCCGCCTTCACGAACCCGGACCGCACCGATGTGACCCGCTACTCGGATCCGATGAATCCGGCCAAGAAGCATCTCGGCTTCAGCCTCGGCATCCACTACTGCCTCGGCGCGCCGCTGGCGCTGCTCGAGATGGAGGTGCTGCTGGAGGTGCTGCTGCGCAAAGTCGGTGCCATGGAACTGCTTTCGGACAACCCGCCGTTCAAGCCGAACGTCGTCATCCGGGGGCTGGAATCGCTGCAGGTCGGATTCAAACCGGCCTGACACGAATCTGTTTCGGCCGCAGGTGAACTGAACAGCCCTTTTATGGGTTGCACAGCGTGTACAAAGGCTGTGCGATTCGGAGAAGGGCTGTTCGGTTCGAACCAGGTCGGTGTTGGGGCCCGAGGGCACGTCGGCATCCGCCGAGGGAGCGCGACACCGGAGATGCCGGCTGTGAGCTTTCTGGGAATCTGGCAGTGAATCAGCTACGAATTCGCTGACTTGCCGCAGATGACAACGTGTCGCAGCCGGACGCCTGCTTCTCTGTATTTCGACGCGGCCTCGCACGGCCGTCTTCGAAATAACCGATAGGAGATGGACATGCAGAACTTCGCAACCAATCTCGGAACGATCGGGTATGACGTGCTGTCGATCGGACAGGGGATGGTGTCACTGTTCGGCGATGTCGTCGGCATGGGTGGCACCGGCGCAGGACAGTACCCGCTCAGCTGATCCATCACCCGTGCGGACTGCCGCCCCGATTTCCCCAGAAGCCGGGTGCGAATGCTCCTTGTTTGCAGTGCATTTCGTAGCTTCGGCGCAGGCCGGCGAGCCGTCGGGGCCGACAGTTCCGCACACGACGAACCCCTCCACCGCGGGCGTAGTGGAGGGGTTCGTTTCGGCAGGTTCCTGCGGCGGGCTGGGACTGGCCGACCATCGACTGATCGCAACAGCGCCCGACCTCGCCGCGCTCAGGCGGCGGGGTCGATGAAATGGTCGAAGGTGAACCACGGTCCGCCGAGTGCGGTGTAGTGGTCGCCGACCAGTGCCTTCGCGGGCACTTCGGGTGCGGCGCCGCTCGGGATGTAGGCGAAACCGTCGGGGCCCAGGCCGGAGCCCGCGAGGCTGAAGGTGCAGCCCTCGGGTGTTTTGCGAATGTAGTCGAAGGTGTAGAGCCCGATCCTGGTGTCGGAGCGGCTGTCGGTGCATTCGGCGGCCGCGCGTTCCAGTGCTGGTTTCGACATTCGCCAGCCGAGGTCCTGCGGAATCTGCAGGAGCAGTAGTCCCGCCGTCAGTGCTATCAGCACGGGTGCTAGCGCGCTGAGTAGGTATGTGCGATAAGCGATTCCGCCGACCAATGCGAGCATCAGCCAGACCACGCCGAGTACGAGCAGGCCGCCGCCTGCGTAGAGCAGCGCGGTGAGGGTGTCGCCGCGGGAGGCGAAGGCCCACAGGATCCCGAGGCAGCACACCCCGATCAGGACCAGAGTCGCCACCATCGCGAATACCCAGCCGAGCGGTGTGTGCTGGATCGGCTGCGGGTATCCGGGTGGCGGGTAGGTGGTCACGAATGTCCATCTTGCCCGATTGGTCGGGTTTCTCGAGAACCGCGTGAATCGCAGTCGGTCACGCCTGAATACACGCATCCCCCGTTCGACTGTTGCCGATCGGGGGATGCGCTACTACTCAGCTGCGGTTATCCGCAGAACTTCGCCGCCTGCTCCTTCGCCTCACGGCGACGGCGGTGCAGGATGGGCTCGGTGTAGCCATTGGGCTGCTTCGTGCCCTCGAGCACCAGCTCCTTGGCCGCCTGGAAGGCGATCGAACCCGCGAAATCGGGGGCCATGGCGCGGTAGTTCGAGTCACCGGCGTTCTGGTGGTCGACAACCGGAGCCATGCGCTGCAGGCTCTCGAGCACCTGCTCCTGCGTCACGATGCCGTGCCGCAACCAGTTGGCCACCTGCTGGCTGGAGATACGCAGGGTCGCGCGGTCCTCCATGAGGCCGACGTCCTTGATATCCGGCACCTTCGAGCAGCCGACACCCTGATCGATCCAGCGCACCACATAGCCGAGGATGCCCTGCGAATTATTGTCCAGCTCCTGCTGCTTCTCCTCGGCGGACCAGTTGGTGTCCTGCGCCAGGGGGATTTCCAGGATCTGATCGACGGTGGCGCGCGGGCCGCCCTTGGCGATCTCGGCCTGCCGCTTGAACACATCCACCAGGTGGTAGTGGGTGGCGTGCAGCGTGGCGGCGGTCGGCGAGGGCACCCATGCGGTGTTCGCGCCGGCCTTGGGGTGGCCGATCTTCTGGACCAGCATGTCGGCCATCAGATCGGGCATGGCCCACATGCCCTTGCCGATCTGCGCCTTACCGGGCAGACCGGCGGCGATGCCGGTGTCGACATTCCAGTCCTCGTAGGACTTGATCCACTGCTGCGACTTCATATCGGCCTTGCGGACCATCGGCCCGGCCTCCATGGAGGTGTGGATCTCGTCGCCGGTGCGGTCCAGGAAGCCGGTGTTGATGAAGACCACGCGGTCCTTGGCGGCATGGATGGACGCCTTGAGGTTGACCGTGGTGCGGCGCTCCTCGTCCATGATGCCGACCTTGAGGGTGTTCGCGGGCAGGCCCACCACACCTTCGACGCGGGCGAACAGCTCGTTGGTGAAGGCGACCTCGTCGGGGCCGTGCATCTTCGGCTTGACGATGTAGATGGAGCCGGTGCGGGTGTTCTTCAGCTTGGTGTCGCCGTTGAGGGCGTGCTTGGCGGCCAGCACGGTGATGAGGGCGTCCATGATGCCCTCGGGGACCTCGTTGCCATCTTTGTCGATGATGGCGTCGGAGGTCATGAGGTGACCCACATTGCGCACGAACAGCAGCGAACGGCCGTGCAGCACAAGGTCGGAACCGTCGAGCGCGGTGTACACCCGGTCCGGGTTCATGGTGCGGGTGAAGGACTTGCCGCCCTTCGAAACCTCTTCCGCCAGATCGCCCTTCATCAGGCCGAGCCAGTTGTGGTAGCACAGGACCTTGTCCGCGGCGTCCACGGCGGCGACCGAAGCCTCGAAGTCCATGATCGTGGTGACCGCGGACTCCAGCACGACGTCCTTGATGCCGGCGTCGTCGGTCGAGCCGACCGGAGACGCGGGATCGAACTGGATCTCGATGTGCAGGCCGTTGTGCTTGAACAGCAGCGAGGTCGGGGCCTCCGGGGTGCCCAGGTAGCCGACCAGTGCGTCACCGTCGGCGAGGCCGATGTCGGTGCCGTCCTCGAGGGTGACCTCGAGTTCGCCGTCCACGATGGCGTACTTGCTGGTGCCCAGGTGCGAGCCGGTGATCAGCGGCAGCGCGTCATCGAGGAAATTGCGGGCCCATTCGATGACCTTGTCACCGCGAACCTTGTTGTAGCCCTTGCCCTTCTCCGCGCCATTGGCCTCGGAGATGGCGTCGGTGCCGTACAGGGCGTCGTAGAGCGAGCCCCAGCGCGCGTTCGCCGCGTTGATGGCGAAGCGGGCGTTCATCACCGGCACGACCAGCTGCGGGCCGGCCTGGGTGGCGATTTCGGCGTCCACGTTCTCGGTCCCGATCTGCCAGTGCTCGCCACTAGCGTCGGCCGGTTCGGGACGCAAGTAGCCGATCTCGGTGAGGAACTGCTTGTAGGCAGCCTTGTCGTAGCCGGCGCCGGGGT
>NZ_JAODNK010000130.1 GCF_025465275.1 Nocardia sp. | reverse complement strand
GCTCGGCCAGCCAGTTCTGCAGGGCGAAGGTGTGATCGCGGGACTTGTCCAGCGGGGTGCGCTTATCGGTGCCGTCGAAGGTGATGATCTTCTCGGCGACCCGCCACGGGCCGTTGAGCGGCACCTCCAGCTCGCCCTGCAGGTTCTCCGAGAGCGCCTCGGCCTCGATCACCACGCAGCTGGTCGGTGTCCAGACGACCGCGTCGAAGGGGTAGAGCCGATCACCGTGGAAGAGGCTGCAATTGACGGTGGCGACACCCTTGGGGTCGCCGCGGCCCTTCCAGGTGCGGAGCCAATCGATCAGCAGCTTCTCGGCATGCGTACCAGCGGGGTTCTGTACTCGAACGAGCATCGGCGCTGCACCTCTCTCGTCGAATCGATACCGGCTGTGCTGCTAAGAAATGGTACGGATGTAGCGCGCCCATCGCCCAGATTTGCCGCCTGTCGTGTGTCGGTCGATCAGGCCGACTCCAACTTACCGTCGAGCACCATGGAGCGCTCGACGGGTAGCGGGAAATCCCCAGTGGCTCAGCGATTCCCGTTCCGCCTCCCCGGACCTTTAACGGTCATTTGGGAAGGCGGTTGGGTTGTGTCCCGGGCCAGCGGTTGGGTGAGTGGCTCGGTTGTGGGGGTACCCCAGGAGTTACCCCGATTCTTGCGAGATCAGTTGTTGCGTTGTTCCACGGGGAAGATCGGCAGGCGCAGGGCGCCCGCGGCGAAGTCCGGCACCGTCGGCTGCAGCGGGGGCACCGGGTTGATGCGGCGGTAGGGGTTGCCCAGCTGCGGCCGCGGATCGGGCTCATTCCTGTTGGGCCAGAAGGCCATTGCGCGCTCGGCCTGCGCGGTGATGGTCAGTGACGGGTTCACGCCGAGATTCGCGGTCACCGCCGAACCGTCGGCGATGTGCAGCCCCGGATACCCGAACACACGCTGATACGGATCGACCACACCCGATTCCGGGCCCTCGCCGATCACACAGCCACCGATGTAATGGGCCGTTGCCGGAATATTGAACACATCCATGATCAGGCTCTGCACATCGCCGTCGACCTTCTCGCCGAAGCGCCGGCCGACATCGTGCGCCATCGGAATCCAGGTCGGATTCGGCTTGCCGGTGCCCTGTTTGGTCTTGAGCTGACCCCAGCGCCGATAGGAGGTCAGCGAATTGTCCAGGGACTGCATGACCAGCAGGATCACCGATTTGTCCGAGGCCCGCCGGGCATTGAGACTGCGCGCGAAGACCAGCGGATGCAGCAGCATCGCCAGCAGGAAGCGCAGGAAGCGGAACGCGCCGCCGTCCACGATCGGCACCGACAGCGGGAACAGCCCGTTCTGCCCGGCCCCGTAGTGGCACACCTCGATATGGGTGTTGGGTTCCGGATGAATCGAGGAGGTGATGGCGATGCCCTGCGCGAAATCGTCACGCTCCCGGCTCACCACATTCAGGATGGCCTCGGAATTGGAGCGGGTCAGCTCACCCAGTCGCGGCGACAGATCCGGCAGCACCGCATCGTCGCGCATCTTGTGCAGCAGCTTCTGGGTGCCGAGCGCGGCGGCGGCGAAGACCACCTGTTCGGCGGTGAAAGTCTTGCGGTCCTTGCGAACCCAGCGATCCGAGCGCACCGTGTCCAGGGCGTAACCGCCGCCGGTCATCGGCCGCACCTTGGTCACGGTGGTCAGTGCGAATACCGTGGCGCCGGCCTGTTCGGCCAGGTACAGGTAGTTCTTCGGGGTGGTGTTCTTGGCATTGTGCGGGCAGCCCGTGAAGCAGCGCGCGCAGTGGATACACCCGTTGCGGGCCGGGCCGGCGCCGCCGAAGTACGGGTCGGCCACCTCTTCGCCCGGGGCTTCCTCATTGAAGAACACACCCACATTCGTGGCGTGGAAGGTGTCGGCGACGCCCAGATCCTCGGCGACCGAGCGAATCACCTCGTCGGCGGGCGTCATCCGCGGGTTGGGCGTGACGCCCAGCATGCGCTGCGCCTGGTCGTAGTAGGGCGCGAGCTCGGATTTCCAGTCGGTGATGTGCGACCACTGCTTATCGGTGTAGAAGTCCGGCAGCGGCTCGTACAGGGTATTGCCGTAGATCAGGGAGCCGCCGCCCACGCCGGAGGCGGAGAAGACGGCGCACTTGCCGAGCACGCTGATGCGCTGGGTGCCGGTCAGCCCGAGCCGTGGGGCCCAGATCGCCTTGCGCACATTCCAGTTGGTGTTCGGGATGTCCTCGGCGTTCCAGCGGCGGCCGGACTCCAGTACGGCCACCCGGTAGCCCTTTTCCGTCAGTCGCAGCGCGCTGACGCTTCCCCCGAAGCCGGAGCCGATCACCACGACGTCGTAGTCGAAGTCTGGCATGGTGTTTCCTCTCGCATGCCGGGGACGACAGATGAGAAGCTTCCCCACTCATTCTGTCATCCGCCTGTATGGCGGAGACGATATCGTTTCCGCTCCGGACCGGCCAGCGGCGTGCCCGTATGGTGACTCGCCGGTGATTACGGTAAGACCGGGTTGTGACAACCGAGCGGAACGCCGAACCGGTGTACAGCGACCGCATACTCACCGTGCCCAATGTGCTCAGCGCTATTCGGCTCATCGGCGTCCCGGTCTTCCTGTGGCTGCTGCTGGTCCAGAAGGCGGACGGCTGGGCCTTCGCGCTGCTGATCGCCAGCGCCTTTACCGATTTCCTGGACGGCAAGCTGGCCCGGCTGCTGAACCAGTCCTCCAAACTGGGTGCGATCCTGGACCCGCTGGTCGACCGGCTCTTTCTGCTGGCGACCCTGGTGGGCTTCCTGATTCGCGGCATCCTGCCCTGGTGGGTGGTGATCGTTCTTGTTGCGCGCGACGGCATTCTGACGCTGACGCTGGGCATCTACAAGCGCCGCGGGCTGCCGCCGCCCGAGGTCATCTACCTCGGCAAGGCCGCCACCTTCGCGCTCATGTCCGCTTTTCCGTGGACGCTGGCCGGTCAGATGGATTGGCCCGCTGCAGGTTTCAGCAAGGCCTTCGGCGGGGCATTCCTGATCTGGGGTACCGCGACCTACGTCTGGACCGGCATTCTCTACGTGGGCAAGGCCGTTGCGGTCGCCCGAGCCATACCGGCCCCGTCGAGGCAAGATCGCTAGCCATTAGGGTGTGTTGCACACGGATCGACGCCGATCCCGAGAGGACCCGCCCGTTGAAAGGACACCGCCTGTGAGCGACCTACCCGACGACCTGCGCTACACCGAAGAACACGAATGGGTGCGCATCGCCGGCCCGGCCCGGGTGCGGGTCGGAATCACCGACTACGCCCAGTCGCAGCTCGGTGACGTCGTTTTCGTGCAGCTGCCCGAAGCGAATGCCGATGTGGCCAATGGCGACAGCATCGCCGAAGTGGAGTCCACCAAGAGCGTCTCGGACATCTACGCTCCGCTGGCGGGGAAAATCGTTGCGGTGAACGAGGTTCTGACGGCTGCGCCGGAGACCCTCAATACCGACCCTTACGGTGACGGCTGGATCTTCGAGCTCGAGCTCGAGGACGCCGAAACGCTCGACTCCGCGTACGGTGACCTGCTCGATGCCGCAGGTTATCAAGGAGTTATCGGAGGCTGAAGGAGCCTTCACAGTTCTACCTGCACGGGTACGCCCTCGCAGGGTACGGTCAATGCCAACAGCTGCACGCTGAGGGCATCAACTGCTTGCATGGATTAATTCGGTTCGAGGAGGAGAGCAAGGGTGAGCGAGAACAAGGACCCGGGTTACCAGGAGACGGCAGCAGAGACCACTTCGGTGTTCCGCGCTGATTTCCTGAACGAGGTCGACACGTCGCGCACCGAGCAGACCGGCGAGCAGCCGGTGCAAGGGGTCGAGGGTCTGCCTGCGGGCGCAGCCCTGCTGGTCGTCAAGCGCGGCCCGAATGCCGGTTCGCGGTTCCTGCTCGATCAGCCCACCACCTCCGCGGGTCGCCACCCCGACAGTGACATCTTTCTCGACGATGTCACTGTCAGCCGTCGGCACGCGGAGTTCCGCCAGGATGACGACACCTTCCAGGTCGTCGATGTGGGCAGCTTGAACGGTACCTACGTGAACCGGGAGCCGGTGGATTCCTCGGAGCTGCAGAACGGCGACGAGGTCCAGATCGGCAAGTTCCGTCTCGTGTTCCTGACCGGCCCGCGGCCGCAGAACAGCGACGCGGGCGCACTATAGGCCGACGGGAATGACTGGCGCAGCGCAGCAATGGACACGCGGAGGAATGTCGATCGGCTCCGTGTTGGATCTGCTGCGTCCGGACTTCCCGGACATCACGATCTCGAAGATTCGATTCCTCGAATCGGAGGGATTGATCAGTCCGGAGCGCACGCCCTCGGGTTACCGCAGGTTCCACGTCGCCGACGTGGAACGCCTGCGGTTCGTGCTCACGGCACAGCGGGACCAGTACCTGCCCTTGAAGGTGATCAAGGAACAACTGGAAGCGATCGACAGTGGCGCCGCGACGCTCGGGGTACGGGAAGCCCGTGCCCGAGCGGGCGGGGCCGGAGGGGACCCTGTGGGCCCCAATGGGGAGAGTCGCCTCCGGCGGCTCGGTGTCGTGCCCGGTGAGGTGTCGCCCGAGGAATTCCTGTTCGATCATGAGATCCGGGTTCCGCGGGCAGATCTGTTGCAGCAGGCGGGAATCGACGAGAAGTTCCTCACCGAACTGATCCGCGCGAATCTGATCACGCCCGGTGCGGCCGGCTACTTCGACGCCGACGCCGTCACGCTGGCGCGTACCGCCAAGGCGTTGAGTGAATTCGGTTTGGAGGCAAGGCATCTGCGCTCCTTCAAGCTGGCCGCGGATCGGGAGGCGGCAATGGTCGCGCAGATCGCGGCGCCCATTGCCAAGAGCCGGGACGCGGATGCTCGCGCCCGTGCGGAGGAGACCGTGCGAGAGTTGGCGGCACTGTCGCTGACACTGCACACATGCCTGGTGAAGACCTCGGTGCGTGCATCGCTCGGGGGCTGAAATCTTCGCCTAGACTCGGTGTTACGGCTCGCCCCGCTGTGTCGTGTGCTGGGGGCGGCCAGCGAGTATTGGGAGGCAGTGCGATGAGTGAGCGCAGCGAGCGAATCAGTCAACACAGCGCGCCTTCGCGCATGGCTGTGCCGAGCGCTAGCGAGGTACGGGCATGAGCGAAATGCGTGTGATCGGCATCCGTGTCGAACAGCCACAGAACCAGCCCGTGCTGTTGCTCCGTGAGGTTTCGGGCGACAGGTATCTACCGATCTGGATCGGCCAGGCCGAGGCCACCGCAATCGTGCTGGAACAAGAGGGCGTCACGCCGATTCGGCCGCTGACCCACGATCTCATCAAAATCCTCATCAAGGATCTCGGCCATACCTTGAAAGAGGTACGGATCGTGGATCTGCAGGAGGGGACCTTCTACGCCGATCTGGTTTTCGAGAACGATCTGCGTATCTCCGCCCGTCCGTCCGATTCGGTCGCCATCGCGCTGCGCGTGGGTTGTCCGATCTACGCGGAGGAGCCGGTGCTGGAGGAGGCCGGTCTGGTCATGCCCGATGAGCGTGAGGACGAGGTCGAGAAGTTCAAGGAGTTCCTGGAGTCGGTCTCGCCGGATGATTTCAAGGCCACCGACAGCTGAGCGCGTCGAGACCGGATCAATCCCTCGACCTGTACTTTAGGTCGAGAAACACGCCGCTCGGCAGGCTTGGTTCGACGCCGATGCTGCCTGGACAATCAGGGGAGTAGCCTCGACAGTTAGGCCACGCTCCAGCGTTGATGCAGTGTTCATGAAGGCAGTGTCGTAAAAGCAGTCTTGAACACCGTCTTGATGAGAGACACGAGCCCTGATAGGCCAGCAGTAGGGAGTAGTCAGTGGGAGATCAACCGCACACGCAGGATGTGGTGCAGCCAGGGCTGTTCCCCGATGACTCGGTGCCAAGCGATTTGGTCGGGTACCGCGTACCCAGCGCCTGCCAGGTCGCCGGAATCACCTATCGGCAACTGGACTACTGGGCTCGCACCGGACTGGTCGTACCGTCCATTCGCAGCGCGACCGGATCGGGTAGCCAGCGGCTGTACTCCTTCAAGGACATCCTGGTCCTCAAGATCGTCAAGCGGCTGCTCGACGCCGGCATCTCGCTGCAGAACATCCGCATAGCCGTGGATCATCTGCGCAGCCGCGGCGTCGAGGATCTGGCCGGGATCACCCTCTTCTCCGACGGCGCGACGGTGTACGAATGCTCCTCTGCCGAGGAGGTCGTCGATTTACTGCAGGGTGGACAGGGCGTTTTCGGTATCGCGGTCGGCGGCGCCATGCGCGAGCTCACCGGCGCGATCGCCAATTTCCCGGCCGAGCGGGCCGAGTCCGCGACCGCCACCGAGCGCCCGGAGGACGAGCTGTCCTACCGTCGCAAGGCCAGATTGAACGCCAAGACCGGTTAGCCGTTTTCGAACGCAACACTCCCGCACGCGAGCGCGCCGCCCACAGGTGGCGCGCTCGGCTTATGGTGCGGTACTGATCTCAAACAGGCCCAGGCAACATTCCCGTAACCTGCTGACCCTTAGACTTGTCACTGCGTCGCAGCCGTGCGGGAGAGTCCCGAGTCTGATGCCCTTCCCCCGAGGGCGCGGACCGGGCGCCGAAGGAGCAGCACCTCCCCGTCAATCTCTCAGGCACAAGGGACCGCGCGGAGTTTCGACGCCTCTGGAAAGTGGTGGCCACCGAGCCACCCGCCCATGGTGAAAGGGATACGGCCACAAGCTGGCCGGGGCCCGAATCTCTCAGGCGCCAAAGACAGAGGGGGAGGGCAGACGACGCGTCGGCCATGTGGTCGACCCCCCGCCCACCCTTGGAGCAGCCGTGACTTGGACTCGATCCTTCGCTGACCGTCATATCGGACCCGACAGCGGCGAACTCGAGCGCATTCTCGCAACCGTCGGCGTCGAATCGCTGGACGAACTCGCCGCGAAAGCCGTGCCCGCAAGCATTCTCGACAGCGCCGCCGCCAATGGTCTCGACACCCTGCCGCCTGCCGTGTCCGAGCACGAGGTGCTCGACGAGCTGGCCGCGCTGGCGAACTCGAATACGGTGGCCACCACCATGATCGGGCTCGGCTACTACGACACCCTCACCCCGCCGGTGCTGGTGCGCAATCTCATCGAGAACCCGGCTTGGTACACCGCGTACACGCCGTATCAGCCGGAAATCAGCCAGGGCCGGCTGGAGGCGCTGCTCAACTTCCAGACCATGGTGTCGGAGCTGACGGGTATGGATGTCGCCAATGCCTCCATGCTGGACGAGGCGACCGCGGCGGCCGAGGCCATGACGCTGCTGCAGCGGGCCAATCGGCGCAGTAGGTCGCAGCGGCTGCTCATCGACGCCGATCTGTTCCCGCAGACTCGGACCGTGCTGTTCACCCGGGCCGAGCCGCTCGGCATCGAGATCGTCGAGGCCGATCTGTCCCGCGGCGAGCTGCCCGAGGGTGAATTCTTCGGCGTGCTGCTGCAGCAGCCGGGCGCTTCGGGCGCGGTCGTGGATTGGGCTCCGGTTATCGAGTCCGCGCATGCGCGTGGGGCATTGGTGGCGGTGGGCGCGGATCTGCTTGCGCTGACCCTGATTACGTCGCCGGGGGAGCAGGGCGCGGATTGCTGCTTCGGTACCACCCAGCGTTTCGGTGTGCCGCTCGGCTTCGGCGGACCGCATGCCGGATACCTCGCGGTGCATACCGCGCATGCGCGGCAGCTGCCCGGGCGTCTGGTCGGCGTTTCCGTGGACGCGGACGGCAATACCGCCTACCGGCTCGCGCTGCAGACTCGTGAGCAGCACATTCGCCGGGAGAAGGCGACCTCCAATATCTGTACCGCGCAGGTGCTGCTGGCCATTGTGGCCGCCATGTACGCCTCGTACCACGGTGCGGACGGGCTGAAGTCGATCGCGCGGCGGGTGCACGGGCATGCGCAGTGGCTGGCCGCCGGGCTCGGCGATGCGGTGGTGCACCAGAGCTTCTTCGACACCGTGCTGGTGAATGTGCCGGCCGGTGCGGAAGCCATTGTGGCCAAGGCCAAGGGGGCCGGTATCAACCTGCGCCTGGTCGACGCCGATCACGTGGGCATCGCCTGCGATGAGGCGACCACCGACGCACATGTGGTGGCCGTGCTCGATTGCTTCGGCGCGGAGATCCCGGTCGGTCCCGAGGGCGCGCTCTTCCACGGGAAGCCGCGGCCGCACATCGAGAATCGCACCTCGGAGTTCCTGACCGCGCCGGCGTTCACCCGGTACCGCACCGAGACCGCTATGCTGCGCTACCTGCGCGCGCTGTCGGACAAGGATATTGCGCTGGACCGCAGCATGATTCCGCTCGGTTCCTGCACCATGAAGCTCAATGCGGCGGCGGAGATGGAGTCCATCACCTGGCCGGGCTTCAATCGGGTGCACCCGTACGCGCCCGTCGAGGATGCGCCCGGCCTGATCCGCCTGATCGAGGATCTCGAGGGCTGGCTGTCGGCGGTGACCGGATACGACCGGGTGTCGTTGCAGCCCAATGCCGGGAGCCAGGGCGAGTACGCCGGACTGCTGGCCATTCGCCGCTATCACCTGGATCGCGGTGATACGCACCGGGATACGTGCCTCATCCCGTCCAGTGCGCACGGCACCAATGCCGCCTCGGCCGCCATGGTGGGCATGCGGGTGGAGGTGGTGAAGACCCGCGAGAACGGCGATGTGGATCTGGACGATCTGCGCGCCAAGATCGCCGATCATGCCGATCGGCTGGCCTGCATCATGATCACCTACCCGTCTACGCACGGCGTGTACGAGCACGAGGTGGCCGAGCTGTGCGCCATGGTGCACGATGCGGGCGGTCAGGTGTACGTGGACGGCGCGAATCTGAATGCCCTTGTCGGCCTGGCTCGCCCGGGCCGGTTCGGCGGCGATGTCAGCCACCTGAATCTGCACAAGACCTTCTGCATTCCGCACGGTGGCGGCGGTCCGGGTGTCGGCCCGGTGGCGGTGCGCGAGCACCTCGCCCAGTACCTGCCCGGTGATCCGCTGGAAGCGGGCTCGCACGCGGTGTCGGCGGCCAAGTACGGTTCGGCGTCCATTCTGCCGATCACCTGGTCCTACATTCGCATGATGGGTGCGGACGGCCTGCGCCGCGCGACTTTGACGGCGATCGCCTCGGCGAATTACATTGCGCGACGGCTGGATCCGCACTTTCCGGTGCTGTTCACCGGCGACAACGGCATGGTCGCCCACGAGTGCATCCTGGATCTGCGCGAAATCACCAAGCGCACCGGCGTCACCGTCGACGATGTGGCAAAGCGCCTGGCGGACTACGGTTTCCATGCGCCGACCATGAGCTTCCCGGTCGCGGGCACGCTCATGGTGGAGCCCACCGAGAGCGAGAACCTCGAGGAGATCGACGCTTTCATCGAGGCCATGATCGCCATCAAGGGTGAGATCGACCAGGTCGAAGCCGGTGTCTGGCCGGTGGAGGACAATCCGCTGCGCGGCGCCCCGCACACCGCCCAGTGCCTGGTCGGCGAGTGGGATCACCCGTACAGCCGCGAAACCGCCGTCTACCCGCAGGGGTTGCGTAACCCCCGCCCCAAGGTGTGGCCGTCGGTCCGCCGCATCGACGGTGCGTACGGCGACCGCAATCTGGTCTGCTCCTGCCCGCCGATGGATTCCTACACCGACTGATATCCCGCAGTGCCCCAAGGAGTTCTGGGGTTTACACGGTCGTCGCAGCACTCTTGATGAGAGGTTGTGGCGACCGTGTCGCTTCGGAGGATGGTGCGCTGATCGATCCGGCTCCCTGGTCGTGCTGGACGGGGCTAGTCCATGCCGCGCTTGCCCGGTGTCCAGAAGGGCTTGGTGAGGATGGCACGGCGGGGCCACTGGCGTTCGCGGACCAGATGTTTCATGATCTGCTGGATGGTGCGGGCCTCGCCGGCGAGGTAGGCCACGCCCGGGGCGGGCGGTAGGTCGAGGCCGCGGACCGCGTCGAGCAGGATTTCGGAGCGGGCGGCGGAGGCGTCGCCGCGCACCGGATGAGCCAGTTCGGCCGCGCGCGGAAGTGGGAGGCGATCCTCGGCCGAGGCCGTTTCGATCGCGCCGTGGACCGGGATATCGTCCGGAACCGCGCGCAGCATGGCGCCGAGGGCGACCGATGCGGTCTCCTCACCGGCGAACAGGTGGTACGGCGCCCGCTCGCCTGATGTCGTGTCGGCACGCAGGGTGAACGAGCCCTCGGGGCCGCGGAATCGGACCTGCTGTCCGACAACGGCATTGCGCCCCCACCGTGCGCCGGGGCCGTCGCCGTGATCGAGCACGCACAGGTGGAGCTCGCCGTTCTCCCGGTCGAAGTGCCATACCGAATACGTGCGCAGATCGCCGACGCGTGCGAGGACATTGCCGGACGCACTGTCGCCGGTGGCTACCCGCACGTGTTGTCCGGGAAGCCAGTCCAGGTTCTGTAGCGCCGGTCCGCCGATGCGGAGGCGGGTCATGCGGGCGGCGATGCGCTCGGTTTCCAGGATGCGGCCGTTGGTGAAGAACTGGTCCAGGAGCAGATCGCCGAGGCCGCGCGATCTCTGGGCGTCGAGGCCGGTCTGAGCGGGATTGTCGGTGTGCGCCATGGGAATACCTTCGATTCGCAGAGTCGTTCAATCGGTCTGCCGGCCGCGCCGCCGGCGGTGCTCTCGCTTGCTGTCGATCTTCAATTGCTGCAGTTCGCGTGTGGTATCGGCGAGGATGCCGCGGACCTGATCGATCACCGCGGGATCACCGTGCGAATGCACCACGGCCGAGACCGCGGTTTTGAACAAACGCAGTGCGGGCCCGATGATTTCGGCTGCGTCGGGATCGCGGAACAAACCCCACTGTCCGCGTTCGTCAGCGCGCGCCCAGATCCGATCGATCTCGCCGAGGTGCTGGTCCACCTCGGCGCGCCCAGTCGCACTGATATGGAAAACCTTACGGCCACTGTCGATTTCGAGAGTAGTAAGTCCCTCATCCTCCAATTGCTGGAGGGTCGGGTACACCGCACCGGCACTGGGCCGATACGCGCCGCCGCACCGCTTCTCCAGCCGGGACATCAGCTCGTACCCGTGTCCCGGCTGCTCGGCGATCAGCGCCAAGAGCGCCCACCGCAATTCGCCGGCGCCGAAGAAGCGGCCGCTGCTCGGCTCGAAGCCGCCGAAACGTCGTGGAACCACGTACTGAAGATATATCGTAAGATATAGCTGAAGCAACGGGCAATTCTCGGATCGAGCCCGATTCGCCTTTACCTGCAAGGTAATTGCCGTCTGTCCGGGTGGCGCCGAGGATCGTCTGTATGACTCGAATCGGAGTAATGCTGCCGAGCCGCGAAATCGCGATGACCGGCAGCCACGATGCCGCGGGGCTGGTGAGATTCGCTGCGGCGGCCGAGGACGCGGGCTTCGACTCCGTATGGATCGGCGACTCGCCGCTGGCACGGACCCGCGTCGATCCGCTGCCGCTGCTCGCCGCGGTCGCCGCGACTACTTCCCGGGTGCAGGTGGGTACAGCCGCGTTGACCGCGACCCTGCGCCATCCGCTGCTCGGTGCGCACACTGCGGCAACCGTGGATCAGCTCAGCGAAGGCAGGCTCGTGCTGGGTGTCGGCGCGGGATTCCCGCTGCCGGAGAGCCGTGAAGAATTCGCGGCCATCGGTGTGCCGTTCGACGAGCGGGTGGGCCGTTTGGATGAGACGGTGGCGATCTGGCGCGAGAGCTGGTCCGGCGGAGGTCGTTTCGATGGCCGCTACTGGAACTTCGACGATCTTTCGGGTGCGCTGCCTGCGGCGAGTCCGGCAGGGCCGCCGCTGTGGTTGGCCGGTAGCGACACCCCTCGGGTGCTACGGCGCGTGGCCCGGTATTACGACGGGTGGCTGCCGTTCCTGCCCGACGCGGATGCGTATGCCCGGGGGTGGGCTGTCATTCGGGATCTTACGGACCGGCCGGTGACAGCCGGTCTGTACGCGACGATCAACCTCGACGCCGACTCCGCGAAAGCCCACGCCGAGCTCGACGGCTATGTCCACCAGTACTATCGGCGGCCCCTCGACGTAATGTCCACGGTCCAAGCGTATTTCGGTGGTTCACCCGCACAGTGCGTCGACTGGCTGGGCCACTACCTCGACGCGGGCGCCGAGCACCTGATCCTGCGCGTCGGTTCACTCGACGCCCGCCGCCAGCTCGACGCCCTCGCGGAAACGCTGCCCGCACTGCGAGCGGCGCGATAGGTCGCCATCGACCAGGAACTGGTGGCGCGCTTCCCGGCGTGTGCCGCCACCAGTTCCTGGTCGATGAGCAGGTCGGTTCAACCCGGCCGGTGGTTAGACCGGGGCGGGGGTGAAAACGCCGAAGTGGTTGCCCGAGGTGTCGAGCAGTTCGGCGAAGATCAGGCCTGCGGGTGTGGTGGTGACCGGGACCTGGACCTTGGCGCCGAGGCGTTCGGCGGCGGCCACGGTGGCTGCTACGTCGGCGACGATCACGCTGAAAATGGCGTGGTTCGCCGACGGGTCGGGGGTGCGGGCGAGGCCACCCTGCGGGCGGTCGCCGCCGGAGTAGGTCACGAGGTCGTAGTTTCCGCCGAACTGCGGATCCGAGGTGAAGGTCCAGCCGAACAGGTCGCCGTAGAACTGCTGCACCTGCTGCGGTTCATTGCTGCCGATCTGGAACCAAGCCACGGTGTTGTGCGCGGGCGCGGTCATTCGTCCTCCGAGGATGTTGTTGTGCGGGTGTGCACCAACGATCTCGCTCCCCGGCGACAACCCCCTGTCGGTCTTTCCGAACTCATCCGAAGGCGACGATGCGGAGTTTGTGCTCCGGGATGTCGAGATCGCAGCCCTCCAGCGAGCGCACCGGCATCGGCTCGTCGGTGAGAATGATGTCGACCATCCGGTCGAGACGGAAACAGCGCGGCGCCTCCCGCAACCGGCACCAGCTCACCAGGCACCACCCGCTCTTCCCGTGCAGCAGCAACATCGGTTCGACCCGTCGCCGGGTACCCGCCCCGAAGCGATCCCGATACCCGAACTCGAGTACCCGGCGGCTCAGCACCGCCTCCTCGACAAGTGTCGGAATCCCCTGCGCAACAACCGGATCATGACGCTCGATCAGCCCGACCCGCCCCACCAACTCCCGCGCCGACGCCGCATCACTCTCCGACATCGCCGCCAGAATCTTCCGCAACGCACTGCGCCCCGCATGCGCGAACGGCGTATCCAAGCTGCGCTCCAACGCCACAGCCAGCGCAACCGACTCCGCCGCAGTGAAATTCAACGGCGGCAACGACATCCGCTTGTCCAGCGCATACCCACCCCGCCGCCCCACATCCGCATAAATCGGCACCCCCGACTGCTGCAGCGCACTGATATCCCGCTCGATAGTCCGAACACTCACCTCATACCGCCCAGCCAACTCCCGCGCAGTCCGCACCCGAGGCGCCACCGCCCGCAGCTCCTCCACCAGCGCATAGAGCCGATCAGTGCGATTCACCGCCCCACCGTAGTTCCACCCACCGACAAGTCCCCCAACCTCGCCCCCGGCCCGCGCGCTCCACCGCAGCCAAGGTGAAGCCTGTCGCGCAGAAGTTGGCAGGCAGCGCAGCGAATAGCAGCAGATTTCGTGCGCCAGGCGAAATCGTGCGCGGGAACTGGCCGGAACGACGAAAGATCGGCGTGGTGGCAACGGCAAAGCGCCCCACCGGAGTCCGGTGGGGCGCTTCGGGGTGGGGTTAGACGGTGACGGGCTTCCAGGTGGCGACTGCCCAGATCACGAAGACGTCGAGGGCGATGATCAGGAGAGACCATGCCGGGTAGTAGGGGAGCCAGAGGAAGTTTTCGACGATGGAAATGGCGGCGATGATGATGGCCGCGGCTCGGGCCCAGGTGGCTCCGGTCATCAGGCCGAGGGCGGTGAGGACCACGATGATGCCGATGACGATGTGGATCCAGCCCCAGGCCGAGGTGTTGAATTTGTAGATGTAGTCGTTGGTGCCGACGACCAGCAGATCGTCCGAGCGGGCGGCGGAGATGCCCTGCAGGATCGATAGCACGCCGATGACCAGGAGCATGACTGCCGCTGCGAATGAGGTACCTGCCGCGAAGCCCTGCCGTACCGGATGCTCGGTGTCCGTGGTGGTGGTGTGCGCCATGAGAACCCCTTCGATAGTCGGTGAAGCATCACGAAACTTGAAACTGGTGGTCACGGTCGTTTCCGATCGGGACCACGTCTGTTTCGAATCTCCCACGGGGTTCGGGCGATACGGTGACGACATGCCGGAGCAGGGTCGCCACCGCAGGGGATCGGTACTGGTCAGGGCGTAGTGAGTGCGTGCGAGACCGCGGTGCCGAAGGCGAGGCTGCTGCCGGTGTCGACCTTGGTGTAGGCCCCGCCGGTGCGCTGCGCCAGGGTTTGCAGGGTCTGGGTGCCGGCGCCGCCGATCACGATGACGTCCACGCGCACCGGGTGCGCCGGATCGGTGACCGCGGCGATATCGGTGAGCAGTTGATCGCCGGTCACGGTGGAATCGTCCTCGGGGCCGTCGGTGATCAGCAGGATCGAATTGGTGCGCGCCGCAGCGTAGTTGCCCACCACATTGCGGTAGGCCGCCTCGACGGTCGGATAGGTCCGATCGGGTTTGGAGGTGCTCGCGGTGACATTGCCCAGGGACTGGCCGATTTTGTCGCGCTGGGCGTCGGTGAGCGGCGCGGTCGCGGTGACGACGCGATACGGGTTGGTGCCGTCGAGATCCTTCGAGTACGCCCATACGCCCATCCCGAACTCCGGCGGCATCACACCCATGGTGGATTGCAGCGCCGCAATGGAATTGGCGAGGCGGGTGGTGTTGCCGTCCGCTGTGGTCATGGACGATGAGACGTCGAGCAGGACTGTCGCACTGACTCCGAGTACCGGATGCGCCAGCACCTGGTTCACCTGCTCGAGCACCGCCCGGGCGGCGACCGGTGCGGTGGCCGGGGGAGCGGCGCCGAAACCAGTGTCGGTGAACAGTTTCGCCTGATCGGGTGCGCGCAGGAAGTCGGCGAAGAGCCCGGCCACCGAATTCTGCGTCTGATCCACCCAGGAGCCGGTGATCTGGGCGGCCGGGAAATCATCGACGGGCCCTTTCTCGCTGGGCCGGAATGCGGTCAGTCCGGGGTAGGCCTTGAGCTGCTGCTCATTGGATGGCACCGCGTGCAAAGTTGCCTTCGCCGCATCGGTCGCGGCCGCCAGATCGGTGAGCGCGCTCTGCTGATCCTTGGCGGCGGGCGCATTCGCCGCCAGCAGTGAGATCGCAGAGGTCACCTGCCCCGAATGCACCGCTTTGTCGTCGAGCGGATCGGTGCCCGAGACGCCCGAGCCGACAGCGCTCGCCACGGCGAGCGAGGCATCCCCGGACGGCATGGCGAGCCGCAGATTGCCCCAGGCCGCAAGCCCGGCATCACCCAGCGGACCCTGTTGCAGCTTGGCCAGATCCGCCCAGTGCACCTGCGCGGTCTCGAGCCCGCGCCGCAATTCGTCCGGTACGGCGAGCACGATCGGAGTCTCCGCGACTGAGGCGGGGGTGCCGCCGATGAGCCCGGGCACCCGCATCAACTCGACCGAGCGGGAGGAGTCCGGAATCCACAGCGCCGGCTGCGCCCCGAGCGCCGGATTCCACGGTGCGTTCGAGGTGAAGGCGGCCACCATGGCCGCGGACGCCTGCGGATTGACCACGACCTGAGCGCAGTGATCGCGCACCCGGGGCTTGGTTTGATTGAACTTCTCGGCGGCGGCCTTGACCGGTGTCGCGATATCCGGATCGACCGTCACATTGAGCGTGACGGAGCCGCCCGCACAGGACGAGGCGGCCGCACTGTCGCGATCCTTGGACCGCTGTTGTAGCCAGACCCAGCCGACGACGGCCAGGGCCAGCACGATCACCGCTACCACTGCGAGAACTGGTCCCCTGCTGACACCTCGTGACCCGCCATCGGCGCGATGAGTACCCACGCCGCACAGTGTATGTTCACGCTGCTTTAGCCACTTTCACCAGGCGGTTGAGCCAAAGCCGACCGGCACCCATGCAGACGGCGGCGGCCACTCGTCCCCGTGGGGAACGAATGGCCGCCGGTCGGATTCGCTAGTCGCGGATCAGGTTGCCGCGGTCGTACTCGTGCCCGCCCCACACACCGGACTGACCGGTACGGGTGGCGAAGTCACCGCATTCGCGGCGGATCGGGCAGCCCGCGCAGATCTGCCGCGCGTAGCCGAAGTCCTGCGATGGGAACGGGAACCACGCTTCGTAGTTCGGGTCACCCTTGCAGGCGGCGTGCTGCCAGTAATCCTTCGAATCGGAGATGGGGAGCAGATCCGCCAGGGTCGGCTCCAGAAGGGCTGTTTTCGTCATCGGATCTTGCTCCTTTCATTACCGATCACGCGTGGTGTTGCTCTCTACGAGGCGGCGAGGTCCTTCCAGAGCTGCCGCTGTCGCTTCTGTAGTTCGTTCGGGGCCTTCGGCTCCCACAGCAGGCGCATGCCCGCTTCCTCGGGAGTCCGGTCGGCCTTGGAGGAATTGCACGGTCCGCACGCGGCAACCAGATTGGCCCAGGTATTCGGGCCGCCCCGGGAACGCGGGCGGATGTGGTCGACGGTGCGGGCCCAGCCGGCGCAGTAACCGCACTTGTAGCGGTCGCGTCGCAGGATGGCGGGGAGGGTGGCGCGGCTGTTGTCGTCGTGCACCAGCAACTTGTGCTCGAGGTAGACGTAGCGATGCAGCCGAATGGTCTCCGGCAGCACGATCTCGACATGCTTCGAGCGGATCGGGAAGTGCGGCTGCCGATCGATGACGGCCTCGGCGGCGCCGCTGAGCAGCAGCACCACCGCGCGGTCGGCGCGGATCTCGGTCAGTGCCTCGTAGGAGGCATTGAGCAGCAGCACACCGGTGTGTATCCAGTTGTCGGTGGTTATCTCCGGGTCTTCGGAATGACGGAACAGCATGGGGGTCACCATGTTTCGTGAATAGGGCACAGCGTGAGAAGAGCAGAACAGGAAGGTGAGAAGGGGTACTCGTGAAGAGATACCTACGCGAGCACCGGGAGGCGGTCGATCTGCATAGCTCGCCGTCCTGCCAGATTCGAAGTCTGCTCGGGGAACACCGGATTCATTACCGCCTCCTCCTTCCTGCTGGTCGCGGCCGATTCGGCCGGATGATCATCGTCGAAACCTATGGTGGCACAACGTGCATACCGTTGTCGGCTTATTTTTGGCCCTTGCGCCCTCACGTGGTAACGAGCGGGCCCGCGCGATTGTTCCTGAGAGACGTGAATCACAGGGATGGGCCGATCATAGGCCCCGAATCGCACGGTGGCCAGCCGTTTCGCCTACCACGGCCGCCCAACCGGCGCAGGAGATTCACTGGCAGGCAACCGAGTTGGTTACGGCTGTGTGGTTGGGATTCATCGCGGGTTATCTGCCGTGGCTAACGTAACGGGTACCCAGAAGGAGCGGCGTCATGGAGTTCCGGCATTTGCTTTCGTTCATCGCCATAGCCGAAGAGTTGCACTTCGGCCGCGCAGCGCAGCGCCTTCACCTCACGCAGCCAAGTCTCAGTGCCCAGCTGCAGAAGCTGGAGAAGTCTCTGGGTGTTCAGCTGGTTGCCCGGAATTCACACGAAGTGCGTCTCACCCCCGCGGGCCGAGAGTACGAACTGCAGGCCCGCCAGATCGTGGCGCAGTTGGAACGTGCGGCACTCTCGGCGCGAGCCACGGCCGAAGGGCGTTCGGGCACCCTCAATATCGGCTACAACCTGCCCGCCAGCCGTCATGTCCTGCCGGACGCGCTGGCGCGGATGACCGACCGACACCCCGACATCGTGGTGTCACTCTGGGAGAAGCGGACCGGCCCCCAGCTGTCCGCGCTCTCGGACGGATCGCTGGATCTCGCACTCGTCTACGGCCACCCCAGCACCGCCGAGTTCCGATACCGGCGGCTCCTCCATAGGGTGCCGCTGGTCGCGGTCGTAGGAAGACAGCACCGCTGGGCCGACCGCCCGGGGGTGCCATTCGCGGAACTGCAGGATCAAGAGTGCGTGCTGTTCTCCCGGGAGCAGTGTCCGTCCATGTACGACACCATTTTCCGGGCGGCCGCACAGACGCGGATCTCTCTGTCCGTCGCGCAGCATGCCGATGATCCGGGTGCTACCGCGCATATGGTTTCGGTGCGCCCGCTGGTCGGGTTCGCCTCATTGCCCAGGGCTATATCCATGGGCATGTGCACACCGGGCAGTAAATCGGTCGCGGTGAAGTTGTCGGATCCGGTTCCCACTCTGGATTTGTATGCGGTGTGGCGGTCTTCGGAAACGAATCCGGCGGTGTCCGCCTTTCTTGATTGCATCGATTTGGAGGAACCTGCGCAGCTCGATGATGCCCGCCCGGTTTCGGTTCCGGTGTTTCGATAGGCGATGACTTTCGCGCGGTAGAAACAGCGATACAGGGCGCGACGAGAATCATTGTTGCGTACCAGAATTAGTATCGTGAACACAGTGTCGATCACTGGGAACGGATTCGATCCGCCCGCGAACGCGAGTTTGTATTCGATCATCTCCGATGCGGCCCGCAGCCATCCACTGCGGGATTCGCTGGGTGGTGCGCAGGGTGCACCCCTGACCTGTCTGGAACTCGACACCCGGGTGCGAGCGGTGGCTTCGGCCCTGCTCGGGCACGGGGTGGCCGCCGGTGACCGAGTGGTGGTGCTCGGGCGGACCGGTCTCGAGTGGGCGCTGCTGGATTGCGCCGTGCTCGCGGTCGGCGCCGTGGTGGTGCCGGTATATCCCACGTCTTCGGCCGCGCAGATCGAGCACATGCTGCGCGATAGTGGCAGCACGTATTTCGCCGCCGAAACGGCCGAGGACGCGACCCGTCTGAAAGAGGCGGGCGCGGACGCGGTGTGGAGTTTCGACGATATCGCCGGGTGGTCGCAGGGCGAGATTTCCGCGGCGCTGGACGAACGCACCGCGCAGGTCTCCGCCGATGACCTCGCGATGATCGTCTACACCAGCGGCACCACGGGCCTGTCCAAGGGCTGCATGATCACGCACCGCAATATGTATGTGTCGTCGGCGAATACGGTCCGGCAGACCGGTGCGCTGTTCGAGGGTGTCACCGCGCTGGCGCTGCCGCTGTCGCACGTCTTCGGTCAGACCATGCTGTTCGCCTGCCTGGCCGGTGGTGCGAGCACGGTGCTGCTGCCGGGTATTCCGGAGCTGGTGCCGGCGCTGGCGCGGGTGCGGCCCACGTTCCTGGCGCTGATTCCCTATGCGCTGGAGAAGATTCGCAAGCACTGCCGTTCGATGCTGACCGAGGAGGGTGAACGCCAGGCCGTCGTCAACGGACTGCGCGCGCTCGCGGCCGGCGAGACGCTCGCCGCGGACCATCCCGTCGGCGCCGCGCTCGGGGGCAATCTGCGCTACGTGATCTCCGGCGGCGCCTCGCTGGACGAGTCTACTGCCGGGTTCTACGCCGGATTCGGTGTGACGATCCTCAATTGCTACGGCCTGACCGAGGCCGCGACGGCGGTGACGGTCAGTGCGCCGGAGACCAATCGGGTCGGCACCGTGGGCCGCCCCATTCCGGGAACGGCCGTGGCGATTGCCGACGCCGATGGTGAAGTGCTGGTGCGTGGTCCGCACGTCTCACCCGGTTACTGGGGTGCGGCCGCGGACAACCGGCCGGTGGATGCGGACGGCTGGCTGCACACCGGCGATATCGGTGAGCTCGATGACGGCCACCTGCGAATCACCGGCCGTAAGAAGGAGATTCTGGTGACCTCGGGCGGCAAGAACGTCGCCCCGACGCCGCTGGAGGATCGGGTGCGGCTGCATCCGCTGGTCAGCAATTGCATGGTGGTCGGGGAGGGCAGGTCCTTCGTGACCGCGCTGGTGACCCTGGATGCCGCGCAGGCCGAGCAGTGGCAGCGCGCGCATCCCGGCGAAGATCCGGCGACCGCGATCCAGGCGGCCGTGGACGAGGCGAATTCGCTGGTTTCCCAGGCCGAATCGATTCGTGAGTTTCGCATTGTGGCAGGCGATTTCACCTCGGCCAATGGATTGTTGACTTCCTCACTGAAACTGCGTCGCGCCACCATTGCGGAAACATATTCCGCCGATATCGATCAGCTCTACATGTCGCGCGGGTAAACGTCCGCGAAATAGCTGTGCCTGCTGTACGGCGATAGCCGGGGCCGATCGGCCGATGAATTGCGTTGACTCACCGGCGTTCTCGCGTCCCGGCGGCCACAGACTCGAATCGGAATTCGACCACCGAAAGTGATCACATCATGTATGACGTCATCGTTGTAGGTACTCGCGTGGCCGGTGCGCCGCTGGCCATGCTGTTGGCACGCAGGGGATATCGGGTGCTCGCGGTGGACCGCGCCACCTTCCCGAGTGATACCCCCTCCACTCACTACATCCACCAGGCCGGTCTGGGCTTCCTGAAGTCCTGGGGCCTGCTCGACGAGGTGATCGCCACCGGCTGCCCGCCGGTCCGGCAGTTGAACTTCACCTACACCGACATCGTCATCACGGGCATGGCCGATCCGGCCGACGACGGCATCGACGCCGTGTACTGCCCGCGACGCACCATCCTGGACAAGATTCTGGTCGACGCGGCGGGCACTTCCGGCGCCGAGATCATCGAGGGCTTCACCGTCACCGAACTGGTGCGCGACGGTGAGCGGGTGGCCGGTATTCGCGGCCGCGTCGGCGAGGGGCCGGAGCAGGAGTTCCGCGCGCAGCTGGTCATCGGTGCGGATGGCGCCAATTCCACTGTCGCCAAGTCGGTCGGCGCGCAGACCTATGACGGTTCGCCCGCCGCATGCTTCGTCTACTACTCCTACTTCGAGGGCCTGGACTGGGGCATGCAGCACCGCACCGGTTTCGGTGAGCAGCAGTTCGCCTCCTGGCCCACCAATGACGGTCTGTCTCTGGTCGCGGTCATGCGCAAGCGCGATCGCTTCCGCGAGTTCCGCACCGATCCGGATGCCGGCGTGCAGGAGATCGTGTCGCAGATCGATCCGGAACTCGGTGTGAGCCTGGCGGATACGGGTCGTCGCGTGGAGCCGTTCCGGCCGATGCTGTACCCCGACAACTACCGCCGCCAGTCCTTCGGCCCGGGCTGGGCGCTGGTCGGCGATGCCGGTTACCACAAGGATCCCTTCACCGGCTGGGGCATCACCGACTCGTTCAAGTACTCGCAGCTGCTGTCGGATCTGGTCGACGAGAGCCTTTCGGGCGTGCGGCCTTTCGAGGAGACGCTGCCGGAGTACCAGCGTGAGCGTGATGCGCAGAGTGCCAGCACCTACGAACTGACGCAGGCCATCTCCGAGCTGTCGCTGACGCCGTACTACGACTCGGTATTCCGCGCCACGAGCATGGACCCGCAGTACATCAAGCACTTCTTCGGTCTGATCGCCGGCCTGTACTCGCCCGACAAGTACTTCGGTGAGCAGGAACTGGCCGATCTGTACGAGCTGGTCAACTTCCCCGTGGCGGACCGGCACGTCAGCAAGAGCAATGCTGGAGCTGTCCGGTGATCGGCCTAGGCCTGACCGCGCTGGGCGACAGCTTCGTCGAAGGTCGCGGGGACCCGGCCACGTCCGGCGGCTACCGCGGCTGGGTGTCGCGGCTGGGCGGCCAGCTGGGGTTGCGGCCCGCCGCGATCCGCAATTACGGCACGCATGGGGCCACCACCTCCGATGTGGTGCGCGTGCAGCTGCCGACGGCGGCGCGGGCCGGGGTCTACGGCGTGGTGGTCGGGGTCAATGACCTGGTCAGCGCCTTCGCCCCGGAGGTGTTCGAGGCCAATATGAATACCATCTTCGGCACCCTGTGTGCCGGTGGCGCCACAGTCATCACCGCCGATTACCCGGATATCCCTGCGCGCCTTCCGGTTCCGGAGAACTTCCGCAGCCTGCTGCGTGAGCGTTTCGACTTCGCCAATACCGTCCTGGCTCGCGTCGCCGCGAATCATGGCGCACTGCTGCTGGATCTGGCCGCTCGTCCCGACTGGGCGCGGCCGGAGATGTGGACCGAGGACGGTCTGCATCCGAGCCCGCTGGGCCATCGCCTGTTCGCCGTCGCCGCGGCCGAACTCATTTCGTCGACCACCGCCACCACCGTTGCCGCCTGACCGGCGCAACGACGGTTCGAGAGGAATTTCCGTGACGGACGACAGACGCCTGGCACACGACCCGATCGCCATTGTCGGGATGTCGGGCCTGCTGCCCAAGGCACGCAATCATCGCGAGTACTGGCAGAACATTGTCGACGGTGTGGACTGCACCGAGGAGGTGCCTGCCTCGCGCTGGAGCCTGGACGACTACTACGACCAGGACCGGGCGACACCCGACAAGACCTATTCGCGCCGTGGGGCTTTCCTGCCCGACGTCGATTTCGATCCGCTCGAGTTCGGGCTGCCGCCCAATCAGCTCGAGGTCACCAGCACCATGCAGACGCTGAGTCTCGGCGTGGCACGGGACCTGCTCATCGATGCGGGCGCCACCGATTCCGAGTGGTACGACCCGTCGCGCACCGGCGTGGTGCTGGGCACCACCGGTCCGGTTCCGCTCATGCACCCGCTCGCGGCTCGGCTCTCGACGCCGGTACTCAAGGAGGCGGCGCGTTCGGTGGGTCTCACCGAGGGTGATGCCGACGCCATCGCCGAGCGCTTTGTCGCGGCTTTCGCACCGTGGGAGGAGAATTCGTTCCCCGGTCTGCTCGCGAACGTGGTCGCCGGGCGGGTGGCCAACCGGCTCGGCCTCGGCGGCATGAACTGCACCGTCGACGCTGCGTGCGCCGCCTCGCTGGCGGCGATTCGCACGGCCATCGCGGAACTGCGGGACGGCCGCGCCGACATGATGATCACCGGCGGCGTCGACACCGAGAACACCATCTTCATCTACATGTGCTTCAGCAAGGTCGGTGCGCTCTCGCCGACCGATCGCATCAGCCCGTTCGCCTCCGACGCCGACGGAACCATGCTGGGCGAAGGCATTTCGATGCTGGCGCTGCGCCGCCTCGAGGATGCGCGCCGCGACGGGAACCGGATCTACGCGGTGATCAGCGGTATCGGATCCTCCAGTGACGGGCGCGCCAACAGCATCTACGCCCCGCGTGCGGAAGGTCAGCGGGTCGCGCTGGACCGCGCGTATGCGGACGCCGACTGCTCGCCGGCCGATGTCGAGCTGATCGAGGCGCACGCCACCGGCACCGCCGTCGGTGACAAGACCGAGCTGACGGCGCTCAAAGGGCTGCTCTCGGACGCGACTTCGGAGACCCGCTTCGCCGCGCTGGGCAGCGTGAAATCGCAGATCGGGCATACCAAGGGCGCGGCCGGTACCGCCAGCGTCATGAAGCTGGCACTCGCACTGCACCAGAAGGTGCTGCCCGGCACCATCAATGTCGATGCTCCCAATGTCGCAATCACTTCGGGCGCAGTGCCTTTCTATGTGAACACCCGTACACGGCCGTGGATTCTGGACCCCAACCGTCCGGTGCGTCGGGCGGCGGCTTCGGCAATGGGCTTCGGCGGCACCAACTTCCACGTGGTGCTCGAAGAGGCGACCACCGGTCGTGACGAGCTCGAGATCCTGCACCGCACCCCGCAGGCGCATATCTGGCATGCCCCGGATGTGTCCGGACTGATCGACGCGGTGCGCAGCACCGACGGCACCGACGGCGGCGACATTCCGGAGAACCACGCGCGTGTCGGGTTCGTCTCGCTCGATGACGACACCGCGGCGGACCTGCGTGCACTCGCGGTGGACGAGCTGGTGCGCAATGCCGATGCGGCGCACTGGGATCACCCGGAGGGCGTGTACTTCCGCGCCGCGGCACTGCCCGACCGCAAGGTGGGCGCGCTGTTCGCGGGCCAGGGCAGCCAGTACGTCGATATGGGACTGGATGCGGCACTGAACAATCCGCCGGTCGGCGCTGCGTTCGATACCGCCAACGCTGCATTCGCCGAGGCGGCCCGGCGGCTGGGCGGCGTGGTGTTCCCGCCGCCGGCATTCGATGATGAGACCCGCGCGGAGCAGGAAATCGACCTGCGCCGTACCGAATTCGCGCAGCCCGCGATCGGTGCGCTCGCTGCCGGTCAATTCGGGGTGCTTCGTGACTACGGCTTCCGGGCCGACGGCTACCTCGGCCACAGCTTCGGCGAGCTCACCGCGCTGTGGGCGTCCGGTGCCGTCGCTACGACCGAATTCTTCGCACTGGCCCGGGCGCGTGGCGTCGCGATGACCGTGCCCGAGGGCACCGATGCCGGGACCATGGTCGCGATCGGCGCCTCGCGCGCGGATATCGAAGATGTCATCGCGGGTGTCGAGGACGTGTGGATCTGCAACCACAATGCTGTCGACCAGGTGGTCGTCGGCGGTGGCGCGGACGGCATCGGCGAGGTGAACGACCGCTGCGTCGAAAAGGGCTGGGTCACTCGGTACCTCCCGGTGTCGGGCGCTTTCCATACGCCCTATGTCGCACATGCGGTGACGGCCTTCGGGGAGGCGGTGGCGGCGATCGAGATCGGCGCTCCGGACGCTCCCGTGTACGCCGATACCCGGGGCGCTTCCTACGGCGACGATGTCGAGGGCAATCGCGCCACGCTGACCGCTCAGCTGAGCAACCCGGTGGATTTCTACGACGCGCTCACGGCCATGCGGGCCGACGGCTGCACGGTATTCGTGGAGTTCGGCCCGAAGCAGGTGCTCACCTCGCTGGTGCGGCGCACCTTCGGCAATGATGTGATCGCCATCGCGACCGATTCCGGACCCATCGGCAATGGCGATCTCGCGCTCAAGCGCGCGGCGGTGCGACTGGCTGTGCTCGGCTTCGAGGTGAGTGGCATCAACCGCTACACCGCACCCGGAGCGCCGGTGCGCACGGGCAAACCGGCTATGGCCGTGACCCTTTCGGCGCCGGAGTACGTGCCCGAGACCCGCCGGGCAGCGCACGCCGCACTGCTCTCGAACGGCTATCGCGTCGTCACCGACGCCCCCGCACCACAGCTCGCCCCCGCGGCCCAGACGCTACCCGCACCCGAGTTCGCTGCGGCCGCCCAGATGGCGCCTGCTCCGCAGTTTGCCGCGGCAGCCCAGGCAGCACCCGCACCGCAGTTCGCTGCGGCGGCCCAGGTGTCGTCCGCGCCGCAGCTCGCCCCTCGGGCCCCGCTTGTGGCCGCACCTGTTCCGGCACCTCAGCCCGTGCCCATCCTGTCCAACGGACACTCGGAGAACCCGGAGAAACACGTGTCAGCCGACCCGCAGTACCGACTTCCCGCATCGGGCGCACTCGACAGCGCGCTGGTGCAGCATTTGGACACCCACCGCCATTACCTGGACGGCCAGCTGGAGCTGGCTCGCGATCTGGCGGGCGCACTGCGTCACGGCGGGCTCGACGAGCTGACCGTGCGCGCCATCGAAGCCGTGAAGGACCACGGCGTGGCGATCAGCGAAAGCCATTCCCGTGCAGGTGATGTGGTGGCACAGCTGGCCGAACTGGAGACCGGCGCGGAGGTGTCCCGACCGCATTCGGTGCCGTCGTACATCGATCGGGCAGTCGCCGATCCGGCTCTCGGCCGCAATGGCGCGCCCGCGAACAGCATTGCCGCCCCGGCGAACAGCACCGCCGCTCCCGTGAACAGCTCTACGGTGCCCGCGAACGGCGCTGCGGCGCTTGCTCCTGCCGCAGCTGGGACCGGCTTTGCCGCTCCGGCCGCGTATGCATCGCAGTCCGCTTCCCCCACAGCGGTATTCGAACAGGCGGCTCCGGTTGCGCAGGCAGCTCCGGTTGCGGCTCCGGTGCACGCGGCGGCCGCCTCGGCTGCTCCCTCACCCTCCCTACCGTCCGCTGTGGTTGCCGCGCAGCCCGTAGTTCCCGCCCCGAGTGCGCTCTCCGGTGATGCCTTGCGGCAGGCGCTGCGTGAGGTGGTCGCGGACAAGACCGGTTATCCGGTGGAGATGGTCGATCCGACCATGGATCTGGAGGCGGATCTGGGTGTGGATTCGATCAAGCGGGTTCAGGTGATCGGCGC
>NZ_JAODNK010000087.1 GCF_025465275.1 Nocardia sp. | reverse complement strand
ATGAGACCGGTCGATGGCTCGTCCGGTACAGCCCCGACCGATGTTCGGTTCTGATCGGGCTGGCATTGCTGGCCATGGATCGGGGCGAGGACGATATCGAACTGATCCAGATCGTCGGCCTGCTCTCCGACACCTTCGGATGGCTTGCGGCTGATGCTCTGAAGCGGCGTTTCGGTGGCGAGGCCCTGGTGTGGCTGGCCGAGCGAATTTCGGGCTCGAGCCGTATCCAGGTTGTCGAAACCCTCTGCCTGCCCGGTAGCAGCGCTTCCCGTTCCTGGCTGTTGCGGCGATCGTGTCAGAGGGATTTCTACGACGCGTACTACGCGGGCACGGTCGCCACCACTGCGCACCTACATGAGGCGATCATCGCGGACGACGTGGACGATGAGTTGGTCGATCACACCGGTCGACTGCTGCTGAGCATGGCCGGTGCCAGTGGGATGGGTATGACGT
This sequence comes from Nocardia sp., assembly GCF_025465275.1. Classification (GTDB taxonomy): domain Bacteria; phylum Actinomycetota; class Actinomycetes; order Mycobacteriales; family Mycobacteriaceae; genus Nocardia. The sequence goes on along the minus strand of NZ_JAODNK010000087.1, from coordinate 12,764 downwards.
GGGAGTCCTATCCGCCGATCCGCATTGTCCTCGACGCCTATATTCGCCAACTCGCTCGCCGAACACCGAGCGCGGAACGCTATCTGAACGCCGCGCGGCTGCTCGACAACCTGGTAACCCATGAACCCGACGGTTTCAGCTTCACTACTGAGCAGCGGGACGATGTGGTGAACCGATATCTCTGGATGCTTCATCGCCCGAATTGGACCGAGGCCGTTCGGGCCGGAATCGACCCGAACGATGTCCACCTCACTCGGTTCGTGCGAACTGTTGCGCCACGACTGGGACTACCGGCCCTCATCGTCCTCGACGATGAACGGTAGGAAAGCATTCCAATCGCCAGGGGTGAAGGTCAGGGCTGGGCCGGTGGGGTTTTTGGAGTCGCGGACGCCTATGGTGCCGTCGTCGAGCCACGCCACTTCGACGCACTGGCCGCCTGATTCGCTGTGGCTGCTTTTGAACCAGTGCGCTCCGGGCAGGTCAGTGGTCACGCTCGTGCTCCTTCGCTACCCGCCGCAATAGATCTCGAGTGTCGTTCTCGCTCAGGCACGTTGCGCGAATGCCGGACGCCAGTTCATCGTAGCGCTGGATTTCGTCGGGCTTCTCGAGGTAGACGTCGCTGCTGGGTCCGCCCTCGAGGTAGACGATCGGGGGTTCGACGGGTTTGCCTCGGGTGTCCGCGCCGAAGTCGAGCAGGACGAATTGGCCGTGCAGGATGCCCCAGGTCAGGCCGGCGTCGTAGGGGTGGATGCGGATCGAGACATTGGGTAGTTTGCCGATTTCGGCGAGGTGGCGTAGTTGGGTCGCCATGACTTTGCGGTTGCCGATGACTCGATGCAGTGCGGACTCGTGCAGGAGTACTTCGATGTGGAGTCGCCCGGATCTGCGGGTGACTATGTGCTGTCGCCGCATTCGCACTTCGACGCGGCGTTCGATGTCCTCGGGTGCGCCGTCGCGATAGAATGCACCGATCAAAGCCCTTGCGTAGTCGCGGGTTTGGAGCAGTCCGGGAACCTGCTCGTGATAGAAGACCAGCTGCCGCGCCGAGGCCTCGAGTCCGATATACATATTGAATTCATTGCTGAACAACCCGCCGAAGGCGTGATACCAACTCTTCGATCTGGCCTGCTCGGCAAGTTCGACGGCTTGCGTGCTGTCCGCCGGGTCCACGCCGTAGACCTCGCACAATGCCCTGACGTCCTGCTTCTGGATGCGTTGATTGCGCCCGGCCTCCAGTCGCTGGAGCGCCGATTTCGACAGATCCGCGAGCTTGGCCGCGACCTCGATCGTCAACCCGTCCTTTTCCCGCTCCTCCCGCAGCAGTCGGCCGAGTTGCCGTCTGGGGAGTGTCGATGCCGCCCCGTCATCGTCGTCATTGCTGGTCATCGGTTCTACCTTCGGTCTGCGGACTCGAATCAACCGTGTTCAGTAAGTGATTCCGTTGTACCGCGTACGTGGGTCGGGTCGTGGGTGAATGGGCGGATTCTCCCCGGGATCCCATTTTCGCTGAATTCGCAAGGGTGCCAATGGTGTGCTGGTTCCACCGCACTTGCCCGAATCACGGGAGGTTCCAACGATGTTCGGCTCCGAGATGGACAGCACGAGCGAGGTCGAGGTTCGTGTGCTTTGTGAAGTGATCGAGGCGGTCGATGGGTGGCTGCGGGAGTACGAGCGGGCCGGGCGGCCGGTCATCGCACCGCGAGCGCAGGTGTACGCCAGCGTTATTCACGCCGTACTGGCCAGTGCACGGGCCGGCGGCTATTACGGGCCGGGCAGTCTTGCGAGCGCGCCGCTGCTGGATGCGATCCTCGCGGGCCCCGAGATAAATTCTTGGGACGACGCGGTTTTGGCTGTGCTCATGCCGAGTGTCGAGAGCCGGGAGGTGGTGGAGGGCACGCTCTGAAAGCTCAAGGGTGACAAGCTCGCTCCGCACGAATCGGATCGGTCGCGCCTGCCGGGGGCCATGGGTAGCATGTGCGGCGAACGGGTCGGCGGGGCGTATTCGATCACTGGACAGAGTGGCCGCCGCGTACCTGGGGAGGAGAGTGGGGGGACGCTGTGGTGACCAGTGATCTGCACGACCGCGCGGCGACCGGGGACGTCGCCGCCATGCACGACCTCGGCTACGCGTTGGAGAAGGCGGATCCGCCCGATCTGATCGAAGCGTCGCAGTGGTACGAGCGGGCGGCGGCGGGCGGTCACCGGTGTGCGATGAACGACCTCGGCAGGCTGGCCGAGAACAAGAATCCGCGGGATGTGCGGACGGCGCGGGAATGGTACGAAAGAGCCGCCGCGGCAGGTCATGTCGATGCCTATTTCCGGCTCGGCTATCTGCTCGCGGAGCTTGCCGATCCACCTGACCGGATCGCATCGCTCGAGTGGTACACGAAGGCTGCCGAAAGCGGCAGCAACACAGCCATGTACAACCTCGGCCAGATCTACAACTACTCGGTCGACCCGCCGGATTTCCTGGCAGCGCGGCGCTGGTACGAGCAGGCCGCGGCGGCCGGGTACACCGATTCGCTGTTCAAACTCGCGTACATGCTCGCCGAACGCGTGAATCCGCCGGACTACCTCGGGGCCCGGCAGTGGTACGAGAAGGCCGCCGAAAACGGCAGTGCCGCAGCTATGTACAACATCGGCCAGCTCTACCGGTACAACCTCGAACCGCATGATCTCGTCGCCGCCCGCAGCTGGTACGAGAAGGCCACCGCGGGTGGCCATGCGGACGCGCCGTTCGCGCTCGGTGTACTGGCCGAAGCCGATGGCGACCTGGGCGCCGCGGTCATCTGGTACGAGAAGGCCGCGGCCGCAGGGCAGGCCGGTGCCATGAACAATCTCGGCACGCTGTTCCAGAGCAAACTGGCGACGCCCAATCTGCCCGCCGCCATCGAATGGTACGAGCGCGCCGCTGCGGCCGGCGACCCGAATGCGCGGGACAATCTGGCGCGACTACCCGGAACCGCCGCTGCGACAGCCGAACCCCGGCCCGAGCTGCTACGCACCGTGCTGCCGGAGCGAGTCGCACGCGCGGGGAGTTCGGAGGTACCGGCGGGCGGGTCGGCCACCTCGGTCGGTGTGACAGCGGTGCTGGAGGCGTTTGTCGACGATGCGGCCTACGCCCGCAACCCTTTCCGGCTCGCGGGGCTGCGCACGGATGCCGATTCGCGCAAGCTGCGCAGTCGAGTCACCGAGATCGAGGCGGCCGAACGGCTGGGTGCACCGCTGGCACGCACCGGCGTGCTGCCGGTGACTCCGCTGCCGGATCCTGCCGATGTGAAGTCGGCTCTCAACCGATTACGCGAACCGGTGAATCGTCTTGTGCAGGAACTGTTCTGGTTCTGGCCCGCCGACGGCGCCGACCCCGCAATGGATTTGCTTGCAACAGGCGATATCGCTGGTGCGGAACGCATTTGGGTCGATCAGGCGGACAAAGACGGAATCGCCGTACACAATCTCGCAGTCCTGCGCCATGTCCAAGGCATGGAGACAGCACGCGGCCGCGCACCCGAAACCTGGCTGGATGCCCTGACCGCATGGGATGCCGCGCTCGGCGATGCCGCGCTGTGGCAGCGATTGCGCGCCCGTGCCGCGCGCATCGACGAGCGCAGGCTGGGCGAACTGGTCCTCGCGGAACTACGCCAGGCGGTTCCGGTAGCGCTCTTGCGCATTCACACCGAGTTGATCGTGCGGGCAGCGGACGACAACAGCTCCGCGACCACCGATGTCCATCTCGAAGTGCTCGATCAGTTCGCCGAGCAGACGGCCCGGTATCCGAGCATTTTCAGTGGCGGGGTGATCGGCGATGCCCGTGATACCGCCGTTCGAAAGCTGGCCGCCCGCCTGAAGTCGATCACTGATGAGGCCTTCGACGCCGGTGCGAAGCAGCCGAAGGAAGCCAATGCGACGGCGCACCGCATGCTCGATCGCGCCCGCGTTCCACTGCAGGTGATCGACCGGCTGCGCCCACCGCCCGATCCGGTAGGCGCGGGCGCCCACGACGATCTGGTGCAGACGGCGATCTCCTGCGATATCAAGTACTTCAATGAGACCAAGGACGCGGCGGCGAGCGAAGCCCTGCTCGAGCGGCTCGGCCCGGTCGCGACCACGGCGGCGACCCGGGCGCGGATGGCCACCGAATGGGAGAGCACCGCGAAGTCCCGCATTGCGGAATTGATCAGCATCGCGCGCCGCGCCATCGAGGTGAGCGAGGGTTCCGGCGCGCAGGCCGCGCGCGAACTGCTCGATCGGTCCCGGTTGCCGCTGGCCCGGGTCCGCGCCGTCCACGGTCCAGACGGTGAGCAGATGGCGAAGTGGCAGGACGCGGTCGCTCGCACCGCCACCTCGTGCACGGTGGCGTACTTCAACAAGTCGGGTGATCTGGATACCGCCGAGCAATTGCTGACCCGGATCCGGCCACTGCCGCAGGGCAGTGACGCACAGGAGTTCGTGGGGGAGCAGTCCGCCGCGCTCGGCCGAATCCGCCAGCAGCGCACCGCAGCCGCGCAGCTGGAGAACAACTGCTGGTATTGCAAATCCAGGCCGAAGGCGGCCGACGGTCACGTCCGGGTGGGCTTGCATCGCGACGTGCAGCACACGGTGAATGGCAAGAAGTGGCGGGCGCTGCATGTCGACGTGCCACGGTGCGCCGTCTGCAAGGAGGAGCACCGCCCGGCGGAACAGCAGCGGACGAATACCGGCGCGGTGTGCGCGATCGCCTGGCTGGTCGCGATCGTTGGATTCTTCATCGGTCTCGCGGCGCACCCGGTATTCGTCGTAGCCGGTATCGCCCTGGTTGTCGCCGTCATTTCGTCGATCGTGCTGGGGTCGATGGACAACGAGGTACAGGAACACACCATGCGGTTCCCGCACGTCACGGATCTGATCGAGCAGGGGTGGAAGAAAGGCGAGCGGCCGGCGTAGCCGCCGCCCGAGAGTGGGAGATGTTCATGGACGGCAAGGATTTCCGGCCGGTACTGGTGGAATTGGCGACGGGGGTATGGCGGCTGCAGGGCAAGCTGGCCGCCGATTACCCGGTCGAGGGGGAGGATCCGGTGAAACTGCTGAGATCGGTGACGCGACAACTGGAATCGATGGCCGATGCGCTCTCCGATGCGGGTGTGCAGGTGCAGTCACATACCGGGGAACCGTTCGATCCCGGCCAATCGGTGGAGGTGGTCGCCTTCTCGCCCTCGGAATCGGTTGCTCGCGAGACCGTTGTCGAAACCATCACGCCCACGGTGTATCTCGACGGCCGGGTGGTGCAAATGGGCCAGATCATCGTGGCCACACCGGAAACCAGCAGCGCTGCACTACACGAAATCTCGGAGGACAATCAATAATGGGCCGATCGACGGTTGATTTCGGAATCGATCTGGGCACCACCAACAGTGCCGTCGCCGTATTGCGCGGCGTCGACGCCGATGTGATCAAGAACAATGAGGATTCCGACACCACCCCGTCGGCGGTGTGGATCGACCGTCGTGATCAGCTGCGGGTGGGGCGCGCGGCGAAGGAACGCAGCGAATCTGATCCGGACAATACGGCGGCCGAGTTCAAGCTGCGCATGGGTACGGCGCGCGAATCGGTGAGCTTCGCCGCCAGTGGGCGCGGATTGAGTCCGGTGCAGCTGTCCGCCGAGGTGCTCAAATCGCTGCGGGCCGATGTGCGGCAGCGACTGGGTGAGGATATCGAGGCCGCGGTGGTGACGGTGCCCGCCGCCTTCGATATGAGCGCCTGCGATGCTACGCGCGCGGCCGCAGAGGCTGCGGGACTGCGGTTTTCGCCGCTGCTACAGGAGCCGACCGCGGCCGCGCTGGCCTACGGCTTCCAGTCCTCGGACGAGGATGCCCGCTGGCTGGTCTACGACCTCGGCGGCGGCACCTTCGACGCAGCGGTCATCCAATTGCGGGACGGCGAATTCACGGTGCTCAACCATCGTGGTGACAATTACCTCGGCGGCAAACTGATCGACTGGCGGATTGTCGAGGAGCTGCTCATTCCGGCGGTGCGCGACGAGTTCGGTTTCACCGATCTGGCCCGTGGGTCGGCGCGCTGGCGGGCGGTGGTCAATAAGCTCAAGCTCAATGCCGAGAAGGCGAAAATTCAGCTGTCGCGGTCGAATTCGGCCGATATCGAGATCGAGCTGGATGACGGTGACGGCCGCCGGGTCGAGTTCTACTACGAAATGCAGCGCGCGGATGTGGAGCGGTTGTCCGAACCGCTGATCACCCGATCGGTGAACCTGTGCCGAAAGGCACTGGAGGAGGCCCATCTCGAACCGGGCGATATCAGCAAGCTGATCCTGGTCGGTGGCCCGACGCTGTCGCCGTATCTGCGTGCACACCTCGGCGACGAGCGGCGCGGCCTGAGCATTCCGCTCGACTTCAGTCAGGATCCGCTGACCGTGGTCGCGCGCGGCGCCGCGATCTTCGCTGGGACACAGCGCATTCCGCAGACGGCCGCGCCGATTGCCGCACCCGGAGGTTTCACTGTTCAGCTCGAGTACCAGCCCGTCGGCCCCGATCGCGAGCCGCTGGTCGTCGGCCGGATCGCTGCAGCCGACGGCAGTGTGCCGGGCGGGCTCACCATCGAGGTGATCAATGCCCAGGCGCGGCCGCCGTGGCGCAGCGGCAAGGTCGCGGTGGGTGAGAACGGGGTATTCAGCACCACCCTGTGGGCGGATACCGGGCGCGCCAATACCTTCGAGCTCGAGCTCACCGACTACGCGGGGGACCGGCGGGCGCTCGAACCCGCAACCCTGAACTACACGGTCGGCGCGGTCGAGACCCAGCCGCCGCTGATCCACACCATCAGCGTCGGCCTGTCCGACAATTCGACCGTGCGCCTGATCGAACGCAATACACCGCTGCCGACCCGCGCCCGCAAGCGCCTGCGGACCTCGGTGGCGATTCATCGCGGCGCCGCGAAGACCGGATTCATTCGAATCCCGGTGGTGGAGGGCGAACATGCGCGCGCCGACCGCAACCGCACCATCGGCTGCCTGGATATCACCGCCGATCAAATCGAACGCAGTGTGCCCGAAGGCAGCGAGATCGAACTGACCCTGGAGATCGACGCCTCACGGATTATGGTCGCCCGCGCGTACCTCCCGTATCTCGATGCCGAATTCGAGAATGTCATCGACCTGCACACCGAAACCCTCCCGGACGCAGACGATCTGCGCCGCAATACCGAGCAGGAACTGCGGCGACTGGAGGAGGTCCGGCAGAAGCACGCCAAGGTCGGCAACCCGACCTCCGGGCTCCTGCTGGAGCGCCTCGAGGAGGAGAAGACCGCCAGCGACACCCAGCAACTCGTCGCCGCGGCGGCCACCGATCCCGATGCGGCAGTTGCCGCCGAACAGCGACTACGCGATCTTCGTGCCGCGATCGACGAGGCCGAAGACGAACTCATGTGGCCGAGCCTCGTTGCCAGAGCGAAGGAAATGCTCGGCTACGTCCGCCCCCGCGTGGACGAGGCGGGCGACGATGTCTACCGCCGCGAATTCGACCAGCACGAGGTCGCCATGCGCCAAGCCATCGACAGCCGCGCCCCCGACCTGCTCCGCCAGCGCACCTCGGAACTCCTGGGCCTCTGGCGCCGCCTCCTCGACCGCACCGGCGAACTCCAGGTCATCATCTTCGAACGCTTCTGCGACGACCGCCACACCATGACCGACCTGGTCCTCGCCGATAATCTGATCACCCAGGGCCACACCGCGGTCCGCGCCAACGACCTCCCCCAACTCCGCACCATCAACACCCGCCTCCGCCACCTGATGGAAGAACCCCCGGCCGACCCCGACCCCTTCAGCACCATCCGCGGCGCCTGACGGTCGCGGGCGCAGGCCGAACGCCGTGGATTAGGCGTACGCAACGGGCCCTACCCCGTCAGGCAGCTGGGCCCGTTCGCGGCTCCGGAGGGCCCCGGCACGCTGCGCTATGATGTCTCGCCGCAGGTATCCGATAGCCCTTGGTTTCGCAGTCACGTGATGCCCCTTCCAATGGTAGGAGAGACACCCGCCGCCGAGGAGCGGGTCAAGGGGGCCGGTGATCGACTCGGCGGCGGGGCCGAGCCTGAGCATCACAGCTTCGAGCAGGGGCGAACCATGGCACTTAGGCTTTGTGTCGAGCCGAAGTGCCATTCATGGGATGTATCGGGGACTGTCAGTATTCGAGCTTGATTACGCTCGCCAACTCCCGCATGTCCGGCGTCAATGTGCGCCGCTTGCTCACGATCGTGCCGAGAATATCGCGCGCATAACGCTGCTGCACAAGCCATTCCGGTGCCGTCCGCCGCACGATACGGAACTCCTCCAGTGCCTCGCTGTAGCGGCCCATCTGCGTGTACGCATTGGCGACGTCGAGCTTGTGCCGCATCCTGCTGGCACCCGCCGGTTCAATCGTCGGTGCCGGAACCTTGGACGCGATCGCGAGCGTCTTCTCCGGCTCGTGGGCGATCACGTGCGATTCGGCGCTGATGTAGGACACCTCGAGGGGGCCGAAGGTGCGGCCCAGTAGCCGCTCCACATACACGTCGTGGCCGATGCGGGCCGCCGCTGCTCGGGTCAGGGAAAGCGCATCCTCCACCTCGTGCGGCTGGTTGTCCCGTATGGCGGCGTTGGCGATCTTCAGCCATAGCCGACCCCACATCCCCACTGATTGCAGGGTGGCGCGGGAGAATCGTGGTTCGAGGTCGTCTGCCCACTGCACGGCCAACGATCGGGCATCGTCCAACCGGCCTTGCCGAAGCAGCGCCCACAGCCGGGTGTCGATCGCCGTCGCCGCCTCGACGTGGGTCTCGGCGACGTCGACAGCACGGCCGAGGACGATATCGGCAGCTTCGAATTGCCGGGTCTGCGCCAGCAGTGAGGCAACCATGTTCAGCGTTTTGAACTTCAGGCCACGTGCGCCTTCGAGGCTGTCCATGTCACGAATCATGTTGGGCAGCAAAACTGTAATTTCACGGTACCGGTCAGCGCTGATCATCGTCTGCACAGTGCCGAGCATCGTCTGGACGCCCTCTGTGGTGGCGGGTTCGTCGGGTTGAGCAATATTGCCGTACAGGGCGCGCATGACAGGCTGCCACTGGGCTTCGGTGTCGCTGTCGGGAATTTCGAAGTCACGCGTGGCCTGTAAGGCGGAAGTGCGGAGATTCATGGCGACCGCGAAAGCGCGCAACGTTTCCAGCCGGGGGTCGTAGTCGCCTTGTTCGATCTTTCGAAGCTGCGACAGCGAGACAATGGCGGCGTCGGCAAGCTCTCGCTGTGTCATGCCTGCCCGCTTACGCGCATTCTTCACCCGATCGCCAACCACACTCATATAGCCCACGCTACGACCGTGCGGTTCGTTCGTGTAGGGGTTCAGCGGTTACGGATCGACCTACGATCGGGCTGCGCCACCACACTCATCGGTGCACGAACGGAGCGCGTCCGAATGGAGTCCCGGCGAGACGTCTGGATGGCAGTGGATACCCACGGACGGCCGCCCGTCACCCCGGCGCGCTTTTGGCCGGGATGTACGGAAGCTAGTTGGCACGCTGCAGGTATGGATCCCGGCCAAAAGCATGCCGGGATGATCGGGCGCATCAGCTTCGTTCTATGGAACCGCCGACCGGAGGCATTTCAGTGCAGGCCGACGGATAGTGCTCGACTTACCTCGGTGAGCAGTGGGACCGCTCGTTCGACGAGCTCTTCGGACATTCGGCCGACCGGGCCGGAGACCGAGATCGCCAGGGCGGCGGGCGCATCGGGCACCGCGACTGCGACGCACCGCACTCCGAGTTCCTGCTCACCTTCGTCCATGGCGTAGCCATTGCGGGCTGCGGCCTCGAGCTGACGGGCGAATTCGCCTGGGTCGGTGAGGGTGTGCTCAGTGTATCGGGGCATTCCGGTGCGCTGCAACAGGTCTCGGGTGCGCTCGGGCGGCATTCCGGCCAGCAACGCCTTGCCGACAGCGGTGCAGTGGGGGAGGACGCGGCGGCCGACTTCGGTGAACATGCGCATTGAATGCCGTGAGGGCACCTGGGCGACGTACACGATCTGGTCGCCGTCGAGCATGGCCATATTGGCGGATTCGCCCAATTCGTCCACGAGCCGCGCGAGGTACGGCCGCGCGCGGATGCTCAGCATGTGCGCGGAGCTTTCGCCCAGCTTGATCAGCTTCGGGCCGAGCACATATTGGCGTGAGGGTTCCTGGCGCAGGTAGCCGAGGTCGACAAGCGTGCGCACCAGCCGGTGGATGGTGGGTAGCGGTAGGCCGGAAGCCGTCGCCAGCTGCGAGAGACCCATCACCCCGCCCTCGTCGGCCATGGTCTCGAGCAACCCGAATGCGCGTTCGATCGATTGAACGCCTCCGGTGCGTCCCTTGACTTCGTTCGCTGCCGTCACTGGCCCTCTCCTCCATGTTTCCGGATGGCGGAAGTCTACCGGCCGATTCGCCGCCAGCGGCACGCACCGAAAACGGCTCGGCTCCTTCGCTACTCCTTGACCGAGCCGGAGCGTGCCTTCTATGATATTCCGCATAACAGAATATTACTTCCGCATTGTGGAATTTACCGGGAGAGATTCATGAGTCATTCGCTTCGTTACGAGGTCAACTGCTCGATCCTGTTCACCGAGCTGCCCCTGCTCGAGCGGCCGGAAGCCGCCCGGCGGGCCGGATTCGACGCGGTCGAGTTCTGGTGGCCCTTCGACCGCCCGGTGCCCAGCGATAAGGAGGCCGACGCCTTTGTCGCCGCTGTCGAGAACGCCGGAGTGTCGCTGGTGGGCCTGAACTTCGCCGCCGGCAATATGCCGCTCGGCGACCGCGGCCTGGTGTCCTGGCCCGCCCTGTCCGCGGAATTCCGCGCCAATATCGACGCCACACTCGACATCGGTGCGCGTCTGGGCTGCCGAATGTTCAACGCGCTGTACGGCAATCGGATCGACGGGGTATCCGCCGAGCGGCAGGACGAGGTGGCGACCGAAAACCTCGGCCTCGCCGCCTGGGCCGCGGCCCGCATCGACGGCACCGTGCTGCTCGAGCCGGTGAGCGGCCCCAACCGCTACCCGCTGCGCACCGCCGCCGACGTACTCGCGGTGATCGATCGGGTCCAAACGGCCACGGGCGCGGCCAATATCGCCCTGCTCGCCGACCTGTATCACCTGGCGGTCAATGGTGACGATGTCGACAAGGTCATCGCGGCGCACACCGCCCGGATCGCTCACGTCCAGATCGCCGACAGCCCCGGCCGTCACGAACCCGGCAGCGGTGACCTGCTCCTGCAGCAGCAGCTGACCGCACTCGAGACGGGCGGATACCGCGGCTGGGTCGGACTCGAATACGCACCCTCCGGCGGCTCCGCCGAGAGCTTGGGCTGGCTGCCGCGCGAGCGCCGCGGTATCAGCTCGTGAATCCGCAATATGACCACATAAACCACTGTTACGCAACGACTTCAGGGATAGTGGAATGAGCAGGATTGCTTTCATCGGACTAGGCATTATGGGCAGCCCGATGGCCGTCCACCTGGCCACCGCCGGTCACCTTGTGACCGGCTACGCCCGCACCACCGTCAAGGCCACACCGCTCGTCGTCGCGGGTGGTCGCGCCACCACCGCGATCGCCGATGCGGTGCGCGGGGCCGACGTGATCTGTGTGATGGTCCCGGACTCACCCGACGTGCGGGAGGTGCTGGCCGGCGAGAAGGGCGTGTTCGACAGCGCCGAGCCGGGCGCGCTGATCATCGACTTCTCCTCTATCCGACCGGATGTGGCCGTCGAGCTCGCGAAAGAGGCTGCCGGGCGCGGCTTCCGGTTGCTGGACGCCCCTGTCTCCGGCGGTGAGGCGGGAGCCGTCGCGGCCACCCTGTCGATCATGGTCGGCGGCGACGCGGCGGACTTCGAACAGGCGCGGCCGCTCTTCGACACCGTCGCCAAAACCGTTGTACACGTGGGCCCCAGCGGCTCCGGCCAGACCGTCAAGGCGGCCAACCAGCTGATTGTCGCGGCGAATATCCAGGCTCTCGCGGAGGCCGTGGTCTTCCTCGAGGCCTACGGCGTGGATATCGAGGCCGCCCTGCGCGTCCTCGGCGGCGGCCTGGCCGGTTCGAAGGTGCTGGACCAGAAGCAGGGCAATATGCTGTCCCGCTCCTTCGAGCCCGGCTTCCGAATCGACCTGCACCACAAGGACATGGGGATCGTCACGGCTGCGGCCCGCGAGGCCGGGGTAGTTGTGCCCCTGGGAGCGCTGGTCGCCCAACTGGTAGCCGCGGCCAAGGCGAACGGCGACGGCGGACTCGACCACAGTGCCCTGCTGCGCGGGGTGGAGCGCCTCAGCGGGCGTGCGGACAAGGAGAACTGAAATGGCACGGATGCGGGCAGTTGATGCGGCGGTCTTGATTCTCGAAAAGGAAGGCGCAACCCAGGCATTCGGACTTCCCGGTGCTGCGATCAACCCGTTCTACAGTGCGATGCGGGCGCACGGCGGGATCCGGCATGTGCTCGCGCGGCACGTCGAGGCGGCCTCGCATATGGCCGAGGGGTACACCCGTGCCGCTGCGGGCAATATCGGTATCTGCATCGGTACCTCCGGGCCTGCGGGCACCGACATGATCACCGGGTTGTATGCGGCGAGTGCGGATTCCATTCCGATCCTGTGCATTACCGGGCAGGCGCCGGTGGCGAAGCTGCACAAGGAGGACTTCCAGGCAGTCGATATCGCCTCCATCGCCGCGCCGGTGAGCAAGTGGGCGGTCACCGTGCTGGAGCCCGCGCAGGTGCCGGG
>NZ_JAODNK010000042.1 GCF_025465275.1 Nocardia sp. | reverse complement strand
CGCCGGCCGGTTCGCGGTGCTCACGTTATCGGGCGGTGACCCTGCCCGGTTCAGGCGCCGAGGTATACCGGCAGTGAGCCGTGGCCGTTGGAGATGAACGAACTGATCGTGCCGAGGTCAGCCGGGTCCTTGGCCAGGCGCATCTGCGGGAACCGCGCGAACAGCGCCGACAACGCGATCTCGGCCTCCATCCGAGCCAGCGGCGCTCCCAGGCACAGGTGTACCCCATATCCGAAGGCCAAGTGCGCCTTGACCTCTCGGGTGACGTCGAATTCCGCTGCGGTGTCGCCGTGCACCTTGGGGTCGCGGCCCGCGGCGGCGTACGAGGCAAGGATAGGTTCGCCCTTGGCGATGCGCACCTGCCCGTCCTCGGTGTCGATCTCGAGATCCTCGACAGCGTATCGCAGCGGCAGGTGCGCGACCGGTGCCTCCAGCCGCAGCGATTCCTCCACCACCTCAGCCCACGACGCGGCCCCGACCTCGACTTTCTCGAGCTGGCCGGTGTGGGTGAGCAGCAGGAATATGGCTTGGTCGAGCAGGTTGACGGTGGTCTCGTGGCCGGCGCTGATGACCAGTAGCAGTGTATCGACGAGCTCCTGCTCGGTCAGCGTCGAACCGTCGTCCTCGTCGCGGTGCGCGATGAGCACACTGGTCATATCCTCGCCCGGGTTGTCTCTGCGATAGTCCACGAGTTCACGCAGGATCCGCTGCATCTCGAGGAAATTGGCTCGAGCCTGCTCAGGAGTCAGTGAGGTATCGAAGATTCCGTCGACGCAGGTCCGTAGACCCGCGTGCAGGAAGTCAGGTACCCCCATCAGTTCGCTGATGACCGCGATCGGCAGTGGGTAGCAGTAGTTTTCGCGCAGATCGACCGGTTGACCGGGCGGTGTCTGTGCGAGCCGGTCGAGTAGATCGGCGGTGAGGGCCTCCACACGCGGTCGCAGCGCCTGCGTGCGGCGCGAGGTGAACGCGGGCCGCACCAGCTTGCGTAGCCGGGTGTGGTCGCTGCCGTACGCGGTGAACATGTTGTTGACCGCTACCCAGGTGTAGAGGGGCCAATCCTGGCCCACCTCACCTGAAATGAAGGCGGGCCAGTGCTGTCGGGCATCCTTGGACACGCGCGGATCACGCAGTAGGTTGTGCAGGATCTCCTGGTCGCTGACCGCCCAAGCGCGGATTCCGCCGGGCAGCTCGACCAGGGTGACCGGGCCGCGGGCGCGGATCCGCGCCGACTCACCCTGGATATCTGTGCCGGTCGGGTCCAAGACCAGCGGGGTGGTGGTGTGTTCCATCGGTTTTCCTCACTCGGTGAGCAGCGGCAGTTGCGGAGATTGGGGGAACACGGTGGGCAGCGATTCCAGGGCGCGGTGGAACGGTCCCGGCCGCCACACCAACTCGTCGATGGCCACGGCCAGCCGGAGCTCCGGGAGAGCATCGAGCAGATAATCGATCGCGTCCATGGCGATCTGATAGCCCAGTTGCCGGGCCGGGCATTGGTGTGGTCCCAGACTCCATGCCAGATGCGCGCGATTGCCGGATCGGGCGAGACGGTCGGATTGGATGGTGGGGTCGGCATTGCACCCGGCCATGCTGATCACCACCGGCTGATGCGCGGGCAGCCACACACCCTCGACCAGGATCGGTTGCGGCGGATAGGTGATGCAGTAGTTGGCCAGCGGCGGATTGGTGAACAGCACCTCGTCGAGCGCGTCCCGGGTGGACAGGCTCCCGTCGATCAGGTCGCCGGCGAACCGCTCGTCGGTCATCATCAGCAGTAGCGCGTTGGAAATCAGGTGCACCTGAGGCTCACTACCGGCCCCTTGCAGGGTCACCAGCTGATGGATGAGCTCCTCGGTGCTCAAGTCGCCGGAAGCGATCAGGTGGGAAGTGACATCGCCGCCAGGGCGCGCACGCTTGCGCCTGATGTGCTCATCCAGCGCCGCGACCAGCATCGCGCTACCGGCCTCGGCCTCACCAGCGGCATCGAACATCATCGCCATACCGGTGCCGACCTGCTCGTTGGTGTCGTCATCGAAACCCAGAACGAAGGCCAGCACCCGATAGACCAGCGGATAGATGTACTGTCCGAGCAGATCCGCAGAGGCCATCGAGCGGTGCATGTCACCGCTGTTGCCGGTTCCGCTGCAGAAGTCGTTGATCAGTGGCACCGCGATCTGCTCGACGACCGCGCGCATGCCGTACAGATCGACGGTATCGAGCGCGGACACGTTGGCCATCCGATAGCGTCTGTGCTCGTATCCGGTGCTGCGCAAGGCGTTCGGCCGCCATTCCATCATCGGCAGGACCGGGCATCCGGCGTGCACAGATCGCTGCCAGATCCGCGGGTCGGCGGGAAAGTGCTCCGGGTCGTTCAGGATCCGCACTGCGGTCGTGTAGCCCAGGACCAGAGTGGCAGGCACCCCCGGGGCGAGCTCGACCGGCACCAGCGGCCCGTACGAACTGCGCCACCGCTCATACGCCGCGTGCGGGTGCTGGGCGAACTCGAGGGTGTACATCGGTTCGAGGGGTTCGTCACCGCCGAACCCGGGGCCGACCGCATACGGCTGCGCCGACGCGTGTTGTGCGGTTCCAGGCGGGTGCGATGCGGTCACGCTGATCCCCCAAACGTCTGTGTCGATAGGTGATGACAGGTCATACGAGATCGGGCGACGGGTTCGACCGGGTCGGACGCATGGAGATCGCTTCGGCCGCAGGACAATCCGGCTCCCGCACGCGACCTCCTGACCACTTGTAAAGCGATTGCGCTCGACGCCCCAACTTCATACACGTTGCCCCAGAGCAGTTTTCAAAATATGAACCAATACCGTACCCACTCAGAGCATTGCGCCGCAGCCCTATCCAAGAGACACCAGCTGTCGCTCAGCATCCATCGGATGCCTTGACTCTCCCATGAGGGCGTAGTAGGGGATGTTTTCGCTGCCTGCCATGGGTTTTCGCTCCCTTCGATCGGCTAGGCAAGGATGGTGGCGGTGAGGGTGCCGTGGGAGGTGTACCGCAGCACCAGCAACAGATTCACGGCATCGAGTACCCCGCCGGTATAGGTCGTGACCCTGATCGTCACGCGCCGGATTTCACACCGGGCCACGGGAACCATGGCGGCGGTGGCGGCGACCAGGACTGCGGGAAACAACTCACAGGGAATAGCGTTCTCGATCCATGCCTTTCCGACTGCGAGACGGTGACACTCGGCCTGGCCGCTGATGTCAACGAGCGCGAATTTGCATGGCGGTGCTGGACCCCTTCAGAACCGTTCGTCGAGGATTTTGTAGTCCCACCTCCATTCGCGACGGCGCGCCAGCTCGTCGCGGCAGTCCGAGAGATGCTCGTCCAGGGCTCTTTCTGCAGCATCGAGTTCAGAGCGGGTAGGCATCGCATCGTCCTGGTAGACCTGGGGATTGTTGGCGAGTGCGTAGAGATCGGTGATTCGTTGGCGCAGTAGTAGCGCCTCCTGATGCGCGTCGATTGCCCCTCCCATCCTTCGCAGGACTTCCTCCCGGGGGCCGATCCAATTCGTAGGCGGTAAGCCTCCTCGGTGAGAGGTTAAGTGCGCGTGGTGGATCGGATCGACCGGATTTGCGACAACACCTATCCAGAATTGCGACACCGCAGATGGACGCTCCTCGACTCCGCAAATGCAGTACTCGCACTGAATTCACATACGCTGCTCTTGCTTGTTATCAGGCAGCGGCCTCCCAGATCGCGTCCCGGCGCAGGGTTCGGCTGAGGAGCGGCGCGGGCGAATGTGCGGTGCGGTGGATCCGGTTCCTCGAACTCGGATTCCGAGACCTGCGAACCGGGCCACCCTCATAGCAGACAGATCACGACCTGCGTGAGCGGCGACCTCGGCGACCTTGTCGGTGGCAGCCTTCTTCCGCATGCGGGGTCGAGTCGGAGATCTCGGCACAGGGGTTCCCCGGCGGTGATTGCCTTGCCACTGCGGAACATCTGCAGTTGCTGGTCAGGGCCGACAAGGTCAGTTAGGCGGTGGCCAACAGGCGACGGCCCAGCCCTCGGCCGCGGTGCTGCTCGTCGACGTAGATCAGGCGCTCAGTGAGGTCAATGAGCCAGCAGCTGACTCTGTTGATGGGGCCGACTTCTTCGACTAGGTATCGCGTATCGAAGTGTCGCGAGTTCCTGAACGTCAGCATCATGGCCGGCTCGGACAACACGGGATACGGCACATCAGTTGCGTTTCGAGGTGGTGTCGACAACCCATCACGGTGGGGGAGGGGGCGACGGGGCGGAACTGCTGGTCGACTGCCTGTGCTTCACCGCCGAGCACGCCCGACAGCTGCTGCCCTTCGCCCGAGAGGCGGCGTCTACGGTAGTGATCTCCAGCAAGGCCGTCTACGTCGACGACACCGGCCGTCACGTCAATTCCACTGCCGCACCCAATTTTTCGGACCCGATCCGGGAAACCGCCCCGACACTGCCTCCCGGCAACGGCAACCACACCACCCGGGAGGGATACGGCGCGAACAAGGTCGCCGCGGAACAAGTATTGCTCGACAGCGGTACGCCGGTGACGGTGCTGCGCGCATCGAAGGTCCAAGGGGTCGGCGCCCGGCGCCCCCGCGAGTGGCACTTTGTGAAGCGTGTGCTCGACCGTCGACCGGCGGTGCTGCTGGCGGGACACGGTGCCGGGATCGACCATCCCACCGCCGCGGTCAATCTCGCCGCGCTCGTGGAAACAGTTGCGGCGCAGCCCGGTTGCCGAGTGCTCAACAGTGCGGATCCGGACGCGCCGACCGGCAGGCAGATCGCCGCAACCATCGCCGGGCAACTCGGACACACCTGGGCCGAAATTCTGCTCGACGATCAGACCGACCCCGCGCTGGGCCGACACCTCTGGGATGCGCGACCGCCGATCGTGCTCGACACCACCGCCGCCACGAACCTCGGGTATCGACAGGTCGGCGACTACGCCAGCACCGTCGCCCGACAGATCGACTGGCTTGCCGCTACAGCAGTCGCAGACCAGGACGGCACCTGGCGTCTTCCTGGCGTCGACCAGGACTTCTTCGCCGATTACTTCGACTATCCCACCGAAGACCACCACATCGCGACCCGACTCTGATCCGCACACGCGTCGCTCCTCAAATGCCATCACCGCATCACATAATCGGTGCGGGTTCAGGCGGTCTGTGGAACCTCAGGCAATGAGAACTACAGCGCGGATAGCGGATTGGACAGCGGTTCGCGCTCTGCGATTCATCTATCAGTTCTCTCAGACTCGGTCCGCGATCGATGCGCGGCGCCTGCGTAGTGGTGTGGTGCGCCGTCGCTGCCAGACCGCAGCGTGGATACTGCCCGAACACCGCTTGGACACGTGCATACGCGCCGTCAGAACGGCACGGAAAGTCACGCAGTGGTGCTTTAGCAGGAACTACGACGCCCCCACCGATGCAGATCGGTTGGGGGCGTTGTCTTCGTTCACAGGCTATTCGGTAGCGGTTACGACGCTGCCATCGAGACGCCTGGCCTGGTTCGACGGGGTCCGGTAGCCGTCACTGGCCATCACAGTCTCGATCTGTTCAGCGATGGCATCCGGGTTCAGTCCCATCGTCGCGATCTCCCTGGTCGGGATGGCGGCCGGATCGCGCAGCATTGCGAGAGCGACGTGCTCGGCGCCGGTGTAAGTGTGGCCGGCGGCGGTGGCGATCTCGTCCGCAGCCTCGAGCAGAGCTTTGAGCCGCGGTGTGTAGCGCGCTTCAGCATTCGTCATCGTGCCGGTGTCCGTCCTCATGAGTGCAGCACCTCGTTCCATTCCCAGTAATCATCACCCAGAAGGTTCCTGGTGTGTTTGCAGATGAAGAACCGCTGGCCGCCGCGGGAATCAACCGTCGATACGTTCTTGCCGTCGATCGACGGCCCGCACTTCTCGATCGGAACTCCGTTCTCGTCTGCATCGACCTCTGGGTATCCGCCGCCGAGTCTGCATGCGCTGTTGTTGTCGGCTGGGTTGACGTGGCCCAGCAGGCACGGACCCTCGGTGTGAATAGGTTCTGAGATCGTGGTGGCGGCCGCCGGACTGGCCGAGAGGGTGTCGGCGGCGAGCAGGGCGGCGGCGAAGGTGACACAACGTGCGGTGATCGTTCGCATGACGTTTCCTGTTGGTTAAGTTGTGGCAGTGCATGTTTCGGGAATGGGAGCGCCCCCGGGGCGAACCCGAGGGCGCTCAGACCTGGTACTGCATGGCGATCCACTATCTACCGCCGGTTGATACGCGCGTCGTCCTGACCGTCGTCATCGGCATTCACCGGGACGTTCCACAGATCGCCAGAATTTCCATTCGGGCCTGGGCTCCACAGCTCCATCACTTCACCCCTTCCTGGCATCGGCGCCACTGTGAGAGTCACCCTCGACGGGCCACGGCGGCAGCAACCAGCGTGCATAGGTTTCTTCTGGATCGACGGTGATCACATCGACCACCTTGACCAGCGGCACCGGGATCTCCGCACCATCGAAATGTGCTGCGCTCGGCACGATTACAGCGTCGACATCGGCATCGCGGACGGCGTCGATCAATCGCTGCATCCGCGCGTCGGTGCCGGGACCGAAAACAATGATCTTCGCCAGGTCGTATCCCAGACGTTTTGCGCGGCTACGGATCTTGGTCTCGTCCCAGTCCTGCCGGATACCGGACACGTCACGGCGCAGGTACCCGACCGCAGTCGGGGTGGCCCTCATCGCGGGCACCTCTGCGTCGACGGCGCGACGTAGTCCCGGTATCCGGGCAGGTTGACAGCCAACCGGCCACGATGGGTCGGGCGCCAGTTCGCCGGGCTCTGATGTGTACTCAGGGCGAGACCTGTGCGTGAGAGCCGGCGCAGCGCCCGTCTGGTCGGCCCGTCCGCGAGTCCGGTCGTGCGGCACAGTTGGCGGACAGTGAGTGCTTGCGTGGGCTGCAAGATAAACAGTGCGCCAAGCACTTTCGCTTCTGGTTCGGTCAAGGCCATCGTCGTCACCCCTCGTCGTCTCGTCGCCTACGTCGTCGTGAGTGGCAACTCGGGGCCAGGACGACGATCACAGGCCCCGAGCGCCTACATGGACGGTACGAATCCGCGAGCGGCAAGCGCCATATTCTTGCGCAGAATTGCGGAAACCATTGATGTTTATGCTGGTTTGGGGCGACGATAGAAGCATCCAACGCAAGTTCGCACGCAAGGATGGCACCTATGCGACTGCAACATCTCGGCACTGATACCAAACAGGGTGGATCGCCGGCCCTGTATCTGTCCGATCGCGGCACCTACGTCATACAGGGATGGCGGACCGACCAGTCCGAACGAATCGAAATTCCCCACGCACTACTCGGATACCTTCGCGAGGACACGTGCCTCGGTGCATTACTGCACGACACCGGGCACGGCACGTTCCTACTGATGGGCGCTCCCCTGACCGATCAAGAAGCGCTGAACCAACTCGAGATCCCCGGCCACGAGACGGCCGTCGAGGTACCCGTCGGAGAGGAGCAGCGGCCAGATGCTCTACCTGCACGGCGATAGCTTCAACCAGATGTTCCGAGATGCCCGTACACGGGCATTCCACCTCGAAACGCAAGATGCGTACACCACACCGGAGGAGGCTGAGCCGCTACGCCGATGGCTGGCCGCTGAACCCGACCCAGATCCGGAGTGGTACTCGGAATGGGACGAGCTGATGAGGGCCACTACCGACCGTGGCGTCGCTATACAGCGCATGCGGATCGTCACGATCCCGAACAGCGCCTACACCCGCTGGCTTTGTGCCGTATCGGATTCCAACATCGACTCGGGGGAGGACGTTCGCTGGCTGCCGAGACACCTTGTCGCGGCATACGAGTACACAGTCGATGACTGGTGGCTGTGGGATGACAACCTGCTCGGTTTCACCATCTTCGAGCCGGGCGGCAAGTTCGCGGGCACCGCAGTCACCGAGGATCCATACCTCGTTGACCGGTGTCGCACCGTCCGCGATCGGCTGTGGCCGAAGGCCATCCCGCACGCCGAGTACATACAGAGTGAGTACGCTTCCCGGCGGTGACTGGTGTCGAGGAAGCCAAGCGTGACCTCGGGGCACGTTTGCGAGAGCTCCGGCGAGCTGCACGCCTCAACGGGCAGCAGCTCGCCAGCCTCGCGGGATGGCATCCCGCGAAGGTGTCCCGCATCGAGCGTGGACATCAAATTCCCGCCGAGGACGACATTCGATCCTGGTGTGAACTGACCGGTGCGTTGCTGCAAGCTCCCGATCTGATCGCCAGCGCCCGCAACGTCCGTGCCGCCTATCTGGAATGGCAACGACTCTGCGCAACCGGTCTCACTCGCCGGCAACAGCAATCCATCGAGATCGAGGCATCCACCCGACTCGTGCGCGGCTGGGAGAACGAACTTGTTCCCGGGATGCTGCAGACAGAGCCGTACGCCCGCGCGGTCCTAGCAGTGTGCATCGACTTCAGTGAAATACCAGACGATTTGGACAGTGCCGTTGCCGCGCGAGTGGACCGGCAAGCTCGACTCACTCGGGCCGAGGGCACACATCGGTTCAGTTTCCTGCTGAGCGAGCAGTGCCTGTACCGGACTGTCGGCGATGCCGCAGTCATGCTCGGTCAGCTACAACACCTTCTCGACCTCATGGACAACCGGCGACTCTCGATGGGTATCGTCCCATTGGCTGCCGACTTTCGAAGCCCGACAACCAGTTTCCTGATGTACGACCGACGCATGGTGCAGGTGGAAACCGCCACCGCCGAGTTGACCGTCACCCAGCCGCGGGAACTCCACTTCTACGAGAAAGC
>NZ_JAODNK010000041.1 GCF_025465275.1 Nocardia sp. | reverse complement strand
CGACGGCTACCGACTCACTGCTGGACACTCGGCGACGGTACCGCAGTGATCTCGGGTACCCTCCCCGTGTTCGTATTCGCCTTCCGATCACATCGAGGATTGACCGGGTGGACCCCACCGAGCTCCGCATTGCCGCAGTGGTTCCGTGCCACAACGAAGAGGCCTCGGTCGCACAGGTCGTCAGCGACCTCAAGGCCGCCGTGCCCGGAATTGTCGTATACGTCTACGACAACCTGAGCACCGACGCGACCGCGGAGCGGGCGCAAGAGGCCGGCGCGATCGTCCGTCACGAATATCGCAAGGGCAAAGGCAATGTCGTGCGCCGCGCCTTCGCCGATATCGAAGCCGACGTCTATTTGATGATCGACGGCGACGACACCTATGACGCCTCCGCCGCACCGCGGTTGATCGAGGCGCTATTGTCGGGGCCGTACGACCATGTCCTGGGTGTGCGCCGCGAGCTGGCCGGCGAGACGGCATACCGGCCGGGTCACGAGACCGGCAACAAGGTGCTCAATGGCGTGGTCGCGCAGGTGTTCGGCGAGAACGTCGAGGACATGCTGAGCGGATACCGCGTCTTCTCACGGCGTTTCGTGAAGAGCTTCCCGGCGGTGTCGCGCGAATTCGAGATCGAGACCGAGTTGACGGTGCACACGCTGCATCTGCGGGTGCCGCAGACGGCCGTGCCCGTGGGCTTCAAGGATCGGCCGGAGGGCAGCGAATCCAAGCTGCGCACCTATCACGACGGCTTCAAGATCCTGCGGCTGATCATAGGCCTGGCCCGGCATGAACGCCCGGTCGCCTTCTACGGCCTGTTCGGCACCGTGGCCTGGATCATTTCGATCATCCTGATCACGCCGATAGTGATCCAGTTCTACGAAATCCACTCGGTCCCGCGCTTTCCGACGCTCTTCCTGGGCTTCACGCTGATGCTGCTCGGCAGCCTCGCCTGGACCGCCGGACTGGTGCTGGACGGCATCCGCCGGTCCCGGCACGAGGCGGCGCGGCTCATGTACCTGCGCTATTCGGCCGTCGGTGCGGACGAATGCGCCGGTGAACGCTCGGGCGGTACCCGACGATGACGATCCGGACCGAACCGGAGGCCACCCGGCCCGGCGAGGACCCGACCACGAAAACAACACCCCCGCCTGCGACACCTGCAACCACCCGTCCAGCAGAATCGGACATCGTGGCAACCGAAGTGAGCGACAACGGCAAGAGCGAACCCGATGCGGCCGAGGTCGTCATCACCACACCCCTCGTCCCCGCGGCCCTCGTTCCGGAGACGCCCGCCGAGCTGATGCCGGCCGGCGGCGTGGATGCGCCCGGTGTCGCGCAGCCGACGAAGATCGCGCCGGCGGCGGTTCCCGAGCAGCAAACGGGCGTGCAGCGGGTCGCGGCCCGGATCGAACAGCGTTTCGGCACCGCGACTTTGGTGTTCCTGCTGCTGGCCGGCGTGTTCGGCGCGGTCTTCTCCGTGCTGACGCCGCCGTTCTGGGGGCACGACGAGATCACCCAGTTCGGGCGGGCCTATCAGGTGGCGCACGGCGGATTCCTGCCGGAGAAGATCCACGATGATCGCGGTCCCGCATGGGGCGGCGACGTACCGGTGAGTGTGGACGCCCTCATGGGCTACGCGCACGACGATTACGCGAACAACAGTCCGGACGAGCAGGACCCCATGGTGGAGGACCCGCACGGCTACGACGAACTCGGTGGCAAGCCGGTGTCGGCCCAGACCAAGCAGGTGTGGTTCACCAATACCGCCGCCTACTCCCTCGTCCCGTATCTGCCTGCCGCGGCGGGCATTCGGCTGGCGGAGGCCTTCGACCTCAATGTCGGCGGCATGGTGCTGGCCACCCGCTGGGCCGGGCTGCTCGCCTATCTCGTGATCGTCGCGTTCGCGGTGCGCGCCCTGCGCGGGCACCGGATCCAGTGGCTGGCGCTGACGGTGGCGGTACTGCCGATCGCGGTGTTCCAGGCGGGCACCGTCACCGCCGATACGGTGACCAACGCACTGGCACTGCTCGTTTCGGCGCTCATCGTCAAGAGTCTGTTCCTCGGCAAGCGCCTGTCCCGCCCGGAAACCGTTGCGGCACTGGCGGCGGCGATCCTGCTGCCGGTCTGCAAGCCGACCTATGTGCTGCTGGCCATGCTCATCGTGCTGATTCCCGCGCAGCGCTTCGGTTTCGGCAGCGCCGACCGGCCCGCCGTCTGGCAGCGCGTCCTGCCGTGGGCCGGTGCGGCCATCGGCGCGGCGGCCTTCGCCGTATGGATGAAGATCGCCGCCCCGACCGGCGACGGTATGGGCCTCATGCGCCCGCAGGATCAGTGGGGCAGCGTCCGCCCCGGCGATCAGCTGCACGGAATCCTCAGCGACCCAGGCCATTTCCTGCGCGTCTTCGGCGACAGTATCGCCCGCCGCGACCAGCGCTGGTTCAGTCAGTTCTTCGGTGAGCTCGGCTTCGCGTACATCGATGTCCCGGCGCTCACCATCTGCGCCAGCCTGCTGGCCTTCGTGGTGAGCCTCGGCATCGCCGACCGCCTGACCGGTGACCGGCTGCGCACCTGGCTGGTACTGCTCACCATGCTCGCCGGCGTCGCGATGATCTACGTGACCTTGTACATGTCCTTCACGCCCGTCGGTTACTTCATCATCGACGGTGTCCAGGGCCGGTACTTCGTCCCGCTGGCGCTGCTGTTCCTGGCTGTCTTGCTGCGCTGGATGCCTTTGCGGCTCACCAATTTCGAAGGCAAGATCCCGACTCGGGGTCCCGCCGTCACGGTGGTCGTGGCCGTCACCGTGGCGCTCATCGCCGCGGTGATCAAGTATTCGACCATCGTCTGGGGCTGACCCGCTCGGTAGTGTGCGGAGGTGGGTACACAGGGGTGGCTACGACGTCCGGTCGCGGCCGCCCGCGCGAAATGGCAGGACCGATCCCGCTGGCGGAATCGGTCGCGCGGGTGGCGCATCTCGGTGGTCCTGCTGATCGTCGTGTGCACGCTGCTGACACCGATCGGGGCCGCGGCCGCCTACCTGCGGCTGCAGGATGCCGGCACGCCCGCCGAGTCGGCCCGCACGCGCGGCCGGGACGCGGTGTGGCTGGGGCACGCCTGGGTGGACGGCCGCAAGACCGAGGCCGATGTCGCGCAGCTCGGAGTCCTGTTGTCCGGCACCGGGATCAAGGATCTCTACGTCCACACCGGCCCGCTGGATCATGACGGCACACTGCCGCCCGCGCTGTACCCACAGGCCCGCTGGTTCGTCGAGACGGTGCATCGGCTGCTGCCCGGCATCCGGGTGCAGTCCTGGCTCGGCGATATCCTGGCTCCCGAATCCGACGGCTTGAACCTGGACGATGCCGCGACCCGCGACCGTATGGTCACCGCCGCGAACCAGGTGCTGGATCTCGGATTCGACGGCATCCATTTCGATCTGGAGCCGGTGAGCTCGGGTTCGGCCGGATTCCTGGCACTGCTGGATCGGGTGCGTCCCGTCACCGCCGCCCGCCGGGCGCTGCTGTCGGTGTCCGCGCCGGTCATCGATCCGCTGCCGGGTCTGCACCTGCTGGGTATGGCGCTCGCCGATCACGGAAAGTGGTGGTCGCAAGCCTATTTCGCGGAGGTGGCGCGACGCGTCGACCAGATCGCGGTGATGTCCTACGACACGGCCATGCCGACGGGCTCGCTCTACGGCGGATATGTCGCGCAGCAGACCCGGCTGGCTCTTCAGGTGACGCCGCCGCAGGTCGATCTGCTGCTCGGGCTGCCCGCATTCTGGGCCGACGACCTCGGTCATCACGGTGCGGCGGAGACGGTAGCGAGCGCAATACGCGGCGTCCGTTTAGGTTTGGGGCGTACCACGCTCGACCGCCGGACATTCGGGGTGGCACTATACGTGGATTTTGCCGCGACGCCAGTGGACTGGGCGGTGTATCGGCGCGATTGGGGTGGGCTCGCCCCTCGTGAGTGAGCCCTTTCCGGGGTTACAGGACTTTCTCTCCCGCGGCCGCATAGGCCGTTTCGGTGACGTCTTTCTGGGGGCGCCACCATGCCTCGTTGTCGCGATACCACTGCACGGTCGCGGCCAAACCGGTACGGAAGTCAGAATATTCAGGCTTCCAGCCGAGTTCGGTGCGCAGCAACGTCGAATCGATGGCATAGCGGAGGTCGTGACCGGGGCGGTCGGTGACGTGATCGAAGTCGTCGCGATCGCGGCCGAAGGCTTCCAGGATCAGCTGTACAACGGATTTGTTGTCGCGTTCGCCTTCGGCGCCGATGAGGTACGTCTGCCCGATTCGGCCGCGGTCCAGAATTTCCCATACGGCGCTGTTGTGGTCGTCCACGTGGATCCAGTCGCGCACTTGATGTCCGGTGCCATAGAGGCGGGGCCGGACGTCGTCGATGAGATTGGTGATCTGGCGTGGGATGAATTTCTCCACGTGCTGGTACGGGCCATAGTTGTTGGAGCAGTTGGAAAGTGTGGCCTGTACGCCGAAGGACCGCACCCAGGCCCGCACCAGCATATCGCTGGAGGCCTTGGTCGCCGAGTACGGACTCGACGGGTTGTAGGGCGTGACCTCGGTGAATGCGGAAGGATCGTCCAGCGCGAGGTCGCCGTACACCTCATCGGTCGAGATGTGGTGGTAGCGCACCTGATGCCGCCGTACCGCCTGTAGTAGCGAATACGTACCGACGATATTGGTCTGGACAAATGGCCAGGGGTCGGCGAGCGAATTGTCATTGTGCGATTCGGCGGCAAAATGCACCACCGCATCCACGCCGCCGACGAGCCGGTCGACCAGCGCGGGATCGGCGATGTCACCGTGTACGAACTCGATGCGGTCGGCAAGGGCGGCCAGGGAGGCGCGATTGCCCGCATAGGTGAGTTTGTCGAGCACGGTGACATGGACGCCCGGGCGTCGGGTCACGGTCTGATGAACGAAGTTCGCGCCAATGAAGCCGGCGCCTCCGGTTACGAGCAGTCGCACACCGAAAACCCTACGTCGCCTTGGGTCGCCGCTGCCGTGCGGTCTCCATGTTGCGGGGTCTACACCGGCTGTGAGCTTCCTGTGAGCGAAATCGGACACAAGAAGGAAACAAGTTATCCCGACAATATTCGTACTGTCATCCGAAAAGTTGCAATTTCGTGGACTCTTCGAGAATTTCCCAACAGGATCATTCCGGTTTTCAAGCATTCTCTGTGACCTTCGCCACAAACAGACCGCATAGTAATGGACAGGGTGGCAGGGAACAGGCCTGAAAACCATACGTACGCAGCGGATTTCCAGAAGCTGACGAACCGCACGATCACCGAGGTGAACGGAATTTGAACGAACGGTCACGGTGGGTTCACCGCGCGTTAGCTGTCCTGGATTTGTATTTCCCTGTCCCCCCGAGCTATTCCGATGAGGTTTGCAACAAATGCTGATGAGGAAATTCGCCGCCACGTCGGCGCTGCTGATCGCGGCCATGGGCGTCACCGCCGGCACCGTGAACGCCGCGCCCGCTGCCGACACCGTCGCACCGATCGA